>CACXYM010000001.1 GCA_902771935.1 uncultured Bacteroidales bacterium
AAGGTGGTGCCGTTTGGAGATGTTTCAAACGACAGGCGGCCGTTAGAGCCTTCAACGATATTCTTAGAGATAGCCAAACCTAATCCGGCACCGGTGGATTTGGTGGTGAAATTAGGCAGGAAGATCTTCGACTGTATATCTAACGGAATTCCCGGACCATTATCAGAGATAGCTATTTCCACTTCGTTCTTATTGGGGTCGTCTTTGAGAATGACCATTATATCTCCTTTGGGTTTGTTACCGATAGCTTGTACGGCATTGCGTATGATATTGGTGAAGACTTGTCCAATCTGCTCCTTATCGGCTTGGACAATAACGCCTATTTCCGGTCCGAAATAGCGAATAGGTATTTGTTGTGGGTTATTGGTGCAAAGTGCGACGGAAGCGCATAGTTTCTGGGCGATGTCCACCTCCGACACTTGCACTTGCGGTTGTTTAGCAAAGGTTGAGAAAGAGGTTGCTATTCGTGATAAGTTATCAATCTGCTCAATAAGCATAGATGATGCCTTATCGAATTGAGTGTCAAACTTAGGTGAGCCTTTGAGTCGCTGAAGCTGTTGGACGGACAGTTTCATAGGCGTAAGCGGGTTATTGATTTCGTGTGCAATCTGTCGTGCCATCGTTCTCCAAGCACCTTCGCGTTCGGATTGTGCAAGCCGTTTGGATGAACTTGCTAACTCGTCCACCATTTTATTATATTGACCGATAAGAAGACCTATCTCATCGTTATAGGCATAAGGCACATGTGCGTTAGGGTCACGCAAGGAGAGGTTGCTCATTTGTGCCGCAACGGCATTGATTGGAGCAGCCAAGGCTCTGGATAACGCAATAGAAAACAGGAAAGCAGCCAAAAGAGCTACAATAAAAAGCGGGAAGAGTCTCGCCAGAAAATCATCAAGCTCCTGTATTGTTTCTTCTTCCGAAATAAAGGACGGTACGGCTATATATCCAAGCGGCATAAAACTACCATTCAAGAACTCGGTATAGGCAGACAAATAGTGCATGTCGCCAATAGTGGAATAGCAGGTGGTGGTAGTAGATTGGCCGGAAAACATGATTTGCGGGGCTAAGAGTATGGACAATAGACGATGCTGAAAAAGAGAAGGCGTAGAAGAGCCAATCAGCCTTCCATCAAGGCCATAAACATGAATATCGGTTTCGTAAGCATACGCCAAATCTCGTAAGTCGGCATTGAGGTTGTCAGCAGACACAGAGTTTAGCGAGAAGTCCCAGAAATACAGATTCTGCAGGGCAGTCTGAACAAATCGACACTTCTGCTGCAATTCTACTTCCTGCCTCCGTTGCGAATGGTTGCGAATATATCGCCCAGAAACGATGAATACGGATATATAGCCAATCATCAAAACGAGCAATGTTGTGAACTGTATTTTGTAACTCAACTTGAGGTTTCTATATCCTCGCGCTCGCACAATAGCCACAATTCCCCAAATAACCACAGCCAAGAAAGCAACAATAGTCAATATAAGGTACAAGCGTACGCGGGTGCGCGACGAGAGATGGTACTCCGTATCTTTATTATTGGTATTTGCCAAAAGCGGTTGGTACGAAAAAGAACGCGCAATTTCCGTGCGGGATGATTCACTCAATTCCCAATCAATAGGAATTACCGCCTGAATCTGATAATCGTCAACTTTCTTCCACATACAGCGGCAAAGGACATTGGTAAACTGATCGTTATACCAAGAGTCGTATTTGTGGATAAAAATGTTCGGGGTAGTAAGCGAATTATCCGACCAAAAGATAATCTTTCCAGCGTGAAAAATGAAGTAATGGATATCAGAAGAACGCTGACTAATGAGCCAAACGGAATCTGCTTTTCCGTCAAGGATAGCTGTTGTCAGTTCTTCTATTTCACGCTCTGCACGTGCTTCCTGACGCCGCAATTTATAATTATTCGAGCATCCTATTAGCGCCAAAAAGAGCGTAAATAATACTATTTTCCAAACTTTTTCCATTTCCGCTTGCAAAATTACAAAAAATATTGTACCTTTGCAAACTTTTTTGAAAATATTTATCAAATGATAGCAATTTTTACAGCTTTATTGCTTGGTTTCTTGATGATTTTAGACCCATGCACGCTGTTTACGTCGATTGCGGCAATAAGCTACATTGACCGCGAGATGCAGAACCGTCGTCGGGTATTGACTACCGGAATCATGTTCGTTCTTGGCAAGTTAGTGACTTATGTGCTCCTGTCAATACCTTTTATTGTAGGTGCGCAGACAGAATATATTCATCATCTGTTGGAGCATTGGGGAGAACCTTTACTTTGTGTATTTATGCTTTTGTGCGGCATTTTATTGTTGGTGGTAGGACACCATCACCATAATCACGACCACGGCATGAGTAAATGGCTGCAGACCGTAGATGACAAGTCGAGTTGGTTTTGGGCATTTATGTTAGGGATTTTCTTTGCTATAGCCTTTTGTCCACATCGTCTTATCTATTTCTTCACGATGATAGATACTGCTATATCGCTATCAGCACCAATGAACTGGATACTTCCTATTGTTTTCGGTTTAGGTACAGGTCTTCCTATACTGATATTAGCATGGGTCATCTGCTATAGTGCCGTTAATACACAGGTGCTGACTGCCAAAGTGAAGAATTTCGAAAAATGGTTTAGATACATCTGCGCCGCGCTATTCTTAGGTTACGGCATTTATCTGGGCGTACACATATTATGCGAAGATGAGCATCACCACCATCACAGCGAGGACACGGAAATTGTAGTTGAGCATGTCGAGTGATTGTTTTCGATTTAAGCAGTTTGAAGTCTGTCACGGCGGCTGTGCGATGAAAGTGGGCACGGACGGCGTATTGTTGGGAGCATGGTGCAGGGTGTATGGTGTAAAGAGTAAAGTTTTGGATGTCGGCACGGGCAGCGGACTGATAGCGTTGATGTTAGCGCAGCGGTTTGCAGATGCGCAGATTGATGCCATTGATATAGATGAGAATGCTGTTAACCAAGCGAATGATAACTTTGTGCATTCAAAGTGGAGTAATCGGCTGCAATGCAGACAAATAGCCGTACAAGATTTAGCCTTCGAAAAGGCACGATACGATGCCATTGTGAGCAACCCGCCCTATTTCATTGATTCGCTCAAGAATCCCAATATACAGAGACAAACAGCAAGGCATACGGACACGTTAAGCTATGAGGAGTTGCTCAATGCAAGTAAGATATTACTGCAAGAAGATGGCTCATTATCGCTTATTCTGCCCGCGGAAGCGGAAGAAGGCATTCTTACACTTGCAGCAAAAACAGGATTCTTCCCTACCCGTTTAGTGCACGTTTATTCAAAACCGGGCAAACCGGTTAAGCGTCTGCTTATTGAACTACGAAAAAGAAAAGGCTCGCCTTGTGAGCAGAGCCAATTCTATATTGAGTCAGATTCTTCGCCTCGTAGTGACGAATATACTGCGCTGACGAAAGAGTTCTATCTGTAATTATTTCACAGCCTTAAAAGACATATCAAGAGACTTAACCGAGTGCGTCAAGGCTCCTACTGAAACGAAGTCCACACCACACAGTGCGTAATCACGGATAGTATCAATGGTAATACCGCCGGAGGACTCTATCTCCATGTGACGACCAGCTGTTTTCTGCCATTCACGGATGTGATCCACAGCTTCTTTGGTGCGCTCAGGCGTGAAGTTATCCAACATGATACGGTCAGGGATATTAGTGGCAAGCGCCTCGTCAATCTCTTGCATATTACGCACTTCTATCTCGATACGAAGCGGTTTGTTATGGGTCTGGCAGTACTCTTTAGCACGCACAAGCGCATTTGTGATACCACCGGCAAAGTCCACATGATTATCTTTGAGCAGGATCATGTCGAATAATCCTATTCGATGGTTCATACCGCCACCTAATGCCACTGCTTCCTTCTCCAGATAGCGCAGCCCAGGAGTGGTTTTGCGTGTATCAAGCACATGACAACCCGTGTCAGCAATTAGGGATTGGTATTTATGGGCAGTGGTAGCAACTCCGGACATTCGCTGCATAATATTGAGCATAGTGCGCTCGATTTGCAGAAGGCTTAGTTCCTTTCCGTACACTTTGAAGGCAATATCTCCAGGCTTGACAGCATCACCATCGTGAAGGAATTGCTCTACGCGACACTCCGGATCAAAATAGCTAATAATCTCTTTTGCCACCTCAATACCGGCAATAA
Source organism: uncultured Bacteroidales bacterium (assembly GCA_902771935.1). Taxonomy (GTDB): domain Bacteria; phylum Bacteroidota; class Bacteroidia; order Bacteroidales; family Paludibacteraceae; genus Colicola. Next base: position 4,203 of record CACXYM010000001.1, read on the forward strand.
TACCGGTATCTTTAATGATGAGTTGCTGACATCCCATTTGAGTAGATGGAATACAACTAAGTGACGTATGATCGCCGTCGCGAATATCTTCCTCAAACCAAATGGCTATGAGCTTACGCAGTTCTTGTTTGTCCATAGTTGTAGATTAAATCATTGCGCCATTAACTTGAATAACTTGTCCGCTTACGTACGAACTAAGATCGGATGCGAGGAAGAGCGCTACGGAAGCCACTTCTTCGGGTTTACCGCCTCGATGGAGAGGTACACTCTTAACGAATTCTTTTATGGTCTCTTCCGGCAGAGACTCCGTCATTCGCGTAAGGATAAATCCCGGTGCAATAGCATTAGCACGGATGCCGCGACTACCCAATTCCTTTGCAGTAGATTTGGTAAGAGCAATTATTCCGGCTTTTGATGCGGCATAGTTAGCTTGTCCTGCATTTCCGTTAAGTCCCACAACCGAAGAGAGGGAAATAATAGAGCCGGAGCGTTGGCGCAACATAATGGGCGTAACAGCATGGATATTATTAAACGCGGACTTAAGATTAACAGCCAGCACTTCGTCCCACTGCTGCTCCGTCATTCGCATCATCAGTGTGTCGCGAGTGATACCGGCATTATTGACGAGGATATCTATCCGTCCAAACTCTTGGAGCACGTCCATTGCCAATTTATGTGCAGCATCAAAATCAGCAGCATCAGATGCAAAAGCACGAACTTGAACACCTAATTGCTCAATGTCGTGGAGTGTCTTAGCTGTTTGCTCTTTGAACTCAAGATCTGTGAAAGCAATGTTACATCCTTGAGCGGCGAACTGGAGAGCGATAGCTCGTCCTATACCACGAGCGGCACCGGTAATAAGCGCTGTTTTGCCCTCTAATAATTTACCTTCTACTAACATAGGTTATTCGTCTTTTATCGGGAAGACTCCCGTTGGATTGTGTATTGTGTATTTAGTTAATTCCTGGTTTGAATCAAAGCCAATACCCTTGATGATAGATGTCGCGCGAGTAATGGTTATTGATGAATCGGAGTGGATACGTTCTGTCTTCTGGTTCCAGAACAATTGCGGCGTCTCGAAAAACTCACTGTCGGTATTCATGGATTGAACATTGCCACGAAGTTCCCATATTTGCTGACTTTCGTCGTAATGTGCATAATCGGAACGAAGCCATGTATCAACTTCCAAGTCGTAATTGAATTTCTCAAGGTAGATACCGTCCGGGAACTCCCAGTAAACGGGTTCGGCCTTGTCATAAACCTGCCACGTCTGGGTCGTTATACGATAGCGCGTTATTCCGGAATCTGAGATTAACGTCGTTACAGCCGACGCGTCCAGACCGGGCATGGAAGCACGGTCTAGAACAGCATCAGCTGTCATTTTAGAATCCCGATGACACGCAGTCAATACGAGGATACTACCTAGCAGGACGACAAACAGTTTTCTCATTTATCCAACCACCTACGATAAAGGTGGAACCTCCTAATTCATTGGGCAGGTCAAACATTTCTTCCTTCGTCGGGAAGTATTTGCTATACATATAAATCAGTTTATCTGCATCAGCAGTAACCGACGGATCCACTTGTTTAGCTCTTCCGAACTGGTCTACAGCAGCCCAGAACACGGTTTTGTTCAGGATGGCAGCCTTAGCAGCAGGATAGTCATTAGACGAATATGGTTTGGATGCTGCATAGCAAGAACCAATCAGAATATAGCAACGACCTTGGTTCGGCAGCAGTTCCAAGCTGCGACGGCAGTATGAGCGTGCTTCCGGATAATTCTTCAGCTTGTCGAAGTAAACATACGCCGTGTTGAACAGATAGTCAGCGTTATCTTCCAGACCATCATCTTCAGAAGCTTCATCAATACTCAACGCCTCGTTGTAATAAGCAATTGCACCACGCCAATCACCTTTCTTCATGCACATTTTCGCACAACCAACGGCAGATTCTTCACTCGGTTGCAACTTGTGAGCGGCTTCAGAGGCAGCAAAATAAACATCAGACTCTGTGCAGTTCACGCGCTTGTAAAGACGAATGTACTTAAGCAACTCTTCGAGGTTATTCAGGTTAGCATTCACAATCTCTGCATAGATCTCGTCCAATTTGGAGCAATCAGCAGCACCGGAAATAGCGAACAAATTGTCCACATAATCCTTTTGCTGACCGGCTACAGAAGCACTCTTGTTGGTCGGATCTTTGGAAATAGCTTGCAGCAGTTCCGACACCTTCGAATAATCAGAGAGGAATTGTTCTCCGTACTTATCAGGATTGGATTTATATAGTGCATAGCTCACTTCTGCCAACTTGGTCAGAACGGATACCTGTGATTTTTGTCCCATACCTAAAACAGACTCTTTCAGCCACGGATATGCTTTCTCTTTGGTTTCATCCTCAGGGAAGTACTTGCAGTACTCTACGCCCTTTTGACCCAGAATATATGCTTTCGGATAACGAGGATCATCACCAAAGTATTTGATTCGTTTGTCACAGAGCTCAAGTGCAAGATTGCGGAAGCGATCCTTTTCTGCCGGATCCGTTGCTTGATTGTACATGTACTCTACTACATCCAAACCCTTGGTGTAAATAACCTTATTGGCGTTCGGGCAAGTGGTGTACACAGCCCACCAAGGATTATAAGCATCTTGGTACTGTTTGTTCTTTACACTCTCGTTGAAGAGGGAGATGTTCATCAAGCACTCTTCAGTGATTACCGGTTCTTCCTCAACTACTGCAGGAGTTTCTTCCACCGCAGGAGCAGCTTCTACTTTCGGCTTCTTTGCGCAAGCAAGCGCAGGAATAGCTGCACACAGCGCAATCAAAATCAAATTTCTTGCTTTCATAATCGTAGATATTAAAAATTTCTTAACTCTCATTTTTCAGTTCTTCAAAAACCGTGCCAAACTATAGTCGGCGCTTAAAGAACCAGTTTTCACAGATAGACGCATTGATTGTCAGACGAAGGTAATTCTCCTGCAAACTGACTGCACTTCCGCGATGTCCATATTCTATCGTAGCATTAAACACCGTTCCCGCGTTACGCAAAGGAAATCCAAAGCCTATGCTCACTTGGTAATCAGGTACTGTAATCTGCTTAATGTAAGAATCCGCTACATTACATCCGACGCGCCAAAACATACGTTCAGCATAATTGCGGCCAATAGGATTGTGACGATATTCCACACCAAAAGCATACTTGTTCCGGTCACGCAGTTCGTCAAAATCATTCAAAAGATTCGTAGTCTTGGACCAATAATAGCGGGAAAAATCAAAAGCCACCGTTAAGCGGTTATCCCACGTATAAGAGCCACCTACACCGAACATCATCGGAACCTGCGTTACATCCTGGGCTACCCATACAGTATCTAACTGCGTGGATTCGGCTACTGTATAATCACATTTAAGAGTGCGCTTATTCTCAAATACGCCACCTAACACAATATTGTGCTTACCAAATGTGTGGAACAACTGCAATCCTTCGCGGAAACGAACGCTGCTGACACTAAACTCAGAAGCTTGCACAACACCATTCACAGCCCCCTCATCAAAAGTTAAACTGCGCGAATTAACTACATCACCGAACATGTAATAAACATTCGCACCCAATGCCACCCAGTCAAATAAATTGACACTCAAACCGCCATAAACCTCACTAATACCGCCATTTCCATAAAATGTCTGAGTATAATGGTAATCGGACTTAAGGGAATCACGAAGCATGATATTATACCCCACACTACTATAAGGCAATAGGCCGGCGCTCAGAGCAACCCAGCGCTTATACAAAGGGAACTGAAGCGAAATATATTCCAGATTACCATTGGCTTTATTCTTAACACCGGAAGCATCACCATAACGCGTCCACAATACACTTGCGGCCAAATCGAACATAAAAGTAAGACTATCGCCACCGGTATAAGATGCAGGCTGAGCAGCACAGATCACTTTGCGATTACGCATTCCTATACCTACGCTACCCATGGCACGGTAAGCGTTTGATACATTGTCATTTATATCACCCAAACCGTAACAGGAAAATGGAGAAGACGTGTTGTTTTGCGCAAAAATCGGCAGCAGCAACAGCACGCAGCTTAACAGCAATATGTAACGTAAATATTTGTTCATTCTATTTCAGCCTGCAAAAATACTGCTTTTTTTGCATATATGCAAACATTTGCACAAAAAAAGTGCAGATTTTTCATTTTTCTGCACTTTTTATTATTATTTTACTTTTCTTTTCCTTTACATTTCCACTACACTTGCCCCCCAGATCACAATATATGCTCAATGTATGCTGAATGTATGCTCAATGTATGCTCACCGAGATCCTACCGTAACAAACGTACTACTTCTTGTTGTATTCAAGGATTTGGTTAAGGCCGATGAGAACGAGATTCTTCTCTAATTGAAAAGAGGTATTGCGGCTGTTATTGGCAATAAAGGGTGCATTTCCTCCGGTAAGCATAACCGTCAGTTGTTTCAGTTGGGCATTGAGGGAACGAATATACCCTTTTACTTCGTAAACAATACCGCGGATGACTCCAGCAGCTATAGCGTCGCGGGTTGTCTTGCCAAATAGCGGAAGCAGTTCATTCTCTTCCACTTCAACCTGCGGCAGTTTCTTTGTCATGCGATGCAACATAGTGAGCCGCATCTTAATACCAGGAGCAATATTACCACCAACAAATTCGCCCTCATCCGAAACAAAATCATAGGTAATAGCCGAACCTGCATCAATAATCAGAATATTCTGTTTCGGGCAAAGATATGCAGCACCAACAGCCGCAGCAAGACGGTCTTGGCCGAGTGTCTCGGGAGAGTTATATCCGTTGCGGATGGGAACTGGCGTAAAATGGTCAAAAAGCACAAAGTGCTTCGAAAGACGATTGAGCGCATTAACAACAGCCGGTTCGATATTTACCACGGACGAGATGATACTATCCGAAATAGGATAAAGCGAGAAGAGTTTCTCTATATCCGAGGCAGCGAAGGACTTGTAGATAAAGTTCTTCACAATGCGTCCCTCGTCGTTAAAGAGTGCGACTTTGGTGCGCGAATTACCTTGGTCTATCGCTAAGTTCAACGGATAAAGAACAATTAATATGAATATTATGCCTCCTCCAGCGAAGTATACAAGAAGCGTTTAATGGACTTCTTCGGCGTTTTTTCGAACTCGTGCGGGAAGAGTTTAATTTTATTAATTTGCTCGTACGCGGCTATCTGCGCATTGAGGTCGCGGCGATTCTTCTCCATCTCTTCGTCCAAAGCCTCGTGGTCAAGACCTACAGCATCAACTGCATCGTAATCCGGGCAAACGAGTGCTACCAGCGAACCGTCTTTCTGCTGAATAACCAATGATTCGAGCACATAGGGCATATTGTTGAGTTTCGTCTCAATCTCTTCCGGATAGATATTCTGTCCGTTCGGACCGAGAAGCATGCTCTTATTACGGCCTTTGATAAAGAGGAAGCCATCCTTATCGATATATCCAAGGTCACCGGTCTTCAACCAGCCGTCTTTCGTGAACGTGTCTGCAGTTGCTTGCGCGTTGCGGTAATAACCATACATCAAGTTCTCACCGCGCACTTGGATTTCACCTATACCATCTTCGTTCGGATCCGCAATACGCATTTCCATATACCCTTCCAAGATCTTACCGCATGAATAGGTGCGAACCTCCGGATAGAAAGAAACGGTAATAAGCGGAGCACACTCAGTCATACCATATCCTACAGTCAGCGGGAATTTAATACGACGGAAGAATGCTTCTACTTCTGCATTAAGCGGAGCGCCACCAAGGATAAGTTGCTTGAACTCTCCACCAAAGGCATTGATGAGTTGCTGGCGAATCTTACTGAGCACTACTTCATCCAAGAAAGGCACTTTCATCACCCAACTAACCGGTGCCTTTGCAATCTGAGGTGCTATCTGCTTCTTATATATCTTCTCCACAATAAGAGGCACAGAAACGATAGCGGTCGGCTTTACTTCCGCAAAGGCTTGCAATAACAATTTCGGAGAAGGAGTACGACCGATAAAGTACGTATGACCACCATGAGCCAACGAACCAAGGAAGTCCACTATACAACCATAAGCATGAGCTAACGGCAAGAAAGCGACATGACGGCAACCCGGATACTGGTAACCGGACTCTCCAAAGAACTTCACTTGTGCGGCAAGAGCATTACACGGAGTGATAACACCTTTTGAAAAGCCTGTCGTACCGGAAGTATAGTTGATAGAAGCCACTTCGCCATTATCACGGTCATCATACACTACATTCTCTTTAGTGAAACCGTTCGGATATTCTTTTTGGAAGAGGTCTTCTACATCCTGCCACGTAAACTCTTTGTGCGTACGAGCCAGCAATTTGAAGTTCTGTAGCGAATAAACCGACTTAATCTCCTCGAGTTGGTCCAAATCCATTCCGTCCCAGATAAGGTCGGAAACGAACAACAATTTAGCACCCGAGTGATTGGTAATATGTTGCGCATCATTAGCTTTGAAGTCGTGCAAAATAGGCACAATTATAGCTCCGTAGGTCACAGTGGCAAGATATACAATAACCCAGTTACTGCAGTTTTTGCCCATCACGGCTATCTTGTCGTCTTTTCTGATTTTGTACTGTCTAAACAGCAAGTGCAGACGAGCAATTTGCGCCGCTACTTCTCCGTATGTGAGCGTAAAAGACGTGCCATAATCAGTAACCGCCTCTCTGTCCCAGTTGTCTTGGAAGGAGCGCTGATACATTTTTACTAAATTGTCTTGATCTGATGTCAACATAGTCGTGTTTATTTGGTTTTGTTAGGTTGATAACTAATCTTGGTGAGTATAGAGGAAACGCTTAATTGATTTCTTTGGAGTTTTCTCAAACTCGTGCGGATACACTTCAACTTTAGCTACTTGCTCATAGGAAGCTATTTGCGCATTGAGATTACGACGGTTAGTCTCCATGGCAGCTTCAACCATTTCTTGAGTCAAGTGATCCGCATCAACTGCCGTGAAGTCAGGACAAACAAGAGCTACAATCTGGTCACCACGTTGCATCACAAGAGACTCCATGACATAAGGCATGTTATTGAGGATAGATTCTATCTCCTCCGGGAAGATATTTTGACCGGAAGGACCAAGAATCATGTTTTTGTCACGGCCTTTAATGAAAATGAGACCATCTTCGTCCAAGTAACCAAGGTCACCTGTCTTGAGCCAGCCGTCTTTCGTGAAGATAAGACGTGTAGCCTCTTCATTTTTATAATAACCGTTCATTAAGTTCTCACCGCGTACTTGCAGTTCGCCGATACCTTGCTCGTTCTTATCTTCTACGCGCACTTCCATAAGATTAGGTAACGGGTAACCGCAGCTCTGTAACTTATAGTCTTTCCAGTTCACGTAAGAAATAAGTGGAGCGCATTCGGTCATACCATATCCCACAGTGTACGGGAAACGAATACGTTTGAGGAAGGAGTCAACTTCCTGGTTAAGTGGAGCACCACCAATAATTACTTGGTCCACACAGCCGCCGAATGCGTCTAACAACGCTTGGCGTAATTTAGAGAGTACAACCTCATCCAAGAAAGGCACTTTCATCACCCAACTTACAGGCGGTTTGGATATTTGAGGAACAACCTTGTTCTTATATATTTTCTCCAAAATGAGAGGTACAGTCAGCACACAAGTAGGTTTTACTTCGGCAAACGCTTGCATCAATACTTTCGGAGACGGAGTCTTACCTACTAACCAAGAATGGCCACCGGCACAGAAGTTACTGAGGAAGTCAAACGCGCAACCGAAAGAGTGCGCTAACGGCAGGAATACCACATGACGGCTACCCTTGTGAGTCACACCCGCTTCGCAGCAGAATTGCACATTACCGGCCAAGGCATTTAGAGATGTTATCACACCTTTCGAGAAACCTGTCGTACCTGAGGTATAAACAAAAGCTGCAAGATCTTTGTTCGTCTTCTCGGTGTAGTGAATTTCATCTTTCTTCAGACCTTTCGGATGAAGACGTTTGAACTCTTCGAGCACGGCACTAACTGTTACTTTTGTATGTTCAATGCTCGGCGCAGTTGCCAAAGGCTCATAGTCGTTAAGCGAGAATACACCCACCACTTGCTCCATTTGATCTATATCCATATTCTCATACAGAGACTCAGCAATAAAGAGAAGTTTGGACTCAGAGTGGTTGATGATGTGCAAGGCATCATTAGCGCGGAAGTCTTGCAGAATCGGCACAATTATAGCGCCATAAGTGACTGCTGCCAAATAAGTTGTTGTCCAACTGCTCGTATTTTTACCCATCAGGGAAATACGATCGTTCTTTTCAATACCACAGGTGCGGAATAAAATGTGTAACTTCTCAATCTGAGTCGCCACATCTGCATAAGTCATCGAATTCGATGTACCATAATCGGTGAATGCGTAGTCATCCCAGTTGTCCAGGATTGAGTTACGCAAAGTGTCAATAAAATTAGTTTGTATCATTATGTTTTTTACCTAAAAATATTTATTATTGCATTGGAACATCCAGCAAATTATCCTCTTTCGGCGCTACTGGAGCATCATTCTCAATAATCTTATCTACGATAAACTGACTATTGCCACGCCAAGGCAATGTACCGAGATAGCGTTTCCAGTGCAGTTTAATCTGACGACCGGAACGCTGGTCAATCTCATTTGCCACTTTCTCGTCAGCAACCGAGAACTTGAATTCGTTAGATTGAATAGTTGCATTCGAGTTCTTCGAATTGTAACCGGTCTGAATCATTTTTCCCTCATAGGTCTTAAAAATAAAACCCTCTTTTTGGAAGTAGTTGATGTCACCCTCATTAATTCCTTCGCTATAAACAAAGCAGAACTTAATGAAAATAAATGCAGCCAAAGCGACTACTAAGATAGCTGTTGTCCAGCCGATAATTTTACCTTTCGTTGTCATATCATTATTTAGTTTAAGTACACATTTATTCAAATTAGCGCGCAAAAGTACAAATTATTTTTTAATCCCGCAAATATTTTATTAATTTTGTCAGCGCTTTTGTACATGCGCGGGTAGTTATTTGGTCACGGGAACCGGTTAAGTGCAGCAATTCGCTATAAACAGCATCAGGGGTAGCAACGGCTATCCACACGGTTCCGACAGGTTTGTCTTTCGTGCCTCCAGAGGGCCCAGCGACACCCGAAGTAGCAATCGCATAATCGGTGCCACAAACACGCCGAGCACCTTCCGCCATTTGTGTCACTACCTGTTCGCTTACTGCACCATACTGCTCAAGATACGCTTTAGATACGCTTAAGATACGCTGCTTAACGGAATTGTCATAGGCAACTACACTACCATAGTAAAACTCGGAACTACCTGCGTGCTTATTAAGAAGCGAAGCCAACTTACCTCCCGTACAACTTTCAGCCGTGGAGATAGTGGCACCTTTGGCTTTGAGTAATTCACCGGCAACCACCTCAAGCGGTTGATCCTCAACGGCAATCAGCCATTCCGCCACAAGTGCCTCCAAGTTGGCTATTTGCACATTGATTTGCTGTTCTGCTGTGGTATCGTTTTTATCAAAGTAACCACTTAAGCGTAAGCGAATAATGCCATCTTTAGGCAAGTAAGCCAAATGCATCGTTCCAGGCAGAGCATCTTCCCATTGTTCAATATGTATCGCCAAAGCAGATTCCGGAATGCCTGCTACCTGAATAGTACGATGAATAATCGTTTCGTTAGTAGGTCTATGCTTGGCCAGATACGGCATAACCTGCTCAATCATAGCCACTTCCATCTCGTACGGCACACCTGGAAGTGAGAATAACAATTTGCCATCTTGCTCAAAAACCATCAATGGCGCCGAACCTACTCTATTGGGCAATACTGTACATTTATCCGGCACAAGCCACTGCGTTTCGGTAAGACGGTTCAATACGTCAGGACGATTACAATACAATTGCTTAACATGCTGTTCCACATCGCAAGATGGCACTAATTTGGCGCCAAAGAAATCACACAACACATGCTTCGTAATATCATCTTTAGTCGGACCCAAACCACCTGTTGTGATCACAATGTCAACTCTCGACAGCGACTCAGCAACCGCTCGGCGGATATGTTCACCATCATCGTGAACGGAAGTTACTTGGTAAATTTCAACACCTACCTTATTGAGTTCCTGCGCCATAAAAGCCGAATTGGTATCCACCACTTGGCCAATAAGCAACTCGTCACCTATTGTAATTATTTCTGCTCGCATTGTTTCTTCCATTCGCTGGCCGTTAATTCCAGTTCGGCGTACCATGCTTCGCCAAAGCGACGCACTAACGGTTCACGCAGAAACTGATGTAACGGTATATGTTTCTTTTTACCTAATTGTCTGGCACAGTGACAGATATCCCATCTATGATATTCCACTCCTGTATAGTTCCCTACCCGCGTCAGACGAATCGGATAGAGGTGGCATGATATAGGTTTCTTAAACCCTATTTTGCCGGCATTATAGGCTTTCTCGATAAGGCAATAGCACCAACCATTATGATCCGTCCGCGCAAAGATGCAATCTTTGTCGTTGACAATAGACGTCACGCGCTCGCCGGAAGGATCGAGATAAGAAATCCCTTGTTTCTCCACCACAGCTCGTGCTTCTTTGGTCATATCCGGAAGCAAGATAGGCATGATTTGCTCAATCTCTGCCACTTCTTCATCTGAAACAGGAGCACCCGCATCACCTTCAATACAGCAGCAGCCGCGACAGGTATCCAAGTCGCAACAGAACTCCTTTTCTATAACATCCAGACTGACTAATGTATTTTGTATCAGGAACATAAACCTTCAATACAAATCTTTACACCCAAGCCGATAAGCACCAAACCGCCTATCAGTTCCATGTTTATCTTCAGTTTGCCTACGTACACGCCAAGCAGATAACCACCTAAAGAGAATAAGGCCGTGATACCGCCAATCGTCACAACAGACGGATAAAGCCATTCGGGATAAGGTACGAACAACAGACCGGTTGCTAACACGTCCACGCTCGTCGCAACTGCCAAAAGAAGCAGATTACTTAATCGCCAGTTAGCGTGTTTCTCCACCTCCTTGTCTTCATGATAGGATTCCCAAATCATCTTTACACCAAGGAAGCCCAGCAAACCGAGTGCTATCCACGGAGCATAAACACGCATAAAATCGACAAACAGTGTGCCGGCATAATAGCCTATAATAGGCATTCCCATATGAAAAAGACCAAAGATAGTAGCCATCAGAACAGCCCGAGGATGCCATCTGCGATGAAGGAGCCCCTGCACAGTTGAAACTGCACAGCAATCCATCGCCAAACCGATGCCCATCACTATCACATTTAACCAATCCATCAGTGCTTGTATTTATATCGCGCTACGGTTTTGCCTTTGGCAATATTAGTTAGTTTACCTTTCACGAACTGCTTGCGAATAGGCGAAATACGGTCGGTGAAAACGTGCGCTTCAAGGTGATCGTATTCATGTTGCACAATACGTGCTTTGAAGTCGGTAAAAGTCTCCTCATGCCACTTAAAATCGGCATCCTGATAGCGGATAGTGATGGTCTTTGGACGCACCACATTCTCAGAAATACCGGGCAAAGAAAGACATCCTTCGCTGTAGGAAACAGTTTCGTCGGAAGCATCAATAATCTCAGGATTGATAAACACTTGCTTGAAGTCCACACACTCGGGATAATCTTCGCCAAGTTCAGTTCCATCCACGATAAAGAGCCGCAGCGACTTGCCTATTTGCGGTGCAGCAAGACCACAACCTTCCGCGGCAGTAAGAGTCTCTTGCATATCCGCGACGAGTTGTTTTATATCTACTGTCCCTTGCTCCACTTCTTCTGTCGGTTTGCGAAGCACAGCTTGTCCATATAAATAAATCGGTAGTATCATAATGTCGTCAAGTAATCTTCCAAAATTATACACGCAGCTATTTTGTCCACTACAGCCTTGTCGCGACGATCTTTCTTCTTCATTCCTCCGGCAATCATAGCCTGATGAGCTATCGTCGACGTAAAGCGTTCGTCGTACTCAACCAGTGGAATTGCAGGAAATTGTTTCCTGAACCAGCCCATAAAGGGCCGAATAAAACGCATAGAGTCACTGTCTTCGCCGTTGAGTTGAGTAGGATGACCTATCACAACCCTGTCTATCTCACCTTTCGCCAACTCGGCTATCAGCCACTCTTGCAAGGCTTTCGTCTCAATCGTAAGCAATGGATTAGCCGTTATGCGGAGTATATCCGTAACGGCTAATCCTGTACGTTTCTGACCGTAGTCTATAGCTAAAATCCTACCCACTTAGTTATTCAGTTTATCTTGCATTGCCTCGTACTTCTCATCCATATGCAGACGATAGTAGATACCTTTCAAGATAACCATATATTCACGGTTCTCAGGAGCTACTTCAAGCGCTTTCTCGAAGAACGGCAGCGACTCTTTCAACTTTTCGCTTGCGTTGTTGAGAGCAGCCTTGTATGCTTTAGCGTCTTGGATATAAGCAGCGTCCTCAATAATCTTACCTGCTTGGTTGTAGAACACACGGCCTTTGCCAGCATATGCCTCTGCCAATTGAGGATTGATTTCCAGCGCACGGTCGTAGTCTGCAAGCGCAACATCGTTATTGCCTTGATTAGCATCGAGGTTACCTTTAATCAGATGATACTCAGCCACATTCGGTTCGCGCTCAATAGCTTGAATCAGGTACTCAATTGCTTTGTCCTCTTGCTTGGAGAAGATATAGTAGTTAATTAAGTTCTGCAGGAACCAAGGCTCTTGCGGGAAGCGAACCATTGCATCTTGCAGCACGCGTACTGCATTGGCAGTATCTTTCACTTCTTCCATATATTCCTGATAGAGGAACTGGTTGATAGCGATAGCTTCGAAGTCACCGCCTTTCATATCTTCCAGCACAGCGATTGCCTCCGGATGCAACTTAGCCTGGATAGCGAACAGAGCTGCATAGTACTCATACTGCTGATAAATGGTATCTTTCGGCATCTGAGCAAGCAGTTTCTCATCTTGCATCATCGGCAGGTCACGCATAGTCAGGTGACGCATAAACACGTTGTATGCGCCCTTGAAATCGCGCTGTTCGTTCAGATGAACACCATACTTGACAAATTCTTGGTTCTGATAGTATTCCAACATCTTTTTCGCAATGTTATTGCGAGTCTTGGTATCCACTACTTCACGACCTTTCTTGTCCAGTGTCGGAGTCATGGCGATTTGGTCTGCTTTGATCCAGTAGTCATAGCTCTCCATGATGCCCTGACCAATCTTATCTTGGTCAATCGCCTGACCGATAAGCGCCATGCGGTTTGCTTGAACATCCTGTTGGTAACCGATAAGACCTGCTACAAACCATGTATTGGCTTGGTCCTTGGTCTCTTCGTTTGCCAAGGCAGCACCAATGAGTTGACGAGCTTGGTCATAATCCGGATCTTCGGACAGAATCAGACTCTTTGCCTTGTTTACGTTACCTTTTTGTGCCATGCAGCCAGCGCTTATCAGCACCAATGCTGCCATCAATAATGCTTTTCTCATATTATTCTTGGTTTTCGTTAATTATTTCACCATTTTCTTCATTCTCACCATTCTCATCATTTGCGGACTCTTCCTCTTTCGGAACGATACAGCCGCTTACGAGAGTATCATTACGTTTCTGCAACTCGATGAGTTTAACACCTTGTGCTGCGCGGCCCGTCTGACGAATGGTCGATATATCCATGCGAATTGCGGTGCCGGACTTTGTCATGAGCATCAGGTCATCATCATCCGTTACGGCTTCAATGCCTACCAAGTGACCGGTCTTATCGGTAATCTCGATAGTCTTAACACCCTTACCGCCACGGTTCGTTACGCGATAGATAGGATTACCTTCCTCGTCGTCAACAGGCGTACGCTTACCGAACCCGTTCTCCGAAATTACGAGAATGGTCTTCTCTGTTCCTTTCTCTACACAAAGTGTGCCAATCACGCGATCTTCGCCATCATTTTCCAAAGTAATTGCTTTCACGCCGCTTGCACCACGACCCATCGGACGTACGCCGCCTTCGTTGAAACGAACCACTTTACCGTTATACGAAGCCACTAACATCTCACTCTGTCCATCGGTAAGCGTAACGCCAATCAATTCGTCGCCATCACGCAGACCGAGAGCGATGATTCCGTTGGTGCGAGGACGAGAATAAGCCTCGAGCGTCGTCTTCTTCATCAAACCGTTCTTCGTCACAAAGATCAGATAGTGATTTTGTACATAGTCAGCATCATTCAGACCCTTGACATTGATACACGTGCGCACTTTGTCTTCCTTCTGGATGTTAATCATGTTCTGAATAGCACGTCCCTTCGACTGTTTGTTACCTTCCGGCAACTCGTAAACCTTCAGCCAATACAGACGTCCCATTTCGGTGAAGAACATCATCGTAGAGTGCATCGATGCTTGATATACTTTCTCAATGAAGTCCGTGTCACGAGCAGAACCAGCTTTGGAACCGATACCGCCACGTGATTGTTGACGGAACTCAGTCAGCGGAGTACGCTTGATGTAACCGAGGTGAGAAATGGTAATAACCATATCGTCATCGGCGTACATATCTTCCGGATTGAACTCGGTTGCCATCTTCACGATTTGCGTGCGACGCTCGTCTGCATATTTGTCTTTAATCTCAAGCAACTCTTCGTTGATTACGTCGTAACGCATCACTTCGTTTGCCAATAACTCGTTCAAGTGCGCAATCAGTTTCTCCAACTCCTGATACTCGTTCTTCAACTCATCGATACGCAAGCCTGTAAGTGCGCTTAGACGCATATCAACAATAGCTTTCGATTGCAGGTTATCCAGATTGAAGCGTGCTTCGAGGTTCGTTTGTGCATCTGCCGGAGTACGGCTGGCGCGAATAATACGAACTACTTCGTCGATATTATCAACGGCGATGATTAATCCTTCTAATATATGCGCACGCTCTTCTGCCTTACGCAACTCGTAGCGTGTACGACGAGTAACAACGTCCATTCGGTGGTCAACGAAGTTACCAATCAGGTCTTTCAAGTTCAGCAACATTGGACGACCATGTACCAACGCGATGTTATTCACGCTGAAGGATGATTGCAGCTCGGTGAACTTATATAATTTATTAAGGACTACCTGCGCGTTAGCATCACGTTTCACCTCTATCACAAGGCGGATATCACGTGTACTCAGGTCGCTGATATCAGAGATACCTTCTATCTTCTTGTCGCTCACCAGGTCACCGATTTTCTTTACGAGGTCGGACTTAACCACGCCGTAAGGCAACTCGGTTACCACAATCTTCTCGCGACCGTTAGCATCTGTTTCAATGTCGGCATTAGAACGAATGACGATACGTCCACGTCCCGTTTCAAAAGCGTCTTTCACGCCCTGATAGCCGTAGATAGTACCACCTGTCGGGAAATCAGGAGCTTTCACATACTCCATCAAATCCTCAACGGTTATATCTTCCACCGTCGGGTCTGCGATACGTGCTTTGCGGTTATTAACAAAAGCCACGCAGCCGTCAATCACTTCGCCGAGGTTATGGGTAGCCATGTTCGTCGCCATTCCGACAGCGATACCGGTACCACCGTTAACCAGCAAGTTCGGGAAGCGACAAGGCAATACTGCCGGCTCACGCAGACTGTCGTCGAAGTTAGGCACCATATCCACCGTGTCTTTCTCAATGTCGCGCAGCATCTCTTCAGCCAGCTTGCTCAAACGAGCTTCCGTATAACGCATAGCCGCAGCGCCATCACCGTCCACGTTACCAAAGTTACCTTGACCATCTACGAGGCAGTAGCGCATGTTCCATGGCTGTGCCAAACGCACCAACGTTCCGTAGATACTACTGTCACCGTGTGGGTGATATTTACCCATAACGTCACCGACGATACGGGCACTCTTCTTTGTCGGTTTGTCGCTGCTTACGCCTAACTCATTCATGCCGAACAGCACACGGCGTTGCACAGGCTTAAATCCGTCGCGCACATCCGGCAGCGCACGGCTCACGATGACACTCATTGAGTAGTCGATGTACGACTTACGCATTTCCTCGTCAATCTTGACGGGAATAATCTTGTCATGTTCAGTCATGTCCAGACCTTCCACATTCAGTCCTTCAGGCTGACCATTCGTTTGCTCTAAATCTTTTTCGTTTTCGTTGTCCATTGTATAATGCTTTTATTTGTTATCAGTTTTCAACAAACCCGCAATACGGAATTTCGCGGCAAAAGTAGTGCATTTTTTTGATATATGCAAATTTTTTGCCACTTTTTTTCAATTTTAAGCGATTTTTGTGCTTTTTAGTATAAATGTCGGTGGAACTTTCACCCCTATCTCAAATCGCAAATATCGCATGTAAGAACGAATCGCACGCTTTCCCTATACATTACCGCGCGCGCATAGACACACGACTACCCCTCCACATCCATCGTGTTGTCAGGATTAAGACGCGTGATAGTCGCAAGAGCGTGATAGGTAATGCCGTGGTCGCGCAGGAACTGACCACCTTTGGCGAATCCTTTCTCACAGAGAAAACCCATTCCAATTAGCTTAGCACCCGACTGACGGCATAGGTCTATCGCGCAACCCGAAGCGTGACCGTCTGCTAAGAAATCGTCTATAAACAAAACCTTGTCTTCTGCCGTGAGATACGCACGGTCAATGCACACCGTCGTGTTATCCGCACGTGTGAATGACCACACCCACGATTCCCAGGATGCATCCACCGTCTTCGGCTTACCTTTCTTAATAAATACTACCGGCACTTTCATTAGGTAACCCACCAAAATAGCCGGAGCGATTCCAGACGCTTCGATAGTGAGAATTTTATTGATGCCTTGATTTTTGAACAAGCGGACAAACTCTTCCGCGCAATGCATGAGCAGTTCCGGATCTAACTGATGGTTCAGAAAACTACCTACTTTGACCGTATTACTCGCTGTAATAACATGTCCTTCTTTTAGAATGCGTTCCTTCAGTTCTTTCATGGTATAATATTTTCGCTGCAAAATTATTACTTTTTCTCGATATATGCAAATTTTTTGTCAATTATTTGCGTATTTGCCGAAAAAACACTACCTTTGCGCCGTCAAAGCACAAATCACAAACCACAAATAACAAATAGTATGAAAAAACATTGCCTTATTTTATTCTTCATCATCTGCGCAGCACCCCTTATCGCGCAAGTGTCTGGGTTGTCTATTGACAAATCCGCTTACCGCGAAAACTATCAGGACGATGGCCAAGTCTTCACCATGGTTGAACAGATGCCCGAATTTCCTGGAGGACAAGAAGCGCTGTTCCGGTATATCAAAGAGAATCTGCACTACCCGCCAACTCTTAAGGAAGAGGGTATCCAAGGACGAGCAATATGTTCGTTTGTCATTAATACCGATGGCAGCATCTGTTGCGCAGAAACAGCCAAATCTACCGGTAACGCCCTATTGGATAGAGAAGCCATTCTTCTCATCAAAAGCATGCCGGCATGGACTCCTGACTCGCAGAACGGCAAACCTATCAGAGTCAAATACACAGTCCCCATCGTCTTCAAAATCCAATAAACCACAAATCACAAACTACAAACCACAAACATTTATGGAGATAACTCTCTTGTTGGAATATAGTGAGCGTCGCCATTTGCGAGAGTGGTTAGAAGCCAATCACGCTACGGCGAAAGAGTGTTGGGTGGCGATGTATAAGGCAAAGCAGTCAGCACTTCCTTGTTTGTCGTATATCGATGTCGTGGAAGAGGCGCTTTGCTTTGGTTGGATTGACAGCACACTCAAGCGATTACCGGATGGGCGTCTCGCACAACGTCTTTCTCCGCGCCGCAAGAGGAGCCATTGGACCCAATTGAACAAACAGCGCTGCCGTGATCTACAACGCAGAGGACTGATGACCAAAGCCGGCAGAGCTGCAACAAAAAATACCTCCAAGCGACAAACTACAAACCACAAACTACAAACCAATAAATCATGAACTCTTACACTCACCGTTATTCTCTCACAGCGGCGGATATAGACACGCGCTACCGAATGACACCCACTGCCGTCCTGCTCTATTACCAAGATTGTTTGGCGCGATATATGTCGTGCCTGAACCTTGCCGCTTTTGATGTCATTAAACAAAACCGCATCTGGGTAACGACGGAGTTCAATGCATGGTTTGAAGAGCAGACCGCACTATGGTCTGATGATATCGATGTAACCGTTTGGAATAGCGAAGTAGGCACACTACGCATTTATGCTGAGTTCCGCGTGCGCAGAGCGGATGGCGTAGAATTGGCGCGTGGCTTCGGATGTTGGACGCTGCTCGACACCGAGACACATCGTCTCGCACCACTGACGCCTATTCAGCCGCAACTACCCGTGCTGCCCGAAATGACATCCGATACCCATAAAAAACGCCGATTCGCTACCGATGGCATACAACTCCAGCAATTCGCGCACCAGGTCAATCCCATTAACCTTGATTTCAATGGACATGTCAATAACCGCACCTACCTCAATATCGCCATGCAGTCGGCGGGCGAGACCTTCTTGGATGGGTATGCTATCCGTTGCCTGACTATCCATTGGCTCAAAGAGACTTTCCTCGGAGACACTCTCGCCTGCCGCTTGACTTTACTGCCTAACGAGACCGGCCAACCAATGTATCACTATTTACACACACTCTCACGCAACGACTCTGAAACGGCCGCGCAAGTCTATTCCGAGTGGGTTCCACGCTCTGAGCAAATTGACATCTCCCTCCACGCACAAAGAATATAAAACCACAAACTACAAACCACAAACATTATGAAAAAAGCTATCCCCATTCTCCTCCTAACCGCCATGTCACTGACCGGTTGCAGCACTTCTGAGCAACAACTCCGCCAACGCGCTGCCGAGTTGTGTCAATACATCCCTGACCACGAGCTGCTCGAGGCATCCAAAGACTATATGACCGACGATTTCTATGCCCTTCTCGACACCATGTTCTACCGCTTGCCACAACATGAGGCCATGGATCACGAGTGGTTGTATTATTTCGTCACAGGAAACGGAGGAACAATCGCCGATTACACTGTGACGGAAGTCCAACAATTAGACGCCACCCATGCTATTGCCACCATCCAAGTCCGCCAAAAATGGGAAGACGGCTCTTTCGATGAAAACACTGACATAGAAAATCACACCCTGTATATGGAGCGCGTCAAAGGCAAATGGCTCATCGCTGATTTCGACGAACACAAGGCCGATTGTATCCGATATATCGCCAATAACCGCAAGGAGCAAGCCGTACGAGCAGCTATCACCGATTACCTCCTCCGCGAAATCGCACCATCTTACCGGCAAGCTGACATCTGCATCCCTACGCTCATGATGGTCTACGAGACTGATTCGTGCGTCTGGGGCGACTTCTGGGTCTTCTGGTACCAACTCTCCGGCGATACGCTCAAGACTGTCTCAGGAGGCAATCATTCAGGACTCATGACTTTGTCATGGCAGAATAACCAACCGCTTGTCACTTCATTCGAACAGGTTGAAGACGGAGCGCGTTTTACTACTTCCGCTAAGCGTATTTTCGCCGAGCATTTCGATGTCTATCAGAACATGCATGCCAATGAGAACGTTCGCGAGGCAGTGCGACAGGAACAACTGTCCGACTTCATCCGCCACAACAACCTCTCTGTCCGCTACTACCAAGACTATGGCTTCCCTGCCATCAAAATCAACGATAAATAACAAACTACAAACCAAAAAGTGCAGGTTTCCCAAAAACTTGCACTTTTTTCGCTACGGATACGCAAGGGATACGCTACCCTTGCGTTTTTCGTTACCAACCGCATTGTAACAAATGTAACAAATGTAACATAACATTTTCAGCAAGCACATTTCCTAAAACTCGATACACAAATTCGGCACTTTTATATCATTTCTCCGAAAAAACCATTCGTTTCTCACCCCATTTACCCCTTAAAATTTATTAAAAAAAAATTTCGCCTGAGGGGTTCGGGGGAGTACTATTATAATATATATTATAATAGATATTTTTTTATGTCACACACACCTTACTCTTTTCCTATGTTACAAATGTTACAATTGTTACATTCACCCTTCATCACACACTACAATCCCCCCACCAACACTTTTCTTCCGCCTCTATTTTTTTCTCCGAAAAATTTGCGTATATGATAAAAAAGCAGTACTTTTGCAGGCGGAAACACCTTTAATTATTATCTGTTATGGAAAAGAAATTCATTTGCCCCATCTGCGGTTACGTTTATGAAGGAGAAAAGGCACCGGATCGTTGCCCGCAATGCAAACAAATCGTTGAGTGGAAAGAGAAATAAGATTTGACAAAATACTATGGAGAACAAAACTGTATCGCGAATAGCGATCGCTTTTCTGTGCGTAGTAGGGTTGGCTCTACTTGTGTTTATAGGATTTATAGTGATTATTGTTATCGCCTGCGGACAGTACAAGCCGCCGGTAGCACAAGATGACTATGAGATGCCGGCGTTGTGCCTGACGCAAGCCGACCCGACGATATGTGCGACACTGCCGCCGAGACTGCCTATCGGCAGCTATTGGACAGACGGCGCGATATGCTACGAAGTGACACGCTCCGGTTTGACGGTACAAATGGAAGGCTATTCCATGCACGAAGGCGGTATGAGCTGCACGATGGATGTGGTAAACGACAACAGGATGTTCCAAGTGATGGGCGAGGATGGCGCTTTTGCCACAGAAGGCAGTCTGGTGACCCATCATCGTCTGGTTCGCGAAGATGAGAGCGAGACAGAGTTGCTGGTGGCATGGTCAGACACTACCCTAACCGACCCGATTGGCGTATTGGAGCGCTTTGACGGCAATCTGGAGGCGTATGCGGAAAGAGCTTATTGCCGCGCGTTGGCAGGACTATATACGGACGAAAAAGACTCCACGACGCAGTGGCTGTTCACCACGGACGGACGTATCCGAGACGAAAAAGGCGTACAACCGATGCCGTATAAGATAGAGCGCGCGTACCATGCCCTGACGAATATCATCGCCTACCCGTTCCTGAACCCGAAGCGCATAGGCTTTGTGCTCACCAAAGAGGGTCTGCGTTACTGCGGCGCGACATGGAATGAGGAAGAAGAATACTGGGAACTCGATTGCACCGAGTCAGGAGCAATGCTGCGCGAAGAAGGCTCCGAGTGGTTAGGCACACAGCTGTTCTGTCTGCCGATGCAAGTGCTGATGGAAGATGAATATACGCAGGAGCTGATGAAAGAGGCGTTTGCGTCTAACGACCTATTCACGCTGCTGAACGGCTATCTGATGCACTACTACCTCTACGGCAGCAAGTGATTTATTTCTTATTGTACGACTCGCACGCCAATTGATTGGAGTAAGTCGTCAGATCCCAATAGCAAGCCAATTCGGTGCTCTGCGCTTGAGCTGCGCTTAACTGCAGCTTGACATCCGAAGCGATGTCGTACTCATTACCCCACATATAGCGGGTTTCTGTTTTGGTGTTGTACTTCTTATAAACGAGCCAGCAAGCCGTATCTCCTTTGATATTGTACTTGCTCAGGTCAATCTGCGCAGCATCATCGAAGACAGGGGTTTTCATGTCTTTGAGCTTGGTCCAACGGACCGTACCATCTACAACGAAATGGTTATCGTCCACGAGGTCAATCTCCACCTGCGTCTTGTTATACGTCAGTTTCTTGTCCTTGTAGGTGTAATCAAAAGTGGTATTCTCAGCCTGCCTTGTTTCGTCTATCAAGCCAAAGATAGCGCCGTTCTCGTACTTACCTTTCACCAACTGTTGATTCAAATGACTGCTGTAAAAAGTCCAAACGACGAACTCGCTCTTGGTACCGCTGACGATTGGGGTCGTTTGGTCATCATACCTCGCCCAAGTACCCTGCAAATAGTAGGATTCATCAATTTTATTACACGCTACGGAACTGAAAGCTATCAGGGCTAACACGATATAGAAAAACTGCTTCATAATGGTCAATATAATTGGTTTTTATTATTCCACGCTGCAAAGATACAGCAATTTTTCAACGTGTGCAAGAAAAAAAGCCACTTTTTTAACAAAACCTTCATTTTTATTTGCATACATGCAAAAAATATAGTAATTTTGCAGTCGGTTTTGATGTGAAGTAAAAAAAACGATATAATTAACCTTATTTACAAACCAAAACAAACACACTTATGGAAGATTTAACAATCTTAATGTATGTCGTATTAGCGGCATCCGTGTTAGCATTAGGTTTCGCATTCTATTTCTACCGCAGCATGCTTGGTAAGGATGAAGGCACAGACCTGATGAAAAAAATCGCAGCCCATGTTCGTCAAGGCGCGATGGCGTATCTGAAACAGCAGTACAAGGTAGTAACGATTGTATTCGTGATCTTGGCTGCTATTTTTGGTATTATGGCTTATTTCAAGCTCCAAAACGGCGTTGTATGGTTCGCATTTCTGACCGGTGGTTTCTTCTCCGGTTTGGCAGGATTCTTTGGCATGAAGACTGCGACGTACGCTTCTGCTCGTACAGCTAATGCTGCGCGCCAATCGCTTAACGCAGGCTTGCAGGTGGCTTTCCGTTCAGGCGCTGTTATGGGTCTGGTAGTAGTAGGTCTCGCGTTGTTAGACGTAGCCGGTTGGTTCCTCGTACTGCAAAAGACAGGCCTGCTGGCGATGGTAGGTGCTGACGGCGATCTGATTACTATCACAACAACGATGCTTACCTTCGGTATGGGTGCATCCACACAAGCACTTTTCGCCCGTGTGGGTGGTGGTATCTACACGAAAGCCGCTGACGTAGGCGCTGACCTCGTCGGTAAAACCGAGTACAACATCCCGGAAGATGACCCGCGTAACCCTGCCACTATCGCCGATAACGTAGGTGATAACGTTGGTGACGTTGCCGGTATGGGTGCAGACTTGTACGAGAGCTACGCAGGTTCTATCCTCGCTACGATGGCTCTTGGTGCTTCCGCTTTTGCCACTTCCGCCGTTGAAGGCATGCAAATGAAAGCCGTTCTTGCTCCGTCACTTATCGCAGCTTGCGGCGTGCTGCTGTCTCTTATCGGTATCTTTATGGTGAAGACCAAAGAAGGTGCAGGCATGAAAGAGTTGCTCCGCGCGCTATCTATCGGAACAAACACCGCTGCTTTCCTTATCGCCGGTGTTACTTTCGGTATCTTCTACTGGCTGCTCGGCGATAACCCGGACGCTCCTAACCAATGGTGGCAAGTAAGCTTGTCCGTTGTTGTTGGTCTACTCGCGGGAGTGATTATCGGTAAGTCCACCGAATACTACACATCGCAATCCTATAAACCGACTCAGAAAGTGAGTGAGAGTTCGCAAACAGGCCCTGCCACCGTTATCATCAGCGGTCTGGGACTGGGTATGCTGTCCACCGCTATTCCGGTTATTACCGTAGGTGTAGCTATCGTATTGGCTTATCTCTGCGCTAACGGTTTCGCTATTGAGTTCAGCGCAGCTAACCTGAGTATGGGTCTGTATGGTATCGGTATCGCCGCTGTCGGAATGCTCTCTACACTGGGTATCACGCTGGCAACAGATGCTTATGGTCCTATCGCCGATAACGCAGGCGGTAATGCGGAGATGAGTGGTCTGCCTGCAGAAGTACGTCAACGCACAGACGCTCTTGATGCACTGGGTAACACCACCGCCGCAACTGGTAAGGGTTTCGCTATCGGTTCTGCCGCATTGACAGCACTGGCTCTGTTGGCATCCTATGTGGAGGAGATTAAGATTGCGCTTATCCGTACCGGCGAAGCACTGCCGAACGGTGTTGAAGCAGCCAAAGCTACGCTTGTTGACTTCATGGACGCATATAACGTGAACCTGATGAACCCGATTGTGCTGGTAGGTATCTTCATCGGCTCGATGATGGCCTTCCTGTTCTGCGGTCTGACAATGAACGCCGTAGGTCGTGCAGCACAAAAGATGGTGGAGGAAGTGCGCCGTCAGTTCAAGACTATCAAGGGTATCCTTGAAGGCAAAGCTGATCCGGATTACGCACGCTGCGTAGAGATTTCAACCAAGGGCGCACAACAAGAGATGTTGCTTCCGTCTATCCTCGCTATTATCGTTCCTATCTGCACGGGTCTCGTACTCGGCGTAGCAGGTGTGCTTGGTCTGCTTATCGGCGGTCTGGCTACCGGCTTCGTACTGGCTGTGTTCATGGCAAATGCCGGTGGCGCTTGGGACAATGCGAAGAAATATGTTGAGGAAGGCCACTTCGGCGGCAAGGGCAGCGACTGCCACAAAGCTACCGTTGTAGGTGACACCGTAGGTGATCCGTTCAAAGATACATCCGGTCCATCACTCAACATCCTTATCAAGCTCATGTCGATGGTAAGTATTGTAATGGCCGGTTTGACCGTTACTTATCACCTGCTTTAAGCTATGGTAACCGTTATTGGCGCTACCAATATTGATATCATTGCCGCTACTTCGTCGGCGTTCGTAGCTCATGACTCCAACCCATCGCATATTACGATGGGTATTGGAGGCGTGGGAAAAAACTATGCGCATAACCTGGTACTACTGGGAGAGCACATACAATTTATCAGTCTCTTCGGAGACGATTACCTTGGTGACGTAGCCCGCAAAGAGTGCAAACGACTCGGTTTCGATTTGCACCTGAGCGGCACGCCCAAAGGCTCCCGCAGTTCTATGTTCCTATGCATCAATAACACGCAAGGACAGATGCAAGCAGGTGCTGCCGATGTGGAGATAATCGAGCAATTCCTTACACCCGATTATCTTGAACCGCGCTTGGAGCAAATAAACAAATCGCAACTGGTTCTCTTCGACGCCAACCTGCCGGTTGAAACGATGGTATGGCTGTTGGAGAACTGCACAGCTCCAATGATGGCAGATACCGTTTCACGCAAGAAAGCATCCCGCATAACCGATGCCCTTGCGCAAGCGCAAAACCCGCATCTGCACACACTCAAACTCAATCGCATCGAGGCACAGTATATCCTCGGCGAAGAGTTGGGCAAAGACTTACCTAAACTATGCAAAACCATTCACGAGTTAGGCGTAAGTAATATCTACATCACCCTTGGCAGCGAGGGTGTATTCTGCTCAGGCACACCATTCCAGTTGGAACTGGTTAAGCCGTCGCAGGTAAAATTCCCTCCTATTCCACCCAAACAGATTGTTGACACCAACGGTGCAGGCGATGCCTTTCTTTCCGGCGTTGCTTACGCGTTCCTGCAAGGAGTGGACTTCCCCATCACGGCTAAATACGGCTTACAAGCATCCCGCGCCACGATTGAAGTGCCGTCCGTGGTGAATCCTAACCTAAAAGATGAATTAGGCACTTTCTACAACCCTACGAAAATAATTACTACCTCAGATAATGAACAACTACCTATCACTATCGCCTGAAGTTAAACAGGCACTCGAACAAGGCAAACCCGTCGTAGCACTTGAGTCCACGATTATTTCTCACGGAATGCCTTATCCACAAAACGTAGAAACCGCATTGCGCGTTGAGCAGACTATCCGCGAGAACGGCGCTGTACCTGCTACTATCGCTATCATAGGCGGCAAACTGAAAGCCGGTTGTACTCCGGAAGAGATTGAATACCTTGGTAAGAAAGGTCAAGCCATCACGAAAGCCTCTCGTCGCGATTTACCGGTGCTGATTGCTCGCGGCGAAGATGGCGCAACGACAGTTACAACCACTATGATTATCGCTGCGATGGCAGGCATCAAGGTTTTCGCTACCGGAGGCATTGGCGGCGTACACCGCGGCGCAGAGAAGACGATGGATATATCTGCCGACCTGGAAGAACTGGCGCAGACACCGGTTATGGTCATATGCGCGGGCGCGAAATCCATATTAGACTTAGGTCTGACGCTCGAATACCTCGAGACCAAAGGTGTGCCGGTAATCGGTTATGGCACAGAAGAGCTGCCTGCTTTCTACACGCGTCACAGCGGATTCAAAGTAGATTATCGCATCGACACTCCGGAAGAATTAGCCGCAGCCTTCAAAGCGAAAATAGACATGGGACTCAAAGGCGGCATGCTCGTCACGAACCCTATTCCGGAAGAATACTCGATGCCGGCTGACGTAATCAACAAAGCTATTGACACGGCTATCGCAGAGTCTGTAAAAGCAGGTATTCACGGCAAAGAGACTACGCCGTTCCTGTTGGCGAAAGTGAAAGAACTCACCGGTGGTGACAGCCTTGTGTCGAATATCCAGCTCGTCCTCAATAACGCCCGCCTCGCCGCAAAAACCGCCTCCGCCCTAGCGAAGTAACGTGCAGCGTGAACGTACGTCAGACCTTAGACGTTAAATGGGGAAAGATCATAGATACAGACCGGCATGGCCTGTATCTTTTTTTGCAATATGGTACAAGAAAATTAATAAAATAAATACAGGCTATACATATACAGCATGTATCTTTTTTATTGGATCAGATGAAAAAAAGAGAAAGAAAAAGATACAGGCTAAGACGTATATTGGTAAGTAGTAAGGAGATACGGGTATAGCTTGTTCCCTTTTGTGAGTAAAAAGGAACAAGCTACGACACGGAAAGTTTCAAAAAGTTGGATGATACTTTGATACTTTTGATACTTTCGTAAAAGGTGTAACTGCGCGATTTATAAATCAGTTACGCACGAAAGTATCAAAGTATCATGAAATAGTTTACTTTACTTCCTGCCCTTGGACAGTGTAAGTCTTTCCGTCGCGGAGGATGAAGAGTTGACCGTCGCGGATGAACTTGGTGACTGTTGGCGCTTGCTCAACACTAGTTTGGTCAAGAGCAGTGGAGATAGGCACTTCCGGCTGACCACCAGGAGTTACTTCACCCTGATAACCGGTAGTAGCAAACTCGCCGCTATAAGCCTGGATCTCATTGTCATCCTCGTCTGCGACTGCCAAACGATAAGCGTACTTGCTAGCAGTATTCAGACCGGTAACGGTGAAGGTCATACCTGCGACGGACAAGGTTGCAGCCGGTGCGTGCGGTGCTTCGTCATGAGACGGCGCAAAGGCAATGCCTATCAACTGACCGTTACTATTAAAGACCAAAGTACAGAATACTACTCCATCCTTTGTAATCTGCAAGGTATATGAAGTGGCATTATTTTCGGTCGGCCAAGTGATAGAGGCAGAATTGTCGGAAGGTTCGACGGTTACAACTTTATCGTCCGTAGTGGTTGTTGAAGCACCTTTGACTTGCACATCAAATTCTCCCCAATAAACATCGCGTTTATACGCACGTTCGCGGTCTTCCGGCACGTAAAGATAGATGTACTGCTTATTGCCGACATTAGCAAAAGTGGTTGCATTGATTGCAGGTACGTCTTGTGCATAGCAAGTTATATCGTCGAAGTTCTTGCACTCTGCAAAAGCGTAGTCGCCAATTGTTAATAATTGAGCGCCGAGCACTAAATGATTGATCGTTGATTTACCATAGAATGCTCTTTCACCGATAGCTGTAACTTCGTTGCCGATAATAAGTGTTTTCATTTGAGTTGGTGCTTCTACTCCGAAGTTATAATTGGCTGTCAATGCACCTTTACCGCTAATGGTTAGCGTACCATCTTCCGTGAATGACCATTGTAGACGATTATCCGCACCGCAGGTGCCACTTTTATCCACAGCATAATAAGCTATCAGTGTTGTATCCTGCGTTAGCGTGATGGTACGTGGATTATCGGTATTGCCGTCAGACCATTTATCAAAATGGTAGCCATAATTACCGGTAGCTGATATTTGTTTCTGCTCAAGATACTCAAATGTACCACTACCAGATACAGAACCTTGTTCCGGATCCGCAGATTGCAACGTAATGGTGTAACTATTCTTCGCGAAAGAAGCTGTCAATATGGTATCTTGAGTCAACGTTAGTGTTCGTGGATTTGCAGTGTTGCCGTCAGACCATTTTGCAAAATGGTAGCCATAATTCGGGATAACGGTGTAGGTATGTTGCGTCTTATAATCAAATTTGCCAGTTTTGCCTTCTATTCTACCATATGCTTTATCACAATTGACAGAGATAGAATATTGGTTAGGAGCGAAGTTAGCAACAAAAGCCGTATCCTGCGTAATGATAATCATACGTGGATTATCGGTGTTGCCGTCATTCCATTGCACGAAATGATAACCATAGTTGGGCGTAGCGGAGATAGTAGTCGTTGCTCCCTTCTCATACGACCCTGCACCGAATACTTCACCGGACTCTGGAATATTAACAGATAGTTGTAATGCCAGTCCCAATGGTCTTACATCATATAATCCCCATGCGTCGTGCATTAGATAGTTGTTTAAATATGCCGCTGGCACATAAACGACGGTGTTGTATGATAAACCGTAGAGTGCATTTGTATTTACAGTTGGCGGACGCTGGCTATAGCAAAAAATGGTGTCGATAGCAGAACAGTTATAAAAAGCCTTTTGCTCTAACACTTTCACTCCCGTTCCGAATGTTACCTTTTTGAGATTAATAAAGTTAGCAAATGCATTTTCTCCTATTTGGGTTATCTCATCTTCGATAGTAAGTGATTTGATGAATGTACCATACGTATAGTTCTTTGAAAGCGCACCACTACCTGAAATATTCAGGGATAAAGATGTAGTATCTAAAGTCCACGTAAGAGCATTATTTTGACCGCAGCTGCCGGTAAGCAAATAATCGAAGATGGCTTCCATAGTAGTGTCTTGCGTCAATACTATTGTACGCGGATTGTTGGTATTGCCATCGCTCCATTGGGTGAAATGATAGCCATTATAGGCGGCAACAGTCAGCGTGACTTCATCTAAATATTCCGCTGAACTATTGCCGAATATAGAACCATGCTCTGCATTCTTGGTAATGGAATATACATTCTTCGCAAAAGTAGCGGTAAAGGTTTTGTCTTCGGTAACAGAAACTATGCGAGGATTAGAAGTGTTGTTATCATTCCAACGTACGAAATGGTAACCATAATTTGGAATAGCAGAAATCTCTATTTCGTCCAAATACAAAGCCGCAGTATCACCCGCCGTTGTTCCCCATTCAGGGTTAGCAGAAACGGTAGAAATAGTATAAGTATTCTTTGCTAACTCTGCAGTAAAGGTGGTGTCTTGTGTCAATACTATTGTACGCGGATTGTTGGTGTTACCATCAGACCATTGTGTAAAATGGTAGCCGTAGTTCGTGACTACCGTTAGGGTATAATAATATGGCCGCTCATTGCAAATCGTATATTTTTCCTTACTAGACACCTGGATACTTCCATTTTCTGCTAGAGTGGAAATTTTGTACGATAATGGAGCATATTTAATTCGAGAGCCATAATCTGGCCATGCCGTTTTATAAGTTTCTAATGTACCACAAGGAACATATATTGCAGCTGGACAATCTTCAAAAACTCTGATACCCAATGTCGGCGGTGTTTCTGCCTCAATCGTTACAGAGGTCAAACCGCTGCAATCATAGAAAGTCCAATCTCCAATGCTTGTGACGCTATTGCCAATAGTCACAGAGGTCAAACTCCAGCAATAATAGAAAGCACTATTTCCAATGCTGGTGACGCTATTGGGAATGGCTATAGAAGTCAAACCGGTGCAAGCTTCGAAAGCCTCTTTTCCAATACTTGTGACACTATTGGGAATAGTTACAGAGGTCAAATTGTAGCAATCACCGAAAGCAGCATCTCCAATGCTTGTGACACTATTAGGTATAATGTATTCTGAACGAGTGTTACTAACCGGGTATTGAATTAGTATTGTCTTATCCTTGTTAAATAATACACCTTCTGCTGAACAAAAATTCGGATTATCAGACGCAACATTTATAGAGGTCAAACTCCAGCAATCATAGAAAGCACAATATCCAATGATTGTGACGCTATTGGGAATGGCTATAGAAGTCAAACCGGTGCAAAAATAGAAAGCAAGACCTCCAATGCTTGTGACGCTATTGGGAATGGCTATAGAAGTCAAACCGCTGCAACCAGCGAAAGCATAATTTCCAATACTGGTGACGCTATTGGGAATGGTTACAGAGGTCAAACTGCTGCAATCTTGGAAAGCATAATCTCCAATGCTTGTGACGCTGTATGTCACAGAATTATAGGTCACAGAGGAAGGGATAATAATAGCACCGGCATATTGGTCTCTATTTGACGTAACTTCTGCCGTTTTGTTGGTGGCATCGAGATTGTAATACAGGTCGCCAATCTTTGTACTTGCGAACATCGTTCCTACGCTGGCTGCTACAGCGAGCAATAGGGTAAAAAGTTTTGTTGTCATAATTATTATTTGTTATTATAGTTAGCTATAGGTGAACATATTTTAATGCCATGGGATTCGCGCAATACAAACATCATCTCATCAATAAGGCCACTATATGCCTTGGGGTCTTTGGTGTTTATATGGCTAATAATGTTTGTGATATGTGATTTATGATACCTGCAATACATTGCTCTAATTAGTTTGTCAATCGACATTATGTAAGGTAATCTCTCGCGATTATTTTTTAAAGTTTGATTAACCGGTTGTATATGGTCTAAAGTCAATTCTCTAATACTATGCACTAAATTTAAACTATCACCCAACCATACTCGTTCACATTTATTGCCGTTTTTTCTAGTGAGATAAACCTCATATAATGTGTATGAAGAACACAATTTGGGAGATGGAATAGTTCGATTATTATTTTGTAATGATGTTGACAATTTTATTTTCCCCTTCTTATTAATCATAGAACAAAATGAGTTTGAAGAAAGTCCATATATTTTAGAAGCATCAATATTTTTAGAATAAGAAACTAGGCTAACATAACAAATATCGTTTAATCGAACTTTCTCTCCAGTCATAATTTCAAAATATACCTCTCCTATACAAGCATCCAACCAGTTATTCATTGCTTGCTTAGTCAATTTGCACGTATTTTCTATCGCATCGAATAATGATGTATAAAGTCGAGGAAGAAAATAAATTTGTCCTTTTCTGTCCTGTGTGCGAAAACGTGCTCTAAATATATCTATGAGTTCTTTCTGGGTATATTTTGTCTTTGGCATAAGTATAAAATGTTATAATCTTGCCTCCACTTTATTATTCGGCTTTCGGCATTCTCCATCTATATAGTTTACTAGTTTCCTAGACCGCTGCGCTATCCTATACATTCTAGAAGTCCTAGATTTTTAGGATACACACAAAAAAGCGTGGGCTTTCGCTCGCTTCATTTGATTGTTTGAGGTTCTGGACAACCTTAGTAATTCAAACTTACGCACGGAAAACTCACGCTGATAACGTGAGCGTGCATAAACCGTACTTGAATTACTAATTGATTTGTCGAAAGTGTCCAGTTTTCAAACAATCAAGTTTGGCTTATTACGCTATAATTCTTATGTCACCCCATTTAACGTCTAAGGTCTGACGAAAATCAATTTTGCGGCGCAAAATTACAACTATTTTTGCATATATGCAAATAAAACTGCACAAAAATGCAGAATAACATGATTTTGCCTGAAAACAAATTAGTTTGCAGCGTTTTGCTCGAGTTGTTTGGTGATGGTGGCGATGATGAAATTACGGAGAATCTTGTAGGGTTTATCGCCTTTGTTCTTCTGCTGATCAAAGCGAATCTGCCACTCGGCACGCTGTTGCTCATCCGCAAGGATAGTTTTCGTTTGCGCTACCGCTTCCTGGAAGACGGAATAACGGGCTTTTTGTTTGTTGGTAATCTTCCGTTTGTTCTTGTGTAAGGGGTAATGAGACGCGATTTTTCTTCCCCAACGGAAGGTGTAATACACGTCTTCAGTTTTCTTCAAACGACCTGTCATGTGGTCGATGTGTTCACTAAAATCTACTTTTGCCATGATTTTGATATATTTTAGGGTTATTATTATAGTATTATTCTAGGCTTTATCTCGGCTTGGTCTTCCGATTCGACTTCGTGTCGATTTCGTCTCGTTTTCGTCTTTTTGTCGTCTCGATTTCGTTCTTAACTGGAAATTTTCTGCAAAATTACAACATATTTTTGATATATGCAAATTTTGGACGGCGGAAACATAAGGAAAATGATGAAATGGACGAAACAGGAACTTCGGACGAGTGTCCGGAGGACGCGAGCGAATGCCATCGCGGTCAGTGACCGAGACGTAAAGTGCTTGAGCGAGTCTTGATAAGAGAGGAGAAAGGTTACGGCGTCATGAGTTCGACGGCACCGGAGCCGGTGTGGACGTAGAAAGAGTCTTGGGGTTGCAAGTCCGGAGAACAGATACTGCGCGTTGAATCGACGATATCCTCTATACCGGCAAGGTCTAAGAGCGAGTAGAAGACTACATCCGACGAAACGGGTGTAGTTTTGTTTTGCTTCATGGCTTGCACTTTCTTGGGTTGCTGTGCAGCATATTCGTCCGAATACCAAACAACCAAAGGTACGTGGTACTCATATTCCGAAATCTGGTAGGAGCCATGCAGAGACAACTTGCGCTCATCGTCCCAGAAACTCTCACCGTGATCAGACATAAACAGCATCACCGCCGGACAGTCAAGACTATCGAGATAGTGAATCAGACTGCTCAAGAAATAGTCGGTATAGAGAATGGCATTGTCGTACGCGTTGACTAATGGTTCCTTATTTTCCTCCGTTATAAGTGAGTAGCTGAAAGCAGTACCGAAAGTAGGTTGGAAGCGCGCAAACTCAGCCGGATAGCGCAACTCATAGCGGAAATGGCAACCTAAGGAATGCAAAATAGCAAACTGCACCGAATCGCGGATATATTCATTCAAAATAGGAATCATCTCTTCGTCATAATTGCCTTCCACATCGATACCTTTGGCGTTAAAATAGGACTTGTCAGAACACTGCATAATACGCTCTACAAGCATCGAGGGAATCTGCTTGGTAATAAATCCCGCCTTGTATCCCGCCTCCTGGAAGGCTTCCGAAACAGACTTCTCGCGGTAAGCCAATTCGGAGTTGTCAGCCGTGGCACGAGTGAGAATGAGCGGCACCGAATAGCCAGTGAGATTAGCTTGGGAGAAAGCACTATCGAAACTGATTATATTGGAACATTGCTCCAACAGCGGAGTTGTCTCGCGTGCATAACCATGCATACTCCAGTGGTCGTAGCGCGACGCCTCACCGATGACGAAGATGGTGATTTGGGGTTTGTAGTTTGCGGTTTGTGATTGGCAGTTTGTAGTTTGTAGTTTGTGGTTGGTGATGCCAAAGCGGAAATTTGCCACATCCTGCTGGAACTGCCGCTGACGATAGGTATTGCGGACGATATCCACAGTCTCCAAATACAGATTATAGGGATAGATTTTGTACAACTTCATTTCCACCAAGCCGACAGCATCTACGATGGTGCTTGCCACAGAGCGCTCAGAATGCACCCGTTTTAGGTGAATCATCATGGCGATAAGACCTGCCAAAAAAGCAATAGGCATGCCGATATAAACGATTCTACGCACTTTCTTAGGCAACAACATCGTATTCTCCACCCTCGCCGCTAATAGAAAATACAGTACCCACAAGAGCACGATCGCTAATGCAATTGGCCACATGGACGCAACCAACTCAATCGCTTCGTGCCAGTCGGTATGAAAGATATTCTGTAAGAAAGCGGTGGAACACGATTGCCTGTTGAGATAGAGGCTGGCAATATCGATGGGGAAGAACAGGAAGTTCAGCACTCCTTCTACAATAAAATAAACGCGCGCTTTAAGGAACGTAGCCGGCAGAGCGAGCAATAGACACACCACCATCAGATACGCTATCTTTTTGGGCAGCGAGTACTCCAAATCTACCGCCGTAAACAATGCCACAAAAATAGGCAGCAGCAATAACACAAACAATACCGCAATCCGGATGATATTTTTAACGCGTTTAGCCATAGATATTCATTTGAGAGTGCAAAAGTAGTGTTTTTTTAGTATATATACAATTTTTTTTATTCAAAAATTTGCATATTCCAAATATTTGTAGTACTTTTGCGGCGGATTTGAGAAATCACTCAATGTCTTTTCCTTGTAGTAACATATTTTTTTAGAACATGCAATATACAATGCAAAAATTAGAGCGCATGTCGCTCGAAGAATTGACCTCTATTGCCAAAGAGTTAGGACTGACTGTACGTAAGAGTTACAAAGAGAAGCAGATTGCTTATGCTATTTTAGATGCTCAAGGCGACCAACGCGCAGCTGATGTAGAAGCGAAAGTGGCAGAACGCGAAGCGAAAGGCAACCGCCAACGTGTACGCGTTAAACGCAATGCCGAGCGCGTGACTACTATCAATGTAAATAGTGCGTCCAATATTGGAACAGTGGGCAGTGAGGAAGAACAGTTATCACAGATGAAAGCCCAGATGAAACAAGACAATCATAAGGCTAATCGTACTGTGCAAGCCGTAGAAGCGCGCAAGCCGTTTAATGAGAATACGGACGCCAAACTGACTGAGAAAGTGCAACAAGCGGCACAGGCTCAAGAGGCTACTCCGGCACAGCCTGCAGAACCGGTTCAGCAACCGGCAGCTGAGAAACAGCCGAAGAAACGCGGACGCAAGAAAAAAGAGGTGGAAACTCCTACGGAGCCGACGCCAAACGAGCAAGTTGCCGAACAAGTTGCCGAACAAGCTCAGTCAGAGGTTCAGGAACCTAAAGCAGAAGGTCAGGAACCTAAAGCAGAACAACAACCCGAACAACCTATATTCACTTTAGGCGAGCACGTGATTGCTATGGGCACCTTAGAGTGCGCTCCTGACGGTTACGGCTTCCTACGCTCGGCGGACTATAACTATATTCCGTCTCCGGACGATATATATGTCAGCCAACAGCAGATTCGCCAATACGGTCTCAAACCGGGTGACACGGTAGAATGTACCTTGCGCACCAATCGTGACAGCGATAAGTATTTCCCGATGGATAAGGTAATCCGTGTGAATGGTCTGGATCCGGAGCAAGTAAAAAAGCGTATTGCTTTTGAGAACCTTACTCCACTCTTCCCTGATGAGAAATTTACACTTTGCAAAGGCGACCGTTCCGACCCACTGAGTATTCGTATCATCGACTTGTTTGCGCCTATCGGTAAAGGTCAGCGCGGACTTATCGTAGCCCAACCAAAGACCGGTAAGACAGTGCTGCTCAAGGAAATAGCCAACGCCATCTCTGCTAACCATCCGGAAGTTTATATGATTGTGCTCCTTATCGACGAGCGTCCGGAAGAAGTGACCGATATGGCCCGCAGCGTGAACGCAGAAGTAATTGCCTCTACGTTTGATGAACCGGCAGAGAACCATGTCAAAGTAGCTAATATCGTGCACGAGAAGGCCAAACGATTAGTGGAGTGCGGTCACGATGTAGTTATCCTACTCGACTCTATCACACGCCTTGCTCGAGCATACAACACCGTTGCTCCTGCCAGCGGAAAAGTGTTGTCCGGTGGTGTAGAAGCACAGGCTTTGCATAAACCCAAACGTTTCTTTGGTGCGGCGCGTAATATAGAGAACGGCGGTAGTCTTACTATTATCGCTACAGCCCTGACGGAAACTGGTTCTAAGATGGATGACCTTATCTTTGAGGAATTCAAGGGTACGGGTAACATGGAACTGCAACTCGACCGCAAGTTGAGTAATAAACGTATCTTCCCTGCTGTTGATATTCCAGCCTCGAGCACACGTCGTGATGACTTGCTCTTACCTCCTGCCGTGCTCACTCGCATGTGGCAGATTCGTAAACAACTGTCCGAGATGACGGGAATAGAAGCAATGGAGAAACTGAAGAGTTACATGGAACGTACCGACGATAATGACGAGTTCCTGTTAGCTGTTAATGGTGAAAGGTAAGGGCGAAAGGAGAAAGGCGAAGGGCGAAGGTGAAGATATTAATTATAAATGGGCCGAACCTGAACTTGCTAGGAAAAAGAGACCCTAAAGTGTATGGTTCTATGACGATGGAGCAAATCCTTTTGGACATCCAACGTCAGTGGCTTGGCACACATTTTGTATATTATCAGTCAAACCACGAAGGTGCGCTCATTGACCGGTTACAAGAGATTGGCCAAAGCGGCGATTATGACGGTGTAGTTATTAATGCTGGCGGATATGCGCACACGAGTGTAGCTTTGCGCGATGCGGTTGAGTATGTACAACAAAGTGGCGTTCCGGTTGTGGACGTACACATTAGTGATATATACGCGCGCGACGCATTTAGACAAACAGATTTACTAACAGATGTGTGTACCCACGCAATCGTAGGACACGGAACAGATGGTTACAAAGAAGCTGTGGAATATATTACTGCTCTTAAGCGTTAGTTGCTCACTCTACGCTGCAGACATCACAGGTAAGGTGCTGGACAACGCTACGCGTCAAGCCCTTGACTTCGTGAATGTAAGTGTTGCCAAACAAGGTGACACCACACCTATCACGGGAACCGTCACAGACGATGAGGGAGTGTTCGCACTCACTAATATATCCAACGGCAAATATACCCTAACCATCAGTTTCATGGGCTATACGACGCTCACCAAAGCTGTGGAAGTTAAAGGCAATCAGAATATTGACTTGGGACGATTATTCCTCAAAGAGGATACGCGCACACTCGAAGAAGTGGAAGTGGTCGGACAAGGCTCTACGATGCGCTTTGAGTTGGACAGAAAAGTCTTTACCGTAAGCAATGATATATCTTCTGCCGGAGCGAGCGTAACCGATGTGCTGGAAAACATCCCGTCCGTTGATGTGGATCAGGAAGGCAATATCTCCCTGCGCAACTCCGAGGATGTAGAGGTATGGATTAACGGCAAACCGGCAGGACTCACCAGTGACAACCGCGCTGATATTTTACGTCAGATGCCGGCAGAGAGCATCAAACAGATAGAACTCATTACTAATCCTTCCGCTAAATATTCACCCGAAGGCACGGCAGGTATTATCAACCTCGTGATGAAAGAAGACCGTAAAGCCGGCTATTACGGCTCCGTTAATGCGGGTGTTGAATACGGTTTAGCCGAACCATGGACCGTTCCACCCGGAGCAAACGCAGGCTTCAATATCAATTTTAATGCAGGTCCTGTGGATGGATATTTCAACGCCGGTTACCGCTTCCACACAGCCAATGGCGGCTCCAACAGCGAACGTATCAATCTCAATGGCACAGGAGTTGAAGATACCTTAAAGATACCGGCTGCCGATAAAATTTCCCGCCTGACAAGAAACGGTCAAAATGACAACCGCAACCATGGTATGTTCTTCCGTGCCGGACTGAACTTCCGTTTGGCAGAACACTCTACGTTGGGTGTATCCGGTTTTGCGATGGCCTCTGACCCTAAAGCGCTACGCGGATACAGTATCAACAACAACAGCTACCTCTTAACCAATTATCCCGGCTACGACACGCTGCGTTATTACAATCGCATACAAGACGGCAATAATTGGCATCCGGGCGGACAAGCGCAACTGGACTATACCTTTAAGATGCGTGGTCACCAACTCATATTTACCGGCCAATATCGTCATTTTACATGGAACCAAGACCGATTCTATACGCAGATAGAAGCAGGCAAAGATACTACTCGCGAAGAGCAATCCAGTTTGAATACCAATCAGACAGCCGACCTTGCGTTGGATTACGAGTGGAAACCCGATGCCAAGTCACGTCTTGAAGCAGGATTCAAAGCAACACTTACTTGGAGCCAATCACTTGCGCAAGCATATAATGGCAATAATAAAGAGCAAGAGCTGTATAAATACTACACCTCTTTTGGAGGTATGGAGCAGAATTATGCGCTATATGTCACCTATGGCAACCGCTTCTGGGACAAGCTATCTATTCAAGTCGGACTGCGCGGAGAGTACTTCAAGCGCCATCTCAACTCCACCTATAAAGACGAAAATGGTGTTGAGCAAGACTCCTACGCACACAAGGAAAACAAACGGGACACAGCCTATTTCCAGCTTTTCCCGTCGGCATATATATCCTATAATTTCGGCAAAGGTCATGAGCTCCAACTGAACTACACGCGGCGTATCGACCGTCCGCGAGGACACCAAATCAATCCGAGAATAGATTTCTCTGACTCAACGAATATCTCGTACGGCAACCCGGATCTATTGCCCTCCTATTCCTCCGCGCTTGAGCTTAACTATCTCAAGACATGGGAACGGCACACTCTCTCAGCCGGAGTATTCTGGCGCTATCGTGACGGTATTATCCAGAACGTTAAGTATATGGATGGTGATATCATGAAAAACACCTACATCAATATCTCCAAACGGCAAGATTTAGGTGTTGAAGTGGTGGCAAAAAACCGCCTATTCAAGGACATCCTCCAACTCACGACTTCTGTTAACTTCTATTGGAATACTATCACCGCAGCGGATTATCATTCCTATGTCAACGATGAAAAAATAGATGTATCCTTGCCCGCACAAAGCATCTTAGCGTGGTCAGCACGTATCAATGCGCAATTTATGTTCACCAAGACGTTCAGCGGTCAACTTAGTGCGCGCTACCGCAGTCCTCGCGTTGTGGCGCAAGGTACAACGACACACTCCTATTCTATCGACATCGGATTACGTAAATCGTTCCTCGATCGCAGGCTGATACTCGCCTTTAATGTGCGCGATATTCTCGACTCACGGGCACGGCGCAATACTACTTGGGGAGACGGATTCTGGCAAAAACAGGAAAACAGATGGCACTCACGCACGGTGAGTTTGACTCTGACCTATAACTTCGGTACGAACCAAAATAAGAAGAAAGGACCGGATAAGAATATGGATGGTATGGATATGTCCTCATCCTATGAAGAAGGCGGAGGAGGATTTGACGACTAATGACTAAACGACTGATAATCATAGCATTTGCAGCGCTGATAGGCCTCCATGCTACCGCGCAGAATAATCCATATGTGGATGATAAAATCATTCACTTCGGTTTCTCGTTGGGCATGAACCTGATGACTTTCGGCGTTACGGACTCTGAGATACCCATTGCAGGCGAGACCTACCATGCACGCGTAAGTAACCTGATGCCGGGTTTCTCCGTTGGATTCATTTCCGATGTGCGCATATGCCGTTACCTCAACTTGCGTTTCTGTCCAGGTTTATCCTTCTCACAACGCACGATCTCTTATGTAACCGAGTCAGGAGCACCCGTCAGGAGTCAATCGGGACAGTTCAAGGACAAGATAGATATCCTCAGTATTCCTATCAGCATCCCACTCTATCTGAAGTTCTCCGCTATGCGCGAGAAGAACTACAGACCCTATGTAATCGCAGGAGGAGGATTTGAATATAATGTGTATCGAGATGCAGAACAACCTATCTTGCTCAAAGGACCGGACTACTTTGTAGAAATCGGATTCGGATGCGATTTGTACTTCCGCTGGTTCAAATTCTGCCCGCAGATATCGTATAAAATCGGCTTTGCGAATATTCTTACTCCGGCTGATCAGAATATCTACCTTACGCCGGATAATCGCTTCTACTCAACAGCATTATCCAGACTTACCTCGCGTATGCTTTGCATCACGTTTAACTTCGAATAATGCGTTTGCGTTTGGCCGTCATATTACTTATCGCGATAAGCCTCTTCTCATGCCGAGAGGAGCAATTGTCAAGTGACCCATCCCTTTCGCTTTCGTTCTCTAAAGACACCGTCTCCTTCGATACAGTCTTTACTACCATCGGCTCCGCTACGTTTCGATTGATGGTATACAACCGAAATGCCAATGCGCTTGCTATCAGCAATATATGGCTCGATAATAATACTGCTTTTAAAGTAAACGTTGACGGAGAGAATAATCTGTCCCTACTCAAAGACATCCAACTCAACGGAGGAGATAGTCTTTTTGTCTTCATTAAAGTCAACATAGACCCGAACAAGAAGAGTGCACCTATACTGATTGAAGACAACTTGCACTTTGCCGTTAACGAAAAGACCCAAACGGTACACCTTGAGGCCGTAGGACAAG
Source organism: uncultured Bacteroidales bacterium (assembly GCA_902771935.1). GTDB lineage: Bacteria > Bacteroidota > Bacteroidia > Bacteroidales > Paludibacteraceae > Colicola. Next base: position 44,187 of record CACXYM010000001.1, read on the forward strand.
ATGTCCACCTCATCAAAACACCCCAACGGCTCACTATCAAGGATAACTTCACGATGTCCTCGTCCAAGCCGTATCTTATTTACGACACACTCGCCATACGCAGCAAGCTTACGATTAAACCAGGTGCACGGTTGTACTTCCACGACAAAGCGGCATTAATGGTGTATGGAGATGTTAATGCCATTGGCGAGGTTGATAAACCTATTTTGCTTGCCGGAGACCGCATAGATAATCTGTTTGAGCATGTACCTTATGCCTATGTGGCGGGTATGTGGTCGGGAGTCTATTTCTTCGACCTCAAAGACACAGATCAAAAGAGCTATAACCTCAAACAGGTGGATATCATTTCTGCCAATGTTGGGCTTTATGCCTATAGCGAAAAAAGTACAGCCCTACCGAGTATGCGACTCTTTAATTCGCGCATACACAACCACGCTGTATATGGACTTGTTCTGCACCATATCAATGCGTTAGTCGTCAATACAGAACTGAGCAACGCAGCATCTTATTGCGCGTATTTGGATGGAGGTATGCACACGTTTGCTCACTCCACTATTGCATCCTACTTCAACTCAACCGATGTGCGTATTCAATCAACGACACGAGAAGATGTGGCGGCAGTATATATCAATAATCTAAGCAAGGAAGGAGTACCGACGCGCAGCTCGTTCCGAAACTGTATCATTACCGGAATACGGGGTAACAATATGCTGGTAGCCACACCATTCGAGCAATATTATATCGATACTATCGCCAATAACTACCTCAAAACGGACACGTTGCAAGTAGCACACGCACTTAACAATGTATATTGGCAGAAAAACGACTCCGATACCTTTGTGAACACATTCTATAAGTATCAAGAATACAATTACTATGACTTCCGACTCGCCGAGCACTCACCCGCAAGAGGTATCGGTGACCCGAAGATTGCAGCTAAATACAAGACCGACCGCAACGGCACTCCGCGAGATGTGGAACATCCGGATGCAGGCTGTTACCAATACAAGTGAACTATATCGCAACCATAGGAGTTTTTGACGGTGTGCACAAAGGACATCAATTTCTTATCAACACCCTCTGCCACGAAGCTGAGCGATGCGGTCTACAGCCGGCAGTAATAGTTATCGAAAAGCCGTCCTGTCAACGTCTCACTACCCGCGATGAACAAGCGGCACTCCTTGAACAATTTACTTCACAAATCATTTACTATTCATTCAGGGATATTCAGCACCTTACCGCACGAGAATTTATGACACTTTTGCATGATAAGCATAATGTGTCTGCATTAATGATGGGTTATGACCATCGATTTGGCTCTGATTTGCTGAACTACGAGCAACTTAAATCGCAAATTACCAATTCCCAATTACAAATCATCCCTTGCCCACAAGGTCAGAATATTTCTTCTTCAAAGATTCGCAACGCCCTATTAGCAGGGGACATAGAAACGGCGAATAACATGCTGGGATATAACTACACGCTCTCCGGCACAGTGGTACATGGTAACGGTATTGGCCGAACGATAGGTTTCCCGACCGCGAATGTACAAGTTGAGCCATGCAAACTAATTCCCAAACCAGGCGTGTATGCCGCGTCCAATGCTTTGGTTAATATCGGCACCAATCCGACAATCGGCAATGACCATCTAACTATCGAAGCCTATTTGCCAAATTATCACGGCAGCGATTTTTATGGTCAACAACTACAACTGCCTCTCACTCGCCGTTTACGTGACGAACAACACTTTTCTTCTCTAGATGCCCTCAAGGCTCAAATCCAGCAAGATATAAAAGGTGCAGCATTTTAAAGCTATCTGCACTTTTTTTTATTGAATTGTTTGCATATATGCAAAAAAAGCAGTACCTTTGTCGGCGATTTGATGAAATACCATGCGAAGACTTTTCTTATATAGTTTGCTTTGTGCGTTGTTTTTGGTGAGTTGTAGTGACAAAAACTCCCCAGAACCAACAAGTCTGCGCGGCGAGATTTTGCAAATTGATACGCTGAAATATCTGACGGTGGAAGATGTGGCACGTTATGCCAAGGACTCTATCTCTTTGGATTATCTGCACTACCCTGTTCGTTGTTACCGATTGACTTACAGCAGCGTATATGAAGGTGAGCCTATTGCAACTACGGCGTTGATGTTATTGCCGGATGATGAGAAGGCAGATAATCAGTTGTGCGTCTATATGCACGGTACGAACTGGCCGATAGAGAAAATGGCCGCGCAGCAGAAGATGCCAAGCAATTATTTCAACAATGGTAAGACACAACGAGGAGGCGAAGTCGCCAGTTGTGGCATTCCGTTTGCTTCGTCCGGTATGGCTGTCATTATGCCCGATTATATCGGCTTTGGAGAAACAGCCGACAAGGAGCATCCCTTCATTTATTACCCCGAGTTGCGCCATGCAAACATAGATGCTTTGCGGGCACTTAGGAACTACCTCAAACTACAGGGTAAACAGGATGTTTGGTTAGCAGGCTGGAGTCAAGGCGGCGGAGCAGCATTAAGTTTGCATTACTACATACAAACAGAATACAAGGACGAATTTTACGTTCAAAGTTCATCGTGCCTGTCAGGTCCGTATAACTACGCAGGGTTATTTGAGGGTGTTTTGCGCGACACCACAGGACTTGCGCCTCCTACGGCCTTGTGCACATGGTCTGTGTATGTGCTTAACCGTTTTGCTGTACATCGTAATCCTGACCAGATTTACACTTTCACCGTGACAGATCAGGTGTCTGCCATGATGAATTTCGTGGGCAATGTTTGGGACTGCTTCCGTCCGTACTTCACCCAAGGCATACTGAGCGGCGAAGACAAAGTGTGGATTGAAGCAAGTAAAAAGAACTCGTTCCACGAAGGATGGAAGCCTACCGGCACCGTATATCTGCATCACGGGACAAAAGACGCAATTGTGCCTTATATGAACACCAAAGATGCGTACGAAGGACTCACCAAAGCCGGAGGAGATATACAGCTATACGAGTATGAAGGCAAAGATCACTTCGGCATTACATATCAATATATGAACCATACGCTGGAAGACTGGCAGAGATGATGAAAAAATGTCGGTACATATTGCTGGGCGTCTTCTTGGTTCTATGCAGCACAATTTCTGCGCAGAATCAGATATTGTATGACCAGTATAACGATGTGTCGTTCTACAACCCTGCCGTTTCGAATGTAAACGACGGTTATAGCCATCTGACCCAAGTATGGTCTCATATCGCCTTTACACCAAGAGACTTCAAGAGGCATTACGAAACGGAGCCTTATGAAGACATAGATGTTGGTGCGCGCTACCAAGGAAGAATAGGACACAATATCTTTTCTGCCTCGTATCACTACGACGGATATTCTTTCTTCCACCAGCACACTCTCAACTTCAGTTATGGCTATGAATTCGTAATAAAAGAAAAGCACCGTTTGTCTATTGGCGGTCGCGTGCAACTCAATTTCTGCGATATTATGCCCTCCAAACTCAGTGTGCGAACAGAGTGGCTCAAGACCTTCCAAATGACGCCAGATATCGATTTAGGTATTGAATATCGCTTGCGCGGATTGCATCTTGGTGTAAGCGTAATGAACTTAGCCGGAAGCTCAGCAACTAATTACACCGCACTGATTATATACGAAAGACGCATGTACGCGAACGTCAGTTACGATTTCTTCTTGGACAAAGGCAAGAACGTTATGCTGTCACCGCACCTATTATTCTACTATGGGCAACACTCAGTCAATGCAGAATTAGGAGTTGATTTCAATTTCTGGAAATACGCTCATGTAGGCTATTGTTTCCGCATACAAGAAATGCGTCATATAGCCACAGTGGGCATGGAATACAAGGGTTTTATGCTTGATATAGCCTCGGATTCCGCACCACGGACATATAAACAGCGGTTACAAATAATGCTCGGATACAAGTTCTAAAGACATACAGCTAACAACGAGACACACAATTAACCTTTAATATTTAATCTTATGAAAAAAAGACACATTTTTCTATTGGGTTTACTGGCAGTTATCTTATGCGCTTGCCAAACTGCTAAGAAACCGGATCACGACATTGTGATTCTGTTTGAGAATGACGTACACTGCGCCATTGACGGCTACACCAAGTTTGGCGCTCTCAAGCAAGAAATGCTTGCCCAAACCCCTTATGTAGCAGTGGTAAGCGCCGGTGACTATGTTCAAGGTGCTGCAATTGGTAGTATCACCAAAGGTGAGAGTATCATCCAAATCATGAACGCTGTGGGTTATGATGTTACAACAATCGGTAACCATGAGTTCGACTACGGTATCGACCAGATGAAACATCTCATGTCGGAGTTGAAGGCAGAAGTTGTTTGCTGCAACTTCACCGATTTGAACGACAAACTGCTCTTTCCTCCTTATGTGATTAAACAATTCGGAGACGTTAAGGTTGCTTTTGTAGGTGCTGCAACTCCTACCACATTCACATCCTCTACACCTACCTATTTTGAGGATTCAAAGGGTAATCTCATATACTCTTTCCATGCTGAAGACAGTTTCAAACGCATTGAGAAAACAGCTAAGGAAGCACGTAGCAATGGTGCAGACTATGTGATCGTTCTTTCTCACCTGGGAGACGACACCGAGATTGACAATAGTGTAGATATGATTCGCGCAACCAGCGGAATCGATGCTGTTTTGGATGGACATCAACACCATATCATCAACCAAACAATTTCCAACTCCAAAGGCAAACCTATTCATTTGGCATCTACCGGAACTGCTTTCTTGCGTATGGGTAAGCTGACTATAAATACCAATGGTGAGATTAATGTTGAGTTGATACGAACTTCAGATTACAAGAATCAGTCAGAAGACGTTGCTAAAGTGATTCAGAATATCGAAACGCAATTAGAAGATCGCATTAATGCGGTTGTCGGTTACACCGAAATTCCTTTGGTAATGTTTAAGTTCAACGATCGCGAGACACGTCGCGGCGAAACCAACTTGGCTGATTTATTGGCAGACGCTTTCCGCGACCAGACAGGTGCAGATATTGCTATGGTTAATGGTGGTGGTATCCGCAACCAAATTGATGCAGGCCCAATTACCTTTGGTGAGATCTATTCCGTCATGCCGTTCAACAACTCTGTTTGCATGGTCGAATGCACCGGTCAACAGATTTTGGACGCTATTGAGATGGGAGTTTCACTCGCTCCAGAAGAGAATGGTAGTTTCATGCAAGTAAGCGGATTACGTTATTCCTATGATCCGTCTATTCCTACTTCAGTCAAATACGATAACAATAACATGTTTATCGGTATTGCAGGAAGTCGTCGTGTCACATCCGTTGAAGTATTAAACAAAGAATCCGGAGAATGGGAGCCGCTTGATATGAATAAGACATACACAGTAGGTGGCCAAAGTTACATCTTGCAAAACAAAGGTGCCGAAGGTGTATTCCTTTCTGCTAAAAAGCTTTCATGTCCTGAATGCAACGGCCGCACCGACGTACAAACGGTTATTGATTACCTGCAGAAAATAGGTCGTGTAACAGCAAGACAATACGGAAAACCACAACAACGTATAACAGTGGTGAAGAAATAGTCGAAAATCGAAAGATAAAAGACGAAAGATGCTAGCGCATCTTGATCTCGTCTCCCAACGGTCCACAGAGAATACATTTTTCTGTGGACTGTTTTCCATAGAAGAAGAACGTAAGTCTCAGACCGGTAAAGAAATTGCGGACGTGATATTTCGTTGCTTCGGAAGTAGAAAACATATGATTAAACTCAAACGTAGAGAAGTCATAACGCGACTTTTCCGGAATAACGTAAGAGCGATTATCACCCTTAGGCATAATATCCAACAGACCGCACTCAACAAACGCACCAAGACGCACGCGATAGTCCTTTGCTGATTGCTTACGGTAGCCCTTCTTTCCATAGTTTCCAAGCGACCACTCGTAACCTATTTCAGCTGTTGCCAATACGTCAAACTTTAAATTCAGTTTACCGCCATTACGCACTTCCTCCACTTCCTTACGGATTCCATGGTTATCCATTTCTTCCCATGGACCGATATAGCGGTCGTAGGTAGCAGTAGTGGTCACATTCAATTTGGTTTTGGTATTTCCCATTAGCTGCACGTTGAGCTTTACACCTGCGAGGAAGTACGCACCATAGAAGTATGTTCCAGCCAATACAGGTACTTGCAGATACAAGTTGCGTGACATATCTACACGATTGGTCAAGTCATACTGCAAGCGGAAAGGTGTACCTTCCGAATCCGTTATCGGATCCACAACAAGCGAATCATTAAATACCCGATTGCTAACATCCTGCCATCTAACCGCAAGTCCTGTTTGCAGAATAAGTCCTCGCCCCGTATAACTATAATCAAAACCCAGACCTACCGTATAGCCACCGGGTCTATTGAGAATATTTGGCATATTACCAAACATCTTTGAGTAACCTCCATCCACATGCAGACCAAGTAAATGATGCACGCCGTCATACGTTGTTGTACGCAGACCTGACCCATTAACACGTTTGCCGGAAGAAGACTGGAGCCGATCGTTTTTCGAGTGCTCATTGATTGCACGTGTTTGACCTGTTGCCGTTAGACTACATAACAGCAACAAGCAAATCAAACCATATGGAAGTTTACGGAGCATCAATTAACGATTACTTTAACGGTTCGTACTTCACCTTCATCCTGGTTGAGTTGGAACATATATACGCCCGATTGTGCCGGTAATTTCACCTCGTACGCATTATGTTCACCCGGTTCGAATCGTCCACTCTGTATGAGTGAACCGAACGGATTATACAACTTATATGTTCCACCATGTTTGCTGCAGAGAATATTGACAACCGGATTTGCCTTCACTACGTATGTCGGCACTACGCTTACATACGGCAACTGCGGCATTGTAGTATTATCGCGCTTCTGAGCCACAATCGGACACGTCATCACACTCACATCTTCACCCTCACGCACAAGACCTACGCTATATTCAGCACCCGGTTCTAATAAGTGCGGCATGTATAAGTACGGACGTGTCTGACCAACTAACTCTTCGCCGTTCTTATACCACTGGTAAGCGGAGAATACAAAGCCTTCGTTACCTTCTCCATAATTATACTTCTCGTTGAGAATACCAACAGCATCCATCCAGTGCTGCTCTAACAACCACGACGGGTAAGCTACCTGGAACTTAAACTCAACGCGCAATAAGTCCGGATCATTACATGTACCGTTATCGAAATAGATACGCGCAGAATAGTGATTCGGCATCACGTACGGCAATACATCCGGCAAATCCATATGCATAGTCGTACTCGTTACCGGCATTACGACCGTATCAGTCGGGAAACCATTAGCCATTGCCAACGAGTCATAAATGATACGTATCTCTTGCGGCGCTATACCATGCGTCTCGTCAAATGTGAATACCATATCGTAAGCACCTTGGTCGGCACATACAGTCAGAGGCTCTATCTTAAATGCCGTAATTGGTACCACATCCAGATACAGCACGACGAAACTATCGCAACCAACCTTATTAGTCAACGTATCATAATAAATACCCGACTTAGTCAACTCTCTGCCGTTCAGGTTATATACTTCGCCAGCGCAAATAGTATCTGTCACCGTGTCAGTTATTATCGGCCAAACAGTCAGATAGAGTTTATACAGCGAGTCGCAATCCAACGTAGTTTGGAAGTCACGCCACAAGAACGTATCTATCGGCTGCTTATCATCCTTATGGAGCGCGAGCCAGTTGTCTAAGTTATGACCTTGCCACTCGAAGTGCTTCTGGTTAGCACAGATAGTGTCGTAGAAGATGCTATCGTAAGTCTGATTAATATGTACCTTAAGGAAGTAGATAGAATCGCACGAGCCATCTACCATCGTATATCGGTCAGCCGTATCAACTACCATCGCTTGCGGACTAAAGATCTCCATGCCGCGCCAGTAGAACGTGTCAGCTGAACATATCGTTGCCTCCTCATGGAAATGGTAAGCAGGACGAACATAATAACGCAACGTATACGTCGAGTCGCAGTTACAATCAGCTCTGTGCAACGAGTCGTATATCGTCATCCAGAATCCGACTTGCTTGCCCGTACGAGGATCAATCAATATCGTATCAGTCGGCACTTTGTCAAATACCTCTCCATTCTCACCACGCAGTGCTGCCGTATGCGGCTTCGTTTCGCCAGGAGTTATCCATACAATCTCATCGTAACGACAAATCGTATCACCTGGAACAGTATCCGGTTTGAAATGATAGTAGTCATGCCATCTTGCACGCAGCGCCATCACAGAGTCACACTCAGCACCCGTGCTATAGTGAACCTCCCACTCAATCACCTCGGGTCGATAGTAAACCGTTTGGAACTCCCACGTTATCGTATCGTTCTTACATAGGTCTTTACCTTCGGTATGTCGAGCAGCCGGTTGTACCTGTAAGTATAGCACAAAGACAGAGTCGACATTGCCACGAGTTGTCTTTAGCGAGTCATAGTAGGTGCCGGTACCGCGGTAGTTCATATTGGTGAACTTGTACGCATTCGGCGACTCTGGACGCCATGACCATGGAATATTGGAGCATATAATTGTATCGAACTCGAATGTGTAGGTCTTGAAGATATAGATAGAGTCCCAAATAATCGAGTCGCAACCGCTTAGGCGCAAGGTATCAATCAGGAAGGTATCGCGTGATATGCCATCTGGACCAACCGGAATATCGTGTACTAAGTCAGCAATGGTGACGCGGTCCTTGAGATTACCCAACGAGTCGCAGTATTGGAAGGTACCACCCTTTCCGCCAAAGTACCACTGCTTATTATTATCACCCAAAACTTCACGCACCCACGTCGTGTCATACTTGGAGATAGCGATTTGCAGGTAGTTGATACTATCGCAACCATAGGTCTTCGTACCCAACGCATATGGCACAGAGTCGTAGAAGCTATATACAGAATCGCGCGGAATATAAACAATCGAGTCGTACGGAGTAGTTGCCGAAGCAGGCTCAATCGGATGCGCCGCCAAATCGTAGTCATAACCTACAAATAGACGATTGTTCCATAGCAATGTCTCGTTGGAACATAAGTTCTCATCAAAGATTACATACTGATAGTTATACTGATACGTATAAGTAGGTGTCACCTCCAGTTCCAACTCCCAGATAGAGTCACAATGGACTACCATTCTTTCGCCTCGAGGACTGATATAAACAGTATCAGTCTTCAAACTATCACGCACAGTATAATGACGATATTGCTGCGAAATAGTGCGGTTAAACGTTGTCGTGTCTATCTTCTGCGTCGTGCCGCTTGCCGGATCAACTAAATAGATATACGCGTTGTGTCCCAGGTTATTGGTATGCCCATCCCAAGCGAATGGCTCGCCTTGACAGATAGCAGCCGATTCGGAGTTATACTTAGTCGGGTAGCCTGTCAGTTGGAGGTTATAGATAGAGTCAAAGCCAAGTGTAGTCTTAAGCGAATCGTAGTACCATCGTGTTTCGCCTGCTGCAGGGACATCGGTTATAATAATAGTTTTACCACAGATACAATTTAGATTAGGATCTTGTATGAACCACTCGTATTCACAATTCTCGCAGACAGCGGCATAAGTCGTATCGCGGAACACTTGTCCTACTACTACACGGAACGTATAAAGCGAGTCGCACGCGTATGTGCCTACACTGTGACCATCTATCGTCTGAGTTGTGCTGTAGTGGTGCGTATATTCTTTTACTCCGGGCACGCGCTCCAAGTAGGTATATGTAACGCCAACAGGTGGATCGGCAGTTAGACTACCCATAAACAGCGTATCGTCCCAGACAAAATATCCTTCGCTCGATAGCGGACGAGTAACAGGAGGTAAGTCGTACGTCGGAATGACAGTCAGCGAAATAGATACCACCGAGTCACAGCCGTTGCCTTCACACTCGTAACACGTCACCGTACGCAGCGAGTCAATCAACATGAATGTTCCGGCTACGTCCAACGGAATAGCATTACTCATCACAGCGTGCTTTCCGCCGGTCAACTGATTCACCATCCAAATCTGCCGAGGCACATCGCCCGGTCTCGGGTGGTTAATCCACTCATAGATGGCACCTACAGCCTGACAGGTCGTATCCGGTGCATCGGCAAGACGATAAACAGGATGAACATGCACATATTCCGTCACTCCGCTATCGCAACCGCAAGTCTTCGACGGAACCAGCGAATCCAACTCATGAGTATTATTTGCTCCAGGTGTATGGTTGTATGACCATGTGTATGTCTTATCGAAGAAGTGATAAACCGTTCCCTCACAAATATACGCATGCTTGGAGTGCACATACGTACTATCCAAATGAATCTTCACCGTCCAAGTGGAGTCGCAGCCATATTGTGTTTGGCCTGAGAATTTCTCTTCAAAGTACTTATCACCGGAACAAGCGGTGTTGAGATAAGGATCATCCGGTATCTCTTTGGCATTGGGGTCAGTCTTTTTCGGACCATCATACAAATGTCCGTAGTAATAATACGGAGTACCTTCCCACACATATTCTACCACAGCATTGCGACAAAGCTCTAACGGCATTATCTCGTGCTTTTCAGGCCCAACGATAAGTGTCAGACGCCAAATGGAGTCACAACCCAAAGTATTCTTACAGTCTGTACATGTGGTCGTTTTAAGGGAATCCACATATTCAAATGTACCAGCCACATCGGTGGGGATATGGTTTGCAGGCACACGTTGGCGACGCTTCACATCCCATACGTAATGTATTTCTCCCGGCTGCGCTTCTGTGTGCCCTGTCCATACAAAATAATCAACCGCCGGATCTTTCGCTATACAAGTGGACGCATTGTCTTGCAGTTCGGTATTGAACTTACTGCCTTTATCCGCATAAGTAGAGTGAATATACAATCGCAATGTCTCTTGGTATTGGCATACTACATGACCTTGCGCATCTTTCACATCCACACCATGAGTCTCTTCATAATAGTTTGCCTCGGCATATCCTTGATTCCATAACTCCCAGCCCTTCAGCAGCTTACGGTCCGACGGCATAAATGCCTCATGCGTATAACTCTCGTCGCGACAGATATGTACCGTATGCACTTGTGGCTCATTATCAACCTTTAGAAGGACAAGCGTCGTTATCTCTTTCGGGCAGCCACCTTCAGGACATTCGGTACAAGGAGTATGCCAAACCGTATCGCGGAAATAACCAATATTAGGATGTGTCGGGTCTAAGAATGCAGGATCATCTTGCTTGATTCCTTCCGAACGAACAGGCGTTCCGTCCGCACGCCTCCATTCAGTATAAACGGCCGTCGGATCACCTCCGGTACACCATGGAATCATAGCAGGTTCTTTTTCCGGCGTATAGAGAAGCGGATTAATAGTCAGATGCAATTTCACCGTATCAGGACAACCCTTGAAGCTTGGGCAGTGCTTCTTATACATATTGATAGTATCCTGCTCAGCCTGAGGCATTGTAGGATCTATTTTCAAACAATCATCCTTCCAGAGATGACTTATGTAGTCCTTCGAATACGGCTGAATACCTTCTGTCGTCTTTGCGTCATCTCGCAACTGTTTCTGCGACTTCACCGTTATCGGATAGAAATTGCGCGTCACACCGTTTTTATCAACCAATGTGAACACATAATTCGGACCGCTCTTCATTATCTGCGATTCGCAAACGGTTGTGTCAACAGCTTGGAAAGAAGTATCACAACCAAAGATACACAACGTCACGATTGAGTCACAACCATTAGGCGTATGGTAACGACGTGTCCAAATATTATGTCCATAGTGGAAGCCAAAAGTATCATGCGCAGGGTCATCCGGCACATTGAAGCGGAAGATAGACTCTGTCTTCGGTCCCACCTTGCCATGATTGTAATTATCATTAAAGAAATGCACCGTATCGTGCTCGCAGACAATCTTCCAAGTTGTATCATTATACGCCCGCAACGCCTTCACCATTGTTCGCAGCGTATCGCACTCAGGCTCCAAATCCGTACAAATAAGATGATTCTTATAACGCTCCATATCCACTGCATACAACTGGAACGGATCACGCTGTGATGGCGGAAGGTCTTCCTGCGCATCTACAGTGAATTGGTAGTTATAGTAATGATCTTCACCGTTTGGCGTATGATACTCCCTAATCGGAGTATCTTCTCGTGTTCCATTGGGCTTGCACTTATAAATCTTCCACATCACAGAGTCGGAACTGTTTTGTACCGCCAATTGACCATGGAAGCGCAACCACTCACCATTACAAACATACGCCGTATCCAATCGCTCCTGACCAATAGGCCACCAATCCTCTTGACGCTGATACCAACCTTTACCGTTCACGCTATCAATATCGTACGAGTACGGCGACATGATTTCTGCCTTCGGGTTATCGCGGTCTCTTGCAAACAACGAATCAGGATATATCGGCGGGTCGAAACCTAAGGTATATTCGTACGCACGAGCTTCCGAAGTGATGCCATATACATATCCTACAAAACCGCTACCCGACGACTCCAAGCGATGCTTCTCAATCAATTGAGTTGGCAACGGATTAGGAAGAGGAATGCTTCCGTACGCCTTGCTTCCGTCACTACTGAAATTCGTGAACGTCGAAGCAGGAACGGACGTGCCGTCTAACGTAATCTTATTCTTATCGGCGGAGTTGATAATAACCTGAACGAAGTACTTCTGCTGAGCAGTAGCCTCATCATAATTAGTAATCTTGGCCGTATAGAAACTCATTTCCTTCGTCCGGTGCGTCCAAGGCATTACAAGCGCACTCGTCGGGTTTCCCCAATCCCACAAGTCCGCACCCGATTCCTCTTGGTTAGCAGCACCACAAGTCAAGTAGTGGTAACATACAATCGGCTCTGTTGCCGTAATCTTCGCTGTAGCAGAACCTTGCAACAACATTAATGGCTCTGTCAGAGACTGACCGCGGTTAAGCGTCTCCGTGCGAGGGGCGGAACCTGGAATATCTATCGTCACTTGAGTACCATCAACAGATGCGGTGATTTGCACCATATTACGCTTCGTTCCCGCTGCAAGAGAAACAAAGAATTCCTTGCCCCACAACGTCTGCGGAATCAATTGCTCAAAAGCATGGTTAGCCGAATAGGCACCACGGTTTGGAATCTTCGTCAGCACGTTACCATTGAATACTGCCACAGGCTTATCCGCACAAATCGTACTTCCGCTCAAATCCACAGAAGCCGAAGTCTCAACGCGCTCTTTGCTCTTAACCAAAAGCGTCTTGCCCCTATTCATTGTAATCGTAAACGGCACATTAGCTGTGTGGTCACCCGCTGTAACAACCGTAGGCGTAACCGTTACACTCGTCGCATCCTCCGTCGCAACAACAACAAACTCCGTTGCCACACCATCTTCCGGATAAGTCTGCACAAAATATTCCTGTCCCAACACTTCCGTAGGCAAAAGCAATGTCGCATCACGAGTGGAGTTAGCCGTATTCTCATTCGCCTCCGATACCGCATAACACGTGAAACGCTTCTTCTTATCCGTCGCGTAAATCCGTATACCGCGGTCATACGCATTCTTATCATCCTCATTCGAACGCGGATAAACAGACGCAGGCGTAATAGCTGGCGTGAAACCAACTCCACCTCCGGCTGGAATATTAATAGTGGCTAACTGCGCACCGGTCGTCCCAAGCGCTACAATAATATCCACCTTCTCTTCAGCTACTGCATAGATGTATAACTTCGGATTATCTTCTAACGGGACATTGGCATTCACTAAATAGCTAAGCCAGAACTCATTACCATAAGTTCCGGGAAGTTGGTTCGTCTGCGCATGTAAAGCAGAGTCGGAAAAACCCAGCGAAGTACCACCAAACAGCAGCACTACTAAAACCAACAATATGTTTCGCACACGCCTATACATCTTTCCGCACGCGCCCATATACAATATGCACACAATTACGCCGCAAAATTACTGCTTTTTTTGCATACATGCAAATAAAACTTCATTTTTTTGCGAAAAATATACAAATCCCATCCCGCAAGGATAAGGTGATTAAAGGGTGATTAAAAGGTGATTAAAAGGTGATTAAAGGGTGATTAAGCCGACAATACCCTAATCTTACGCAGAAAAACTATAGATATGCACCTACTCCAAGGCAGATAAATTCCACCTTTGAAACATGCGTTTTCATATTCCCCTGTATAAAGAGGTGATACGGCAAGTGATAGCGCAGTACGAGTTGTGTATAAAGCCATCCGTCTGGATGTCCTCCTTGTCCCGCATTACCCAAGTCATACGGATAAAATATACCCTTTGTAACACGTCCCGTAGCCGCATATTCAGCACGTTGAGCCTCGGTCAAATACCTGGCCTGATCATCTGCTGTACCTGGCTCTAAGGATTTAACATTATCTAACAGGTACACACCGACATGGAAACCGCAGGTTAGTTTTCCTACAACAAACTCGGGCTGCACACTCACGCCCAATCGCCAGCAATCGGCTCCGTTAGCTCGTGCCGCAGACACATTAGTTTTACCGAACTTTGTTTCACGCGGCATATAACTATTGTCGTAGAACACGTCCACACCACCACCAAGTCGGAACACATTATGGGCACGCCAATAAGCCGCAGCTTGAAGCGTAAAACCGAAGAATGTCTGTCTATCCTTGTAATAGACTTGTCGTGCAGCACCGGTCCAAGCCAGTTCTACTTCCCAGTTCTTCTTGCGTCCGTCAGGATTCTTCGTCCAACAAGGTCGCAGTTCAGCATCGGTTGTCGGCACGTAGCGCACGCCCAATTCACCGGCAAAGATATTATATCCCGTATTAGGTTGAATCGTACTACCATTCGAGAAGTGATACCATCCACCTCCCGCAGTAATAGCCCATCCGTTTTTAATAGGAAACTCCAAATATAATGCCTCCGGAAAATGGAAATTAAATACACTTCCTATGCACTCGTTCGCACGCAGATTAGTGCCATCGGGAGCAATATAGCCCATATCGATGTATTCATGTCCCTCGGGAACAGTGTTAAAATATGTCTTAGTGAGGAATGCTACACCAAGTCCCAAACGCAAGCCTAAAACAAAATGCGGCACTCGTACCAACGGCACATCCAAGAAAGCATAGGGCGCAATCGCATAACCTAATTTCTCGTTATTGCCTAAGTAATAGGCAGATAGAGCAACACCTACCGAAGCATCATTCCATTCGTGAAGTGCCTGCCAATCGGGATGAAAAGCGATTGCGAACTCGCCGCCAAGAGTTGGATTGATATACGGACAGAACTTATTGAGTTTATCGTTTCCAAACAAATCGTTCGTCATGACACCACCACGAAAAGAAACCCGATAATCCATGTCGAGTTTATGCTTGGCACTGTCCTGACGGGCTGCAAAAAGCGGAGAACCAAGAACTATGAGTAATAGTATGTATAATGTGCGTTTCATGCTTTCAACAGATGGTCTTCCATCAAATAAACTTGTTCCAAAGGTATTCCCTTCTCTACCAACATCTTTCTATCCGGTCGGAAAAGGTCAAAGAAAGTGCGCGTGCTCTTGCACAGGCGTTTAGCTTCAAGGTAGTTCTCAAAAGCCATCATCTTATCGCCTTTCAGGAAGCAGCAATGCGCATAATTGATATAGTCTTGAGGTTTGGCATTACCTGAACGCAAACGATTTACAAGCCAATCTTCTGCTTCGTCTAAGTTGTCCCACATAAAACCCATAGAGCCCAACTCAAGATAAATATGGTCAATGGCTGTTTCCCGCTGTTCATCTTCGCCAATAATCAAGTCAAAGACCCAAGTCTGCGGAAGTAGCTCAACAACGGTTTGTATATAAGCATGCTCCGTTTTAGGCACCATTTTACTCAAGCGTGAAAGCATATTTTCCACACTCTCACCAGAAGCATCTTCGCCCAACATATCTTGCAGTTCGGTAGGTATATCTTCCTGCGTAATATGCTCACTCTCAACCATTTCGCTAATGCTCTTATTCGACGCACGAATAAGAGAACGCATCAAAAGAAAAGCCCTTTCTCCGTCACCTATTTTTTCTACAAACGCTTCCTGCATTTGTGGAAAGTAATCGACTCGTACATCCCACTGCGCAAGAAGCAAAATAAGTGACGCAAGTGCTTGGTCTGCAACCATTTGGTTCTCGGCATTAACTATTTCGATAAGAGTCAATAGAGACTCTTCATTAAATGTCTCGCGCAAATTAGCACTTAATGCGGCTACAGCTACAAAACCCATTGAAGACTGTTCCGGATCATTAGCCGCTTCCACCAACCAGTCATAATCTTCATCCTGCAAATGCATACAAGACGAAAAATAATTGGTTATACTGACTATGTTAGTACGGTCGAAACCATGCATCTCAGGTGCTTTGCCTTGTTTGAGACAAATATCCGCGTACATCTCATCCCCAAGTCGATATACTTCCGTGGTTAACTGGTCATGAATAGCATCACGTTCCGGATCATCGCCGATAAGATAATAATCAAAGAGTTGCTTATAGCTGTCCTCGAGCGAATGGATACGGTCCACATAGGGCGCAAAACCCAGTTCTTGAGCCCATTGACGCAACACGACAAACGCATGGTTCAGCATGCGTTCTGTCATAGCGTGTTCCATCATATTTCGTTGTTCGTCGAGGCTCAAAACTTAGATCTCCTTAGCTATCAGATAATCATTTCGGCTCTGTGAGTTGCGAATAATGAGTTCTCCTAAGAAGCCGGCAAGAAACAGCATACAACCTAATACCATTGACAAGATAGAGAGGTGGAAATAAGGATTATTTGCCACTAACATCGCCTGATGACCATGATAAAGAGCATATAGTTTCATTGCGCCAACAATAACGATAGCGATAAAACCAAGCCCAAACATCAGGCTGCCTATCAATCCAAAGAAGTGCATCGGCTGTTTGCCGAACTTATTGAGGAACCACAAGGTCATCAAATCAAGGTAACCATTCACAAAGCGGTTGAGACCAAACTTAGATACACCAAACTCACGCTTACGATGTTGCACCACTTTCTCACCTATTTTAGTGAAACCTGCGTTCTTAGCAAGATAGGGTATGTATCGGTGCATTTCTGAGAATACTTCGATATTCTTCACTACTTCATTGCGATAAGCTTTTAGACCGCAGTTCATATCATGCAGTTGAATTCCTGTCACCTTACGCGCTGTGGCATTAAATAGCTTGGACGGAATATTCTTGGTGAACTTATTATCATAGCGTTTCTTCTTCCATCCGCTAACAAGGTCGTATCCTTCTTCCTTTATCATTCGATACAGTTCAGGAATCTCATCGGGCGAGTCTTGCAGATCCGCATCCATCGTGATAACAACATCACCTTTTGCCGCCTTAAAACCGCAATAGAGCGCAGCAGACTTACCATAGTTACGACGAAAACAGATACCATGTACCGGAGAAACTCCGGATTTGCCTTTCGGAGCAGCTAACTCTTCTATCACCTTCCACGATTCATCGGTAGAGCCATCGTTGACAAAGATTACCTCGTAGGAGAACTTATTCTCTTTCATCACGCGCTCTATCCATTCATAGAGCTTTGGCAGCGACTCTGCTTCGTTAAAAAGAGGTATAATAACTGATATATCCATAGTTGATTATTTTTCTTTGTTAATAGTAACATGAGGATATGCAAATTCGAATCCGCATTGTGGCAGTTCGGTGTAGAACCGTTTCTCCATGTCAAAATAGACACCCCAATAATCCGCGCTACGCACCCACGCACGCACAACAAAAGTGATATCGCTTTCGTTGAGTGATTTGAGCGCGACAAATGGTTCCGGAATTGTTTCTATCTTGTAGCGTACGGTTGTGAGTTGGTACTTAGCTGTGTCAAACTCATCATAGAGTTTCTTCATATCGGTGTCCGCTTGGAGCACACGTTCCTCCTCTGACAGCATTTTTATCACAGTGTCTTTGAAAGCATTCACATCAGCGCCATAACCAACACTAACAAGCCACTCTACCCTACGTAACGGGCGACCGCTATAGTTCTTTATCGTTCCATTGGAGAGCGCACCATTGGGCAAGATTACAACGCAATTATCGGTAGTAAGTATCTTCGTCGCCGTAATATTCACTTCCACCACGGTTCCTGAGTGCCCTTGTGCTTCAATGAAGTCACCTGCTTTAAATGGTTTGAAGGCAAGCAGCATGATTCCTCCGGAGAAGTTCTGCACTGTTCCGGATAGCGCCATACCGATTGCCATACCTCCAGCAGCTAATAAGGCTGCAAGAGAAGTGGTATCAACGCCCAATGTACTGACTGTAATAACAATCAACAGTACGGTCATTGAGATAGACACAAACGACGTGATAAACGATGCCAAAGTCTTCTCCGTATTACGCTTAGCATATGCTTTTGTCAGCAACTTCTTCACCCATCGAATAAGGTATATACCTATCACATAGATGATTAAGGCAATCAGCACGCGCAAACCGAAGTCTATGGCGCTACGCATCAACTCATGCCAAAAGGCTGCTGGATCAGTCTGCATCTGGCGAATCATATCCGCCGTAGCCTGCTTCACCGAGTCCGGCGGCAACACTTTAGGTTGTATTTGAGTTTGTAGTAACATGCCTTATTTTATTCCGTCACGTTTCAAGAGTGCATCAATCGTCGGTTCGCCGCCTCTGAAAGCACGGTAGAGATTCATCGGTTCGTCAGTACCGCCACGCTCAAGCACATTCTTACGCCATGCGTTTGCTGTCTTCTTGTCGAAAATAGAACCGCGCAGGTCACGTGCTGCTTGGAATTGTGCGAAAGCATCTGCATCCAGCAGTTCTGACCATTTATAGCTATAATAACCGGCTGCATAACCACCTGAGAAGATATGTGTGAAAGCAGTCTCCATCTGAGTGCCTTCGATATTAGGCATCACACGTACACACTCCATTGCTTCGTTTCCGAAGTCGATAACAGCTTGTTGTACGCTCTTTCCTTCTGGCACTACAAACGGCTCATGGAGAGTATGCCAAGCCATGTCCAGAAAACCGAAAGACAACTGGCGTACGCAACTATATGCTGCATGGTAGTTATTTGCAGCTTTGATGCGCTCAATAAGGCTGTCCGGCATAGCTTCGCCTGTCTCATAGTGCTTAGCAAAGGTATTAAGGAATTCTTTCTCACCAAGGAAGTTCTCATTGAATTGGGAAGGCAGTTCCACAAAGTCACGCGGCACATTCGTTCCCGATTGCGACGAGTACTGGCAGCGCGTGAGCATACCATGCAAGCCATGACCAAACTCATGCAAGAAAGTCTCTACTTCATCGTAAGTCAGTAACGCAGGTTTGGTCTCTGTCGCACGAGTGAAGTTCATCACATTGACGATATGCGGACGATGATCCTTGCGACCACACATATACTGCGGCTGGAAGTCATTCATCCATGCACCGCCACGTTTGCCATCACGTGGATGGAAATCGCTGTAGTATACGGCCAAATATTTGCCTTTTTCGTCAAATACCTCATAGGCAGAAACTTCGGGGTTATAAACCTGAATATCTTTGTTCTCTACGAACTTAATGCCATAGAGCCGATTAGCCAGGCCAAAGACTCCTTGTTTAACACTTTCCAATTCAAAATATGGGCGAAGCACATCGTCTGAGATGCTATATTTCGCATCTTGCAGTTTTTTGGAATAGAATGACCAGTCCCAAGGCTGAATCTCACCCTCAAAGCCAAGAGATTGCGCATATTCTTGCAGTTCTTGCACTTCTTTGCGGGCAGCAGGCATATATGCTTCGCGCAGTTCGTTGAGGAAATTCATAACATTCTCCTCGGTCTCGGCACAAGTCTTATGCAGCGATTTTTGCGCATAGTCCTCTTTGTCAAATAGTTTAGCCAGCGCAAGGCGGGTATTAGCTATATCAATGATATTCTGCGTGTTATCGAACTCGCCACCAATACAACGGCTGTTATATGCCATGTATAATTCCTGACGCAGCGCACGATTTTCACAGTCCTTCATAACCGGAATATACGTTGTCGGTTTCAGGTCCAATAGCCAGCCTTTTAAGCCTTTGGCAGCAGCCTTTGCTTTGAGCATTGCTTTGGTATCATCATTCAAACCGGCAAGTTGTTTCTCATCCGTAATGAGTTTAGTCCAAGCGTTGGTAGCCTTAAGTACATTTTGACCGTAGGTCAGCGTGAGCATAGACAAGCGCGCCGTCAATTCACGGTATTTTTCTTTTCCTGCTTCATCGAGGTTAGCGCCATTGTTAGCGAAAGACTCATACGTATCTTCCAAGAGCTTCATCTGATGAGGTTTGAGACGCAGATGGTCGCGTTGCTCGTACACAGCCTTAATACGCTGGAACAAACTGTCATTCAGTATAATAGAAGTGCTGTACTCCGACATCATCGGAGAGAGTTGCACCTCAATTGCCTGCAATGAGTCATTCGTCTCAGAATGCGTCAGATTATAGAAACAACCGGCTACCATAGACAAGGTATGTCCTGCTTTCTCCAATGCCTCAATGGTATTCTTAAAAGTAGGTGTCTCTGGGTTACGAACAATCGCGTCTATGTCAGCGCGGCCTTGACGCAATGCCTCTTCAAAGGCGGGCATGTAGTCTGCTGCATGAATCTCGTTAAATGGATACGTTCCGTGCGGAGTTGTCCAATTGGCGTAATCCAACAACGGATTATCGTTGTGTTCTACAGGAGCTTTGCTGGTGCAAGCTGCCATGGTGATTGCGGCTAAAGCCATAATAATTACTTTTTTCATTGTTTATCAATTTTGTTTACTATTTCTGTTTTCCTCGTAGCAGATTGATGTCTCCGGATAGTTGATATACTCCCAGATAGGCATCGTCGGAGTTCAGTTTGCCTTTCTCATACGCTTGGCGCGAGTGGTACGAAGCATTTTTGGCAGCATCGGTTCCTATGGCGCGAATCACGTAGTAATAAGCACCTTCGGCGGCAGGACGCGAACCTATATTGCCATCCCATCCTTTGGACGGATCGGTGGACTCGTAAACCAATTTGCCCCAACGATTATATACCCATATATGGTACTCGCGTAATGAACGATACAGCACGCGGAACTCGTCGTTCATACCATCACCATTCGGCGTAAACACATTGGGTACAAGCAGCTGCGACTCTTGAATAGAGACTTTGAACTCAGCGGAGTCCTTATCGCAGTCGCCTTCATCTGTATGACAGGGGCACTCCATATTAGCCACCGAATGCGTCACAGTGTAACCGCCAGGATTCATAAAAGTATATCGTACCGTCTCGTCATAACGCACTGCTTGCTCTTCGTTCCCGCGCATAATGCGCCAAGTGTAGAATTGCACAGCAGGTGATGGGAAGGCCTCAAAGTAAACTTCCAACGGCGCCGAACGGCTTTCAAGTATTTTGGAATCTGTTGGTCTATCCACTTCATTCGAGCGTTCGCCTTCTTTGCCTCGTACGGTCACAGTTGCCATCGGATGCGACTTCACGGCGATAGGTTGCACTAAAGGCGATATCATGGAGTCTTGCGACACACCTAATTGGTCACGCCATACGCTGTCGTACTGCACCACAAAATCCGTAGCCCGATAAAAAGCCGGAATATGGAGACGGTTATTTATCAACGTACCGGAATAGACAACTGCCGAGTCTTGCCACATTGTTTCTCCCCAGCCGATATCGGTGTAGGAAACAGTTACTTTGCGGTTTAGCGTTTTAGTCACTCCGGCAGACGTGGTATATGTCATCCCCGGTGTAAGTGTGAGGATAGACTCACGGCAACGGGGTGTGACAGTCACTTTCAGCGGACCGGACTTGAGATATCGCAAGTAGGAAATAACGGTAAAGTACTCTTTCACACCGGCTTCTTCCACATAATATGTGCCATCATCCGGAAAGAACACTTCTTGCCCGGTACTTATTGCCTTTCCGGACAAGTCGTATACAGTTGTCGAGCCATTGACTAGATGTAGCGCAATCTCGTCCTTAAAAAGCAATATTGTCTCTACGCCGTCATGTATCTCCACGGCAGGCCAAAGGCGTGCATTGGGTGTCTCCACAGGAAAAGCCCAACTACCTACGACCAAGCACAGACCTACTATGATTCCAAGTATTCTCTTCACTTTCTACTTATTCACTTGGAAGCGAGTATTGCCGTTCTGGATAAAGTCCACAATCTGTTTCGCCGCAGCGATTCCAGCGTTGATATTGGCTTCAGCAGTCTGCGCACCCATTTTCTTTGGTGTAGCGAAGTAGCGTCCTTCAAACAACGTCTTGAACTTAGCGTCCCCAATAGGCATAATATCCGTCACATACTTGATATCTTGACGTTCTTGCATCAGCGCAATCAGTCCTTCCTCGTCTATAACTTCCTTGCGGGCAGTATTCACTAACAAACCACCTTTAGGCATTAGACCTACCAAATCGTGATTGATACTGTTCTTTGTTTCAGCTGTTGCAGGAATATGTAAGCTCACTACATCGCAAGTCTTATATAACTCCTCAGCGCTATGGAGCGGTTTCACGTTGGCAGCCGTCATAGCCTCGTCAGGACAATACGCATCGAAAGCATAGCACTCCATGCCGAATCCTTGCGCGATACGAGCCACGTTACGTCCTACGTTACCAAAAGCATGAATACCAAGTTTCTTGCCCTTCAGTTCAGTGCCGGAAGTGCCGTTATAGAAATTACGTACGGCATATACCATCAGGCCGAGTGCCAGTTCTGCTACGGCATTACTATTCTGTCCCGGGGTGTTCATAGCCACCACCTTATGGGCAGTAGCCGCAGCGAGGTCTATATTGTCATACCCTGCACCGGCGCGGACTACTATCTTCAGTTGTTTGGCGGCATCCAGCACTTCTGCATCCACAATATCCGAACGGATAATGAGTGCATCTGCATCAGCTACTGCTTCTAATAACTGAGCTTTTTCTGTATATTTTTCAAGAAGTGCAAGTTCATAACCTGCTGCTTCCACCACTTCGCGAATGCCGTCAACGGCCACTTTAGCGAAGGGTTTTTCTGTTGCAACTAATACTTTCATAGGTTTAATCAATGTTGTGAATTCTATATTCTTATGTTTCGTGTGGTTGATTGGATGAGCCACAGGAATAAGATAAGAGAATCCCATGTTAATGCAGTTTTTCGTATTCTTTGATGCAATCTACGAGTGCTTGAACGCCTTCGATGTCCATTGCGTTGTAGCAGGAAGCACGGAAGCCGCCAACCAGACGGTGACCTTTGATACCTACCATGCCACGCTCTGTTGCGAACTTGAAGAAGTCGTCTTGCAACTCCTCGTAGCCCGGTTTGAAGACGAAGCAGATGTTCATGCGGCTGCGGTCCTCTTTCTTGGAGATCGTCGGCATAAAGATTTTCGACTCGTCAAGGCACTTATACAGCAGTTCAGCTTTTGCTTTGTTGCGGGCTTCAATCCATTTCACACCACCGTTCTTCTTCAGCCAGCGAAGTGTCAGCACAGCCGTATAAACAGGCAGTACAGGAGGAGTATTGAACATTGAACCACCGTCTATATGTGTCTGATAATTGAGCATTGTCGGGATATAACGGCTTACATGGCCAAGACATTCCTCTTTGATGATAACGAACGTCACACCGGCAGGAGCAAGGTTCTTTTGCGCACCACCATAAATGATGTCATATTGGCTCACGTCAATCGGACGGCTCAGAATATCGGAGCTCATATCAGCTACGAGGCGGACGTTACCTTTCTTCTTGTAAATCTCAGCCAACTTAGCATCGTTGATTTCCGTACCAAAAATGGTGTTATTGGTAGTGATATGGAAATAATCAGCATCTTGCGGTATCTCGTAGTCTGTTGGGATATCTGTTGTGCTGGCAGCCACTTCGACAGCCTCGCCGAAGCCTTTAGCCTCCTTAAGTGCTTTCTTTGACCAAACGCCAGTGTTCAGGTAGGCTGCTTTTTTCTCCATGAGGTTGAACGGCACCATGCAGAACTGCAGGCTGGCACCACCACCGAGGAAGAGCACGCGATAGCCTTCCGGCACATTCAGTAACTCTTTCATCAATGCTTCTGCCTCGTCCATAACAGGTTGGAAATACTTAGCACGGTGAGAAATCTCCAGTACGGACAGTCCTTCGCCTTGGAAGTCGATAACGGCTTCTGCTGTTTGTTTAATTACTTCTTGCGGCAGGATACTTGGGCCTGCGTTAAAGTTATACTTTTTCATTGTATTGTGTAGATTATATTAATTTCCGTCTCCGGCGACTGTGCCGGTTAATGTTGATATACTACATGTGACCATCTCCAAGCCGAGCGCATATTGCCTCCTGCAGGACGCACGATATGGAATGGTGCATTATGACCGCTGAGGTAGAGTGCCATAGCGATAGCGGCCTCGTCGTTATTAGCCTGACTTGGAGCACTTGCGGCTACAGGCTGACTCGGAGCATTAGCAGCAGCTTTGCGTTTGGCGAGATCATCCAGGAACTGCTCTTTTGCTTGTCCGGACTTGAACTCACGATATTGTTTCTCGTGCATCGCGAATTCAAACAACTCTTCGTCGTCTTGTCCACGGTCCCAGCCGTTTTCTTCCATCTCTTTGATGAAACGAGGTAACTCGTTCGGATAGAGAGCCTGTGGGTCGCCTGTGTAGAACTCAAAGCCTTTCTGCTCAGCGAGTTTAATAATCTCTGGAGCCAATTCGCCAGGAAGTTTACCGGACTTACCGAGAATCATACCCCACATCGCCGGATCCATTCGCGTGAACGGAGCTTCGTCCATCGATTTCGAGTACAGATTGAACAAGGCTGCATTCTTGACGTACTGACTGAACGGAGTAACCAAGCATGGTGTACCGAGCATTGGCCAGATACGTTGTACTTCGTCGAACAACTCAACCAGCAACTCATCCTCTGTCAACTCTTTCTCGCCTTTCTTGCGCAGATTGGTGTTGATAGCGGCATGCATGCCTTTCAAATCTGCCATCAAAGAACCCATCATTCCTCCCGGCAGACCACAACCGACGAGCAGCGAGGTCATCAGGCTGTTCTTCGGATCAATCCAGTAGCCGAGGAAGTCATCGATAAAGGACTGCGTGAGGCTCCGTGCTTCCATGTAGGCTTTCATGTTGATATCTTTAACAAGGAAGCCCGCATCTTTGAGCATGGCTTGGATAGTGATCACATCCGGATGCACTTTTCCCCAGCTCAGCGGCTCCATGGCTACATCAAGCACGTCACCACCGGCTTTCGCCACTTCGAGCATCGAAGCGACCGAGAATCCCGGTCCGCAATGGCCGTGGTATTGGATGATGATATCAGGATGTTTCTCTTTGATAGCGGCTACGATCTTGCCCAGACTTGCAGGGCGTCCGATACCTGCCATATCCTTCAAGCAGATCTCTTGAGCGCCGCCGGCTATTAGTTGCTCAGCGAGGTTGACGTAGTACTCAACAGTATGCACTTTGGAGTACGTGATACACATCGTTGCCTGTGCGGTCATTCCTGCCTCTTTCGCCCACTTGATAGAAGGGATGATATTGCGCGGGTCGTTCAGTCCGCAGAAGATACGGGTGATATCGACACCTTGTGCGTGTTTCACTTTGTACATCAACTGACGCACATCTGCCGGCACAGGATTCATGCGCAAGGCATTGAGTCCGCGGTCAAGCATATGGGTCTTAATGCCCGCCTCGTTAAATGGTTTTGTGAACGTACGAACGGCCAGATTAGGATTCTCACCATAGAGCAGATTAACTTGCTCACTTGCGCCACCGTTTGTTTCTACTCGGTCAAAACAGCCCATGTCGATAATGACGGGAGCTATTTTGGCTAACTGATCTCTTCTTGGAACATACTTACCGCTTGACTGCCACATATCGCGGTATACAAGCGAAAACTGAACCTCTTTTTTACTCATTTCGTATTTTTGTTTTTTAGTATTATCGAACTTCTGCGCCTAACAGATTAAATAACTTGCCGTCACGAACAATCAGCACTTGTCCGTCACGAACAACCTTCTGACTCGCCACTTCTCCACCTACACGTACAGCGTCAATCGCCGATTCATCAATAGCAAAAATGTTCGGGTTGAAATTACTCCACTCGTCTGCTTTTGAATATTTCTCTATGGACTCTTTCGGCACATAGAGTTCTTGGCAGATAGCAAAAGCATAATCACCACATACAGGCGGCTCAACAGCGTGGCATGTCACTTTCTCCAAATTAGTATTGCCCGTAAACGCAGCCTCTCCAATCTCCTTTAGCGAAGCGGGAAACTCTAATTCTGTCAGTTTTTTGCATCCGGCGAAAGCGCTGTTGCCGATTTTCTCCAGTGTAGCAGGGAATGATACACTCGTCATCTCATCGTCGTACATAAAAGCTCCTTGAGCTATACCGGTAACGGTATAAGGAACCGAATTATACTCTACCTTAGAAGGAATGATCAACTCTCCTGAGATAGTCGATACAGCACCATTTACTTCTGCCGTCATGGTGGAGGACGTAAGGATGTACTCCAGGTCACCTATTGTTACAGGTTCTGCGCACATAGCAATGCCACTTATGGCCAATGCGATAAAAGAGATAATAGTTTTTTTCATATTTATGAAGATTTATGTTTGTTTCTTTTCAAATTACTCCACCCTTCGTCCCATGACATCGAAGGTGCCATTCGGTGTGCGGATGAGCAGTTGGCCGTTGCGCAGCACCTTCCGGCACGCGCTACTCGGCTGACGGTTCTCCACCTGGTCAATCGCTTGCTTCACTTGGAACACGGCCTTCACATTCAAGTTCTTGCTCACATGAGTCAGGTCTTCCATCTGGTCGGTCTCCATATTCTTCCATCCTACAAACTCATTGCCCTCTTTGTACAGCGACAGCCCATTGGCAGGCATCATGTCAGCCACCACTTCTTCGGACAACTTGGTCTTGCCCTCTTCGTCGTAATACGCCACCGTCCATGTCTTGGAGTCATCGCCGTAGAGAGCAAAGATATCCAGATTAGCCGTAACGGTCGTATAGTCCTTGTCCCAGCCCACAAAGTGGAAGCCGGCTTCATCGGGTGCTTCGGGAGGAGTTGCGTTCTCACCTTTATTCACCAATTGGCTCGCGCCGATTTGCGTTGTACCGTCTTTCTTGAAGAAGCGCACAATGAATTTCTCGCCTACAGGAATCTCTTCCCACTCTGCGGAAAAGCCCACATACACTTCATCCACTGCCGGTACTTTCAAATACGCATCATCCGCTATATTGCTGTTCCATGCTTTCCAGCCCTTGAAGAAATATCCTTCTCTAACCGGTTCCTCCGGCATATGCTGTACACTTTCGCCGCAGGTCACGGCTTCGGCGTAGAACACATTGGTATATTTGCCGAGTCCTTGGGACGTAAAGTCATAGGTCTGCGTCGGTGTAGCGCCATCAAAGACAACCGCATACTGCGCAGTGGAGGTATTGATTGTCTCTATCTCCCCCGGGCAGATGAAGAACGAGTTACCTGCCTTGTCAAGGCCCGACACAACATCATACTGCGGTTTAATAGTTCGTGTATAGTGGAAGCAGCCGCCGCCTTCGCCATTGATATTATACACGCGAATCGTGTCATTATTACGGGCAGGGATAGTGACCGTAAAGTTCTGGTCAAAGTCGCCCGTCTGGTTCTCCACCAGCAAGCTGTTGCCCGACTTGCTCGCAACTGTTATCGGATAATACACATCCAGCTCGCATGGGTCCGTATATAGTTTATTCCCCCCCAGAATGAGGTAGAACCGCACTGCAAAACGACGCTCCAGCGCCTTCACGCCATTGTACGTATCCCAGCACACATCCAATGACTGCGTATAACTCTTACTGCTGCTCGGTGTGTAGTCTCCTATTTTCTTGCCGGCGGACCATATCCATTTCTGTTCTGTTTTGTTCCAGCTCCCCGTCTCGTAATAGAGGCTTGCGCTCGCCGTGGCGGAAACGTTAATGCCGAATGTCAGCACATCGCCCACCATCGCACGTGTCTCGGAGTTTGCAAAGCGGTCGTACGGATAGCGCTCGTTTTTGTGCGCAGTCATCGTGGCCTTCAGCGAATACTCGTCGCTGCCTATCGCGTAGGTCGCCAGCACAGTCAGGTCATTATGCACATTCGTGAAATCCTTGTCCCATCCTTTGAACGTATAGCCGCCTAAGGTCGGATTGGCAGGAGCCGTCGCATCGCCGCCACATGGTACTTTTTCAGTCTTGAGCAGCGTGTAGTCCGCATTCAGAAACTTAACCGTATATTCTCCAACCTTTTGATACGCCATCACGTAACAACCGGGCATCGTTATGTTCACCACCTTCGGGTCATTCGTCGCCTGCATTTTCACCGGCAGTTGGGAATCGAAACTCAGTTCCTTGCACTCGTCAAGTTTCGTTATCGTAACCTTTTCGCCCTTCTCGTGCCAGGTCATATCACTGCCCTGAACGAGAGGATACAACATACTTACTGGATGGTCGGCATTAACGGTTATACTCTTACCGGTCTCCAGATTCTCCACTATCAACCTAAACCATAGTTTGTTGACATTCAGCACTTTGGCTTTGAACGACGCCTCCACGCTCACACCTTGACGAGCCTCATCAGCTTCCACTATCCAGTCGCGGCTCGTCTGCCAGTTGGTATTATCGGACGAATACTGAACCATATAACGGCAGCGGTTCAGACACGTGAATGCCACCTGATAGTGTTGATTATCACGGTCATAGCGCATCGTCTCAGGAACAGTTATCGACGCGTCACTCAACGACTCCAACTCAAAGTAGAAACCGTTCACCTGCCATAAGTTTTTACGAGACCCGTATATATCTTCATTCTTATTATTGTAATACGACACCGCCGCGCCATATACGCCACCCGTTTTGGCGAAAATCTTCGGCCTCAAGGCCAGATAGCCCTGCGCGAAGCCTTTCTTGCGACATACATCCAGTGCTTTCGAGATATTATACGTATGCACACCACCTTTCACTTCGTTGCTCCAACTGCCTATATCAATCAGGTCCGTACCACCATTGATGAGTGGATTGGCAGCTCCGCCGTAAGCGTAAGAAGTTTCCTCCTGTCCAAATACTTGAAAAGGACATTCGCCCCGCATTTCGTACAAATACACGGCATACACTCTACGAAACGCTTCCTCCGGAAAATAAAGGTCATTAAATGTCAAATCGCCCGTTTCCGTATTCAACTGGAAATCCGTCAGGTACTGTGTTGCATCCACGTGGTCTGTGTATCCTTCGGGACAGGAAGCATATAACATGCTTCCTGCACCTAACATCAGAGCCATAATAAGTGCCATAGTACAACCAAAAATCTTCTCCATAATTATATCGTTTTTACGTCATTCACATTTCAGCGCGCAAAATTACTACAAAAAACTGACATATACAAATAATTTGACGAAAAAATAAAATATGGTATATTTTTTAGGCTAATTTAGACTTCTTTTTGGCTGTTTTTAGGCTAATTCTAAACCACTTAGCCCAAAGGTTCGAATATTCCCCAACCACACTTTCATTTAACTCCCAACCACACTTTCACTTAACTCCCACCCACGTACCCATCACACTCCGATGACATAAGGTGATTATAAGGTGATTAAAGGGTGATTATAGGGTGATTAAAAGGTGATTAAGCCGTTCCTACCGATATCTTGACGGATTTTTTGCGCTAAAAAATGCAATTTATTTGCATAGATGCCAAAAAAGCAGTACTTTTGTCGTCCAAATTGGTATGACCAGGGACGGATTAGTAAATAGGACAATGGACGGATTACACAACATAACCTCAGCGGAGCAAGAGTCTCCGGAGTTAGTGCTCGCAGAGCATGTGCATGCAGGTTTTCCTTCGCCTGCAGCCGATTACACGGAGCGCATAGACATAACTCGTGAACTTATTAAGCATCCCGAGACTACTTTCTACGCACGAATTGAAGGGGATAGTATGCGCGACGCAGGGATATTCAGCGGCGACTTAGTGGTCATAGACCGCAGTATAGAAGCAGCCGACGGCAACTATGTGGCTGCCTATATAGACGGCGAGTTTACCGTCAAGGAGTTTCGTTCCGATCCCGCCAACAACTGCGCCTGGCTCATCCCGCACAATAAAGCCTTCAAACCCATCAAAGTGCATGAGGACAACGCCTTCATCATCTGGGGAGTGATAACGCATACTATTCATAGGCTGTAGTCGAAGGTCGAAAGCAATTAGTCGAAAGTCGAAAGCTATGTTGGCGCTGGTGGATTGCAATAATTTCTTCGTGTCGTGCGAGCGAGTGTTTCGCCCGGACTTACGCGATAAGCCGGTAGTCGTGCTATCCGGCAACGACGGTTGCGTCGTGGCGCGCTCCAACGAAGTGAAAGCCTTAGGTATCAAAATGGGTGTGCCATTCTACCAGATTAAGCGCGAAGTGGAGCAATACGGCATTGTGCATTTCTCGTCTAACTTTGCGTTATATGGCGACTTGAGCTCACGGATTATGCGCATTCTGAGCCGTTATACCGATGACCTCCAACAATACTCTATCGACGAAGCCTTTCTAGACTTATCGTATATCAACGATGTCGCGGAAGCCAAGTCTCTTTGCCAACGCATCCGCAGCGAGATACTACGCGGCATCGGCGTGCCTGTTTCCATCGGCATTGCCTCGTCGAAAACTTTATGCAAAGTGGCATCGCACTATGCCAAGCGTTATCCGGGCTACCACGGCGTGTGCGCGATAGCTAACGAGGAACAACGCACCAAGGCACTCCGTCTTTACCCAATCGACGAGGTATGGGGAATAGGTCGTCAGTCCACCGCTAAACTGCGTCAAGCGGGCATAGAGACGGCATTGGACTTTGTCAATCACTCCGAAGTCTTTGCGCAGAACCTACTGCACAAGCCCGGCTGGATGACGTGGCGTGAACTGAACGGAGAGGACTGTATCGACGTGCACGAACTGCCGGAGAAACAGACGATTACCTGCTCCCGCACATTCGCACACGGCGTAACCGACCGCAACCTATTAGAACAAGCAATGTGCCACTTCTGCGCCAATGTAGCGGAGAAACTGCGGCGACAACACTCCGTATGCCGACAAATGATTGTCTTTGCACATACCTCACGCTTCCAAGAACAACAATATATCATCCAATCTACCGTGACTTTCGGCACAATGACCGCTAACACTCAGGAACTGACGAATTCGTTGTTGCAGGTTGTGCGCGCACAGTGGCGACCAAACACACCCTATAAGCGCGCGGGTGTGATCGTGATGGGTATCGCTCCGGAAGAGGGCGTGCAGCAGTCCTTATTTGACACACGCAATCGCACGCGTGACAAGCAGCTGCAACAAGCGATCGACGGAATAAACAAACGAACCGGCAAACGGACAGTCGGCTTTGCGCCATCGATTGAACAAGCTAATGCCGCTGCGCTTTACGATATCGGCGCCAAGAGTCCCGCATACACCACCCGACTTGAAGAAGTGATGAGGTTAAAGGTGTAGGGGGAAAGAAAGATTACTCCGATCTGAAGACGGAGCACGGAACGAAGAATGAACCGCATGGAATGCGGAGAAATAGACATAGAGCGGATGATATCCGCTGGGAATGGACGGAGCGATGATGTCCAAATCCAATTTGGATGGAATGGACGGAGAAAAAAAAAAGTACATGCTTCACTTTGCGTTGAAAAAAGATACATGCTACTGTGGAATGCCAGTAAATAGAGGTGTTTGAGAGCAGCATGTATTTATTTTTCAAAAAGTTTGGTAAAGCCAGCAATAAAAAAGATACATGCTACCACGTAAGTACGTATACAATAGGAAGATACGTTGTGACTTTTATAAAAATTTTTATAAGGTAAGAAGTATGTAGTGGAGGAGGAATAGGTGGAAAAAAAGGGAGAGGTGAAAATGAAAACCTCCGATTAGAGTTAACTAACCGGAGGGAAAGAGACCGCTACGTGGAGGAGCTGCGATTTTGCAGGGGGCATTGTCGTCCCCACATACAAAATCATACTTGCACCAATTATGCTGCCGACATCTCTTTTCTGCTCTCATCTTCGAATTATTCTCGTTGACTTGAGAGCTTTTCTCAAAACTGCGGTACAATTCCGCAGACAATAGGCGGCGTACCAACGCAAACGACCCAAACGGTTCTAACAATTCATATTCAATATTTCAAAAACGATTCCTTGCAACCGCTGCATAGAGCAAGGTTGCGACCCTACGCGCTAATAATGCCACCGTCGTTGCAAGATGGCAGAAACCGCAACGTGAAAACGTGGTGGCGACCCACATCCCCAACAATGCCGCCGACGTTTCTGCTGAATCGCGGTGCAAAGGTACTGCTTTTTGCAGACACTACCAAAAGTTTGTAACGTTACAAACTCTCTTCCTAAAAAAATCCTCTTGGCCGCCCCTCTCACTCCCATTGTGGGCATCGAACCAAGAGGCAAGCAATGCTTTTGATAATAGTACGGACACTATCAAACCCTTTGGGGATGTGGAATGACACACCTACTCCACAAAACATTGCTTTCTCCAACAGCGAAGGACTCTCGCTAAGGTGGTGTTATTTCGTATTATTCTGTTGTTGCGCTTCAACTTCTTTGATAGCGGCAGTCATTAACTCTAATTCTCTATTATACCATGTGCATTCTGGGTCTCGATTAACTATTTCGGACAGTTTAGTTGATGCAAATGTTCCAAAAGTTTCTTTTCAATAATTTGATTCATATTCGCCACAAAATATTAATGTAAATATCTATCATTAGCATTTCCTGCTGGTTCGGATGCTTCTTGCTCTAAATCGTAATCTTTTTCACACTCTTTGCATAATTTATAGCCGTTCTCACAGGCTTCGTGCAGTTTAATGGTAAATACCTTATGACCGTGCATTTTGCTGCAATTCGGATATATATGATATAGATGTTGAGAGCCATCATCACATATATATACTTTCTTTGTTCGATAGTCAATATAGTCAAACAATCGTTCGGCGGCAACCAAAACCACTATAACACCAATTATAATGCCCGCCCATTTTCCAATAGATTTGAGAGTTTCCATAGTGTTGTTATCCTTTATTATTTATCAGGAATTCTCGCAACCCTTATGCGGATGGAGAAAGCAAATATTTCAGTACTGTTTTCCAATTAGGAAATTGTTCACTACCAAAAGCAATCACTTCTCCTTCAAACTCATCTGCACCGCATTTGTTTGGGCGATCGTCAATGAGATAATCACCGCGATTAAGGTTCTTGTGATGTGAGAGGATGAGACGCTTGTGAGCAACATCACCCAAGTACTTCTTAACCCAAGCAAACTTATCGCTTGCTGCCGTCGGATTGCTCCAAGGCGATGTGCTAAGGATGTAACAATCATATTTCTCGCACAAAGCTCTATATGCCTCAACTGCTCCGGGAAGCGGCTTCATATGCGCAAAGATTCCCGGCACTTCATCTATCCGACCATCATACTCAGACGTGATAACATCCTGCATAGCATCAATTCCACTTTGGAAATCTACAAGGACATTATCCATGTCAACATAAACTATCTTTTTTCTTACATCATCCATAATTACCACGAACATCTTCTTGATTTAACTTCTCCATTTTCCAATAGTCCATAAAACGATTTACGGCACTCCTTTCATCTTCCTCTGTCCAATCAGGCGCGAAAATACCAGAACAATAATCAACATATTCTCGCAAAGCATCTCCAAACGACAGATACTTTGTGTGTAAATAGTTATCGGCATAAAAAGGAATAGTGTCCTTAGCAGAGGTCTCTTCATACTTATAGGCAAGAGCTTCTACTATTCCTTGATGAGCAAATATATTGGCAATCTCAGCTAATTCATCAATATCGCTATACATCCTCATTCCTGATTCAATTTCATAATTAATATCAAATCCTGGAAATGGTTCATTCTGCTGCCGAGCATTGATAACATCAACTTCATGAGAGGATAATGTATTTAAGCACTCGCCTATTATCTTATCCATCTCATATTCAGTAAGACGGCTCTCTGCACCATTATCATAATATGCTACATCCTCGCGTAATAATGCAAGTTTGTCAGTATTGGAGAATAAAATAGAAGGCAACTCCCCGCAATCAAAACGATTTGTGTCTCCATAAACATCATCTAATGTTTCGATATGTCTTTCATTAAACACTCTGACACACATCTCCACCATCTTATTGACAATTTCGTCGGAAGCAGACAATAGATATGAATAATCCCATTCTGTATCTTTAAGTTCCCACAATTCAAAGCCCTTCAAACTAAACTCATCCATTATATCAAAAGCCTCATCTTCAGTAATTGGCCTCAATTTTGCTCCGTCTATGATATGCTTTCGTTCAAAATATGTCTGCCAGTCTGCATCATATAAATATGATAATGCATCCATTTTCAACTTTGAAAAATCTGCCCATGATAATTTTTGAATTTCCTCAATCGCCTCTTTTGCACTACAGCCGGAACATTCATCTGAATCCTTACTCATCATTATCATTCTCATGATATTTTTTATGATATCAGATACGGTCAAAACACCATCATGCGTGGCTATAGCCAGAACATGCGGATTTTGGGTAGTGTAATATGTAGTACCGTTTTTCAAACGTTCCTCTTCTTCAAACATCATATGCATTCTATGATGATATTCAAGTTCAGCATCCCAGTCCATAATCTATGTTTGCTATTCTATGATTTTCTAAACGTTTGCAAAGGTACTGTTTATTGGTGACATTACCAAAAGTTTGTAACCTAAAAGTCAGTTTGATGGAGAGATTCTTTCCGGATAGGTTACTAATGATCTGTCAAGGATGATGGAGTGCGCTTCGCCACGATGCACTTTGATCTCATAGTATTGAAGCAAGTCTTTGTTGGGTATAGCCTGACGTAAAGCTTTATAACATTGTGACTTTTTAACGTAAAGAGCTTCCGGCTTGGCGATGTCTAATAACCTATTGATGGATTCCAACAAGCGTTCTTTATCCGAACGATTCGTAAACAACATATATAAGCGAGTGAACTCTTGTCGGTGTTTGTCCAATTCTTGTAGCCTAATACCCTCTACGTGAAGCAGAAAGAGCACGTATAATGCTTTTATCTGCGCGTTGAATTTGATTTCGCGATCATAGTCCGGTAGTAAGAATTGGTAGGTGTTATTCGTAATTACAAGGCGACTTGGTTCCGTATATTCGGCAAGCGTTGTTTTATCTGTAATCGAAAATAAAGGACTACCAATTGAGAATTCCGGCACTTCCTCATCATCGGCAATAATGAAATCTGACTTCCTGATGTGCCAATTCTCATTGATATTACCTTCCAGCGCTTCATCAAACATATCTTGCAAGTGCTGAATATAGGTAAGAATTGCATCCCAGAAGTATCGTGGTGAGAATGGTTCCGCATAAGCAGCGAAAAAGTCATACTTCGGTTGTAATTCTGTTTGGGACGGGATTAACGGAGAATATAGAGCAGCATTACCATGACTATCAAAATAATCATTCCGGCTTTCCAAATAGACCAGCCGAACGGAAATCCATATAGAACTCTCTTTTTCGAGCTTTGCTATCACATTATCAGCGTGAGCTTTAACATAGTTATTCAGCGCAATGTTCTGCTCACTTGCGATGTAATAGATGGTGCCATAAGGCAAATCCCTATATATATCATCGGAGAATGATGCTATTTTCTTTATTAGTTTTTGCATAGTAATGGGTTATTGAAGGTATAGTATGTCATCCCATTTTACGTCTAAGATCTGACGGTATGTTGCAGCTCGTGACAGGTTGTCACGGTCTGATTTATCTTACATGCTTGAGGATGTCTTCGGCATCAATGCTGAGTAGAGATACGGCACCTAATTTTTGCCCAGCGTCTTTGAGTGATGGTCCACAATGGTAGAGATTGTCATCGGCGATGATCCAACGATCGTGGGAAGCATGCTTCCAAATGTGCGTATAAATAGGTTCTAGTCCTGCAGTGTCATTATGCAGTTTTTGCAATTTGCTGAGATTGACGCCGGAATAGATATCCGCCTTGACACCTTTGGCGCGTACGTCAAGCATCTCAAAGGTAGCAGCATCCACATAAGCATCAATGATGATGACACGCTTCTTAGCAGTTTTAATAATTTTCTCTAGTAATACACGTGCCTCAAAGAACTCGCCGTTAAAGAAGACTTGCTCCACCGGAGGCAGTGATGTGCGTACGAAGAAGTCTACTTGTTCTTCAGTCTTTGCCACGCGCTGTTCTAAGGCTTGGAATCTATGATCAATACGTTCCTCCAAATGCAGTAATTGCTGATTGACAGCATATCCACGGAGCATGTATTCCTTCAAGACTTTGTTTGCCCAGCGCCGGAACTCTATACCTCTGCTACTTTTAACGCGATAGCCTACAGAAAGAATGACATCCAAGCTGTAGTACTCGATTTGACGAACTACATCACGTGCGCCTTCCCGTTGAACTATCGCAAATTTTGCGACAGTTGGATTTTCATCTGATTGAACTGTCGCATTTTTTGCGACAGTTGGAGACAACTCCTCGCGTAAGGCATTAGTAATATGCTTACCGATGGTCTTAACATCACGATCAAACAACAAAGCTATTTGGTTACGGTTCAACCATACAGTTTCGTTTTCCAATTTAACCTCTATTGATAGTTGGTCATTAGGCTGATATAAAACGATTTCGTCTGTCATTAGTGGATAAAATGCTTTTGCGCTGCAAAGGTACGGAAAAATTTTGATATGTGCAAAAAAAAGTACAACTTTTCGGAGAAAAGCTGCACTTTGAAGACACAGAGATGTGCAATTTTGCAATGATGCAATAAGAGCGGCGAGCGCCGCTCTTATTGTTAATACAGAGATCGTGATTGGAGTGACCTACTGGTAAGCTCAGGTGAGGCAGTGCCATTTGCCATCGGCGGTTTTGTCAATACGGCCGATTTTGCGCCAGCGGCAGAGTAGAGAGTTGACGCTGGTAGGTGTTACAGATTGGTTCTTGCGTGCACGGAGACGGATGAGGTCCGTAGTAGTGAAGTCACGTGGCAGGAGTGCCAACAGGGATGAAGCTGCTCCACGTTCGGTCAAGGCATTGAGAGCGCCGGTGAGTTCCTGTTCCATCTGGTTGCCCCAGAGTTCCATCTGGTTGCGGAAGACGTATTCGGCAACCCATTCGGCGAATTGTCCGACGGTTTTGGTGTACTTATGGTTCTCAAGGAGGAAGCAGAGCATACCAGCTCGGAAACCCATGACAGCAGCACGACGACGGAGCGTGTCCATGGCGTGGTTATCGGCATCAATGGCTTGTTGACGCTTGCACTCGAGCCAGTCAGCGATGACGGTGTTGAGTTGTGGACAAACGAGAGTGCCTTGCTCGGCATCTAGCTGACGTGCCCAGCGGATGATTTCAGCTTTCTCGGAGTCTGTGTACGGTGCAAAGACGGGAATCTCGGTGAAGCTGGTGTCCGGGAGTTGCGCAAAGCAGACACGTGTGGCGAGACCGTTTTCAAGGTCTTTGAAGAAGCGCTTCATGGAGTTAGGTGTTCCTGTGAGCAGCAGATTGTAATAGACCTTGATGTGGGCATTGAACGACGCATCGGACATGTAGGCCTGACCGTATTCGGCATTGTCGAAGGCGAGACGATAAATGTCGGACTTCTGCGACCAGACGCCAGCACGTTCGGACTTGACGAGTGTGTCCATTTCTTCGCCGATACCTATGAGGTGTTTTCCTTCGGCATAGGTGAGGAGTTGGAGCAGTTTGGCGATACTGATGGCGACGCCGTTATTACGCGGACAGGCGTGCGGATCTTCCGGCTGGTTCTTGGAGTTTTTGGAAGCACGGAGTTTGTCCTTGTAGGCTTGCTCTTTCTCGCGTTCGATGGTGTCCTGCTCGTTGATAGGCGTGAGGAGCAGGTCGAGCGGTTTGCGGATAAAGGACTTACCGGAAGCTGCAGGAGCCGTGATGCAGGAGAAGAACGAGAGCGACTGTTCCTGACGGTCTAAGTACTCGAAGCGGATGCGTGTTGCCAATGTGCCGAGGACGGGCAGTGAGGCAATGACCATAGCCGGACGGTATTCTGCAGGGAGCCGGCGACAGATGAGGCGTAATAACCGTGGTAATTCCGGCAGGGCTAAATCGGTGGATTTGGCATTGGTGATTTGTGATTTCACATTAGCTTCCCGTTCCCGTTCACAGATGGCGACAGCGGACTGCACGATGACAGGGATCTCTGATTTACGAGGTCTGCCAATGGCGGAACTGATGGCTTGACGACGTTCGGGTTCGGAGAGGCTGAAGTCGGGAAGGACTTGGAGCAAGAGTTCCGGGTTGAAGTCGCAGATGTATCGCATGTAGTTGGCGAGGGAGAAGTAGACGGTGTTGCGCTCGCCCTGGATGGCACCACCTCCGTTGCCAGTGGCGATGAGGAGTTGGGCGATGATGTCCTTGTAAGGGATGTCGCGGTAGCTCGGCGGAGTAGCGCCGAGGAGTGAACCGTCGGGAGTGGACGGCGGCAACGCCTTGTCCGGATACAATCCGGACGTAATGGACGAAGGATTTTCCGGCAGGTTGAGTAGTCCATCCTCGTTGCAATAGAGGATGTAGGAACGAGGAACGATGTAGGAAGCACGGGCAAGGTCCTTGGTGACGGCGTCGTACTCGGTGATGCCGAGAGCGGTGGCGATGCGGAGTTGGGCGGCTTCGATAGGTTCGAGAGTCATTCTTTCGGCGATGATGCGCAGGCCGTGGCCGGAGGCAGTGATGGCAACCAATACGATGTGGTTGTCGTTTAGCGTTGAGCGTTTAGCGATTAGCGATTCGAACCAGGCACGGGGATTATCGACGTGGTCGATGTCGAGCATGGCAAGGCCGGATGGAACAGCATCAGCAGAGATGCGTTTGCCGTTGGCAAAAGAAGCGGCATGCGGAATGATGATAGGAAGGCGCTTTTTGAGAGTCTGCTTGCGGTCGTTGTAGTCCTCGGAGGAAGGGTC
Organism: uncultured Bacteroidales bacterium; assembly: GCA_902771935.1. Classification (GTDB taxonomy): domain Bacteria; phylum Bacteroidota; class Bacteroidia; order Bacteroidales; family Paludibacteraceae; genus Colicola. Next base: position 83,223 of record CACXYM010000001.1, read on the forward strand.
GAGAGCAGCAATACGACGGCAGATGTTAGAGACTTCGGGACTGTCTATGAGTTGGTCCCAGATGGTTTTTGTGAGTGGCATAGGCTCACCTTTACAAATATTCAATTGATAACAAATACGTGTTTGCATAATGTTGACTGTTTATTGTTTAATGTTTAATGATTTTAGGGCATTGTGTTTGCCTTTGGAGCGTGTCCACTCGCAGCCGACGTGATGTATTTCGGCATGGTCTTCGGGATAGAGTTTTCGTTGGTGGATGGCTTTTTTGTTGATGGCGTTTTGCATTTTTTGCCATTGTTGTTCGTCCACTTCGATTTTGTCTATCTGGAAAGGATTGAAGATGTCGCAGTCAATCATCCAGGGATTCATGGTCATACGGCAGTGCGTTTTGAGTGGTCCGTTGATACCTCTGACTACACCTTTTTCGGTGTAGAAGGGGCAGGCGCTACTACACTTCGCGCCGCCCTTTCTGAAAGCAATTAGGATTGGCATAACTCCTCCATTTCTACAACTTCATCACCGAATTTCTCCGCTTCTGATTCGAGGGACTCCGCTAACCATACGTTCTTGGCAATCTCGTCATTGCGGAAGTAGAAACCGACGTACACGCCATAGTTGTCCTGACTCATCGTACCATGAATAGTACGTGCAAGCACCTTACGCTTACGATCGGGACGAGGGGCACTTGGTTTGTGGGACTTCTCCACGGCGAGGAAATTATCCTCGTCCAGAAGCGTCAACTTCACGTCGCGTGTCTCACCGGTTTGGATGACTGACTCGTTACCTACGAACTTGACGTTCATTTCCAGGAACGATGACTTTACTGCTGCCTCTGCAGCTTTCTTCACTTGTGCCTTAGCACTTACTTTTGCCACTTGGGACTTTTTAGCTTTTGAAGCTTCCATTGTAGAATAATAGGTGTGGTTTTATCCGTGACCAACGTGGTTCATCGGGGCACGACCTACACCTCCAGATTCTACAAATTCTATCACTTAAATTTTTATTATAATCATAAAAAAAAATCATAAAAAAGATAACATGACATATCATAAAACGGCTGTCAATCTGTCAGTAAGGTACACCTGACAAAATGGCAAAAAAAAGAGAGCCGTGAAGCTCTCTTATTAGAAATGAAATAGTCATCTATACTACTTCACCATATGGTTTCAGATTTTCGTGGAGACATTTATGTTTATATATAGCATATACAGCGTCTGCTATATGTTGAAACTTTCGGCAAAATTTTTCACTTCCTTTATTTTTGAAAGTCCAATTTGGATATAAAGGATCTTTTTCTATGTGATGTGTGTAGTTTTGGAAATTCTGTATTGTAGATGGTTTGTGTTTCCATCCATCTCCCTGCATCAACGCACTAAAGTCCTCAAACGTATTAAATAAACCTATATCCGAGCCCATACGAAAAACTCCATACCAGTCATAGATGTTTTTTATTGTTTTTACATGAGTATCTTTACTATACCATGTATCTTGAGCCTGCTTCATCGCCTCTGCAAATAGTGCACGATGTTTATCTAATTCGAGAAGGACTTCTTCATCACTAATTAAATTATCATCTTTACTCTTTATAGGAGTTTTTAATTGTGTATCTTTAAAATAATCATACACATCGAGTTCTCCACCATAAATTCCTTCATACCGGTCATTCTTTTCTGTGACCATAGGGATGAGTTGATTGAATAGCGGATTAGTCTCAAGCTGACGAATAAGTGCGATACAAAACTGCTCGTACGGATGATTTTCCAAACTCTTTTGTTTTCGAGTTAATTGGTATAAGATGACAAAGCGGACGAGAAATGAAATACGTTCGGCATCTTCGACGCTATAATTTGACATCTGCAGGAATATCGTATTTTGTAGTGCGTCTATGGCAAATAAAGGATTCTCGCTCTGTTCTATTTCCGAACAATACTGCAAGGCGATATTCCATATTTCCTGAGGGGTCATTGAGCGTATTTGACAGCACACATGAGCTAATGCATCAAATAGATTTTGGTATAATCTATCCTTGGAAAACTCGCGCTGCCATTTTTGGATATCATCTTCAGGAGGGCGTTGATACATATACTAATCGTAATATTGTTGACACTTATTCAAAAATTCACCTGCACGCTCATAAGCAGCGGTATCATTTTTCTCAAATAGCGATGAACTGGCTTCGGATGAAAATACTTTGTTAAACGTTCTCTCATCCATCTCTTGCTCGACGGGATTCATCTCTTTTGCGACATGAATGACTTTATGACGAACAGGTTTAATAACAATATCATGACCTGTCCCGGAAAACGCATTAACGATATCATCATTTTCTTTGTTCTTAGTAAAGTATAACTTCTCATTTTTTGCAGCTTCAAGCCCTATACGGGTAGCACCATTACGCTCTTTGCCAAACGATTGCCATTTTTTTATATCCTCACTTAACCAATCTTTATTTGGGAACGGGAATTTGAAAAGTAAGCTTTGAATTCCGTGAGTCTTCTCATACTTGTTATATAAATTCCAGAAAACTTTTGAATGGTATTGCGCTTTTATCTCCACTTCCAGCCCACATTCTTTTTTCAGCCATTTCGATATGTTTGCTTCTAATATTGCCGCAACTGTATGGGGCTTAAAAACGGCCGTGTTCTTACGAACTGCTATCAGTTGGCGCTCCTTGCGGTTATCAATAACTATATCTACCCAGGGGTCATTTTGGATTTTCTTGACTTTGAAATCAATTCTTTGTTTGAATGACCCTCTTCTTTCCATCTGAAAAACAATGATGCCATTAAAGTGCCATAATAGCTTTACTCTATAAAACCGACCATTTCTTTCAAAATGGCTTGGTAAATTATCAGGCTTGAAGAATCTGTCGAAATAATCTTGTTTATGAGAAAAGATCTCTTGTTCTTCTTCGGACGTCCGGCGAGGGAACAGAGTCATGTCTTGAGGCTCTTTAATAGTCCGAAATTCGTAAGATAAAATAGAAAAATTTGCCATATATTTTATATTTAATAGGTATAATATAATCTCTCAAGTATTTATCTATTTCTTCGTCAGCTCTTGGTACAATTTGAATAGTTCTGCGACGCAGTCGGATTCTGAGGTTTTGCCGGGAATGAAGCCGTAGGCTTGCATGACGGCTTTATCGTTCTGCTGATGGGCAGTACGAAGTTCCGGTGGCATAGCCACTTCGTCATAGAGATCGGCAAGACTACAATCAGGATATTTAGCGCGAGCATCTAAGATTGCTTGTGCGGTTTGCTCTATCTTAGCTTTCTGTTCTTCCGTAGGATTAGGCCACGGGAAGTTGTTATAGACTATATTAATCGAATATACATAGCGAGTTTCTAATCGACCACAAACAACCCGCATCCAAGCATTGTGGACATTAGAGGTGAGAATGCCGAAATGGAATAAACTTGCATTAGGAACTAATTTAACCCTATTGCTGCAAATAACAGACTCGTCCATATATCCAATAGGTATATATCGGCGTTTTTCAGAAGAAACCTCCGGAACTACTATATAGGAACCCTTGGGGAAATTCTCAACATGAAAACGCGTAGGCTTGTCTGCCAACTTAACCGTTCCTGCGCTTGGGCTCTGAAGTCGATACTCGCGCACTTTCATAACGCGCTCATAACATAGTGGCATAGTTCGTAATTCTGCCGGAGAACAATCTCCAAGCCATAAACAGAAACGTTTTTTGTTATTAATGAATTCCTCCGCACCATACCAAGGACGGAAATATATAGTAGACTTGGGTTCTTTAGCAATAAACTCTTGCATCTCATCTTCCGAAAAGAGATAAAAACCTCCATCAATAGGCTTGTTTCCTATTCCAACTTCCGGTACATCGCAAAGTGGTTTATTACGGCTTTCTATCCATACATTTTCGCTATCTAAAAGGTATCCGTTGATATTGAAAGCCTCTATTGTTTGCGCATCGGACAGGTAGATTTTCTTCGGTCTAACGCCCGAAGCACTTGACAAAGAGAAGCCAATAATTACGCAGTGTACGTGCGCCTTGATGTCTGCCTCTGAATCCCAACGGAAAGTACGATAAGCAAAGTCAAACTGGATGTGATATTGTTCAAAGAGAGGCTTCCAAAGATTTGCTACTTGCTCGCCCTGTGTGATAGAGTTCGTAGAAACGAGTGCGGCACGGATAGCGGGATTTTCCCGCATCATTTCCGCAGTTTTTTTATACCAACAGCAAACATAATCCAAATTTCCCCAATTTTTCCATTTGGCGCCAAAGATTGCTAACACATCATCCGCCTGCTCTTTGCTTTTAACACGTGCTCCTACAAACGGCGGGTTACCCATGATATAGTTGAGTTTATCGGGAGCGATGACTTCGGACCAATCGATACGGAGCGCGTTGCCTTCGTGGATGTTGTGATATGGTTTTAGAGGTAGAGACTTGATGTCAAAGGAAGCGATTCTCAATGTCTCTTGCAGCATCTGCTGTTCTGCTATCCATAAGGCTGTAGTTGCCACAGATACGGCGAAGTCGTTGATCTCGATGCCGTAGAACTGGTGTATATTGACTTTAATAGGATTGGCGAACTGACCGATAATAGCCTGACCACCATAAAGCACTCGGATAACCTCATTTTCCAAACGACGGAGCGATACGTAACTCTCCGTGAGGAAGTTACCACTACCGCACGCAGGGTCAAAGAACGTAAGAGATGCTAACTTATCTTGGAAAGCTAACAGACGTTGTTTAGCCGGAAGCGGTAATTCATAGACTTTACGCGCTGTGGCAAAACTCTGTTCCGGTTTGGGAAGTGACCGCTTAATCGTCTCAAACTCCTCATTCAGTGCGTCCAAGAATAGCGGGTCTATCACTTTGTGGATATTCTCAATACTGGTGTAGTGCATACCACCCGAACGACGTGTTTCCGGGTTCAATGTACTCTCGAATACCGCACCGAAAATAGTAGGACTTATCTCACTCCAGTCAAAGCCGTCAGAAGCTTTCGCGAGAAGAAGGCTCTTGAGCTCCTCTGTAAACTGTGGGATAACTAATTGCTCGTCATGGCTAAAGAGTCCACCATTAACGTACGGGAATTTCTTGAGACTTTCGTCAATATACGGGTCACGTTTATCTTCCGGCGTATCAAGAATATCGAATAAGTCCATTAGCGCGCGACGGATATCCTTGGCTTGATATTGCACCAGGTAATCATGGAACGCTGTTTTGCTGCCGAAAAGCATTGCGTCTTCCGCATAGAGACAGAATACCAAACGCACGCATAAGACATTGAGCGAACGGAGCGTCTCGGGCTTATCGGCATCTATATATTGCTTGAGCAGATGGTCGTATATAACGCCTACCAACTGACCGGCTTTGAAGGACACCTCTTTTTCTTTTTCCAGATGGGCATTACCGGATTCTACAAGAAACGACAGGCGATAATATTCTTTCTCTAAATCAGCAAGATAAATCTTCTGCGGCTCATCATTCACACGCTCCATATCATAGACCCAGAACTCGCGGAAGTTACATGTCACGACATAATCCGGATGCTTCGATTTTGGCAGTCCGGAGATATATTTGCGCGCTTGCAGGAAGGGAGTGATAGTTTCACCATTTGACTGCCGGATACCTTTACCGAGGTCTTTATCTATGCTTTTTTGCTCGATAAGCACTTTTGTGCTCTCGATATACGCATCCATGAAATTGGTATTATCCACCATCACTTCATCTTCAAACGTGATGAAATGATAAGGATCATCAACGCCGAAAACTTTTTGTAGTAGTTCGAGCCAGAATTTTTGGGTTTGGCTTTTCTCTGAACCTTGCCCTGCCCATTCTTCAGCGAACTCAGCTGCCGCTTTCTTTTGTTCTATAGGAGTCATATGGTATTATTTTTAAGTTTCTTATTCTTTGCAAAAATGGATTAAACTTACCGTCCCGTTTCTTAAACTCAGGTCGCGGTTACTTTGTCAAACAATTTTGCGCTGCAAAATTACTACAAAAAAATGAGGTGTGCAAATATTTGTAGAAAAAATGTGGAATGTGGAATGGAATTATGCAAGCGCATGATTCTTAGCCGCTAGGGCACGATAAATGCAGTGCATGATTCACACATTCACACATTCACACATAATTGTGGGTTGATGATATGGTCATAATATATAAATATAATATATATTATATTATAATATTATGGGTATTTTTTGAAGATACACAGATGCGTGAATCTGTGAATCTGTGAATTTTTGGTATGTTGTTTGAGGGTAGCCTAAGGGTTGCTTATCCCTTGCTACATACGCAAATTATTGCTCACTTTTGAAAAAAAATATAAGCTTACCTTGTGTCTTTTTTCTTGTATCTTAACATCACAAACCGCAAAAAGACACAACCTTCTCCTTTATATCATACACCGTCCACTTTCTACCTTCCACTCCTTATACCTTGTATAAATTTTCCATCTTCCATTTATACAAGTCACGCCGTAACCACTTAATAATAAATAATATACGATATAGCTTGTATAAATTTCCCATCTCCTTTTTAATACAAGTCTCCCAACAACCAACTCTATAACTCATTAATAATAAATCGCATACCTATCAGCTTGTATAAAACTTTCTACTTTTTTAGCCACATGCGCAAATAAAAAGTGCAAGTTTTGTTAAAATCCTGCATCTTACCATTACCTCTTTCCGCTTAGCTTGTTCCCTTCTGCGTCCCAAAAGGAACAACCCATTTCGCTGCAAAGGTACTGCTATTTTTTGATATGTGCAAATATCTGCGCACTTTTTTGCAAATTTGGCGGCGCCACACCACCCCACTAAATAGCCAAAAGTAATGGACTAATGCGAGGGGATAGGCAGCCACCGGAGGTAAACAGCCTAAATGCTACACGCCGCATGGTTCCCGGGTCACGGGCGGGGCGGCGCACGCTTACACTAAGGCTTGCACGACGAACTACCCCGTAGCTCGTAAAGTGGAATAGGGGCACGAAAAGCGACGGACGGGACTCGGGAATAGCGCTGGCTCTTTTAGGGAAAGAGCCGCGAAGGACTAAACCGCCTATGTCCGAGCTCACACACACCCACCACAAAGCCAAAACAAAAAATAACAACAAAAAAAGAAGAAAAAAATAAAAAATCTTTCTTTTTCCCCTTTTTAAAAAAAAATCCTTGCACACACGAAAAAAAAGCAGTAATTTTGCGGCGGATTTTGAAATGAAGATTATGGAACGTCGTGTAAGAGTGCGTTTTGCTCCGTCTCCGACAGGAGCATTGCATATTGGCGGTGTGCGCACTGCCTTGTATAATTATCTATTTGCCCGTCAGCATGGTGGTGATATGTTGCTGCGTATCGAAGATACGGACTCGACCCGTTTTGTGCCGGGTGCAGAGGAGTATATATTAGAGTCACTTCATTGGCTTGGCATCGAAATAGACGAGGGTTTGCGGGCGAAGGAGTCGAAAGAAGAGAGTCGAAAGTCGAAAGTCGAAAGTCGAAAGTCGAAAGAAGGTATTGAGATTGAAGCGGTGGGGGATCATGGTCCTTATAGGCAGAGTGAACGGAGGGAGATATATCATACGTATGTGAATCAGTTGTTGGAGTCGGGTCATGCGTACTATGCCTTTGACACGCCGGAAGAGTTGGAAGCGAAGCGTAAAGAGATACCTAATTTTCAATACGATGCGCGCAGTCGCATGGGCATGACCAACTCGCTGACGCTCGGTATGGACGAAGCTAAACGCCGCATCGCCAATGGCGAGAAATACGTAGTGCGTTTCTTGGTTGAGCCAGATGAAGATGTGACGGTGCATGATTTGATTCGCGGCGACGTGACGATAAACAGCAATATACTGGACGACAAGGTGCTGTATAAGTCCGCCGATGATCTTCCGACGTACCATTTGGCGAATATAGTGGATGACCATTTGATGGAGATTAGTCATGTTATTCGCGGTGAGGAGTGGTTACCTTCCGCTCCGCTGCATGTGCTGCTCTATCGCGCATTCGGTTGGAGTGATACGATGCCAGCTTTTGCGCATCTGCCATTGTTGCTGAAGCCGGACGGTAACGGTAAGTTGAGTAAGCGTGACGGCGATCGTTTGGGATTCCCTGTTTTCCCGCTGGAGTTCCACAACGAGAAGGATGGTACGGTTAGTTCGGGTTACCGCGAGAGCGGCTATTTCCCGGAGGCGGTGATCAACTTCCTTGCGCTACTCGGATGGCATACGACGGGTGACCAGGAGTTGTTCACGATGGACGAACTGATTGCGCAATTCAGTCTTGACCGCGTGTCGAAATCGGGTGCTAAGTTTGACTACGAAAAGGGCAAATGGTTTAACCACCAGTACCTTCAGATGAAGAGCAATGAGGAATTGGCAGAACTATTCATGCCGATTGTTGAGTCGAAAGTCGAAAGTCAAAAGTCGAAAGCTATTAGTCGAAGGTCGAAAGCTGAGGTGGCGAAGATTATCGGGTTGGTGAAAGACCGTGTGAACTTTGTTCCGGAGCTGTGGGAACAGACTAATTTCTTCTTCGTTGCTCCGAGTGAGTACGACGAGAAATCGTTAGCGAAACGTTGGAAAGAAGACAGTCCTCGTCACATGACGGAGATGCTTGCGCTCCTTGAGCAACAGGAGGACTGGTCAGCCGAGGCATTAGATAATCTGATTATGCCCTGGATAGCGGAAAAAGAATATGGTGTGGGTGTAGTGATGAATGCGTTCCGCATCTGTCTTGTTGGAGCCGCTCGCGGTCCGCATATCTGGGCGATAACGGATGTTCTTGGGAAAGAAGAGACCTTACGCCGAGTGCGTACTGCTCTCGCCAAAATAGGCTAACAGATAATCTTCCCCACCCTGCCGGGCATACCCTAACATCGATTGAAGACGAGCCACGTAATGTGCTCGTCTTTCTTCGTAAACAGAGGCAGGGACAAAGACTTCCGTTTGACGTTCCTTGGTATAGGTGACAGCACAAGCGACGGTACGCGGAATATAGGTGATGATTCCTCGCTGTGCCAGCGCGACGAGCAGGTCATGGTTGGGCTCGGAGATATATTGGAGGTCGGTGAAGATACCGGTATATCGTCGCATGAGGTCTTGTAGTAGGTTATCCTGTTCGGGAGTAAGATTATACTCATAGAGATTAGCTCGCGGGACGCGTATGAGCACTCGCGCCTGCGTTTCTCGTTCTTCCTCAAAGGCTATCCATCCGGCTTGTGTCAGGAGATGCAAAGCTGAATAGGTTTGAATGACGGGCAATCCCATCACATGGCATAGTTCATCCATATGCAGTGCGAAGGTGTGTCCGAGTCCGCTTCCTTCGCCTACTTTCAAGAAGTCAGACACTTTATCATAGACTTTTGCGATAAACTCCTGCGGCGGATAGTGGTCGGCTGCGCGCTTACGGAGTTTGGCATCATCTTCCGGCGCATAGAGCAGTACGCAAAAGGCTTGCTCTCCGTCTCTACCGGCACGCCCTGCTTCCTGGAAATACGCCTCGATACTGGACGGCAGGTCGTAATGCGCGACGAAGCGCACGTCGGGTTTATCGATACCCATTCCGAAGGCGTTCGTACAGACCATGACTCGTGTTTTTCCGTCCTTCCATAAGGTCTGTTTTTGTGCTCTTTCGGCAGCGTCCAAGCCCGCATGGTAGAAATCTGCGGAGAGGCCTTGTGCTTGGAGCCATTCACAGAGTTCTTTGCATCGTTTGCGGTTACGCACATAGATGATACCCGTTCCGGGCACGCCGTTCATGATACGTACTATCTGTTTGAGTTTATCTTCGCTGTCGGCACAGTTGCGAACGACATAGCGCAAGTTCTCTCTATGAAAACTTTGCCTAAAGACGTTCCATTGGTGATTGGTGATTGGTGATTGCTGATTGGTGAGCTTGTGCATGATATCGGTTTGCACCTCCGGGGTTGCCGTAGCCGTAAGCGCTAAAACGGGCACATGCTTATCCGGAGGCATGTTTTCCCATAACTGCGCTATCCGTAGATAACTCGGGCGGAAGTCGTATCCCCACTCACACACACAATGTGCTTCATCTACAGCTACGAGGCCAATGGGCAGTTGCGCCAATCGTTTGCGGAAATCGGCACTCTCAAGGCGCTCGGGACTGACATAGAGGAATCGATAAGGACCGAACTGGCAGTTATCGAGTGCGATGCGCTGTTGTTCGTAGGTCATCCCGGAATAAATAGCCGCAGCCCGGATGTCACGTTTGCGCAGGTTCTCTATTTGGTCTCGCATCAAAGCGATGAGAGGTGTGATGACGAGGCAGAGGCATTGTTTGACGAGTGCAGGTATCTGGAAGCAGAGACTTTTACCTCCTCCTGTCGGCAGCAGTGCGAGTGTATCATGCCCCTCAAGCACGGAGTTGATAATCTCTTGCTGGAGAGGTCGGAAATCGTCGTAACCGTAATATGTTCGCAATACCTCGCGCGGTGTCATAACTAATTGGCTGCAAAAGCTTTATAGAATTCTGTGACGGCGATGATGCCTTTTTCCCAGACCTCGAGATCCATGGATTCATTGGGTGAGTGAATGGCATTGGCTTCCAGTCCGAATCCCATGAGAATAGTCTTCACCCCGAGCACTCGTTCGAAGTCGGAAATAATAGGAATACTTCCGCCTCTTCGTGCGGCCAATGGTCTTTTACCGAAAGCGATTTCAAAGCCTTTCTCTGCGGCTTTATAAGCGGGAATATCTATTGGGCAGACATATCCCTGTCCACCGTGCATTGGTGTTACTTTGACGCGCACCCCTTTAGGCGCGATGGTCTGCATATAATCGGCAAAAGCGTCACTTATCTGTTGGTGGTTTTGATTAGCTACGAGTCGGCAGCTGACTTTGGCAAATGCTTTTGACGGCAGGACGGTTTTGCTTCCTTCGCCAGTATATCCACCCCATATACCGCAGACGTCAAATGAAGGCCTGCAAGAGTTGCGTTCAAGCGTAGAATATCCTACCTCGCCAAAGACGTCGTCCACATCGATAGCCTTGTTATACGTCTGTTGCGAGAACGGTATCTGCGCTATCATATCACGTTCAGCCTGAGGGATAGGCAGCACGTCGTCATAGAAGCCCGGGATAGTGATACGGCCGTCCTTATCCACCACCTTTGCAAGCATTTCGCACAAGGCATTAATCGGATTCTTTACCGCTCCGCCGAAATGGCCGCTGTGTAAGTCACGATTGGGTCCGTCCACTTCGATTTCCCAGTACGCGAGTCCACGGAGTCCGGTGGTGATAGAGGGTGTGTCCTTCCCAATCATAGAGGTATCGCTGACTAAGATGATATCGCACTTGAGCAAGTCCTTGTGCTCCTCGATAAAAGCCTCCAGTGAAGGCGACCCGATTTCTTCCTCTCCTTCAAAGATGAACTTCACGTTGCAGTTCATTAAGCCTTCACGCACGAGGTACTCGAACGCCTTAGCTTGAATCATAGCTTGGCCTTTGTCATCATCTGCACCGCGACCATAATAGCGTCCGTTTCGCACTTCGGGCTCCCATGGGTTAGACTGCCATTGTTCGAGTGGTTCGATTGGCATTACGTCGTAATGGGCGTAGACCAACACGGTTGGTGGTTGGTGGTTTGTGGTTTGTGGTTTGTATTCGGCATAGACGAAAGGGTTGCCTTTTGAGGGCATTATCTCGGCTTTTTGGCAACCGGCTTTGAGCAATAGTTCTTTCCATCTTTGCGCACAACGGAGCATATCTTGGTGATGCTCAGGTTGACAACTGACGGAAGGAATACGGATAAGACTTGCCCACTCTTCCATAAAACGCGCCCTATTGGCTGCAATGTAATCAGTAATAGTCATATGAATCAATTTATGCTGCAAAAGTACTACTTTTTTTTGATTTACGCAAGAAAAATTATGAAATAATTTGTACATGTGATTAAAAAGTTGTATCTTTGCGCCCGAATTAACTAATATGCCTTATGAGAAAAACACTTTTTTTGTTATGTGCAAGCCTGTTTTTGGTGTGCTGTCAGCCTAATCCGTATGATTCAGTAGCTGTGGGCGAACCAATTATGCCGATTCGCATGTCGGGTTCCTGTCAAGAGATTGTTTTAACCGATTATGTGCCGACGCTGACCGGTGTTGACGAAGACGGAATATTAGGCAACGATATCATGTCATCAATGCTCATTGAGAATGACGGTACGATCGGTTCGATAGAGTTGGGGGCAGGAGGCATTCCTCTCAGTATAGCCGTGCTCCCGAATAAGCCCTTGCGTACCGGTATGCTGACTACCGGCAGCAAAGGATTTAGTGTATCTATTCATGTGCCGTCCCCAGACGCACAGGTGGTGGCCTATATTCAAAATATTCGTGTTCCAGCCAAGTATATCAGCAATGATGGCGATGGTAACTACACGATTTACAATTCGCAGAGATTCAAAGGTCGTTCATTTATGCGCGTTTATGCAGCCGATGAGACGAATCTGTTTAATGACCTGCTTATTCCTCTCCAGGACGGCAGACCGGTTTTAGATGCAGCTCAATTAACCCGTCATGATGCAGAAGGTCAAGTGCTTTATTCGTTGATGGTAGACCGTTTTGCGAATGGCAATCCCAATAACGACTGGAAAATGCGTTCTCCGGAAGTGTTGGACATTGTGGATTATCAAGGCGGTGATTTTGCCGGTATCACGCAGAAGATAGAGGAAGGCTTCTTCGACAGTTTGGGTGTGAATACGATATGGATTTCACCTATTACCCAAAACCCTTGGGACGCATGGGGCAGATATGAGTTTAAGAATGGCAATAAATGGGACCCGAGTAAGAAATACACGAAATTCAGCGGTTACCATGGTTATTGGCCTATCTACGCGACTCAATTAGATATTCGTTTCGGTACAGACGAAGAATTCCGCACGCTGTTGGCTACTGCGCACAAGCACAATATCAATGTGATTTTGGACTATGTTGCAAACCATATGCATATTAACTCACCGACGTACAAACAGCACCCCGACTGGCACACGGACTCTATTCTGCCAGATGGTCGTCGTAACTTTGAGTTATGGGATGAGGCGCGCCTGACTACGTGGTTTGATGTACATATTCCTACGTTGGATTTGGAGCGTGAAGAAGTACGTGATGCTATGACGGACTCCGCCATGTATTGGCTCGAGCATTTTGAGTTAGACGGTTTCCGTCACGACGCATGTAAGCATATTCCGGAGAGTTATTGGCGTGAGTTCACGCAGAAGCTGAAGACTCGTTTTCCGGGTCGTCCGATATGGATGATTGGTGAGACGTACGGTAGTCCGCAACTGATTAGTTCCTATGTCAAGACAGGAATGCTTAATTCGCAATTCGACTTCAATATCTACTTTACTATTCGCGATGCATTAATAATGGGCAAGAGTTTTGAGACGATTAATGCGACGATATTAGAGTCGATGGCGGCTTATGGTTCTCATCACACGATGGGCAATATCAGCGGCAACCATGATCAGATACGCTTTGCGTCTATGGCAGGCGAAGCGATTAGTACCAACACGAATGGTAAAGAGGAAGGTTGGACGACAGATATCGGCATTGGCAGAGCCGACTTGGCATACAACCGTGCTTTGAGTCAAGAAGTGCTGAATCTAACTATTCCGGGCGTTCCGTGTATCTACCAAGGCGATGAATATGCGGAAGTTGGTGGTAATGATCCGGACAACCGTCACATGATGAAATTTGACGGATTGAGCGAAGAGCAGGAAGCTTTCCGCGAGAAAGTGCGCCACTATATTGAACTTCGCCGCACGAATATGGCACTGATGTACGGCGATTATGTACCTGTGGTAGTAGAACCGGATACCTTAATATTTAAGCGCGTATATATGGGTCAAGGCGTTCAAGTAACCATAACTCGTAATGCAGAACCTACTGTTGAATTAATTACTAAAGAGAAATGACAGAACACAAGACTCCCTCGTTTTCATCGAAAGTAGGACTCATTTTAGCCACTGCAGGTAGTGCTGTCGGTTTGGGTAACATATGGAAATTTCCGTACGAAGCCGGTCAAAGTGGCGGCGGTGCATTTTTAATTGTCTATTTGATATGCTGCCTGCTATTCGGTTTACCCATGCTGATGACGGAGTTGTACATTGGTAAACAGTCACAAAAGAGCGCATACGGTGCATTCCGTAAATTAAGTAACAATAACAGATGGCAGTGGATGAGTTGGGTATGTATCATAACTGCGTTGCTGATTACGGGATTCTACTTCGAAGTGACCGGATGGTGTTTCCACTATTTATTTGCAGCTATAGGCAATTCCTTCAAGGGCATGACGGCTGTAACAATGCAAACACATTTTGCGCAACTGATGAGCAACAAATGGGCTCTGTTCGGCTACAGTATGATCGCCGTTGTTGCGACTGCAGGTGTACTATGGTTCGATGTGAACAAAGGCATTGAGCGGTTGAGTAAGATATTGATGCCCCTGCTGTTAGTGATGATGATTCTGATGGTCATCCGAGTGTTGATGTTGGATGGTAGCCACAAGGGGTTGGAGTTCTTCTTCAAGGTGGACTTCTCCAAAATAACTCCGAATACGGTATTGGCCGCTTTGGGTCAGTGCTTCTTGAGTTTGTCTGTAGGTTTGGGTGCGCTGATTACCTATGGCGCGTATATGCAAAAGTCACAAAACATCACCGCGACGTCGCTGCAAGTGGTTATACTGGACACGGCAGTAGCGGTTTTAGCGGGAATGATTATTTTCCCGGCGGTATTTGCTTTTGGGGTCAATCCTGCGGAAGGTCCTCAGTTGGTCTTCGTAGTGCTGCCGGCGATCTTTGAGAAGATGTCCTTTGCGTGGTTGAGCGGTGTATTCTTCTTCCTTCTGCTGTGCATAGCAGCCATCACGTCCACTATATCGCTGATGGAGGTTATTGTGGCCTTTATCAACGAAGCGACCGCCAAGACACGCCATCCGCTCAACAGACACAAGTCCGTTATCATCGTTTCCGCAATGATTATGTTGACGATTGGCGCATGTGTTTTCCGCGAGGAGATTTTCAACTGGTCAGACGACTTTACAGCGAATATACTGATACCGCTCAACGCATTGGCAATGACCATTTTTGTAGGATGGTTCCTTCCGAAAAAAGATTTGCTTGAAGAGTTCGGAAAAGAAAAGGGATTCAAGCACTATTTTGCGCTATGCTATCTGCAAATAGTACGCTATTTTATTCCACTGACGATTGTCATCATCTTCCTTAACGGATTAGGTTTGTGGGATGCTATACAGAAACTATTTTAACCACACAAAATATTACATTATGAGAAAAATCATGACTATCGCTGCCCTGATGCTGGCAGTAAGTACGTTCGCCCTCAATCCTATCACGCTTGACGGCAAGTTCAATGTAAAAAAAGCAAAAGGTACCTTTGCTCTGTTTGAAGGTATCGACTGGAGCCAAACTCAAGTCGGCAGTATCGATGACGGCGTATTTGAGCGTGGCAGTCTGTCACTCCCTGAGTACCTGCAGAAACAAGATGAGACAAAGATTGCCGAAGGCAAACCTGAAGACGCCAACTTCAGTAAGGACTGGCCTATGATGCAACAAGAGTCCGACGAGATGTTCAAGAAATGCTGGAACGGCGAGTTCAAGAAAGGTATGCAACTCACCCGCAACGCTGCCGAGGCACAATATCGTCTGCGCGTAGTGGCTACCGGTCTGGACTTCGGTAACACAGCCGGTTCTGTTTTTGGTTGGGGTAATGCCGGAGGCGCTATCATCGTGGGCGTTATTGAACTGAGTGACATCAATACCGGTGATATCGTGGCTACCTTCAAGATGAACCACATACAAGGTAATCCCGGTTTGACCGAGCGCATGCGCCTCATTGCCCTTATGGCACAGATTGTGGACGAAATTGAAGACGTTTATTAATTATTTTTGATATGAGAAATACCCTATTTTTAGCCTTGGCGACTGTACTGCTGGTAGGATGTACCGCCAAGCAGCCGAGTCGCCATCCCGAATGGTCTTATAACAGTACTATTTATGAACTGAATACGCGTCAAGCGACACCGGAAGGTACGTTTGCCGCTGCAGAAACATTGCTGCCCGAATTGCGTGAAAACGGCGTGGATATCATCTGGGTGATGCCCTGTCAGCCGATTGGTGTGATGACTCGCAAAGGCACATTAGGCAGTTACTACTCTATCAAAGACTACTGCGCTATCAATCCAGAGTTCGGTACTCGCGCAGACTTTGAACATTTCCTCAAGACGGCGCACGATTTGGGCTTCAAGGTTATTCTCGACTGGGTAGCCAACCATACGGCTCCGGATAGTGAGTGGACTAAGAACGACGGCTGGCACTATCGTGATAGTTTGGGTAACCTGGTGGTTCAATACGACTGGACAGATATCAGCAAACTCAACTACGACAACCAAGACATGCGCAACGAGATGCTCCGTTGCATGCACTGGTGGATGGATAGTATTGGCATTGACGGCTTCCGTTGCGACGTAGCAGGCGAAGTGCCGGTAGATTTCTGGAACTGGGCAATGGCAGACCTGCGCAAGACGCATCCCGATATGTTCACCCTGGCAGAAGATGAAGACAAAGCAGACGCGCTCACCGAAAGTGCATTCGATATGTATTACGGCTGGACGCTGCATTTTATGATGAATGAAGTGGCGCAAGGTAAAAAGAGCGTCGAAGACTTGTGGAAATACTTTGCTAAATGTGATACAACCATTCGCCCGGAAGCTATCCGTATGAACTTCATCACCAACCACGACGAGAACTCTTGGAAAGGAACCGCTTACGAACGCATGGGAGATGGCGCGGACTTATTTGCTGCATTCACTTATGTTGTACCGGGAATGCCACTTATATACACCGGACAGTTAAGCGGTAACAACCACCGTTTGGAGTTCTTTGAGAAAGACCTCATTGATAAAGACGAGGCACACGCACAAGCTAAGTTGTACAAGTACCTGAATACACTCCGTAAAGAAAATCCTGCTTTGTGGAGCAACGAAAAAGGTGCACCTATGTTACGTATTCCGGCAGATAACGATAAGATTTTTGCATGTATTCGCCCGCTGACTACATGTCCAAAATGCCAAAACACTGTCATCGCAGTTATGAACATGTCGTCAGAGCTACAAGTAGTTACCCTTGATCTGACGGGCTATGAGGGCAAATACAATTGCTGCTGCGGTAAAAAGGTTGAGTTGGCTCCATCTCATACGATAGAACTTAAGCCGTGGAGCTGGAAGATTTATACGAAATAAATCGCATTACGTTTTAAAGCAAACAGGCCGCCGAGAAATCGACGGTCTGTTGTTTTTAACTTTTCTCACTATCCTCTTTGGGAAGCTCGAGTAATTCGCCTTTTCGGGAGTAGAATTTAGTTTCTAACATCCCAAGTGATTGATTTTCTTGCACGCGAACGCCATACTTCTTAAACCATTTTGCCGAGAGGCGTCTAAAGATGGAACCTCTTGTTACATAAGCATATACAAAAGGATGCAGATGCACACGTATTCCACGTCCGAAATGCTCACACATATGAGCAATCTGCTCTTCGACTTGGTCCGTAAACAACAACGTTGGCTGCACTTTGCCTTTGCCCAAACACATGGGGCAGACTTCTGTCACATTCACTTCCACCGCAGGGCGCACACGCTGGCGAGTGATTTGCATCAATCCGAACTTGCTAAGAGGAAGGACATTATGCTTCGCGCGATCATTGGCCATTAGTTGGCACATATGCCGATACAACTGGTCTTGATGTTCCTTGGAATCCATATCGACAAAGTCAATAATGATAATTCCTCCGATATCGCGCAGACGAAGTTGGTGAACAATCTCGTCGGCGGCTAGCATATTATACTGGAAAGCATTTTCCTCGTGGTCCTCATACAATTTCTTTGACCCCGTATTCACATCTATCGCGAACAATGCTTCCGTGCGGTCTATTACCAAATATCCGCCGTTCTTAAAGCCGACTGTGCGACCCAAGCCCGTCTTCAGCTGGCGGGTGATGTCAAACTTGTCAAAGATTGGTTCTTTGCCTTTGTATTTCTTTACAATCTTTACGCTTTCAGGCGCGATCAGTTCTACGTATTCACGAACGTCTTCGTAGATAGCATCGTCATTTACCTGAATACTGGCAAACTCCGGAGAGAATACATCGCGCAGAATACCTATTGTGCGGCCGAGCTCTTCGCTCACTAATCGCACCTCTGCGTCTTTACTCTTCGATGGCGGCAATTCCTTTTCCTTCGGCTTTTGCAGCGTACGAATGGTCTCTTCCCATCGCTTAACCAGAATACGTAACTCGTTGTCTAATTCAGCAACACGTTTGTCTTCAGCTACCGTACGGACAATCACACCATAACCTGATGGCTTAATGGATTGCACCAACTGTTTGAGGCGGCTGCGTTCAGACTCACGCTTAATCTTAGAGCTCACCATCACTTTCTCAGCGAAAGGAATAAGCACCATGTTGCGACCGGCGATACTCAGTTCGGCTGTCAATCGCGGACCCTTCGTGTTAATAGGCTCTTTGCTTACTTGAACAAGCAGCATGTCACCTACTTTAACATAGTCCGCGATCTGACCTTCTTTACCCACTTCTTTTTGGTGTTGTACGCGGGACATCGAAGGCAGCTTACGACGGTCACTAACGGCTTTGGTAAGGTAATCTTTGAGAGTTAGATACTGAGAACCTAAATCCAGATAGTGTAGAAAAGCTTCTTTTTCATGACCTACGTCCACAAACACAGCATTTAAAGCAGGCATCACTTTTTTCACCCGACCATAGTAGATGTTACCTACCGCAAAATTATCCACATCGCGTTTCTCGCGAGTAATCTCTTGTAAGCGGTCATCTTCAGTCAGAGCGATAGCGATTTCTTGTGGTTGTACGTCGATAATCAATTCGCTTTTCAT
The DNA here is from genome assembly GCA_902771935.1 of uncultured Bacteroidales bacterium. Lineage (GTDB taxonomy): Bacteria > Bacteroidota > Bacteroidia > Bacteroidales > Paludibacteraceae > Colicola. The sequence goes on from CACXYM010000001.1 coordinate 102,145, forward strand.
GATTCAATATGTCAAAAAAAAAGGCCTTGTAGCCAACCGTCTTGCGCCCCAAAACAGTCTTCGCCACAAAGCCCAAGTTAATACTAATCGTCTATAGCCTATAGGTCTATAAACTAAGCCTACTTATGCTTATGACGATTCTTACGCAAACGTTTTTTACGTTTGTGGGTAGACATCTTATGTCTCTTATGTTTCTTTCCGTTTGGCATAAAACAGGATGTTTAATGGTTGTTTCTATTATTATTGTAATGCTTTCGTGAAGTCTGGTGAAGGTTTGAAGGATACTACCTTGTGCTCAGGAACTAAGATAGACGTGTTCTTCGAGATGTTACGGGCCAATTTCTCCTTGCGCACCTTGAAGTTAAACGTGCCAAAACCGCGGAGAAATACTGCCTCCTCTTCCGCTATGGACTTCTTAATACTGCTCATAGCTGAATCCAGAATGCCTTGGATCGTTGCCTTATCCACACCTGTCTCACGAGCTACTTCATTTACAAGATCTGCTTTTGTCATAATATTTCTTTTTAAATTATTTCTCAAAAAACGCAAAATCGGCTGCAAAATTAGTATAATTTTTTGATATACAAAAGTTTTTGCAAAAAAAAATTCGTTTTTCCATATTTTTTTTGTAATTTTGCAGCCTCAATGGGACAAAATCTATGAAATTTAGCGAACTTATTTATAATCAACTCTATACGTGGTTCGAGCACAACAAACGTGTCTTACCCTGGAGAGAAACTGAGGATGCTTATAAAATTTGGGTATCCGAAATCATTTTGCAACAGACACGAGTCGAACAGGGTTTGCCTTATTTCATGCGATTTGTTGAACGATTTCCAACGCTTCTTTCGCTAGCACAAGCCAAAGAAGACGAGGTCTTGCGCTATTGGCAAGGACTTGGTTACTATTCGCGCGCACGAAATATGTATAAGGCGGCGCAGCAGCTCGTTAGCCACGGATACGCCACTTTTGCGCATACCTTTGACGAGATTCGCGCTCTCCCGGGAATAGGCGATTATACAGCAGGAGCAATCTCCGCTTTTGCCTATAATCAACCTTATCCTGCACTCGATGGAAACGTCTATCGAGTACTCGCACGCCTTACCGACTGCGAGATACCATTTGATACATCGGCAGGAAAACGCCATTTCCACCAAGTTGCCAACGAGATTCTCGACCGAAACAACCCGCGACTCTTCGATTCTGCACTTATGGAGTTCGGAGCTCTTTATTGTGTCCCTTCTTCGCCCGACTGCACACATTGTCCGCTCCAGACCTGGTGCCAGGCGTACGCACATCATACCGTGGAATTACTACCGGTGCGCAAACCCAGACCTAAAATCCGTGATCGCTACTTCAACTATACTATCTATCTCACACCCGATAGACAAACACTAATCCATCAGCGCCAAGACAAAGACATATGGCACCATCTCTGGGAGTTCCCGCTCGTCGAGACCGATGCCGACACGTTCCAACGGCAAAGCTCCGGCGTCGTCTTCACGCATATCCTCTCCCATCAGCGTCTGCATGCCCGCTTCACCCTGCAGCCCGTGACTACCCTGCCGGATATACCCCAAACAAAAGTCGTCCATATCAGCGACATAGACGACTTTGCTCTTTCACGCCTCACTCTCAAGGCGATGGAATATTTCGGACTCTGATTATTTCACTTTCGCGCCTTGGACATTGTACATCGTCCCTTGGTACATTATGTAGAGTTGTCCGTCGCGGATGATCTTGATGCCGTTAGTTTGCTCAGCTGCTACTGCATCAATCGCCAGAATCGGTTTGTCCACATGCCAACCAATTCCATAAATATTTGTCTGTCCGCCCGAAGCAGCCGGCATACGGAATGGAGGCATACCTACGCTCTCGCCACCAGGCATAGAACTGAAGATATAAACCTTCGACTCACGCTTCACATCAAACGGCACTTTGATCGTATCACGCTCTGTCACTCTGAAGAGTTGGATATCCTGTCCCTCTATGGCAACCGACATGTAGTGATAACCGGCATTCAGTGCATCAATCTCAAGATAGCCTGTGCCTGCCGGGATCTTCATCATCATGCCCTGATACTTATTCTCCAAATCTTTCGAATCGGCACCGGCCTCAAGTAACGGATATAATAACGTATCTACCGGATATTCATAACTCAGGTACGTGCCTCCAGCGATATAATAGCCGCCATTCATTGTGACATAGAGATTATTCGGGTCGTTCAGGCCGGAAGGGATAAGCATACTGCTGTCTCCGCTGATGACTTGCGGCTCGGCATAAGTCGCTTGCGCTTGATAAGGCTGATTCTTGTTCGGGATATCTTTCCATACATCTGCTGTCTGATACGCACTAAGTGCTCCGTTAGGCACCGTCAGCACGCACCACTTTCGCCAATCATCTCCCTTGATACGGCTCTGCTCAAACGCGGTAGATGCACAAACAGGCGGCTCTTGCGCTTGGCATAGTATCGATTTAATCTTACTGTTCATAAACGCATTCTCACCTATCTTGCTCACTCTGTTGCCTATGGCTAACATCTTCAGGCCTAACGTGTTATAGAAGGACGAGTAATCGGTCACTTCTGCCTGAGACACTTTATCCACAAACTTCACCTCCTTGCTCAGGCAGAGGGCATATAGCTGCTCCGGAGCCAGTTCGTCGAACGGGAATGAACCGGCCGAGCCGACGAAAGTGATCACATTCTCTGTTCCCTCTGCAGCGGGAATAATAACCGTCTTCAGACCGGTGCAGCCGGTAAAGATACCACCGTTGAGCGTGAAGATGTTACGCGAGAAACGGATAGACACCAAGTCCGCGCAGTTCTTAAACGCATCATCGCTGACACCGACCACTTCAACATCTTCGTTAATCACATCGGGGATATACAGATGTCCCGAATAGTTGTTTGCTTTTACGACAGCTGTCTTTGTCACATTGTCCACTTCAAAGAGGACACCGCCAACCGTCTCTTCAGAGGCTAACAAACTCAAACTGGTTGCTGCACATAGCAGCGAAAGGAAAATTTTTCGCATAGTTGTGTTATTTTTAAGTTAGTATTTTGAGGTTATTTATTTCCGCCTGCAAAGGTAGTGTTTTTTTTGCACACATGCAAAGAAAAAGTGCAGAATTTGTGATTTTCTGCACTTTTGGGATGATTTTTTTTGTTTCTCATAGTCGTAGTATACTTGTAGTATAGTTAAAGTATATTTGACCGTCGATTCACTGTCGATTGACAGACACCTCATCGTCGTTCAATCGTCGGTCGACCGTCGGGTGACTGTCGGGCGACCGTCGGGTGACCGTCGGGAACAGACGGAAACGAATGAGAGAAAAAATGAGGGGAAAAAAGAGGGGAAAAAAAGCCGGATGGTATCCGGCATAATGGAAGAAAAGGGCTCGCCGGAGTAGCGGCGAGGAGTGGACAGCGAAAGAGCGGACAGACGAAGCGAGGAGTAGACAGGATGGTGCGGAAACTATGAGAGTTGGGAGAGTTGGTCGAGTTTGCCGACGTCGAGGAGCGGGAGGTCGATCTGGAGGGCACGGAGCGTGCCGAGAGCATGCTCCACTATGTGGAGATAGAAATCGATAATTGAAAATTTATTGAATGATGGATTGAGCCGTGAGCTGCGCTCACTTAATGGTGACGCTTCGCTTAATGATGAATTATAGGCCTGTAATAGCGGTAAGGCAGCGGGAGAGAGGAGTTGCATGCCGGAGAAAGCCAGAAGACGGAATGATGACGCTGCGCTTAATGAGCCGGCTTCGCCTGAATGATGGAATGATGAAGGCCGAGTCTCACCGGTGGCGAGGTTTGTCCAGCCGCAGAGGTTATCGTGCTCGTCGAAACAGAGATATCGCTGCGTCTCGCGGGATTTGACCACTAGAAGGCCAAGGAAGGGGTTACGGGTTACGGGTGACTGGTTACGTGGATATTCGTCTATTATGTCGCGGAGGTTGATGTCGGAGAGGATGTCCACGTTGATGGCGAGGAGCGATTCGTCCGGCGCGAAGGTTGACCAGGCTTTGAGTAAGCCACCACCCGTGTCCAGCAGGTTATCCCGCTCGTCGGAGATAGAGATATTGGAGCCGAAGTTATTATTCTCGCGCAGGTAGTCGATGATCATGTCCGGGAAATGGTGGACGTTAACGATAATATCGTTAATGCCTGCGCTCTGGAGCTTGCGAATCTGGTACTCCAGCAACGTCTGACCATGCACAGGCACTAAGGCCTTGGGCATCGTGTCGGTGAGCGGTTTGAGCCGCGTTCCTAATCCTGCAGCGAAAATAAGGGCTTTCATATCAGCAATATTGTGGCACAGTCATTTGTATGGCGTGATGCATGCAGTGTACCTCGCACGGTCCCATGATATCCATTAGGATGCCGTCCGCCTCGAACTGCAGGTGACGCTTGGTGTTAAGTTCAATATCTTTTCCCTCGTACGAATGAATAAATGGCAATTCAGTCAGTTTGCCGTTAAACAGACGAGGAATGGCCTTTAGGACTTGTCCGAAGGTAGGCTTTTCCACAAACATAGAGTTGAACTTACCGTCACGCGGATCGGCTGTAGGATTTTGCCGGATACCTCCACCCGAGAACGGACCATTACCTATATTCATAGTAAAAAGTGGCGCCTTCACAATCTCTTTCCCGTCACAAACGAGTTGCATATCGATCGGTTTCATTTTTGCCAAGGCCGCAAACAAGCCAAACAAATAATTGACGTGATGACTACCAATATAGGGCTTCAATCCTATTGCATACTTGCACGTTAGCGGATCTACACCAAAACCAACAGAGTTAATAAAATAACGATGATGCTTTATTCCATTTCTCCAATAAGTCAGACAGCCTACATCAATTGGTTGGTCCTTACCATTAAAAAATAAATCCAACGAACGTCGATAGTTCTTGGTTAAACCCCAAAATCGACCCCAGTCATTACCTGTTCCGCGAGGCATCAAGCCAAAACGCACTTTTTGACGTTGATCTGACGTTAAATCCGCACGCATGATACCGTTTATAACTTCTGATAGCGTACCATCGCCGCCAAGCACCAATATTTGGTCATAGCCTTTTTCCACTAATTCACGGGCACACTCTATCGCATGGTCGGGGTACTGTGTCACTCGGTAGGTAAATGGCTGATGACGATGGCGCAACAACTCAAACAAGTACTTCCGTTGAGCACGGAAATAGTTTTTTCCTGACTTTGGGTTGATGATTATTCCTAACATAGTATCATTTATTAAGGTCGTTAAACTTACGCTGCGCACCACGGAAAGATATTCGCGCATCTGTATACGCATTTTCCGCTTGCAATAAAAGGGCTTGAGACTCCAGCAACTCACTCATTGTACTCATTCCTGCTTGGTAGTTCATTAGCGAAATACGATAATTATCCTGTGCCATCTTCAAGGCAGACTCATGCTGAACAACTAAACGTAAAGCCTCATTGAGCTGGTTATAAGCTTGCTCATTTTGAAGCGTCATCTTACCCGTTAAGTCTTCTTGCATCAGTTTAGCTTTCTCTATCCGGAGATTATGCTCTTTTATCTTATGTCCTGTCTCCCACCACTCGGTAATAGGAATACGCACAAACGCAAAAGCAAATCCGTTCCAACGATGACGCTCAAAGAAGTTGGAGTATCCGCCTTGCACACCAATACCTATTTGCGGCAAAGCCTCACCGATAGTCATCTTCTTACGCAATTGCTCCGCTTTAATATTCATCTGCAGTAATTCAGCTTCCGGTCGGCCACTCACAACAAATGTATCTACTAATACAACAGCTTCCACCTCATCTTCTTCCGGGAAAGGTTCTAACTCTAATTCTCCCGTATAAGGGATACCGGTCAATTGACATAATAACTTGGAAGCCAGCACAATACCATTCTCAAGTTGAACGGACTTAGTATCAATCTCGTTTTGTTTGAGTTGCACTTTAAGTAAGTCATTCTGTGTAACGAGACCGTTATCATAAGCCACTTGAGCCACATGCTGAATAGTATCTAACAACGCAAGTACTTCCGCAACGGTAGCACGTTTCTCATACAGACCCGCAACTAACCAATAAGTATCTTCCACTTCTTGCAACACATCGCGTTCACTAATCTCCACTTTCTTTTCTGCTGCATCAATTCCCACTTTCGCCAACTTATTACCATTAACAATGCGACCACCCATAAATATAGGTTGCACTGCCGATGCTCCGGCTGCAACACCCCACTTGAGCAAGTCTATATTAGGCGAGATATTGGGGTCTTCCTCCCGTAATAAATCAAACATCTCGGCAACTGCATCTTCCCCTTCCTGACTCGGCATCATACCGGGGATATAGATACGTATCAACGGCTCTAGCGCATAGAAACCGAATGCAGACAGATTAACTTGCGGAAAATACTTCGTGAAGACTTGCTTCTTCACCTGTTGCGCAATCTGCACATCCAATAATGCCGATTGTATGGTACAGTTCTTCTGCTTGGCTGCTTTCAAACAAGAATCAAGCGTCAAAACCTCCGCTGTAGCGATGCCGACACAGCACAAAATCGATATTGTAAGGACTATCTTTTTCATTTCTTCTCGTATAATTTCCAATATGCCACCGGCAACAGCGTTACTACCATCGGCATTGTTAATATAGCACCAAAGCAAATTACAACACCCATCGGCATCCAAAGTGCTGTTGCCGCGATAATCATCGGAACAACACCTAAAGCCGTCGTTGCTGTGGTAAGGAAAATAGGACGCATTCGACGAATTCCAGCCAAATACGCCGCTTCCTTCGCCGTCTTATGTTCACGATGACGCAAGTGTTCGGCATATTCATACATAATAATGGCATTGCGCACTATTATACCAATGAGTGATATTACACCTAAAATGGCTGTCACAGAGAAATGGAGTTGGAATATCCACATTCCGAAGCATGCACCAAAAATGCACAACAAACTTGCACTCAATGACAGGAACGAGATGGACAAACTCTTGAAGTGAGAAACCAACAGTACAAGCAGCACTAATAACGCGGCTGCTACCGTCATAATCAAACCCGGCAATAGTTCTTGCGTTATCTGCGTCAAACCACCGTATTGAATCATCACACCTTCAGGCAGATTCGGCTTCAGTTGATTCTCAATGTACTTCTTTATCGGCTTCATCATCCGCACTTGGGCTATCCTACCGCGTAAATCGGCCGCAACTGTAATAGTACGTATTGAGTTTCTACGTTGTATCTGTGCATGGTGGAAATCCGGTTCTATCTCTGCCACTTGTCTCACTGGCACCCACACATCAGGCAGTAGCGTAGGAATCATCAAATTGCCTATATCTGAATAATCCAATGTATCTGTTCCTTTGCTGTACAGCACTACTGGAGTCTTATAACCTTCGTCCCACAAAGCAGTCATGCCGCGACCGTTAAGTGCACCATTCAAGTACAGCGACAGAGACGCTTGAGTTACACCCAAACGGCTCGCTTCATCATCACGCAGACGCAAACGAATAGTCTGAACGGTCTCGTCATAATTAGAGTGAATCCAAGTCAGCTCTGGTAGCGTTGCCATATACGCCTTAAGAGAATCGGCCGCCACTTCCAACTGACCAATATCAGAACCTTGAATAAAGACCTCTATCGGATTAGAAACGGCTTGATAATCCAACTGTTTATAGCGACAGAAAGCATTCGGGAACATATTTTCTGTCTTCGGCTGATACTCCGCAATCACTTCTACTGTTGCCTTGTCGTTAATCGTATTCACAATAAACTGTGCGTAGTTTTCACCGCCCATCTGTGGCGCATAGGTAGCATGGAATCGAGGACTCGCCATACCTACAAAAGCAGTCACATTGCTTACGCGAGGATCTGCATTCAGTATCTTCGCTAACGAATCAACAACTATAGTCGTTTGGTCCAAAGACGTACCTTCTGTCAAATGTATCTCAACCGCAAAACAGTTACGCTCTGCTTTCGGCATCAGTTCGGGATCAAGAAGTAGAAAGAATCCACAACCAACTACAACCATCAATCCGCTGAAACCAATAGTCACCCAAGGATGACGGAAACATGCATCCAACAACTTCTTGTAGCCATTCTGCAACTTATCAAAGAATTTACCTTGAATTCGCTCTACGACAGTCGGCTTGGCATCTTTCGGCTTACGCTTAATCATCGCCGTCGCCATCCAAGGAATAATCCATATAGCATATAAAATACTACATGTTAACGCAATAAACACTGCCCATGGAAATAACTTAACAAAGTCCGCCATCGCACCGGTCATCAAGCCAAGCATCGGAAAAAACATACCGGAAATGGAGGTGGTGGCTAATATCATCGGCACAAATAATTCCTTGGTGGATACAGCAGCCGAATACCAACGAGAATGACCCTTCTCCAATAAATCCGAATAACCGTCAATCACAATAACTGAGTCATCCACCACCATACCAAGAACTACAATCAATGCAGCTAACGTCACCGTATTCAACTCTATTCCAAACAGATACATAATTCCCCATGTCACCGCGATACAAACAGGCAAACCGGTGGAACTGACCAATGCAGTTCGAAGAGGAAATAGTATTAACATCACGAGGATAACAATCAACACACTGATTACCAAATCCTTAAGGAACGAACGCACGCTCGCATCCACCACATGAGGCTGATCAGTCACTTTATGTACCTGAACATCAGGGGGAAATACTTTTTGAACTTGCTCTAACACTTTGTCAACTTCCTTACCGAAAGCCACAATGTTATTGCCCGGCTGCATTTCGATATTAAGCATTACGCAACCGCCTTGGCTATCATCATCATAGTACTCAATATACTTAGCCGTCTTTTGATAACGACGTTCTATTGTTGCGATATCTTTTAAGCGCACTTGTTGACCGGTCACAGGGTCGGCAAAAACAATCTGTTCGCCCAACTCATATTCCGTGCGATATGGTACATCTACGTGAATCAACGCGGCACCTTCTTCGTTCGCAATCTCACCCGTCATCGTGCGGAAACCTTGCGTTGCAAGACGGGCAAAAATAGTCTTTTGATCCACCACATACTTAGACATCCTCTCCACATCCAGAGTCACGGCAATCTCCTCGTGCTGGTCTCCCAAAATCTTGATACTACCCATTTGAGGTATTGCACGTAGCCTATCCGATAATTGGTCTGCCATCGCTTTCAGTTCACGGGGAGTATGCTCATTACTCTCAAGCGCTAATAGCATACTACTCGTGTTGCCGAAGTCATCTACCACAACTATCGCCAATAAGCCTGTAGGCATCTGCGTCTGTTTCAGCAATGATATACCACCCCGAATCTTTGCCCACGCCTCATCCGCATTCATCACTTTCGGAGACAAAGCTGCAAAGACATACACAATACCATCTTTCGAGATACTGTATGTCTTTCTTTTATCTATCTCCTTGAAACTAAAAAGATATTGTTCAATCGGCTTGGCAACCTGTTCTTCCACTTCTTGCGCCGTAGCACCTGGATATACGCCGGCCACTACACCCAAACGGATAGTTACCTCTGGGAACTCATCTTTCTTCATCTGCGTCAGCGCGTAAACACCGAACGCAACCAAGCACAGCACTATAACGTAAACCAAACCATGGCTACGCATCGCCGACTCTATGTGATTTGGTTTGCTCATTGTATTCTTGCTCCCTTATACATCTTCTGATAACCCTTGCTCACAACCGTATCGCCAACATGCAAACCCTCGGATACCAACACCCCATTTTCAACAAACGCGCCGATACGTATGGGAACACGCTCTACTCGGCCATTACGCACCACCCACACACTTTGTCCACTCTGCTGCGTTTGAACACAACTCGACGATATGATATACCCTTCTACGTTCTTGCTATTCGTCACAATGCGACATACCATTCCAGGAAGAAGTATATCTGTATTGGCCTTGGGGTCCAAAATAACCGTAACTTTATAAGTATGTGCCAAACGCGTGGCTACCAATGACTTCTCGTCCACTGTCGCATTAAACGATAAATCCAACGCAGGCAGACTGACTATCAAATTATCACCATGAAGCAAATGACCAATCTCATTCTCCGGCACAGTGAAACTGGCTTTCTTACCGGATAAATCAAGCAACGAGCCAATAGGCTGTCCTACATTCAAATGTTGACCTACTTCCACATCAAACAGGTTCACTACACCGGCTTGACTTGCACGCAATGTGCAGTCTTCATAACGCTTACGAGAAGAAATTACCATCGAACGCGCTTTGGACAAATTAGTCTCCATCTCTACCCACTTTACATCACTCAAACCACCATTCTCATGTACAGGTTTTAGACGACGCCATGCATCTTCTGCCTGATTAAGCATGGCCTCTGCACTCTCAAGCATAGATTTAGCTTGCGTATTATCTACCGTAGCGATTACTTGACCCTCACGCACTTTTTGTCCGCTTTTAACCTGTAGACTGGTCAACTGACCGCCTAACGGAAACACTAGCGGAATATCTGCTTTTGCCAATATTTCACCTACATACACATTCGTTACAACTCCTGCTCCTTCAGACACTACTTCTATCTCAGCCGGAACTGGATTATCACGCAAGGACGCATACTTGCTTTCTCGTTTGCAACCGGTAAGGCTCACTACCACGGCCAAAACGGCCAATAAAACTTTATTCATCTATTATTATAATATAACGTTTACACCTGCGCATGTCACGTACGCGCACAAAATCCGCGACAAAATTACAACATTTTTTTGGAACTGACAAATTTTTTCTCCTTTTTTTGTAAGTTTCTTGCGCACACCAAATAATTGTTGTACCTTTGCAGCCGATAACCACAATACGAAAGCCATACACCATGATTAATGACTCTTCTTTTCCTGCGTGGATAGACTTACATTTACATTTAGATGGTTCTATTTCTATCAAAACAGCGCGCAAACTGGCTGGGATGCAAAGCATCTATCTTCCTGAGTCGTCAGACGCACTCAAACGCAAAATGTCCGTTATGGACGGATGCCGCGATCTCAATGATTATCTCAATCGCTTCCAACTGCCTATTTCGCTGCTGCATATCCGGGAAGCGCTCTATCTCTGCACTTATGAACTACTGGACGAACTATACGAGCAAGGGTTAAAATATGCCGAGATACGGTTTGCTCCACAACTCACTTATGCCACAGAGCTAACGCAGTACGATGCCGTTAAAATCGTACTCCGCGCCATAGAAGATGCACCCATTCCGTGCGGATTAATTTTGAGCATGATGAGAGGGGAAGATAATCATCCCTATAATCTTATTACTATTGACGTGGCTAAGAAATTTCGTAACCAAGGCGTTGTTGCCGTTGATTTGGCAGGAGCAGAAGCCCTCTTTCCTACGCACACCTTCGCTGACGAATTTGCTGCCGCACGTGCCGCCAAAGTGCCTCTCATTATTCACGCGGGGGAAGCCGCCGGGGCACAAAGCGTACGCGAAGCCATTGAAGCCGGCGCTGTGCGTATAGGACATGGTGTGCGAGCGCTCGAAGACCCGGAAGTAATCCAACAGTTAGTGGAAAAGCACATCACCCTTGAGTTGTGCCCTACCAGCAATCTCAACACAGGCATTTTTCCGTCTTATGAGGCTTATCCTTTACGCCAACTCATGGAAGCCGGCGTGCGTGTCTGCATTAACACGGACAATATGACGGTCAGTAACACAACCCTTCGCCAGGAGTGGCAGCATATGATTGATGCTTTCCAACTCTCTCCGGAAGAGATAAGGCAAATCGTCTATGACACTGTTGAGGCATCATTCGCATCGGAAGAAGTCAAAAAATCTATACGACAGGACATAAAAAATGCGGCACTCTAAAATGCCGCATTTTTGTATCGTAAGCGTTCTGCTTATTTGAAATAAGCCAAAGCTTTTTCGTTCTCTACGATTTCCTCTTGGAAAAAATACGCTCCAGTCTTCGGTGATTTCACCATTTTGATGCATTTCGTGTGGTTACGTCCTGCATTACCAGTTTGAAGAGTAGCGACCGCTTTCTTTGCCATAGTCTAAAACAATTTAGTGGTTAATTACTTGATCTCTTTGTGGATGGTGTACCGCTTCAAGATCGGATTATACTTCTTTAGTTCCAGACGATCAGGAGTGTTCTTACGGTTCTTAGTCGTGATGTAACGACTCGTACCGGGCATTCCGCTGGCTTTGTGTTCTGTGCACTCAAGAATTACTTGTACACGAGCTTCTTTTTGTTTCTTTGCCATAACGTTTCCTCCTTTTTATTCGTAAAGATACCCTTTTTCGGCGGCTTGCTTTAGCGCTGCATCCAAACCGATTTTGTTAATTGTGCGTAGACCAGCAGCGCTAACATTTAAGCTGATCCAGCAGTCCTGTTCTACCCAGTAGAACTTTTTGTGGAACAAGTTCACATCGAAGCTGCGCTTTGTGTGGCGCTTCGAGTGCGAAACATTGCACCCCATCAAGGCTTTCTTGCCGGTAATTTGACAAATCTTTGACATTTTTGTATATAATTTAAATTCATTTTCTACTGTAATTATCGCCCCCATTATTCCACGCACAATACCCAATAATTCAAACCTATACACGCGTAATATTGGCTCATGCGAACCCATAAAACGCGAAAAATCGTGCAAAAATACTGCTTTTTTTTCATATGACCAAATATTTTTTGCATTTTTTTGCTTTTTTTTCAAAAATAGCACTTACAGAGTAAGATTTTTGGCGTAACTGCAATATTTATTGTACCTTTGCACCGCATTTGCTAATTAACCGACAAAACGCGCCTGATTAATTAACCTAACGTCTATTATCATGAAACGATTTTTCACCACTTCCATCATAACCTTATGCGCACTCAGCAGTTTCGCTGTTGATGCCGACATCCAGGTTTTTTATGATTTTGGTTCACTCGGAACAGCCTGTGCTAACCAACGCTCCAATCGTGTTACGACTACCGTTGAGCTTTTCCATCCCGATGCTTGGGGGTCAACGTTCTTTTTCTTTGATATGGATTACAGCATTAACAGGTCCAACGACAATCCGCAGGACCCTAAGAATGCTCCGTTCGGTACTTATTGGGAGATTACACGTTCCTTTAATTTCTGGCAACAGACCAAGGCTAAAGACCTCTCTGTCCATTTAGAGTACAACGGAGGATTGGGTATCTTTGGCGGCAAAGTGGTACAAGGTGGATATGGTATCAATCACGCCGTCCTTGTAGGACCGGAGTATTTTCTGCATACTGCAGACTATAAGAACACGTTTACTATCCAGTTGCTCTTTAAGTACATTGCAGATGAGTATAACATGTGGCAATTTAAATCCAACGGGCAGTGGAAGAACCAGAAAGGCAACCAGATTCCGCTACAGTTTACGTTTGTTTGGGCGTGTCGCGACTTCTGTACGGCTCCGGGACTTACTTTCTCCGGCTTCGCAGATATATGGGGTCAGAAACTGAATGTTTTTGATCGCAAGCACAACACCTACACCGACCCTACCAAGCAATCATTTGTCTTTATTTCCGAACCACAATTGTGGTATAGTATCGGACAATGGTTTAAGTGCCCAAACCTCTGTATCGGCACGGAGATAGAATTCAGTTATAACTTTGGAGGCAAGGGTTTCATGTGCAATCCTTGTCTCGGAATAAGATGGAATTTTCTATAATTATGTAAATTTATTTGCACATGTCAAATAATTGTTGTACTTTTGCAGCGCTAAACAAATACATTGGTTATGAAAAAGAAAGCATTGACCTTTATTAATCTTATTTTAGGTGTATTGGCAACTATCTTTGCGGGTTGTCATGCTCAGAAGAAAGTTGCTCCTGAGCCAGAGCCTGTTTGTATGTATGGAGGCCCGGGTCAGATGGGCGAACTTACTGTGCGTCAGGACAGTACTATGGAGAGCGAAGCTGTTGTAGCAGAAGAAGACAAGGTGCAATCGCAGGAGGTTTCTCCGGCAGAAAGACCACGTCCAGTTAAGTACGGTCCGCGGCCGCAATAATGATGAAGTTGCGTCTCCGTATTGCGCTGGAGTTAGAACGACTACGACGCAATAATCTCAAGCAGTTACACCCCTTGAGGCAACTCTTCTGGGAGAGTACATTACGCTGCAATGTGCATTGTCTGCATTGTGGAAGTGATTGTATTTCCTCTGTCTCACAGCCAGATATGCCGGCAGAAGACTTCCTCAAAGTCATAGACGAGGAAGTGACTCCGCATGTCAATCCGCGCGACGTGCTGATTATTATCTCCGGCGGTGAACCGACGATGCGCAAAGACTTACCTGAGATAGGCCGTCAGTTGAAGAGACGTGGTTATCCGTGGGGAATGGTTACCAATGGTGTAGCGATGACGCCTACTCTTTTCCGCGAACTGCGCCAAGCAGGTTTGCGCTCGCTCGCTATCAGTCTTGACGGATTGGAAGAGGACCATAAGTGGTTGCGCCAATCGCCATTAGCCTACGAAGGCGCATGCCGTACTATTCGTCTCGCCGCTGCAGAGAAAGGACTAATCTGGGACGTTGTAACCTGCGTCACAAGACGAAGTATCGAGCACTTAGACCAAATACGTGACTTAGTCAAATCGCTCGGCGTGCAGTACTGGCGCATTTTCGGTATAGACCCGATGGGACGCGCTGCTACTAATCCTGAGCTTGTGCTCAACGACGATGAGTTCAAAACGTTGATTCAGTTCATTCGCGACGAGCGCATCAAGACCCAGAATGGCGAACAGAACCTTTTTGTTTCTTATTCGTGCGAGGGTTTCTTAGGCGATTACGAGGGAGAAGTGCGCGATTATTTATACCAATGTTCTGCCGGCGTAACGGTAGCTTCTATCTTAGTGGACGGGCACATTTCCGCTTGCACGTCGATTCGCGGTAAGTACTACCAAGGCAATATCTATAAGGATCATTTCTGGGAGGTATGGGAAAACGGCTTCAAGGATTATCGTGACCGCAGTTGGATGAAAAAACAGGAACCATGCGATTCCTGTTCATTCTTCCGTTACTGTGAAGGTAATGGTATGCATCTTCGTCGTGAGGATGGCTCGCTGATGCTCTGCCACCTGCACAGACTCCAATAACAAAGTACAAAGGACCAATTACAAAGTACAAAGTACAAATAAAAAAAGTGCGGTTTCCCGCACTTTTTTATTTACTTCACTTCTTCGAAGTCAACGTCCTCCGCATCTTTGGAGTCGGTTTGTCCGTTGTCCGTAGGACCTTGTTGCGGACCGGCTTGTGCGCCTCCTTGTTGTGCGTTAGCTGCGTTGTACATCTCTTGTGATGCAGCTTGGAAAGCAGTCATCAGTTCGTTGTTATAACGCTCGCACGCGTCGGCATCTTTCTTCTCGTAAGCCTCTTTGAGGTTTTTGAGTGCTTCTTCGATTGGAGCTTTCTTGTCAGCCGGAATCTTATCGCCCAGTTCGGACAGTTGTTTCTCGGTTTGGAAGATGGTAGCGTCAGCCTTATTGAGTTTGTCAGCACGCTCTTTCTCGCGTTTATCTGCTTCGGCATTTGCTTCTGCTTCGGCTTTCATACGTTTGATTTCGTCGTCTGACAGCCCGCTGGAGGCCTCGATACGAATCTTTTGTTCCTTGCCGGTTGCTTTATCCTTAGCGGTTACGTTGAGGATACCGTTGGCGTCGATATCGAAAGTCACTTCGATTTGTGGTTCGCCACGTCTTGCCGGCATGATACCGTCGAGGTGGAAGATACCTATTTGTTTATTCTGTGCAGCCATCGGGCGTTCGCCTTGCAGCACTTTGATTTCAACAGAAGGTTGATTATCCACTGCGGTAGTGAAGGTTTCGGTTTTCTTGGTCGGGATAGTGGTGTTTGCCTCAATCATCTTGGTCATCACGCCGCCCATAGTCTCGATACCGAGGCTCAGCGGAGTTACATCCAACAGGAGGACATCTTTCACTTCGCCGGTAAGTACACCGCCTTGGATGGCAGCACCGATAGCCACTACTTCGTCCGGGTTAACTCCTTTAGACGGAGCCTTGCCGAAGAATTTCTGTACGGCGTCTTGGATAGCCGGGATACGGGTTGAGCCACCTACCAGAATAATCTCGTCGATATCGGAGGTACTTAGTCCTGCGCTTTGCAGACAAGTACGACATGGAGCGATAGTCTTTTGGATAAGGTCGTCAATCAGTTGCTCGAACTTAGCACGTGTCAAGGTCTTAACCAAGTGTGCCGGAACGCCGTTAACAGGCATGATATACGGCAAGTTGATTTCGGTAGAAGTAGTGTTAGAGAGCTCAATCTTAGCTTTCTCTGCAGCCTCTTTAAGACGTTGCATAGCCATCGGGTCTTTGCTCAAGTCAGCGCCGCCGTTATCTTTCTTGAACTCGTCAACGAGCCATTCGATGATACGATGGTCGAAGTCATCACCACCAAGGTGGGTATCACCTGCAGTAGCTTTTACTTCGAAGACGCCGTCGCCTAATTCAAGGATAGATACATCGTGTGTACCACCACCGCAGTCGAATACGACAATCTTCATATCCTTATTGCTCTTGTCGAGGCCATAAGCCAGGGCAGCAGCAGTCGGTTCGTTCACGATACGACGTACGTTCAGTCCTGCGATCTCGCCGGCTTCTTTGGTAGCCTGACGTTGGCTATCGTTGAAGTAAGCAGGTACGGTAATAACTGCGTCGGTTACTTCTGTGCCGAGGTAGTCCTCAGCGGTTTTCTTCATCTTTTGAAGGATGATAGCACTAATCTCTTGCGGAGTATAGAGACGTCCGTCAATGTCCACACGCGGAGTGTTGTTATCGCCTTTAACTACTTTATAAGGTACGCGAGCGATTTCGCCTGACAGACGGTCGTAGGTCTCACCCATGAAACGTTTAATCGAATAAACGGTCTTGGTCGGGTTCGTGATAGCTTGACGTTTAGCAGGGTCACCTACTTTACGCTCACCACCTTCTACGAAACCTATTACAGACGGGGTCGTACGTTTACCTTCAGAGTTGGTAATAACGATCGGCTCATTGCCTTCCATCACTGCTACGCAGGAGTTCGTTGTTCCTAAGTCAATTCCAATAATTTTGCTCATAATTGTATGTTTT
>CACXYM010000002.1 GCA_902771935.1 uncultured Bacteroidales bacterium
GATGCTTTCGGCGTACTGCCTCCTGTTTCTATCCTTACTCCGGAACAAACCAAATACTACTTCCTGAGCGGATTTACAGCTAAATTGGCTGGTACAGAGCGCGGTATCACAGAGCCAACTCCTACTTTCTCTGCTTGCTTCGGACAAGCTTTCTTGGAACTTCACCCAACTAAATATGCCGAGGAACTCGTTAAGAAAATGGAGAAATCCGGCGCGAAAGCTTACCTCGTTAACACAGGTTGGAATGGTACAGGAAAACGTATCTCTATCCGCGACACACGTGGTATCATCGACGCTATCCTCGATGGCTCAATCCTCAAAGCTGAGACAAAAACCATCCCATACTTCAATTTCGAAGTTCCAACTGCTCTGCCGGGCGTAGATCCTAACATCCTTGACCCACGCGACACTTACGCTAATGCCGCTGAATGGGAAGAGAAAGCAAAAGACCTCGCTGGACGTTTCATCAAGAACTTCGCTAAATACGAAGGAAATGCCGCTGGTAAAGCACTCGTAGCTGCCAGAAGTAAAAGCGGAAGCTCCGAAAGAGGAGAAGAAAGTTTGTTGGTTCAAACGTTTGTTTGGCTGCAAATAAGCTTGGCACCTAATGGAAAACTTAAAGAGAGGAACTCGTTCGGGTTCCTCTTTTTTTTGCTTAAAATATAAGTAGGATATGCTTAGGAACAGCTTAATCACCCTTTAATAACCTTATAATCACCTTTTAATAACCCTTTAATCACCTTATGTTAGCGGGTGTTTTGCTGCAGAGGATGAGTGAGTGAGTGAGTGAGAGAGAGAGTGAGGGAGACAGACCGCTGATACGTGACGAGAGAAGAGAGAGGAACGTGGAGAAGATGCGAGAGATGGAGGGAGAGGAAGATAGTGAGGGAATGAGAGAGTGAGGGAATGAGGGAGTGAGGGAATGAAGGAATGAGAGAGTGAGAGAATGAGGGAAGGAAGGAATGAGAGAGTGAGAGAATGAGAGAGTGAGAGAGACAGACAGCTGATACGTGACGAGAGAAGAGAGAGGAACGTGGAGAAAATACGAGAGATGGAGAGAGAGGAAGATAGTGACGTGGAGAAGATGCGAGAGATGGAGAGAGAGGAAGATAGTGAGGGAGTGAGAGAATGAGAGAGAGAGTGAGTGAGGGAGTGAAGGAGAGAGAGAGTAAGAGAGACAGACAGCTGATACGTGACGAGAGAAGAGAGAGGAACGTGGAGAAGATGCGAGAGATGGAGGGAGAGGAAGATAGTGAGGGAGTGAGAGAATGAGGGAATGAGAGAGTGAGTGAGAGAATGAGGGAGTGAGTGAGTGAGGGAGTGAGAGAGTGAGGGAGTGAGGGAATGAAGGAATGAGAGAGTGAGAGAGTGAGGGAGTGAGAGAAGGAGGATGAAATAAAAAAGAGCTCGTCTCACGACGAACTCTTTCCCAAAAAACACTATTTATTAAATAACACAATTAAGAAAAAACACTAACTCTTTGTTAGCCTGTTATGAAAAAACTTTACTTTACTTTATTTTGCTCTTTGCAGTTTACTAATTTATATCCGCGTTTGTTGACAGCAACGATCTGCAAGTTGGTTGTATGCAGTATGTGTCTCAAGCGGTTGACGTAGACGCTGAGAGAACGTGAAGCGAAATAGGTATCCTCTCTCCAAAGCGTTCTTAAAATAAGATGGCGATCAACCAACTCTCCTTTGTTTCTACATAATAGGAGCAACAGGTCGCTTTCTCTTGCGGACAAGTGTTTTCCGTCAAAGGTTTGATGTTCGCCATCAAATATTTTTCCATCTAAGTCAAAGATCTTCTGTTCGTTGTTGTCATTTTGTCTGCATCTACGGAGGATCGCTTCCATTTTGCAGATGAGGATTTCGACAGCAAAAGGTTTGTCCATGTACGCGTCTGCGCCGAGTCGATATGCTTTGATGATTTCACTTTGGGGCATATGTTCGCCCAAGATGATAATCGGCAATTTTTCTCCACTTTTGCGCAGGTTGTCAAGGAGCTCCAGTCCGTCAGTATCCGGCATTTTGGCGTCGATAAGCGCAATATCGATGATGCCGATTTTGATGTTTGCGAACGCTTCTTCCGCCTCTTGAGCCGTTGTAACATCATAGCCTTTGCTTTTTAGCAAGTCGGCGAGAACAGTCACCAACGTTGCGTCGTCGTCGCAAAGTAATATGTGTGTATTTAATTCGTTCACGTCAATAGGCGATGCGTGCAAAAAATATTGTACAAAAATCGTGCCAAAAAGAGAAAAATCGTGAAAAAAAGATTATTTTTTATTATTTTTTTGTGTATGTAAACATTTTTTTGTACTTTTGCGAGGTTTATGAGTAAAGTGTTAATTATCATAACAGGTGGTACAATCTGCATGGTTCAGAATAAGGAGACGGGTGCACTTCATCCGGCGGTTTTGCGTTTGGCAGAAGATGTGATACCTGAGTTATCCTCATCAGAGATAGCAGTGGATTCGATGTCATTTGATCCTTTAATTGATTCATCAGATGTTAATCCAGATAATTGGGCACGCATGGCACAGTCTGTGTATGACCATTATAACGATTACGATGGTTTTGTGATATTGCACGGAACGGATACGATGTCTTATTCGGGTTCTGCGTTATCTTTTATGTTGCGCAACTTAGGCAAGCCTGTTGTATTCACGGGTAGTCAGTTGCCAATGGGTGTGATGCGTTCGGACGCGAAGGAAAATCTGCTGACAGCCATTGAGATAGCAGCCGCAAAGGATGATGATGGTGAGGCCATAGTTCCTGAAGTGACGATATATTTTGAGGACCGTTTGTTCCGTGCGAACCGTACGACGAAGCGAAATGCTGAACATTTTTCGGCGTTTAACTCGTATAATTACCCCGCCCTCGCGAAAGCAGGTGTACATATCACGTATCAACCGCACTTGATTCATTATTCCGACCCAGACAAGCCGTTGCGTTTGTGCGCCAAGACCGATTCTCACGTAGCGATATTGAAGCTTTTCCCGGGTATTACTCGCGCAGTTGTTCACTCTGTTCTTACGGCGAGGGGTCTTCGCGGCGTTGTGATAGAGACTTACGGGGCAGGCAATGCTCCATCTGTAAGCTGGCTTTACGACGAACTAAAATCGGCTGTGCAGAAAGGACTGATTATTGTGAACAAGACCCAATGCAATACGGGTTCGGTAGAGATGGGTCTATATGAAACCTCAATTAATCTGTTAAAGGCCGGTGTGCTGTCGGGCTATGATATCACCACCGAGGCATTACTGACCAAGATGATGTGCCTATTAGGCGAATACGGAGATGATATAGAAAGAGTTAAGCAGCTCCTTCAGACGCCACTTTGCGGCGAACTAACTATAGATAATTGATATTTAACGCATATGAAGAATTTAGAGCCTAAAGGTGTGTGGGAGAATTTCTACAGCCTTACACAAATTCCCCGTCCATCGGGTAAGAAAGAAGCTATTTCGGCGTTTTTGGCCAATTACGGCCGCAGCCTTGGTTTAGAGACAATCGTTGATCAAATAGGCAATGTGATTATCCGTAAGCCTGCTTATCCGGGCTATGAGAATCATCCCGGTGTGATTTTGCAAGGCCACATGGACATGGTGCCTCAGAAGAATTCGGATGTTGTGTTTGATTTTGAGAAAGACCCTATACGCGCGTACGTGGAAAATAATAAGGAGTGGGTTACAGCAGACGGCACAACGCTTGGCGCAGATAACGGTATCGGCGTTGCTACAGCTTTGGCTATTCTCGCAGATAAGAACGTGGTCCATCCACCATTGGAAGCATTCTTCACGGTAGATGAGGAGACCGGCATGTATGGTGCATTTGACCTGAAAGGCGGTATGCTTCAAGGCAAATATCTGCTTAATCTTGACTCCGAGACAGAAGGAGAATTGTATGTCGGCTGTGCCGGTGGTATAGATATTGAGGCTAACTTTGACTTTGAACCGGTTGATGTAGAAGAGGGCGATATTGCTTTGAAGATTAGTGTGACAGGCTGTAAAGGTGGTCACTCAGGTTGCGATATTCATCTGCAACGTGCCAACGCGATTAAGTTGCTGTTCCGTTTCCTCAAAGATGCTGTGGCTAACTACGAAGCACGTTTAGCATGTGTAGAAGGCGGCAGTTTGCGCAATTCCATTCCGCGTGAAGCATCGGCAATCGTTACCATTCCTGCGGAAGGGAAGGATGAATTCCTTTCTTTAGTAGATGAATGGGAAGACCTGTTTATCAAAGAATACGATGGTGTTGAGGATAATTTGCATCTTTGCGCAGAAGAAGTGGTTTGCCCGAAAACGGAAATGCCGGAGGATGTACAAGACTTCCTCATTCACGCTATTACAATCTGCCCGCATGGCGTATATCGAATGATTCCAGAGATGCCCGATATCGTTGAGACAAGCAATAACCTCGCGATTATCACGACAGAAGGCAACAAAGTGTCTGTATTCAACCTGACTCGTTCAAGCGTTGAAAGTCGAAAGGAAGAACTTCAGCAGATTATTCACTCAGCATTTGCTCTTGCCGGTGCAGAAGTGAAGTGCTATGGCTCTTATCCGGGCTGGAAACCAAATTTCAAGAGCCAACTGCTTGCTACGATGAAAGAAGTGTACAAGCGCGAATTTGGCAATGAGCCACGTGTGGTGACTATTCATGCCGGCTTAGAGTGCGGAATTATCGGACGTAATTATCCTGGAATGGAAATGATTTCGTTCGGTCCGACGATTGAGCACCCGCATTCACCAGACGAGCGCGTCAATATCGCTACTGTACAGAAGCTGTACAACTACGTCATTGCGATACTCAAAACTCTATAATTTATGAATAAACGACTTGCGTTAATCATTCTTCTCTTCTGTTCCGTTTTTGCCTGCCAAGCGGCAGTTGTCACTCTCAAGTCCGGTAAGAAGATTGTTGGTGAAGTGCTTATCAACAATGCCGATGTGGTTATTGTGCGCGATAACGATGGTGCACGTTTCCAGTATCCAGCTGCAGATGTTGTTTCTGTAGTTGACGAAGAAGTGAAGGAGACGGAAGAAGCCAATCCTGAACAGGAAGAGAAAAAGACGCAAGGCGGCAAGAAAGTCACATTTCTATTAGATGCAGGTGGCGGTGGTGCTTTTATACCTAATGAGGCGAATGGCGGATTTTATGGTGGCGAGTTGTTAATAGGTTCGCGCTATATCGGCCAAAAGTCGATTTTCCTTGGCGGCGGTTTGAATGTAGCATGTATGTTTATGCCCAATGCCACCTACGTTTTCCTACCCTTGCAAGTGGCTGTGAAGGTTCCTTTTATTGAAGGCAAACATACTCCTTACGCGGGCGCTAATATCGGTTATGGCTTTGGTGTCAAGAACTGCGTAGGCGGTCTTTACACGAGTGCCGAAGTAGGTTATCGCTACGCTTTTAGCTCACGCTCCTCGATGTATGCGGCATTGCGTGCGCAGTTCCAGCAAGCCACCGTTACAGGCACAACCACTATAGACGAAACGAACTTTAATTACCATTCCGGGCGCAATTTCATTACCTTCGGCTTACAAATCGGCATATCATTCTAATGGCTACTCAATCATCCAATAAGAAGTTCGCAAAACAACAGCGCACACATCGCGTGAGTATAATGCTCAATGATAGCGAAATGCGTGCGCTGAACCGTTTTTGTGATAATTATACCGTCAAGAATCGTAGCCGACTTATTCGCGAGACGCTAATGCGCAGCATCCTTAAACGGTTCGACTTGGATAATCCTACCCTATTTGATTAGTTTTTACCAGATAGATACTCGTTTATCTTCGGGCACATAAAGCGGGCTTGTTTCGGTCACGTCCCATGCTTCGTACCATGCACCAATTTGTGGCAGTGCTCCATTCACGCGCCATCTGCCTAGTGAGTGCGGGTCAGATTTTGTGCGCTTGAGTATTTCCTCCGGGCGGATATTGGCAGCCCAAACATTCGCATAAGCCAAGAAGAAACGTTGTGCAGGAGTAAATTCACTTTCGGTAGTAGGTTGCGGCAGTTTGCGGAAAGCATTGTATGAAATCTGTAATCCACCATGGTCTGCGATGTTTTCCCCCAATGTAAAAGCTCCATTGGCATGCACGCCAGGAGCTACTTCAATCTTATTGAAGGCCTCTTCCATCACTTTAGTGCGAGCATCAAAATTGGCTTTGTCTTCTGCGGTCCACCAGTTATTAAGATTTCCTTCTTTATCAAACTGGCATCCTTGGTCATCAAAACCATGCGTCATCTCGTGGCCGATAACCACACCTATAGCGCCGTAGTTAAAGGCATCGTCGGCTGACATATCAAAGAACGGATATTGAAGAATACCTGCCGGGAAACAAATCTCGTTACTAGATGGATTATAGTAAGCGTTAACCGTTTGCGGGAACATATACCACTTTGCTTTGTCCACAGGCTTATCCAAATAGCTGAGACTATATTCTTGCTCGAATTTGGCAGCACGTTGAACGTTCTCATAGTACGATAGTTTCGGGTCAATATTGAGTGCGGAATAATCACGCCACTTGTCCGGATAACCAATCTTGATAGTCATGGACATGAGCTTATCAATAGCCTTGGCTTTGGTCTCCTCTGACATCCATGTCAAGTTCTCAATTCGATCTTTGAACGATGCCTGCAGGTTATGCACAAGTTTGAGCATGCGTTCTTTATTTTGTTTTGGGAAATACTTCTTGACATACATTTGTCCAACAGCTTCGCCAAGTGTACCTTCCACCATGCCAACAGCACGTTTCCACAATGGCCGCGGCTCTTCACTGCCACTCAGCACACGACCGTAGAAATCAAAGTTAGCCATATAAATTTCGTCGGAAAGGAAACCTGCAGCGCCGTCAATGGCTTGCCATAAGAAGAGCGTTTTGATGTCTTCAAGTGGTTCGTCAGCCAATAACTTGCCACACTCTTTAAGGTGTTCGATCTGCCCTACGCTGAGACTGTCGGTGTGAATATTCATAGCGCCAAGGAAAGTGTTCCAATTGATTTCCGGCACAAGTTCCTGCAGATCTTCAATAGACATCTTGTTATAGTTGCGAATCGGATCACGCAGTTCCACATTGTTCAAAGCAGCCTTGGCGAGACGCGTTTCAAGACGCAAAACAGTCTGTGCGCGCTGGTCGCCATCTTCATAGCCGAACAGCCCGAACATACGAGCAATATGCTTCACGTATGCTTCACGAATAGCTTTGGTATGTTCGTCCTCATCAAAGTAGTACTCTTTTTCGCCCAGCGCATAACCGGCTTGAGCCTCGTTGAGGATATTCATGGTGGAGTTACATGCATCAGCCTCCACATACATAGCAAATAGGCCATATTCCATCGAACTACCAAGTTTCTCACTCAGTTCGTCGCGAGCTGATATACTTTCAATGTCGTTGAGTGTCTTGCGCAGCGGCTCTACACCTTCGGCATTACGACGTGCAGTGTCTAAAGCAAGATTATAAATGTCACCTATTTTCTGCTCCACTGTACCCTGCTTATGTTGTGTAGCCGCAATATCGGTAATGAGTCCGTTCACTTGCTCGAGGTTGCGTAACCCGAGTTCATCAAATGTGCCGAAACGGCTGTACTCAGCTGTAAGCGGATGAGATGCCATCCAACCGCCGCAAGCATATTGATAGAAATCATTTTGCGGAATAGCTGTCGTGTCTAAGTTCTCGGTCTTAATACCGGTTGTAAGAGGTTTGTTGCATGAAACCATAGTCATCGTAATCAATGCAATTGTAAAAAAATAATGTTTTATCATATACTATATCAATTAAAATTTCCAACTAACACCTGCCAAGCCGGTAAAAAGATACGACTGATAGCCATACAATGTGTGGTTACGGCGACAGATAATATTATTAAGTTGCAAGAAAATAGCCAGATTGAGTTTTGTAAACTCGTACTGCGCACCCAAGTTCATATCAATCAGAGCCGGCAGTTTTACCTCACCGCCCGTAGTGATAGCCCAACGTGTTCCCGCAAAATGGTTGTCCGAATAAAGCGACCAATGCTCGTCAATGCGGCCATCAATGCGCAGATTGATAGCCCAGTCCGGACGATCATATACACGGCCAGGTTCCAGTTGGATATTTTTGGCTATATCTTCTAGTTTGGCACTATTGGTCATTTTCTGTATCTTCCATGCGAAATAATCGCCTGACAAGTGAATCGATATAATATCGCGATAGTGGTAGAACACTTGTCCGCCAATTTTAAAGCGCTGGTAGTCAGACATAAAGTCACTGAATGTACCGGGCAGGATTATATGACCAGACCCATACTCATAAGCCTCCAGGAAAGCTACGTAGGACTTGCTATTCATATAATATGCATATCCTCCGTGAGCCTCGAGCAGCAGATGTTTATGCGGTTTGAGATGGAAACCTATTTCAGCATCAATCGGTGTATATCCCGCTACAGAATGCGATGTCACACAAGGAATAACTTCCATATAGCAGTTGCTTTCCAAATAGCTCTGCAACGAACCAAAACCAAATCTTCCTTCAGCCTTTCCGTACAGAGTCACCCACTTAGGAGCCAGCTGTGCCTCAAACTGCACATTTGGCGATGGAGCAAAGCTTATGTTCTTGTTGCTCGAAAGCATTTGGCCTTTACCAATGTTCACGTCCAAATTAACTCCGGCATGAATCATAAAACGCTTGCCGTGATAGGCATAGAACGGCTCCATACGTAAGTTGTGACGGGCATTATAGCGGTTCTCAGGAATCATTGCCGTATCCACTGTGTAGAAGTTATTCTGCATATACAACTTCAAGCCCAAACGGTGACGTTCATTTGGCAGGCGTGCATTAAGATTGAACTCGGTACGTACTTGGTGCTCTGTAGCAATATTCGGCACCACTAACATTTGATACCCAACTTCAGCTTTATATTGCACTTGTTCCTTGGGGTTAGATTGTAGTCCAAAGAAAATACGTCCACGCCATTGCGTTTGCTTGTCTTCCGGTCTAAAGTCAGCAAACGAACCAATAGTCAGTCCGCGTGCTTTATTGTATCCGTCCTTACCATCGTAGTAACGTCCATACTTGGTGTAGAAAATATTCTCACCTTTAAGGCCGCAATAGAGAGATAGTTTCGGCATATCATGAGTAAAACGGAAGCCTAAATTAGTCTCACTCATTGTACGTCTTCCCCACTGCCCATCGTGGTTGGCATAAAGCACTAGGCTGTTATGTTTGTCATCCTTCACATCGTACGCAAAATTAAACAACGTGAGCGGGTGACCTATACCACCTCGCAGCCAGCCGTGTAACTCTTCCGGCTGCGTAAAGCGGGTTGGTTGACTTAGCAGCGATGTCGTCTCACTGGCAGCCAGAGACTGCGAGGAAATAAAATCAGAGTATTGTACCTGTGTTTCCGGAATATCGGTCTGCACAGCCTGCGGGGTCACATTCACTTTACCAGCATCTTGAATAATTGGTTGGAAGTCACGCTCCACTATTACACTACGGTTCAGTACGGTATCTTGTGCACTCACCGAAGCGGCTATGGCCAAAACAAATATTACTATCTTTACTCTCATAATCAATCCTCCTCTTCTTGAGATTGTTCAACAGTTTTGGGCGCTAACTGACTCAATTTATCCTCCACACGTTGCAATATATCGTCCTTATTCGTATAGTTTGCCTTGAGTGACAACAGGTATTGCTGAGCCTGGAAATCGTCCCCGCGACGATGACTCACATCCGCCAGCACAATCAGACTGCGCGCCAACCAATATTGTTGCTGCGTTGGTTGCTGTGCAAAAGACATGATTTCTGCTTCGGCCTTGTCCAAGTCACCCAGACTATAGTACGATTGCGCTAAGAGGTATTTAGCTTCTGCGCCGACGGATGTACGCACGTCAGTACTGATTTTCGTCAAGTCAGGAATAGCCGCAGCGTAATCTTTCTTGTCGAAATTCATCTTGGCGCGTGTGTAGAGTGCTTCTTCTTTTACAGCAGCATCTACAGGCTCATCGCCTAAGATGGTCGCTATCATATCAAGCATCTCCTTTGTCTCCTTCAACTGTTTAGTACAACGCATAACACCTATGCGGGCCGTGGTCATGTTCTTGCGACTGGAAGCCACTACTAACCACTTGCGATAGAAAGGCAGCGAGTTGGTATAATCCTTACGCTCATAATATAGTTCTGCCGACTGCATTGCCGATGGTTCAGCATACGGACTACCGATACGATCCGCTAAAGGTGCGAATTGTGCCAAAGCAGCATCCACATTGCCTTGCCGCAACTGCAACTCGGCTGCCACATAAGCCAATGAGTCGTCTTTCGTAGCCACTTGCATATTGAGTTTCGACAACTTCTTCGTATAAGCAATATAATCATTCACACGGTTGGTTTCAAGGCATACAGCCTCCAAGCCTTCCACTGCCATATAGGCCTCTTTGCTGGCGGGATAATGTTCTATTGTGTGCTTATAGGCTGTTATGGCGCGATTATAATCTTTCATATTACGATACGCCATCGCACGCTCCAGGCTTGCGCTGCGGGCCAGATTACTCCGCGGATATTTATTAAGAAGTGCCTCGTAACTCTTGATAGCTTCAGCACTCTTTTCTTGTGCCATACGTACGCGAGCGATTTCGTATAATGCATCATCAGCATAATCCGACTTTGGGTACTTATTTGCCAATTGTTGCAGCACTTTCACTTTCTCATCAGACTGCTTCAGCAAGCCCAGTGAATAACCTTGTTGGAATAAGGCGTAATCGCTTCCGTCAGTATTAAGAGCCGCCACTTTTTCATAGGATTTGGCAGCGTCTGCAAACTGTCTTGCGTTGAAACAGCAATCACCAATACGGTTAAGAGCATCAGCATAAGTCGGAGTGGTGGAAGGAACAGCCGCCACGTGGCGTTCAAACGCGACACGAGCGCCCTCATAGTTCTTTTGACTAAAGCTCACATATCCTTGCAGATAATCTGCCGCCGCCCTGTTGGGCGATTGTGCCACATCAGGTCGGGAGAAATAAATCACGAGATCACGTTGGCAAGCCTCCGTATCCTTCAGCCGATAATTGGCTTCTGCACGCCAGTAATACGCATCCGTCAGCACGGACGATGATGTTGGGTCTTCAATTACAGCCGTAAAGGATTCTACCGCATCGGCGAACTTATTCTGCACAAAAGCGTCCGTACCTAACTGATAGCGAAGATATTGCTTCGTCTCACGCAACTGCTTATTCGGATTATCGATGGAATCGAGTGCTGCCAAAGCAGCCTTGTAGTTTTTCGACTTACGGAACGCATCACTCAATAACATATAAATCTCGTCCACATGTTCGGAGTTCGGGTACTGACGAATAAAATCTGTAAACACCAGCTCACTCTCTCCTATAGACGAGGAGGATTGGTACACTGCCAATGCGTAATTATACATTGCCTCGTAATGAACTTGCGGGTCAATGTTATATTGGGTTGCATCCAGGTAAGCCAACTTAGCCTGTTCATTATCACTCATTTGACGATAGGCGTGACCCAGACTGAGGCTCACACTTTCCGATATGCTGTCTTTCTGAACCGGCACACGCTTGAACGTAGCAATAGCTGCAGCATAATCACTCGTCTTATACTGCGCCAAACCGAGCATATATAAATCCGACCGCAAGGCTTCACGTTTTTGCGCGGTATTCATCTTGTCGTAAGTCGTCAGCTCTGTTACGGCATCGCCATAACGTCCTTCCGTGAAATGCATTTCGCCTAAAATACGATGCAACTCACTGTTATTCTCGTTCTCAGGCTGCTCGGCCAACAGGCGCTCTGCGCGTTGTTTTACCTCATCGTTCAATCCGCGAGAGTAGTAAATCTGAGTCAGATAATACGGCACTGTTTTCTTGTACGCCTCTTTTTGCTCCAGTTCTAACAGCGTGGGCACTGCCTTGTCATAATTGCCCAATTTGTACTGACAATAAGCGTAATAGTATGCTGCCTTCTCTTTGTATGGCGTATCGTGCTTCTCCAGATTAGAGAAGAAAGTGCTGGCGCGATCATACTCTTGCTGCATCAAATGTGCATAGCCGCGATAGAACTGATACTGAGGCTGATACGGACGAGGAAGCGTCTTGTAATCCGTTTTGTCAAATTCCTTAATCGCTTTCTTGTAATACCCACGTTCAGTTTGGATAACACCTTGCATGAAGTATACTTCCGATTCGAAAGTTGTGTACGGATACGCTTCAATATATTCACGCAACTCGCGCAACGCCAACTTGTCACGCTGCTCAAATAAGGCTGCCACACGGTTATACTCTTTCTCCATACGGCTCATCGGCTGACCGGCAACCGGAACCGTCAGAGACAGAAACAACAGGGGCAATAAGAACCACCTGAGGTTATATCTCATACTTTATCTTTTTGTTTTACGTTTTCTTTGTAAGTTTTGTTGCTTACGTTGATTGATTACGTGCAGAACAGCAAACAAGATAACTGCCAGCAGGACGATGCCTATGATAGACAGCATCAGCGGACTTAGGTTATCACCTTTCACACGGTTCCACATCTTAATCAGTTCCTCGTTTTGCTCACCTGCATCATGCATCAACGCGCAACGATCAATAACGGCCTTATCGGGGTAAAGTACAGGATTAGCATGCACGGCAAGGGCCTCCGGACCAAAGAAATAACTCAAGTCCAACGGCTCCTTCCACTCTTGGATATTGTCCACCCAAGCGCGAATCTCAGGAGTAGAGATAACCGATACATAACCGATGAAGTCCATGTTCTTAATCGCATTCTCCGGCAAGCACAGGTAGTTAATCCACCAGGTCGCAGCCTTGGTGTTAACTGCGTACTTAGGAATACACCAACCGTCAAACCATACGTTAGAGCCTTCTTCCGGTACAATATATTCCAGTGTGATGCCCATCTCCTCTGCTTCGTCGATAGCCCATTGTGCATCGCCGGACCAACTGAGGTTCATCCAAGTCTTACCCTTAGTCATTTCTTCCTTTCCAAAGTCCACTTCCCAACCTGCAATATTCGGTTTAGCAGCAGTCAAAATCTCTTCTACGCGGGCAATACGCTCAGGGGTGATAGTGTGAACCAACTCATCGCGAGTCACTTCACCACGTTCAATCTCATCACGATATGCGTACAGCACAATCACTGAATATACATCACGGAATGCGTCTTTCATATAGATACGGCCCTCGAATTTCGGGTCAAGAATAGCGCCCCATGACTTCACATCCTCGCGCTGAACAAAAGCAGGGTTGTAAATGAAACCGGTAGTTCCCCACATGTAACCAACCGTGTAATCACTCACGTTCTCGGTCTCAGACATTTGTTGGAACTTATCCACTACAAATGGTGCCACATTGTTGAAATAGCGTTGTTCTTCCGGCACAAGGGTCTTGTCAATCTTGCGCAGCAAGTTGGCTTTTAACATACGCTCGATGATGTACTCCGACGGACAAATAACGTCGTAATCTTCGTGCCCCACCTCAATCTCGGTCAACATAGACTCGTTGATGTCGAATGTTTGATAAATAACCTCCACTTCTTCGCCGGTCATCTCTTTGTACCAAGCGGGGAATGCATTGAGCACGTCTTCGTCAATGTAGTCGGCCCAGTTGTACACTTTCAGTGTGTGTTCGCGGTCTGCCGCGAAAGTGCCAAGCGCCATCAGCGCCACAAGCAGCAATGATAAAACTTTTTTCATAAGCATAAATATTTATTATTCACTCCAAACTCTAAATGGTCAACTCTTCTTTGCCTGTCTCGCTGCACGCCAGTTGATGATTATCAGCAGCACAAGCATAGTGAGGAATATCAACGAGAACAGCGGTCTCAACTCAGGAGTCAAACCGCCTTTGCGTGCATCGGCATAGATAAACGTACTCAAGGTATTCAAACCGCCGCTACCTTTGGTAAAGAAAGTCACACCGAAGTCATCAATACTGAGCGTAATACTCAGTATAAATCCACTCAACATACCGGGCCACAATTCTGGCATCATCACTTTACGCAGGGCTTGAAATGGCGTCGCTCCTAAGTCCAATGCCGCTTCATAGATATTCGGATTCATCTTTGTCAAACGAGGCATCACGCTCAACACCACATACGGCGTACAGAACACTACGTGCGCAATAATCACCGTCGTCAGACCACGACTTATACCAAGGAAAACAAACAACAGAAACAACGATATACCTGTTAATATATCAGGGTTAATCATAGGGATGCTATTCATGAATTGGATAGCTTTTCTGCTCTTCTGACGCATGTTAAATATACCTATTGCTGCCAATGTTCCCAATAACGTCGCAAACGTAGCTGCAACAAGCGCAATAACAAGCGTGTACCAAAGTGCATGATACATATTCGGGTCCACATGCACTTGCGCCACGCGGTCATAACCCGTAAACAAGTTCTCGTATAGTCCGAACGTAAAGCCTGTCCAGTTGCCTAATACCTTACTGCGAGTGAACGAGAAGAAGATAATCAGCACTATCGGCGCGTACAACAGCACGAGCAGAAACCACAAATACGATTGTGCAAACACACGGCGCATCGTCAGATCGCGTGCACGCTTTTTAGCTTCAATTTGGGCAGATGTCATCATATCACACTCTGAGCCTCCTGCTCATCTTTGTTCCCGAAGAAACTGGTTAAACCAATAATTAAAAGCATAATCAGCGATAACGCCGCGCCGTAGTTCCACATCTGCAAACCGCCTTCGCCAAACGCACGCTGGATAAGAGAACCAAACAGCGTAATCTTGTTACGTGTCAGCAGTTCGGATATAGCAAATGTCGAAACTGTCGGCATAAACACCATCACAACGCCACTATAGATACCGGGCGTTGACAATGGAAGAATCACTTTGGTAAACACTTCGCGACCGTTGGCGCCCAAATCACGAGCAGCCTCAATCAACGAACGATCCATCTTCTGCAGCGTGTTATATATCGGGTAAATCATAAACGGCAAAAAGTCGTAGCACATTCCATACAACAGTGCTCCTTCGCCCAATGGAATACCAAACATATTGAACAGTTCCACCGTCGCAAGAGTTCGTAACAGGAAATTAATCCACATCGGCAAAATAAACAACATCGCCATCACTGCCGGCGTCTTCAACTCTGCTGTTGCCATGATATACGCCGCAGGATAACCCAGCAGCAAACATATAATCGTTGTGAGCAACGCGATCGCAATCGAGTAAATAAACGTATTCACCGCTTCGCTGGTATGGAAGAACTGAACAAAGTTCTTCAGCGTGAACTCACCACTTGGCGTTGTGAACGCATAAACGAAGATAAGCAGAAGCGGCAAAAGCACGAAAAGCACAAGGAATAGCACATATGGCCATGCCCATGTTCGCCGAGAACCGAATATATATTTCAACTTATTCATTCCTCTAAACACTAATTCTCTAATTCTTCCATTTTTCTCAAAAGAATATCCTTACTCGAAATATCTATACCTACACGGTCGCCATCGTCCCACACATCATTCGTGTTTACGTAGATATCATAATCATCGTCCGTACGAATAGTCAAATGGTAGTGATTGCCCTTGAATAAGATGAAGTGCACTTCACCGGAAACGACACCTTCGTCTTCATGGTCTTGCAAATCTACGGAACGATAGGGAACCAATACTTCCACTTTGTCTCCAGGAGAGAATGGCTTCAACTGGCCTTCACTCACTTCCCAATCGGCACCAATAAAACGCACCTTGCCATTCTTCAGCACTTCGCCTTCCAAATGATTGTAGATATAGTGCTCTTTCTTCATTACCTGTATATCCTCCGGCTTGACAAGCATTCCCACTTCCGTCCCGGGCACAAACTCATGATAATCTTGAACCATGAACTCATAGCCATTCTCGGTCTTGACCGTCATCTCGTAATGAACGCCTTTGAAAATACAACTGTCAACCACACCATACCACTTTGTAAATTTGCCCTTCGGCACGCGGTCTTCCGCATCATCATCTTCCTGTCCTAATATTTTACCGCGCTTCTCCAGTGACTTGTCCCATATATAAATATCTTCGGGACGAATAACCACATCCACCGGATTATTCTCGCCAAAGCCTTCGTCAATACAGTCAAACTCCAAGTCGTTGAATTGTACTCTGCGGTCGCGTATCATCATACCGGACAGGATATTACTTTCTCCGATGAAATCAGCCACGAAGCAGTTTTGAGGCTCATTGTATATATCTGTCGGCGTACCAATCTGCTGTATTTTACCTTCGCTCATCACAACCACACGGTCACTCAAAGTCAAAGCCTCTTCTTGGTCATGCGTCACGTATATAAACGTGATTCCCAACTTCTTGTGCATCTCTTTCAACTCGAGCTGCATATCTTTACGCATCTTCAAATCCAATGC
Source organism: uncultured Bacteroidales bacterium (assembly GCA_902771935.1). Taxonomy (GTDB): domain Bacteria; phylum Bacteroidota; class Bacteroidia; order Bacteroidales; family Paludibacteraceae; genus Colicola. The sequence goes on from CACXYM010000002.1 coordinate 16,378, forward strand.
CGCTAACGGTTCATCCAACAGCAACACTTCCGGCTGATTAACAATAGCACGGGCAATCGCCACACGTTGTTGCTGGCCACCGGACAAAGAGTCCACATCACGGAATTCATAATCGCTCATGCCCACAGTTTTCAGCGCCTGTTTCACGCGCTTCATGATCGTATCCCTATCTAACTTCTTGAGCTTCAGACCAAAAGCCACATTGTCATACACATTCAAATGCGGAAACAATGCATACTTCTGGAAAACGGTATTGACCGGACGTTTATGAGGAGGTGTCTGCGTAATATCTTCGCCTTTAAGCAAAATATCTCCTTCCGTCGCCACTTGGAAACCGGCAATACAGCGCAGCAGCGTCGTTTTACCACATCCCGACGGACCGAGTATCGTCACAAACTCGCCTTTCTTAACTTGAAGACTTACATCGTCAAGCACCAATTTACCATCTTCGAATCGCTTCGACACATGGTTCACTTCAATAATAAAATCCTTTCTTGCCATTCCTTATTTTATCCTTTCATCTTTCGACTTTCGGTTTTCGACCCTAATATATTTACGTTCGCGCGAGCGCACATTCGCGCAATTTGGCCGCAAAGGTACTACAAAAATTGCATATACACAAACTTTTCAGCAAAAAAATCACTTTCCACCATTTTTTAACACATTACACCTCCTTCACCTCATATGCGCAAACCCAACAAAACATATAAAAAAACAATCCCAATACACTCCCGGTAATATAAGGTGATTAAAAGGTGATTATAAGGTGATTAAAGGGTGATTAAAAGGTGATTATCAAGACGATGACGAGATAATACCGAATCCATAACAACACAATACACCTTTCATCCGCATAGCAAATCCATCATGTAACAATTTAACAAAAAGGAAGAAAATAATGGTTTCACCACTTTTTATTTGCATATGTCAAAAAAAATGCAAAATAATTTGCTCATATGGTAAAAAAGTAGTAATTTTGCCGCGCAAAATTGTGTGATATGAAAAATATAGCTTTTATCATCAACCCCATTTCAGGAGCTCAGTCTTCGTCGCGCAAGAAATTGCCGAAGCTGATTGACAAAGAGTTAGACCATAGTCAATGGTTACCGAACATCGTGTTTACCGAATATGCCGGTCATGGAGTCGAGTTAGCACGTCAGTTTGCCGTGATGGGCTTTGAAGCCGTCGTCGCTGTCGGCGGTGATGGTACGGTGAACGAAGTGGCACGAGGTTTGCGCGACACTCAGACTGCTATGGGAATTATCCCGGTAGGTAGCGGCAATGGTTTTGCCCGTCATCTGCGTATTCCGATGAACCCAACCCGCGCCATTCAAATGCTTAATCACAGCGAACCGATTACTGTGGACTATGGTATGGCCAACGATAAGATGTTCGTAACCACATGCGGTGTAGGTTTTGATGCCCACATAGCAGACCGCTTTGCCGCAAGTGGAAAGCGAGGTTTTGCCACCTATTTACAGAACACGATTAAGGATGTCTTCTCCTATGAGCCGGAGACATACCATATCGTAGGTGAAGATATCGACCTCACGCACAAAGCTTTCCTCATTACCTTCGCTAATGCCAACCAGTGGGGGAACGATGCCTTCATCGCTCCGCATGCCAGCATGCAGGACGGATTGATGGACATTTGCATCATGAGTTCATCAGCATTGCTAGGCGCTCCCGGTTTGGCTGTACGGCTCTTCACCAAGAGTATAAGTAGCAGCCTTTTTATGGATACGGTTAAGTCGCGCGATATCATGCTCTATCGAGAAAAGGAATCGCCCTTCCATATCGATGGTGACCCGGTGATAATGGAGAAAGATATACATATTCGCATTGTACCGGAAGGTCTGCACGTATTGGTGGAGAAACGTTTTTAATAGATAACTTATGATTTTGAAAGTCGTTAATAAAAGCAGCAACCCGCTTCCAAAATATGAAAGCGAACAGGCAGCCGGTATGGATCTGCGTTGCAACATCAGCGAACCAATCATACTGCAACCGCTGGAACGTCGTCTTATTCCTACCGGATTATATATTCAGTTGCCGATTGGTTATGAGGCACAGATTCGTCCGCGTAGCGGATTGGCTTTGAAACGCGGTTTGACCGTTCTTAACACGCCGGGAACGATTGATTCGGATTATCGCGGCGAAGTGGGCGTGATATTGATTAATCTGTCCGGCGAAGAGCAAACGATTGAACCGGGCGAGCGCGTTTGTCAAATGGTCATTGCGCGTCATGAGCACGCGGAAATTGAGTGCGTGGAAGTGCTCGACCAGACCGAACGCGGAGAAGGTGGTTTTGGACATAGTGGGAGAAAATAAAGGTTATGGGTTATCGGTTACGGGTTATAGGATTATTGTTGCTGGTATGCAGCGTGAGTCTGTTTGCCAAGCCGAAAGAAAAGCAGGCTATGACGGTGGAGCAGGAGCAGCAGTTCCTATACTATTTCTATGCGGCACGGCATGCGATTGAACAAGAAGATTATGCCCGAGCATATGTACTACTGAACTTCTGCCATGAAATCAATCCGAACGATGCATTCGTCAATGACCATATAGGTGTCTTGCTCTCCAGTTGCGAACAAAAAGATGCTGCCGACGAGTACTTTGCTAAAGCCTACGAGACTTCACCTTCTGAATGTAACGAGCACTATCTTGATTATCTACTGGGCAAAGAACAATGGAAAAAGGCCCTTAAGGTGCAGAACCAAGTGGATGCTCTCAATGGCTACAACGCCAACAGTGCGCTGAATAGATACCGCATTTATTTGGGTTTGAACAAAGGCAAACAAGCTGTAGCCGAGATTGATCGTTATTTAGAACAAGATCCGGAGTCCATCAATTTTCTGCTTTTCCGAGCTGATATACACGTGCATCTGGGTGAAGACCAGCAGGTGTTTGATATCTCGCAGCGGATAAAGAAACTGCTGCCGCTGTCCGTCGCCGAATACGAGTTGATTAAGAACGTGAAATACTGCGCGTACTACATCAGCCATCTCGTCACCTTCGATGCCGACTCGCTCGTGAGTATTGGTCAACTGGAGAAGGCGTACATGAACTACGAGATAGCGATGTACCTGTGGCCGAAGAACTTGACAGCCGTCAATAACTACGCCTATTCAATGGCTACGCACGGAGGTGATTTGTCTCGCGCGGAGAAGATGAGTGCCTCCACGATTCAGGCGGAACCCGACAATGCTGTCTTCCTCGATACCTACGCGTGGATACTGCACTTGAAAGGACAAAACACGCTGGCGGAGTTCTACCTCAAAAAAGCACTGGACAATGCGCATCACGATGAAGTGAAAGAAGTGGTCATAGAACATTTGAAAGAGGTGAAAGGGGAACAATAGGGTGAATAGATGAAAGGTGAAAGGTATATCATATTACTTCTGGTGGTGGCATTATTATGCGGGTGCGCCACAGGTCGTCGGACTACCAAACGAACGACTTGGCAAACGGCACAGGCCACCAACTGCATTGCGACAGCCACAATGGACTCGATGCAATACACAATAGGTTGCAGCATGCACGTTGTACGTGACTCCATCATCATCCTTGTGGTACGACCGATGATGAACATCGAGATGGGGCGATTCGAGATAACCCCGAAAGAGGTGGTGGCTATTGACAAAATCAATCGGCAATACACCAAGTCAATTATCTCCAAAAACACTCCTATTGTACCACGCATACGTTGGAACGACCTGCAGTCTTTTGCCGCTGGGGAAAAAGCGCAGAAAGGGGATAAGGTCACACTCACCTACTCCTACAAAGGTCACTTGGTGCGGCTCGACATGACCTATGGCGATATCGTGTATGACACGCCGATGGGTATACGGAGACTGAATGTGGACAAATACAAATACGTAGATACTTTTTTTGAATGAGACGGATACTGACATATTGTTTTATTGTGCTGCTTTCCTGCAGTTTGTTTGCTGCCGATAATACAGTCAAGAATCTGCAGAAACAACAACGTCAACTCAAACAAGAAATGGAGCAGACCAATAAAATGCTCAAACAGACCAAGAAAAACGAAACGGCTACGGTGACCAAACTGCAGTTGATTAATCAGAATATCGCTACGCAAAAGAAACTGATTAACAGTTTGGGCAAAGAGATCACGTCTATAGACGATGAGATGAAGGAGCTGAGTCGTCGTCGGGATACGCTGGAACAAACGCTGAGTGATTTAAAGGACGATTACGCACGCATTGTGCGCGAGTCACATTATGCCCGCCTACAGCAGTCGCCATTACTCTTTCTGCTCTCCTCCAAAAGTTTTCAGCAATTGGTACGTCGTGTGCGTTATCTGCAACTTTTTGCACAATACCGACATGAGCAAGTAGCCCGTATAGAAGGGGTAAAAACCGAGATTAATACACAGAACGACAAACTGGCACAACATAAAACCGATAAACAGAAAGTGCTCAAAACACAGAAACGCGAACAAGAAGCTTTGGCGCGTGACGAGCGCAAACAGCAACAAATGCTCAAGGACCTGCAAAAGAAAGAGAAAGAGCTTACCGCTCAACTCAAAAAACAGCAGAAGAAAGTGGATGATCTTAACAAGAAGATTACAGCTACAATCGAGAAACAAGCCAAAGAGCAGGCTAAGGTAGCGCTGACCAAAGAGCAACAATTACTTTCGGGTAATTTCGAGCAGAACAAAGGTCGCTTGCCTTGGCCGGTGGAAAAAGGATTTATTAGTGGACAATTCGGCAAACACCAACACCCCGTCTATAAGGATGTGACGATTGACAACAAGGGTATTTATCTGCAAACAACTGCCGGACAAGGAGCACGCGCCGTATTTGAAGGACAAGTGACCTCGTGCTTCCTCATGAACGGCTCCTACGCGGTCATTGTAGCGCACGGAAACTATCGCTCTGTTTATGCCGGACTCAGTCGGTTGAATGTCAAACAGGGTGACAAGGTGGTGGCAAAGCAGAAAATAGGCACCATCTTCTCCGACCCCGAACAGGATAACAAAACGGAACTTTTCTTCCAGATTTGGAAGGACAAAACAATACTGAACCCAAGTTCATGGCTTGCTAAATAAGATGTATATGAAAAAAATAATGTATTCCCTATTGTTCGTTGCACTGCTGGTACTTGGCACTTCCTCGTGCAAGAAAACCGATTGGCTGAACTGGAAAGCGCAAAACCAATTGTGGCTCGAGCAGAATAAAAACAAACCGGATGTGCATGTAACATCCTCCGGCTTGCAGTATAAGATTATTGCGGATCCTAATCCGTACGATGCACGTCCGTCAGCTAGTAACATCATTACCTGCACTTACACCGGACATCTCATTAACGGCGCACAGTTCGAAGGTGGCACGAATATGTTTGCTGTCAATACACTTATTGCCGGTTTTGCCGAAGGCATCAAAAAAATTCATACCAATGGAGATATCATCCTCTATGTTCCTTACGAATTGGGCTATGTAGATGAAGCACAGGGAACGGAAGGCAATATGTCCTATATTCCGCCCTATTCTACTCTAATCTTTACCATCCATTTAGATGCGGTTCAATAAAACAATTATAGGGCTTTTGTTATGCGTTGTGACACTCGTCTCGTGCGAGAATACGACACTCACTTCTGCTGTTCCTAATGCTCCTGTGCAACTGGTTATCAATACAGAAGCGGGCGAATATGTGCACTTCATAACAGCTAACATTGGCGAGAACATAATCGTTGACGGCGGAGGCTATCATTACCACAATAAAACCCTGCCGTTGACAAATATTGATTATTACGGCTATGCGGGAGTTATTATTTACATTACACATGACCAACAATATGCGGCGTTTGATCTCTGTTGTCCACATTGTATAAAACGCGAACCGTGCTACTTGGACGGATTCTATATGGTATGTCCGCGGTGTGGAGAGAAATACGATATCTCACATGGTTACGGTACACCCACACAATCAATCAGCAAAGAAGCTCTGCGCAAATATTCGACTATTTATTCCAACCATCGTTTGACGGTGCGTAACTGATATGAATAATCTCACACCTATTGGAACGATTCGCAAGACTCACGGCACAAACGGAGAACTGCAGGCTCTGATGAATAGTGACCTCTTTGTGGATTCAGACCCAGAATTTATCATTTTAGAGATAGATGCAATTAATGTACCATTCCGCGTACTTGAATGGCGCAGTAAGGGGGACGATGTATTACTGCGACTCAGAGGTGTGAATACCGAACAGGCTGCAAACCGATTAGTCGGTGCACCGGTCTTTATGGAAAATGCGGCAGAACAAGGGGATACGATAATGACGTGGCAAGACTTGGTTGGTTTGCGCGTCGTAGATGACGAACAAGGAGAACAGGGTGCGATTGATAGTGTAGATGAATCCACAGCTAATACGCTGCTTTTCCTCGATAACGGACGAGTGCTTCCTATTCATGAAGATTTCATTGTCGCAATAGATGACACAACGCTAACCACTCACTATACCTTTCTTGTTCAATGAAGAAAACAACCGCCGAAATGAATCGACTGACTGTCGAACAGTTCCACCAAACTCCGAAAGTACCATTAGTGGTAGTGCTCGATAATATTCGCTCTCAGCATAATGTAGGCGCTGTTTTTCGTACGGCCGACGCCTTTTGCTTACAGGGTGTATATCTGTGCGGTATATGCTGCTGCCCGCCGAATGACGAGATTCATAAAACGGCTCTTGGAGCAGAATTGTCAGTCGATTGGCATTATTTTGCGGATACGCTGGAGGCTGTTCATACGCTTCAATCGGAAGGTTATACGGTGTATGCCATTGAGCAAGCGCATGATTCGATAACGCTGGATGAAGCCGTTTGCCAACTTCAAAAACAGAAAGTGGCTGTCGTTCTTGGTCACGAAGTGTTCGGCGTACAACAAGAAGTGGTAGACGCCTGCGATGCGTGCGTGGAGATACCACAATACGGCACGAAACATAGCCTTAATGTGTCCGTCACCGCCGGTATCGTATTATATCAATTTGCTAATGCTTTGCGTAGATGATTCTCTTATCTCCTGCCAAGAATATTGAAACGGCTAAAGCGGCTATTCAAGCCGGAGCAGATGCCGTATATATCGGCGCTCCGCGTTTTGGCGCTCGTGTGGCAGCTGGCAATAGTTTGGAGGATATAGCGCAACTCGTGCGATACGCACACGCTTTTGGTGTAGAAGTGCACGTGACACTCAATACACTATTAAATGAGGACGAATACACACAAGCGTTGGACTTGGTTGAGCAGCTATACGCTATTGATATCGATGCATTACTTATTCAAGATCTTCGACTCGCAGCCGAGACGCACTCGAGACTTCCCCAACTCACCTTGCATGCTTCAACGCAGTGTGATAATCGTACCGCGGAACAGGTAGCGAAATTGCGCGATATGGGATTTAAGCAAGTGGTTCTGGCGCGCGAACTATCTATTGACGAGATAGCGGCAATTCATCAAGCCGTGCCGGATATAAAACTCGAGGCCTTCGTGCATGGCGCATTATGTGTGTCGTATTCGGGCAAATGTTATATATCAGAGGTTCTGATGAATCGCTCTGCTAATCGCGGTTGTTGCGCGCAACTGTGCCGAGCACGATACGACCTCTTGGATGCGGAAGGCAACGAGATAGTGGACGATAAGGGACAACCTGTTCATCAACGTTACCTGCTTTCTTTGCAAGATATGGACCGTTCGGCATATCTGCAGGAACTGATTAATGCCGGCGTTACCACCTTCAAGATTGAAGGCCGACTCAAAGACGAAACCTATGTGGCCAATGTTACGGCCTATTATCGCCAACGTCTGGACGCCATATTAGGAGAAAATAAACAATTGTTTATTCGCGGACAGCAACCGGATGTCACAAAAACCTTTCATCGCGGCGCAACGGATTATTTCCTACACACTCGTACTCGTCCGATGGCTAACTGGGATACGCCTAAGTCCACCGGCGAATATATCGGCGAAGTTCTTTCAGCTCATCAGAACACGCTTAACATACGCTTAACAGAGGCTGTAGAACTGCATAATGGTGATGGTCTGACTGTGGGCGACGAGGGATGCTATGTCAATGCCGTTCAAGGCAACACAATAAAGATTAATAAATCACTTGTCCTGCCGCAAGGTGTCACCAAGTTATATCGCAACTTCGACAACGTCTATTTGCATAATATGCACTATGAGCGACGCGTACCAGTGGAAGTGGTCTTCACAATTACCGATACATCTTGCAAATTGACCTATATCCCCACGGATACGCGGCTTCAACCTTTGATGCACGAGTTCGAAACATCGTTTGAGCCGGCCACCAACTCAGAGCGCGCCTTGCAGACTATTGAACAACAAGTGACAAAACTGGGTGACACCATATATACAACGCACTCATTTAAGATTGTCAATACACGCATAGATGGACAAGTGCCATTTATTCCGATTGCTCAACTGAATGCTATGCGGCGTGAAACGATTCCTTCCTACGATTGCCATAGTACTCATGCGGTTGAGTCGGCTCAATATCTAACGAATAACCAACGAATATCTAACGCTCCTGCGGAGTTAATGACTTGTCGGTATTGCATTTTGTTTGAGATGGGACATTGCCGTAAAGTGGCTCCGTTGGCTAAAGAGCCGAAAGCCATTAGACTACAAAACGGCACAGTTCTGCAACTGCATTTCAACTGTTCGCGATGCGAAATGACTGTTACGCGTTGAAAAATTTGCATATATCAAAAAAAAGTCGTACTTTTGCAGCCAAATTATAAACTATATGAAAGAAATAACAACTAAAAAACTCGTTGAGACCATTATTGAGGGTATCCAAAATCGCAAAGGACAACGTATTGTTTCTATCGACCTGCGCAAAGTGAAAGAAGCGCCGGTGGAATATATGATTGTTGCCGAAGGCACTTCCAACACACAAGTAAGCGCTATTGCGGATGAGGTAGATGATTTTGTTCGCACCACAACTCATGTGCACCCGCTGGCTGTTGCCGGACAAGAGAATGCAGAGTGGATAGCAATGGACTATGGCACGGTATTTGTACATATCATGCAACGCGGACCACGTGCATTCTATGATATTGAGAACCTTTGGTCCGACGGGAAAATAACAGAAATAGCAGATATTTAACTATGAGTAACGGAAAGAAACCTTCTGTTCGCCCGGAAGGCGGCGGTAAGCCCAATAAAAAGAATAATCGGCGTAGCTTCTTCAGTACGCTTCTTTATTTGATGATGCTCATCATCTTTGGACTATGGTTATTTGGCAACAAGGACGAGAACGGTCCGCAAAAAGACCTCAGTTACACCAAGTTCCAGTCGTACATCCAGAACAACGCGATTGAGTCGCTCACTGTGTTCGACGACAATTCTGCCAAAGCCAAAGTACGTCCGGAGAGCTACGTCATCGTGTTTGGTGATGCGGTGAAAGGCAAAGACGCCAAGGGTGAAATTAAAGCATTTGTGCCTTCCGTAGATGAGTTCACACACTTCCTTGACGAGATCAATGCACAACGCAAAGAAGATGGGCTTCCTGTAATCGATGTGAGTTATGCCAAGTCACGCGATTATTGGTATCTTATCTTAGTTAACGTGCTGCCATTTGTCCTTTTCATCGTCTTTATTATTTGGATGAGTCGCGGTATCGGCAGCGGTGCCGGAGGTGGTATCTTCGGCGTCGGCAAAGCACGAGTGCAACTCTTTGACAAGGACAAGAAAGACAAAGTTACCTTCAAGGATGTAGCCGGTCTGGCCGGTGCCAAACAAGAAGTGGAAGAGATTGTCTCCTTCCTTAAAAACCCGAAGAAATACACTGACCTCGGTGGTAAGATACCTAAAGGTGCATTACTTGTAGGCCCTCCGGGAACAGGAAAGACCTTGCTCGCTAAGGCTGTGGCCGGCGAAGCTAACGTACCATTCTTCTCCATGTCCGGTTCAGACTTCGTTGAAATGTTCGTTGGTGTAGGAGCCAGCCGTGTACGTGACCTCTTCCGTCAAGCCAAAGAGAAAGCCCCATCTATCATCTTTATCGACGAGATTGATGCCGTGGGACGCGCCCGCGGAAAGAGCATGATGGCAGGCGGCAATGACGAACGCGAATCGACGCTAAACCAATTACTGACAGAAATGGATGGTTTTGGAACCAACTCGGGAGTTATCATACTCGCAGCTACAAACAGAGCTGATGTGTTGGATTCAGCCCTTCTTCGTGCCGGCCGCTTTGATAGACAGATTCATGTTGACCTACCAGACTTGCAGGAACGCAAGGAGATTTTCCAAGTACATCTCAAACCGATTAAGATTGATAACACCGTCGACATTGACTTCCTTGCCAAACAGACTCCTGGTTTCTCTGGTGCGGATATAGCGAACGTCTGCAATGAAGCAGCACTTATTGCTGCTCGCAATAGTCACAAACATGTGGGTAAGCAAGACTTTATGGATGCTGTTGACCGTATCGTCGGAGGACTGGAGCGCAAGACCAAAATCATGACAGATGATGAGAAACGCTCTATCGCCTTCCATGAAGCAGGACACGCCACCATATCATGGATGCTGGAGCATGCTAATCCATTGGTTAAGGTGACGATTGTGCCGCGTGGCGTAGCACTCGGTGCTGCATGGTACTTGCCGGAAGAGCGACAACTCACCAACAAAGAACACATCCTTGACGAATTGTGTTCGCTGCTCGGTGGTCGCGCTGCCGAACAACTCTTCCTTAATCAGACATCCACAGGCGCACTTAACGACCTTGAACGCGCTACCAAACAAGCATACGCCATGGTCGCCTACTACGGTATGTCGGACAAACTCAAAGATATTTCGTTCTATGACTCAACCGGTCGGTACGAATACGGCTTCACCAAGCCTTATTCCGAGAATACAGCAGACGTGATCGACAAAGAGACATCCGCTATCATCGCTGAGCAGATGAAACGTGCAAAACAAATCCTTAAAGACAATGAAGAGGGACATCACGCAATGGCACAACTGCTCATCGAAAAAGAAGTCATTACCTCCGAAGACGTAGAGCGAATCCTTGGTCCTCGCCCGTGGAAGAGCCGCGGAGACCAGATTATTGAGGCTAATACGCAAGCTAAACCAGTTAAAAGTAGAAAAACCAAAACAAAAGAATAAGGTATGAAAAAAATCGCATTTGTAGCCCTCCTATTTGGGCTGATGATTAGTGCAAACGCACAAGAACTAACAAAATTGCCATTAGACTCTGCTATCCGTTTTGGACAATTGGAGAACGGCTTAACGTACTACATCCGTCACAACGAACAACCTAAGCAACGCTGCGATTTCCACATCGCACAAGCAGTAGGAGCTGTCCTCGAAGAAGATAATCAGAATGGTTTGGCTCACTTCTTAGAGCATATGGCTTTCAATGGTACCCAGCACTATCCCGGCAAGGGTATCATCAATTACTTTGAATCCATTGGTGTGAATTTCGGCGGTAACATCAATGCCTACACCTCTATTGACGAAACTGTTTATCGCCTCTCTGACGTGCCTACAATCCGCGAAGGTATCATTGACTCTGCACTCCTCGTTATGCACGACTGGGCTTGCGGTTTGCTACTTCTTCCGGAAGAAATAGACGCAGAACGTGGTGTCATTCGCGAAGAGTGGCGCACACGTAACAACGCCAACGGGCGCATGGGTAATATCGTTCGCGCTAAACTCTACCCTAACTCACAATATGGCAAACGCGACATCATTGGCGACACTGCTGTAATCAATAACTTCGAATACGAGGCCCTGCGTTCATACTATAAGAAATGGTACGGTCCTGACAACCAAGCTATCATCGTTGTTGGTGATATCGATGTGGATCAGATTGAGGCAAAAATCAAAGCCCTTTGGGCTGATGTTCCAGCACGCGCTAATCGTGGCGAGCGACCTTTGTATACCGTGGACTTCTACAGCCAACCTACCGTAGCTATCGCTACCGACAAAGAGGCACAACAAACCATGGAGTCCGTAGAGTATCTGCACGAGCAGCTTCCGGTAGCGCTGAAAGGCACTTTGGCCGAATATGCGCAGAATATTATGCACCAACTGATTCGCCATATGCTTAACCACCGCTTCGAGGAGCTGGCTATGCAACCTTCTGCAGCTTCCGTTGGGTACTATGCGTACTACACTGAACTCTTCAAACTCAAAGACGGCTTCAAAGCTATCTGTATACCTAAGGAAGGTCGTGAGACAGAAGCCTTCGTGGAACTCATGACCCAACTGGAGAAAATGCGTCGATATGGTTTTACCAATGCCGAACTCGAACGGGCTAAAACCGATGTTCTCAACGACATAGAAAAAGCCTACAATGAGCGTAACACCCGCAAGAATCAAGCTCTTGCACGCGAATACGTGCGCCATTTCACACGCAACGAGATTTGCCCGGGTATAGAGGCCGAATATGAAATCACCAAGCAACTGCTGCCCATGTGGAGCGTCGATATGGTTAACCAAATGGCTAAAGCCTATTTTACACCTAACCCGGGTATATCCATTATGGGACCGGAGAAAGAGGGTGTAAACATACCTACGGAACAGCAGGTACTGGAAATCCTCAAACAAGTTGAGTCCTTGGAAATCGAAGCTCCAAAAGAAGAAGAAGTGGATAATCAACTCGTCAAAAAAGCACCAAAAGCAGGTGCTGTCAAGAAAACAATCACTAATGCCGAACTCGGCACAACCGAACTTCTGCTCAAAAATGGTATTCGCGTAATCATCAAACCTACCGAGTTCAAGTCTGACGAGATCAACGTCTATGCCTACTCTGATGGTGGACGCTCGCTCGTTGAAACAGCTGACCTACCTTCCGCAGCATTGGCTACAGATGTTATCTCGTTCATGGGACTGGGCGACTTCTCATATACGGGCTTGCAGAAAGCACTTACAGGTAAAACCGTTAGTCTCAATGGGGATATCGGTTCATACGAAGAGACATTCATGGGCGCTTCGTCCGTAAAGGACTTTGAAACCATGCTGCAACTTATCTATCTGTCCTTCACTGCTCCGCGCCGTGACGAAGAGGCTTACCAGACACTCTTGGGCATGTTGGCTAACCAACTTGCTAACAAGGATAAAAACCACAAAGCTATCTTCCGCGACTCAGTATCCATGATGGCAGCAGATCACTCCGAACGCGTAATTTTGCTCAACAAACAACTCCTCGACAAAGTATCGCTCGACAAAGTGTTGGAGATTTACAAAGCACGTTTTGCTAATCCGGCTGACTTCACCTTTATCTTTGTCGGCAATATTCATCCGGAAAATAACGAGACCGTTGCGCTCATCAGTAAATGGCTTGGAGGCATCAAAGCCAAGGGCAAGAAAGAGCACTTCCAAGACCGCGGAATCCGCGCCCCCAAGGGTGAGCAGAAGAACTATTTCACCCGTGATATGCAAATCAAAACCGCTACAAACCGTATCCAATACACCTCTTACGACATTCCGTACACCTTAGCGAATGCCCTCAATATGGAAGTAATAGGACGAGTGCTTGATATGCGTTACTTGGAGTCTATTCGTGAACGTGAAGGTGGTTCTTATGGCGTCGGTACCGCCGGCTTCCTTAGACGTGTACCTGTTCCTTGCGCTATCCTGCTCATGCAGTTCGATACCGATCCGCTCAAACAGGAACGTCTCATGCAAATAATCCACGAGGAAGTGCAAACTATCATCAAAGACGGTCCGCGTGAGGAAGACCTTCAAAAAGCCAAAGAGTCCATGCTCAAAGACTTTTCAGAAGAGTTAGAGAAGAATGATTGGTGGATAGATGCCTTGGAGGAATACTATCGTTATGGCATTGACCTGCCTGCTGATTACGCCGAGGCTGTGAAATCCGTTACGGCGGAGACCGTGCAGAACACACTCAAAAAACTTATCGACTCAGGCAATGTCTTTGAAGTGGTCATGATGCCTGAATAAAACGCAATTGATGAAGTATTTCTTTATCGTTGGCGAAGCTTCCGGCGACATGCACGCCGCTGAGTTCATGAAGCAACTTCGAGCTAAAGACCCGGAAGCACAGTTTATAGGTCTGGGAGGGGATTGCATGCTCCAACAGGGCGCGACCCTCTTCCAGCACTATAGAAACATGGCATTTATGGGTGTTATCGCCGTTCTACGCCACGCCAAACAGATAAAAGAGAACTTCCGCATCGCACAAGAGGCTCTGTTGCGCGAGCAACCGGATCAACTCATTCTTGTTGATTATCCGTCCTTCAACCTCAAGATGGCGCAGTTCGCGCGCACACATTTACCTAATATAAAAATAATCTATTATATCCCACCGAAAGTGTGGGCGTGGAAGACCCACCGTATTCATAAGATTGCACGCCTCTGTGACGAGGTACTCGCTATATTCCCATTCGAGCCGGACTTCTACGCGCAATTCGGCTACCGCTGCACCTACGTAGGTAATCCTACGGCGGAGGCAATTAGTAGGTATAAGTCGGAAAATAGCAAATCTACATTCGCAAACATAAAATCCTCCATCGCGCTCGTTCCGGGCAGCCGGCGCGGCGAGATAGCCAATTGTCTGCCTAAGATGCTGATTGCAGCCAGAGAGGCGCAAACAAAGGGCCAAATCAAATCGATTATTGTTACCGCAGCGCCGAATATAGAGGACGACTTCTATGCCAAATATCTGCGCGACGGAGAACAATTATCCCGCAATACATGGGATGTTGTCTCGCAAGCCAAAGTAGCGCTCGTTACATCCGGAACCGCATCGCTCGAAGTGGCACTTCTCGGTTGCCCACAAGTAGTTGTCTACCGCATCTATACCTCCCACTGGTTGGGTTGGCTTGAACCGTTTATCTTCAAAATTCGATTCTACACCCTACCAAATATAATCGCTGGAAAACAAGTCATCTACGAAGCCGTCGGACCTAAGTTCAAAAACAAAATCATCCGTCGTGAACTACAGCGGTTACTGACGGATGATGCATATGTCAATCAAATGAAGACCGAGTATCAGAATCTTATAATTGACCGGCTTCAACCAGCGTGATAACGCGTTCTACAATGCGATCCTTGTCTGATGCGTCGTACTCCTCTTTCAAATCATTCTTGAACAGCTTGGCGACAAATTGCCAGAAGTCTGCCGATGCTTTGCCTTTGTATTTCTTAATGAGTTCGTAACTTGTTTTGTCCGACTCTCGGTCCATCAGCAGCATCAACATACGACCCTGCGAAGCGTACATGCCACGAAAATCTTTTTCGTACTTCTTGAATAGATAGCGCTCATACTGCCTCCACCATTTACGACGCTCCTTGTCCGTCGGAAGCTTCGCCAATTCCGCATCCGCTTGAGCCATATCGGCTGTAATCAGCTTCGCGTAAGGCAAAGTCTTGCGCACGTCGCGCACCGTCTTCCAGTAGAACTTCTCCTGCTTCTTATTCTTAAACTGCAACGGCGGGTAGACATATACGTCATGCAGAAAGGCCAAATACAAGGTGTCTTGACCATTCACATACAGCATCAGCGAATCTAAATGCTGATTGGCAGCGAGTAGATGATTACCCACTGCCAAAATCAGTAATATATACAGCAGCTTCTTCATCATTTACCACTGCTTGTACAAAATTTGTGCCAAACGATTAGTACGCAATAGCAAATACTACACGTCCAGCAGATGGTTTACCCGTTACCATGCACTTGCCAGGCTCGTTCTTATGACCCGGCAAGTCCTCCAACGGAATACAACGGATAGTGGCCTTTGTCTCGTCTTTGATACGTTCCTCTGTCTCTGGAGTACCGTCCCAATGACAGAGCAAGAAACCACCCTTCTTAATTTCCTCTTTGAATTCCTCATAAGAGTTCACTTCACGCGTCTGAGCAATGCGGTAATCAAGGGCTTTTTGGTAGCAGTTGCGTTGTATCTCCTCAAGCAAGGATTGTATTTTTTCCTCGATTCCATCGATAGAAATGGTCTCTTTAGTCAGTGTGTCACGACGAGCTATTTCAATCGTGCCGTTCTCTAAATCACGTCCACCCATCGCCAAACGAACAGGCACACCTTTCAGCTCATAATCAGCAAACTTATAACCCGGAGTGTACTTTTCAGACGTGTTCACTTCTACGCGAATACCTAGTTTCTTCAGGTTGTCTGCAATAGGATTAAGTTTGGCCATAATACCGTCTAACTGCTCCTGAGTCTTGAAGATAGGAACAATCGCAACCTGAATAGGAGCCAAATGCGGTGGAAGCACCAAACCATTGTCATCCGAGTGCGTCATAATCAAAGCACCCATCAGGCGGGTAGATACACCCCATGACGTAGCCCACACGTACTCGTACTTATTCTCTTTCGACAGGAATGTCACGTCAAACGACTTCGCAAAGTTCTGGCCAAGGAAGTGAGACGTTCCTGCCTGCAATGCCTTACCATCCTGCATCATAGCTTCGATACAGTAAGTATTCAGCGCACCGGCAAAGCGCTCGTTCGGTGACTTGACGCCCTTCACTACCGGAATAGCCATCACATTCTCAGCAAAATCGGCATACACATCCAACATCGTGCGCGCGTAGTCTTCCGCCTCCTCTTTCGTAGCGTGTGCAGTATGACCTTCCTGCCATAGGAACTCCGCCGTGCGCAGGAACAAGCGTGTACGCATCTCCCAACGCATCACATTGCACCACTGGTTGCACAAAATAGGTAGGTCGCGGTAGGATGATATCCAATTCTTGTACGTGGACCATATAATAGTCTCTGATGTCGGACGAATAATCAACTCTTCCTCTAATTTGGCATCAGGATCCACAATAACGCCCTTGCCACTCGGATCATTCTTCAGGCGGTGGTGGGTAACCACAGCGCATTCCTTCGCAAAACCTTCTACATGCTCCGCCTCACGGCTCAGAAAAGATTTCGGAATAAGTAAAGGGAAATACGCATTCTTCACACCTTTTTCCTTAAAACGACGGTCTAATTCGGCCTGAATAGTCTCCCAAATAGCGTAACCGTAAGGCTTAATCACCATACATCCGCGAACGGCGGATTGTTCTGCCAAATCGGCTTTCACTACTAATTCATTGTACCACTTAGAGTAATCCTCCGAACGTGGTGTCAGTTTTTGAAAATTTGCCATTATCTTAGTTTGTATTGTTTACGTAGTTGTTCAAATCGGTCGGGTTGCGCCTTCAGTTGGTCAGAGACGCGTCGCAACCATCCGGTAGCGCTGTCCCCATAATTGGCGTGCAAAGATACAACTTTTTTGTCAATTGACAAAATCGGAGTACCAAAATGTGCCGAAAAAGCATCTAAACACATTTGTGAGGCATTCGATTTGCCTTCCACCGAGTAGCCTGCAATATGAAATGAGGCCAATTCAGCACGCATAACTACTGCGGCATTAATATGCGGCTCATTCTCCCAAGTGTCCAAAACAAACCGTTTGCCGGATGTTAATAAAGCCGCCTCATCCACCACTCCTCCTCGAGCCGCATTAACAATTATCGCGTTCGGTTTGCAGTGCCGTAGGAAGTCCGCGTCACATAGGTGATAGGTGGGATAAAGCCCTGCTCTCGTTATGGGAGTATGGAAGGTAATAACATCACATTTTTCTTCGATTTCACCGATACTTTGACCAATATTCTTAGGGGGGTCGTTGAGCAGAACTCTATACCCTTTTCGTTCAGCCATCTTGGCTACCAATGACCCTACATGACCAACTCCTACCACACCTACCGTTGAATGCTCCGGTACGGCTAACTCACGTAAGCACTCCTCAATATAGTCGCACACCGCCTGCGCATTGCAGCCGGGACATGACATCCAATAAATTCCGTGCTCCTCGCAATAATTAGTATCAATATGATCGTATCCTATTGTGGCAGTGGCAACAAATTGCACAGCTGATCCCTCTAACAGAGAGCTATTTACCTTCGTTCGCGTACGTATTATAAGGGCATCCGCGTCGCGCACAGCCGCAGCCGTAATAGCCTCCGGTTCCAGCGCTGTCACCTGTGCATAAGGCGACAACACTTCTTGCACAAAAGGAATATATTTGTCAATTACGACCCGCATTAATACATAATATTGTCAATCAGTCTCACCGGCCCGCAATAAACAGTAACGCATCCTATAGCGTTTGAGAAATCTTTTGCCGGCAGAAGAGTCGTCTTGTCCACAATCTCATAGTACTCCACTTCCAGTCCTTCGATAGCGTTAATAGCATCCGTTACTTGCTGCTCAATCTCACGCACAGAAGCATTTTTTGCCGATTCCACCGAGCTTTTCAGTATTCTGTAAATGTTAGTTGCAAGTTTCTTTTCTGATTCAGACAAGCGTTCGTTTCGGCTACTCATAGCCAGTCCGTCCGCTTGACGCACGATCGGGCAACCGATAATCTTCAAATCGCCAAATGTGTCTTTCAGCGCCGACCTTTCTACCATCTGGTGAATAATCGCCAGCTGCTGATAATCCTTCTCCCCAAAATAAGCCCTGTCCGGTTGAACCAAATAGAACAAGCGGCTAACCACTTGCACTACACCATTAAAGTGACCCGGACGCATTTTGCCTTCCATCACCTTGTCTAATCCTTCAAAATCATATACAAACGTGGAGTTCATCTCCTCAGCGGTGTACATCTCTTCCGGAGTTGGGGCAAAAACAAAGTGAGCACCTATCGACTCCAGTAATTGCGCATCGCGTTCGAGGTTACGAGGATACTTGGCGAGATCTTCTTTATTGTTAAACTGCGTCGGATTAACGAAAACCGACACAAAAACAACATCATTCTCAGCTACCGCTTTCTTCACTAAGGAAGCATGTCCCTCATGGAGAGCTCCCATCGTAGGCACCAAGCCAATCGTTTTACCTTGTCTTTTGCATGCTGCGACCTGTTGGGTCAATTCAAGCTTTGTTGATAAAATTTGCATGATTTTTTGTATTTTATGTTCTAAAAAGCGTGCAAAATTACTAAAAATATACGAAAATGCAAAAAAAATGATAATAAATTGTGCAAATATCGAATATTTTTCGTACCTTTGCAGTGGGAAGTTATTTTCCCCTTAAAAACTACGCTTATGAGTGAGCCGAATCGTATCTTATTTCTCGCGCAGGAGATTTTCCCTTATATGGCCGAAGAGACGCCTATAAGGTTGATTAACCGTCGTTTGCCCGAATTCTTCCAGGGAAAAGGTTGGGAGACCCGCACTTTTATGCCTAAATTTGGGGAGATTAACGAACGTCGCAACCAGTTACATGAAGTGATTCGACTGTCGGGTATGAATCTTATCATCGAAGATGCCGATCATCCCTTGCTCATTAAGGTAGCAAGTATTCAGACGGCGCGTATCCAGATTTACTTCATCGATAACGACGACTATTTCGGACGCCGAAAAGGTGTTGTCGATGACAATGGCGTCGAGTATCCGGATAACGACGAACGTTGCATCTTCTTCGCTCGTGGCGCTGTCGAAACAGTCAAAAAACTGCGTTGGACGCCCAACATCATCTACTGCTCCGGTTGGATGGGAGCACTCGCTCCGCTTTATCTCCGCACCGCATATGCAGATACACCTTTCTTTACCAACGCAAAAATCGTCCTCTCGCTGGATGATAACGACTACAAAACGCCTTTCAATTCGACTTTCACGCAGAAACTGCTCATTGACGGTCTGTCCGAGAACGCAGTGCGCAGTATCGCCGGTTTCCAGGTCGGTTACGAAGAACTGATGCGCTTGGCTATTGACTATTCAGATGCCATTATCCTTTCTACGCCAAATGTTAACCAGCGTCTGCTCAACTACGCACAGACAAGCGGCAAACCCATACTGCCCTATAACGGCGATTACTTAGATAACTATGCAGCTTTTTGCAATTCATTATTAGATAATGCGGAATAAATTCTTCTTTATAATATTAGCCCTCGCTGCTTGCTTGTACGGCTGCAAAGATGACTCCATCTCTGCCGGTGGCTCTATCATTGAGCAAGAGGACTCCATCTACGTACGGGTGGATACGTTCGGTATCAACTCCGCACTCGTTATGTGCGAGTCCGTTACGTCTATGCCGGACTCGTTCCTGCTCGGTGAAATGGAGAATAAATACGGCACCTTGCATGCCGACGTGCTGGCGCAGTTCGCTTGCCCGGAAGGGTTTCGTTATCCGGACAACGCCCAACTCACAGGTGTTTACCTGCGTTTATGTTATGGCACCTGGTTCGGAGACGGAAACGCCCCAATCGGTATCAACGCCCGCGAGATGGACAAAGGCACGTTCACCTATTCCAAAACCTATCTCACCAATATCGACCCGGAAGAGTATGTCTCCGAATCCAGCGTCAATATCTTGGACAACACCAAGCTCATCCTGGCTTCCCAGAGGCTCGACTCCGTCTATGAATCATCAAAGGAGAAATACTACACCTTGGTGCGCGCCAAGACTTCCGATGCGTTTGCCAACAGGTTCTTCAACTTACGCGACTTCCAGTCACAGGAAGCATTTGCCAAACAATTCAACGGATTGTACCTCACCTGCGAGTATGGTAGCACCACACTCCTTAATATAATAGATATAGCTATAGATGTAGAATATACATTTACTTATAATAAGGCCGGCAAGGACACTACCGTTAAGGACATCAAATCTTTCTATGCCAACTCCGAAGTGCGGCAGGTCAATCATATCCTCTATGCCGACCAACAAGGCACATTCAACAAGCTGGCTGCTGATGATGCCCTCTATAACTACATCGTTGCGCCGGCTAATATCTATACACGCCTCTCGTTCCCGATGAAGCACATGCAGAACCGTATTAACGCACGCCTCGACGGCAAACGTCCCTACGTCAATATGGCTAAGGTGCGCGTCAATGTCTGCAACCGAGTGGACGAAGTCAGGGACTGTGACGACTGGTCGCAGCCTGCACCGAAAATGCTCCTCATTAAAGAGTCAGCGATGGAACGCTTCTTTGGACACCGCGAACTGCCCGAAGACACCTGCGCACTATTGGGAGAACTCACCAAAGGCTCCAATAAGGCCGGTGACACCGAGTATTATTACTCCTACGACATGTCTGCCCTGCTCACGCAGCAACTGCGTTATACCAATAACCCGGACACAATGCACATGCTCCTTGTGCCGGTTGACGTCATCTCTACCACCAACGCCAATGGTAATACCTACATCATCTCTATCAAGCAGCAGCAGACCGTATCCGCCGCACAGGTGATGAGTTCTCATAATCCGGAGGACGCTATGGATGTGGAAGTCGTCTATTCAGGATTCTAATCAATACACCTATATAATAATAATCCGCGGGAATACTCTCGCGGATTATCTTTTTTATGTATCGTCGGATTAGAGAGAAGCTTGATAAGCTTCAGCGTCCATCAGGCTGTCGAGTTGGGCCTTATCCTTGATGGCGATACGGATCATCCAGCCTGCGCCGTATGGGTCGTTGTTCACAAGTTCCGGCTGATCATTCAGCGTCTCGTTGAACTCAAGCACTTCGCCCTCTACCGGCATGTTCAGGTCGCTCACTGTCTTCACAGCTTCTACAGAACCGAATACTTCGCCTTGACCAATCGTCTCGCCTATGGTATCTACGTCCACAAAAACGATTTCACCTAATTCCGATTGTGCGTAGTCGGTAATACCTACGTACGCTTCGTCACCTTCCACACGAATCCACTCGTGCTCACTGGTGTATTTTACATTACTTGGAAAATTCATATATCTTTATTCTCTAAACGCTAAACACTAAACTCTAAACGTTATTTACGCGGACTGAACTGACTTGGAATCTGGTCGCCGAGCGTGGACATTGCGCAGCGGAAACCGATGGTACTCGTGCAGCTGTCTTGCTCTAAGTAACGGCGAGTGGACGGATTGAGCCAGTAGATACGGTCACGCCACGAACCACCTTTATATACACGTGTGCTACTGGTGATTTGCGGAGCAAGTATATCAGTCGGGTCATATTTGATTTCCTCGAGGTTTTTGATACCTGCAGTATCGCCAGGATATGGATAGTCGGTATCAATCGTCGAAGCAAAGTCGCCATCCTTGAAATCACGACGGTCGTCATCACCTGAGAACTCCAGCGCAAAGCAACCAACAGAGTCAATAACGAAAGAGCCGTCTTCGTTCTTCTTCGGCTTCATGTAAATGTTACCGCGGAAGGAGTTGTATTCTGAAGTCTCCTGGTAAGAGGTCTCACGATATACATCAAGCACCCACTCGTTCACATTACCTGCCATGTTATACAATCCAAAATCGTTCGGAGCAAAAGCATCTACAGGAGCTGTGATTACGTAACCATCGTTCAGCGCACCACTCACACCCATCATGTCGCCACGGCCGCGAACAAAGTTAGCCTGCATCTTACCGGCTTGCGTTTTACTCATGTCACGAGGATGATAACCGGACCAAGGATATATCTTTCCTTCAATCGTCAAACCATCTTCACCAGCTACAGGAGCATAAGCGGCAAACTCCCACTCAGCCTCTGTCGGCAAACGATAACCGGTAACAAACACACCGTCGGCGCGGCTCACCTTGCGGTCCTCACCGTACGAGTTCTGACGAGGTTTCTTACCGTATTCAGGCACATACTTAGCGTCTTCCAAATATTTCTCTGTGTTGAATACGAACTTGTCGCGGATGTATTCGTAACTCGGACGATACATCGTCACAGGGTTCTCCGGATCTTCCGGATTAGGCATCTGTACCTCATCCATCTGATAACCGGTCAATGTCTCCCACTCTTCTCTATAAGCCTCATCATCGGTCGGACGCAAAGATGCAAAGTCAGGAACAGCAATTGCGCCGGCATTAATCAATGCCATCTCGTTGACACGGTCAGTACGCCATTGGCAATAAGCCATTGCTTGATCCCAAGTCACACCTACTATAGGATAGAAAGAGAACGCTGGATGGTCAAAATAGTTTTCCACATAGGGATCATTGTAAGCCATATCCTCACGCCATACAGTCTTGTCCGGACGAGCGCGGTTAACGAGATTCGGAGCTACATCGCCGAACACTACCTCTAACCAGTGCAGATACTCATTCCAGTTGAGAGTTGTAATTTCGTACTTATCCATGTAGAAAGAACTAACAGTTAAAGTACGATGGAAATTGTTACGCGGAGCGGTTAAGAACTCATCTTTCTCACCAATAGTGAATGTTCCGCCTTGGATAGCTACCATTCCTACCGGGTTCACATTACCTACACCTTCTCTGGCCTCGAAGTTTGTCGTCTGTTGATCATAGTAATTCCAACCTGTCGTGTTCGACACCTTGGTGTTCAATTCACGAGTCTGGCATGCGGCAAATGATACCGCTGCGAGAGCTAAAAGAACAAATCTTGATACGTTTTTCATATTGCGCAATTTGTAATAATTCTAATTTCAGCCCGCAAAGATACAAAAAAAATCTAATATGAACCAATTTTTCTTCGAAAATATTTAAAAAAAGTGCATTTTTATGGAAAAAACAGCATTTTTTGCATTATTTATCGTAAATTTTGCGGCATTTTCAATATTTTTTTGTACTTTTGTCGTCCCAAATGAGCGCACCCGCAATAAATATAAAAGGAGACTTATTTTCCTTGGCACAACCAAGGGTCATGGCTATCATCAACGCCACAACCGACAGCTTTGCTTTTTCATGTTCCAACATCAGCGAGGCAGAGATATTGGCAATGGCAGCGAAAGCCATCAACGAGGGTGCAGATATACTTGATATCGGAGCATGCTCCACCCGTCCGGGTTCAACGCCGATAGACGAACAGGAAGAGTGGCGCAGACTACAGATAGCCTTGCGGGCAGTACGTTCAACTTATCCGGACGCCATCCTCTCTGTGGACACCTTCCGCGCTTCTATTGCACGTCGGGCTGTGACAGATTTTGGGGTGGACATAATTAACGATATATCCGGTGGAATCGGAGAAATGTTCACAACCGTTGCACAACTGGGAGTGCCATATATCCTCACACATAATGCACCGGTAGATGACAGCTTGCCGGTCTCCGTACAGGTTATTGACAATCTTATTCATAAGGTGGACGAACTGCATCGCCTCGGCGTCAAAGATGTGATTATTGACCCCGGGTTCGGCTTTAATAAGTCCGTCGAGCAGAGCCTCGAACTGCTGGATCACCTTGACGACCTGCGTATCATAGGCTTGCCAATTCTCGTCGGGTTGTCCCGTAAGTCAATGTTTTACAAGCCTTTAGGCGTAGAACCCACTTCTGAGGAAGCATTGCAGGCTACGGTTGAGGCCAACCGCAAAGCACTCGCTCTCGGAGCAAGCATTATCCGCGTCCACGACGTCGCAATAAATAAACCGCTAACCACTAAACGCTAAACACTAAACTTTAAACGTTACAATCATGTTCGGCTTTGAATTTGGCATAAAAGATATCGTTGATATTCTATTGGTAGCTCTTATCCTCTACGAGACCTTCCGTCTCCTGCGTCGTTCGGGTGCGGTCAATCTCTTCTGGGGAATACTTGCTTTTATTATCGCATGGCTTCTCGTAACGATGGTCTTCCAGCTCGAACTCACCGGCGCGCTCTTTGAGCGCATCATCAGTGTTGGTGCCATCGCCCTTATTGTTATCTTCCAAGAGGAAATTCGCGGATTCTTCTACCGCGTCGGCGCACGATTCAGTAACTGGGGACATCTCCGTCGCCGCGGCGAACAGGCTGAGCAGGATGTAGACCAGATCGTGATGGCCTGTGAACATATGTCTCGCTCCAAAACAGGTGCACTCATCGTTATCGCCGGAGGAAATGAACTCAAAGAATATGCCGACACAGGCGAATATATCGACGCCGCGATCTCAACAAGCTTGATAGAGAATATCTTCTTCAAGAATACGCCTCTCCACGATGGCGCACTCATCATCGTAGGACACCGTCTCTACGCCGCAGCCTGTATCTTACCTGTGTCTAAACAAACAGATATACCCAAACAGTTCGGTTTGCGACACCGTGCTGCACTCGGCTTAAGTGAAAAAAGTTCCGATTCCACCGCGATTGTTGTATCCGAAGAGACCGGTCATGTCGCAGTCGCTAAAGAGGGAAAAATACGCAATGTCACACGTGACGAATTGATACAAATCTTATCTTCTGCAATGGCATTAAAATCAAAGTAATATATGTTTAAACGTACTTTAGTAACTACTGCACTTCCGTACGCAAACGGACCTGTGCATATCGGACACCTCGCCGGAGTCTATGTTCCGGCAGATATCTATGTCCGCTATCTGCGTCTCAAGGGACGTGATGTCCTTTTCGTCGGCGGTAGCGACGAACACGGAGTGCCCGTAACTATTCGTGCCCGCAAAGAGGGCATCACTACGCAAGAAGTCGTTGATCGTTATCACGAACTCATCAAATCCAGTTTTGAGCGTTTCGGTATCTCATTCGATGTTTACTCGCGTACCACAAGCGCCATCCATCACAAGTTTGCATCCGATTACTTCCGCAAACTCTATGACAACGGTAAGTTTATCGAGCAAACGACCGAACAGTTCTATGACCCGGAGACCGGACATTTCCTTACTGACCGTAATATCCGCGGTGAGTGTCCGCATTGCCACGCCGCAGGCGCTTATGGCGACCAGTGCGAGAAATGTGGCTCAACACTCTCACCCGAAGAACTGATTAATCCGTACAATGCCGAAACAGGCAATCCGCTCGTTAAAAAACCTACTTCCCACTGGTACCTGCCGCTGGATCAATACCAACAATGGCTCGAGAAATGGATTCTCGAAGATCATAAAGAATGGCGTCCGAATGTGTATGGACAGTGTAAGTCGTGGCTCGACGGCGGACTGCGTCCCCGTGCCGTAACGCGCGACCTTGATTGGGGAATTCCTGTGCCTGTAGAAGGTGCCGAAGGCAAAGTGCTCTATGTCTGGTTTGATGCGCCAATCGGCTATATATCCAACACCAAAGAAATCTGCGACGCACAACCTGAGAAATGGGGCAAATGGGAGACTTGGTGGAAAGACCAAGACACACGTCTTATCCATTTCATCGGCAAAGATAACATTGTTTTCCACTGCATCGTCTTTCCGGCTATGCTCAAAGCCGATGGCTCATATATCTTGCCGGATAACGTACCGAGCAATGAGTTCCTGAACCTCGAAGGCGATAAAATCTCCACATCCCGCAACTGGGCGGTTTGGCTCAATGAGTACTTGGACGATTTCCCGGGCAAGCAAGACGTCTTGCGCTATGTCCTCACAGCGAATGCACCGGAGACTAAAGATAACGACTTCACCTGGGCAGATTTCCAAGCGCGCAACAATAACGAACTTGTGGCTATCTATGGCAATTTCGTTAACCGCGCACTCGTGTTGACCAAGAAGTATTTCGAAGGCAAAGTACCAAAAACCTCCGATTTCACCGACTATGACCGCGCTACAATCGACGAGTTCAAGAACGTCAAAGCGCAACTCGAATCGCTCCTTGAGGACTTTAAGTTCCGCGAGGCACAGAAAGAAGCAATGAATCTCGCACGTATCGGTAATAAGTATCTTGCTGATACAGAGCCTTGGAAGCTCGCTAAAACCGATATGGAGCGCACGGCGACGATTCTTAATCTCTCACTCCAGATAGCTGCTAATCTTTCTATCGCATTTGAACCTTTTTTGCCGTTTTCATCGGACAAATTGCGTCAAATGATAGCACCATTAAGCACAGCGTCACCATTAAGCAATTCACCATTTAAATGGGAAAATCTCGGTCGCATTGATTTACTGCCGGAGGGACAATCCCTCGGTGAAGTTTCACTCCTCTTTGAGAAAATCGAGGACGATGCTATCCAAGCCCAACTTGATCGCCTTGCACGCATCAAAGCCGAGAACGAAGCCGCAGCTAAAGAAGCCGAACTCGCTAACTGGAAACCGGCTGCTATCAAAGCCGACACTTCTATCGATGAATTCGACAAAATGGACATCCGCGTTGCTACTGTCTTAGATTGTCAGCCGGTTAAGAAGTCCGAGCGTCTTCTTCAGTTCACTTTGGACGACGGAATGGGCGGACGCACTATTCTTAGTGGCATCGCGCAATCGTATCCGGATCCGTCCGTGCTGATTGGCAAGCAGGTGCTCTTTATTGCTAATTTCCCACCGCGTAAGATGATGGGTATCGAGAGTCAGGGTATGATTCTCTCCGCCGTCGATGCCGATGGTAAATTAGTCGTCACCACGGTTTCCCGCGAAGTGAAAAACGGCGCCCAAGTTGGTTAAGGAAATTTAACACAACTTTACCTGCTGTTCACGGGACCATCACGGGACCATGTCCTCTTTGTCATACAATTCAGCCACCAGAGTATCTTAACAAATATAAACTTTTGGTGGCTGTTTCTATACTATCTATACTATTTTAATATGAAAATTCATTTTTTTACAAAAAAATTTGCATATATCGTAGGAAAGTAGTAATTTTGCGTCGATTATGCGTTTATGTGCATACCTGCGCGCGCATATACCTGTAAATAAGAACAATGAGTCAAGAGACATACATACAATTATTTGAAAACGCAAAAATCCGCGTTGTATGGAATGATGCACAGGAGAAATACTTCTTCTCTGTTGTGGATGTCGTCGGAGTGCTTACGGAAAGCGCTGATTATCAATTAGCTCGAAATTACTGGAAGGTCCTTAAACACCGCCTTATAAAGGAGGGAAATGAAACGGTTACAAATTGTAACCAGTTGAAAATGCCAGCTCCAGATGGTAAGATGCGCGAAACTGATGCTGCAGATTTAGAACAAATTCTACGTATTGTCCAATCTATCCCATCTAAAAAGGCTGAGCCATTAAAACGTTGGCTGGCTGAAGTAGGTAGCGAGCGTATTCAGCAGATGATTGATCCTGAACTCTCTATTCAACAAGCGGTTGCGGATTATAAGAAGCAAGGCTATAGTGACAAATGGATAGCTAATCGCGTGAAATCTATAGATGCTCGTAATGAGTTGACGAACGAGTGGAAACGTGCGGGGTTGAAAGAAGGAAGAGATTTCGCCATTTTGACAGATTTGATAACAAAAACTTGGAGTGGTAAAACCACCAAAGAATACAAACAGTTCAAAGGCTTGACGAAAGAGAACTTACGCGACAACATGACAACCATTGAACTTGCTCTCAATACACTTGCTGAGGCTTCGACCACTGAAATCTCAAAACGTAAGAACCCTAAAACCATGTCGCAGAATATGCAAATTGCTAAGGAAGGCGGCGATGTGGCCAAGGCTGCTCGGAAGCAATTAGAAAATACAATCGGCGAAAGCGTAGTGTCTCCAATAAAGGCCAGCGACTATATTCGCCCAATAGAGGAAGGCAAAGCAGAAGAATTGCCATTTGACGAAGATACTAAATAACCACGAAAAACACAACGAAGAGAGAAAAAGAATGACCAGTTTTGATTACAACATATGGAGCAAGTCGGTATCGTTTAAATTTCGATGTCCAAAATGCGGTGAGATTTCAGAGTCAGAAATTTTGCCCGTTCCTAGTCCTAACTATGATGCCGACACCCAAGGCGATAGTGAGGTGAGAGAGGATTTCGAGTGTGTTTGCAAACATTGCGGTCATATTATAGAAGGAGAGTTGGTTTCTGGAATATATTATGGAACGGTTGTTTTGCAGGATATAGGTGATGATGCCTTGATTGATTATCAATGTGAAGACTACGAGGAGGACTATGATGATTATAAGGATTTTGGTTTCTATACAGACACACACAAGGCCTTATATGCAATTGATTCGTTGCAGGAAGATGTAAAAAAAATACTATATCGATTGCTCTATGCGAACGCGATTGCTTACATGGAAAATTATCTGTGCAAAAAGGCGAAGGATTATATACTACGAAATGATGAAACAATTAGAAAATTTATTGAGAAGTGGGATGGATGTAGTGCTGGATTGAGAAGAAAGAAAAAGGATTTAGTGAGTTTAGAACAGAAACTTTTAAAAAGTGAAGTGGCGCATTATTTGAACGATCTTTTGTCGTATCATAATTTAAAGAAAACCAGAAAATTATTCAAGGAAATACTTGAAATTGACTTGGGGGATACGGACCAGTTAGAGCATGCAGTTGCTCTGCGTCACGACATAGTGCACAGAAATGGAAAAACTGTAGATGAACAGTCGCTTTCTATTTCCAAACAAGATGTCGAGAATGTGTGGGATAATGTATTTGAATTAATGAAATGTATAGATTCGCAAATTGCTACTCGGATGTTAAGAGATATGTTAACAGAGGAGGCGCAAGATAAATGATATCCAATAAAATGCCGCATCGGAATGATATATTAAACATTATTTTATTCAAATCAGCCCATTTTTACCAAGTGAAAGATGGGATGGCGGTTGATGCGCCCATATGGGAACGCATATGCACTTCTATCAAGAGCGGCATTGTTAAACCTTCCAGCAATTTTGTCCCAACAGACTGGACTCCAATCATAATCAACGATGATGATGTCCATTACGGATTGTGCGTCTTTAGATTAGGAGAAACAACTCCAGCGTTCGCAGAAGGCATTAATGACTTTTGGACAGAACGCAAATTGGGATACTTCATATTGGTCGAGTACAACGGATATGTGGCTATCCAATCTCGCAACATAACTACCCCAAAGTGCCTATTGAACACTATTGTGCTTATTGATTATCAGGCTCTGACAACGCTCAATAACAATTCCAGTTATTCGAAGATCAGCATGAAGAACCTCGAAGGAGGATCTAATGCGATGAGAGCTCGTACTTTTATAGCCGATGATTTAAGCAAGAGTATGTCTGCTATCGGTGCAAGCCATTATATGATAAGCTCATTTAATGGCAAGAACGCACAGGGAAAAACGTTTGCAGTCACTACATCCACATCCAGAATAGCGGAAAGAGCACAAGATTTGAGCGTCACAGAATTCTGCGCATGGGTGCATAGCACGATCATAAACATTATAAACAACAACGTTCCCACTCCGACAGACTTCTTATCTGTCTTTGCAGATTATATCAATTATAAGACGGAGAAGCAAAACAATCGCTTAATCCCCACGTCCGTTTTACTGGCAACATGGGCAATTAACTATATGTTGGAATCTGCTCAATGTGCTATCACATATGAATACAAAGGCATAACGCGGAATATCCAACGTGCCGATTTGCTGGCTTATCTTGAGAAACAGTTAAATGAGCCTATACTATTAACTGCTGGAAGAAGCGGCTTCGAAAATGTACAAAAACAAATAACTGTCAAACTCGGCGATGATAAAATTCTGCTTCTCGGGGATAGATTAAAGCAAGTACAAATAGCAAGTCCTACCGAACCGGATTATAACGGAACATTAAGTAGATTTATCAATAGATATAGTTCGTTTAACGTCTATTTTGACAATGCGTCCGTTATATACACACAAGGTGGACTTTATAAAAACCACAACTTATTCCGTGGCTACGAGCAATTATTAAGCATATGTGATACGCTGAACGGATTGAGTGCCGTAACCACAGAGAAACATCACGGACGTAGCTTTGTAGGGTTACAATCATGGGATGCAGATAGTGTTTTCCGGGTTGTAGAAAATCAGTACATGAATCAATATGAATACCTTATCTGTGATGATTGCGAGGATGAGTGGGCAGATCATATAGGTATCGGAGAGAATAAGGTGGTTTTCTTTGTCGAGAAATGCAAAGATGCACAAATATCTGCTTCTGTATTCCAAGAGGTGGTAGGACAAGCCCTCAAAAACTTAGGGAACATGATGCCGCTCGATACGGAACTGGATAAGAAGGCTAAAGAATGGAAGAAAAATCATACCACTTCATTGATCCCGCGATGGAGAAATCCGCAAGCAGGAAAATCCATCGATGATGCAATTGCAATGTGGAAAAGTTTCCGTACTAGCCCCTATTTCGAAAAGGAAATGTGTCTCGTGGTAAATTTTATATCATTGCAAGAGTTTAAAAGGAGTTTAGGTAACATAAATGATCTGGACGACAGAACAAAAGCTGCTACCATTCAAAGACTCTGGATTTTGTCGTCTTTTGTGAATGCGTGTCTGGAGGTGGGAGTTAGACCCAGAATCTTGTGCAAATAAGCGATTTGTAAATATATAGTGCTTATCCGTAAAAATAATGAATTATAAAGATTTAAAATATAAAAAATAAAATATTCTCATAAATAAAATCATTATGAAAAACTTAATTCTTAAATCTAGTTTCCATGAGAAACTGAAAGTATTAATTATTCCGATGATGCTCCTCACCCTTGGAGTCGGACAGATGTGGGCGGACCTGTTCCCAAGCGGAAAATACATTTATTTAAAAACTAATTCTGAATGGAAAGTTGACAATGCTCGCTTTGCAGTTTGCTTCCAATGGAAAGAAGGCGGTGGCCAGGCTGATTCTTGGTATTCTTGTCTTTCTGCTGGAGAAACTGACATCTATTATGCAGTAGTACCAGCCAATTATTATGATATGTTTTTCTGTCGAATGAATGGTTCTAATAATACTAATTCTTGGACTAATGTGTGGAATCAGTCTGACAAACTATCATATAGCAATAACTATTTCCAAAAATCTTCTGGATGGAACGGAACTGTAACAAATAGTAAAACATATGCACCCAAAATGTCATCAGTCTCCCTCGCTGATAACGAGACTGCAATTTTAGCAGGTACAGGTATATCTTCGGATCCGTATTTGATAGCAACTAGTGCAACAATCAAAGTAAGAGCCAGCGGAACAAAAGCCGTACCTGACCCCGACGCCACAATATACTATAACATCAAAGATAACACGACATCTAAGCAGAATAGTACGAACGCTACATATTCTTTTACTGCTAGTAGTACAGCAAATACCGTTTACCAGATGAAGGTAGATGGATATACTAAAGTTAGTAGCACCAGTAGCACAACTAACACCAGTAGTACTATCTACTACAAGACTGTTTCAGTCAAAGACATCAGCGTTTATATCTATGTAGGAGGTCGTACGCCTGGAGAGATAAACTCAGTAGAAATGAATGGTTGTACCCCCTATGTTGGGGAAAAAGCTTTGCCAGCTGTTAAGATTAACAATCAATCTGCTGGCGCTCCAAAATTCACTTTAAGCGGCAATTGGCTTATTTACACATTCGCCAACGTAACAAAAGTTTCAAATATAACTTGCGCCCGTGACGGAGGTAATATTTTTACAGGAGAAATTACTGATAATGTGTATTATTCCTATGATGGTACTTCGCTCCCAAGTCAATGCGTTTCGCGTGATAATCCGACATGGGGGACGGCACCGGCAAGTGGCGCTGTTGGTGGCAGCATGACTGCAAGCGTAAGCGGTGCCCCTACAGGCGCAACCATCACTTGGAGTTCTACTAACACAAGCGCAGCTACCGTAAGCAGTTCTGGTGTAATCAGTTATGGGGCAGTCGGCAACACGACCATCAAAGCCAATGTTAGTTGGGACGCAAGCGGTGATTATTGTGCCGGCAGCTATGAACTAAGTCAGGCTATTTCTGTTACCTCCGGAGCAACGGTAAGTGCAGTACGTGCCTGCCCTGAGTATGTTAGTGCAAACTCTGGTCAAGTCAAACTTGACATTTCTTCTACAGGAGCAAGCACCGGTTGGTACTATCGTGTATGTAACTCTACAAAAACCGCCTACTATGCACCGGATGAGCAATCTGCGGCAAGTAATACCTTGTCATGGACTATGAATGGTAGCCTTCCCACAGGGCCGAACACTCTTGTTGTGGAATTATATAATAGTGCTCGTCAACTTGTTTGTACCTCTTCCTCTGTAACCGTAAATGTTGAGATAGCCGAATCAGTTACAATCTCAGCCGGTGCACACGGTTCGGTAAGTCCGTCAGGAATAGTATATGCCAACAATAACCACGTTCATCCATCAATTACTGCCACAGCAAATACCAATTATCACTTTGTAAACTGGACTTCCAACAATGCCGCAGCATCGGTGGCAGATGCCAAGAGTGCTACAACAACCGTTACTGCAACCGCATCAGATTATACCATCACCGCAAACTTTGCTGGCGACCAATATTCGATAACCTACAAAGATAAAGGTAATGTAGCTTATACCGGAAATAATGAGGGCTCACTTCCTGCAACTCATACGTATGGAACAGCGACAACGTTGGTTAATGGCTCAAAAACCGGTTTCACTTTTGACGGTTGGTACACCGACGCAGCATGCACAGTTTCAGCCGGTTCTTCAATTGGCGCGACTGCAAAGACAAGCAACTTCACCCTCTATGCTAAATGGACAGAGAATATGTCCACTTTATCAACATCAAACCATTATGATGCAGGAGATCCAGGCTATGCGGCGCCGACAGTTTCCGGTTCGGCTACAAATGTAGGTTATGCTACAACACGTACTATTACTGCAACAGCGGCGGGAACAGGATATACCTTTGACGGTTGGACATTGACTAACTGTACACGTACGGATGGTGGCGCAGCCAAAGCAACGTCAATCACAATCCGTTCTAATGGTGATGGAGCAGCAGCAACAGTTGTTGCCAACTACACTGAGGTTTTGACTAGTCGTTGGCACTTGGTAGGTAATAGTTCTGACTTCCCTGATGGTTGGAATGTAAATAATACCACGATGATGCAGAAAAAAACTGGTCATTCGACAGAAAGTGCTGTGTATTTCACCGTTAATGTAACTTCCACGGATACCAAAGAATTTAAGGTCGTTGATGACAACGGCGCAAGTTCTGATATTTGGTATGGATATAGCACGGGGAGTACCTACTTAACTTGGACAGGGACTTCTACCAAAAACGTATATACTGGTGATGGTAACGCAAATAACTTGAAATATACGCCTACGGTGGTTGGTTCGTATGAATTTAAGGTGGATTATTCAGGCACATATCCTGCTGTAACTATTACGTACCCGACAAAATACACGGTAACCTATTCCGTTTCGCCTACTGGTGCGGCTGATGCGATTACGACAAGCCCAACTATTGCAAGTGGTGGAGAGATTGCCGCGGGAACAAGCGTTACCTTCACACGTGCTGAAGCCAATGATGGATATACTTGGTATCGTTGGGAAGATGGCAGCGGCACAAGTCTGGGAACAGATAATACCTATACCACTACTATTAACGCCAACACGACGGTCGTTGCTAAATACACAGCCAAGGAGTACACCGTCACCTTAGACCTCGACGAGGACCACAAAGGTACAACCTCCGGTGCAACGGCAAGCCAAACAGTTACTTACAATGCTATTACCACGACTGTACCTAATCGCCCAACAGGTGCTGAGGGATATGGACTGGATGGTTATTACACCGACCATAATGGTGTCGGTACAAAAGTTATTAATGGTGACGGTACATGGATAGCAAGCGTACCAAACTACACCGATGCCGATAAAAAATGGATTCACGATGGCGATGTAACGCTCTACGCGTACTACAAGAAAGCAGAGATTACGGCATTGACTCTGTCTCAAGCAATTGTAGCACCAAATACGACGGGTATAACGGTGACTCCGACTATTGAGCCAACGCCAACGGGAACAGTGAATGTTCGTTATGAGATACAATACAGCAACGGTACGGCACTTTCTCCACAGCCGTCCAAATCGGTGTCCAATAAGATTTTGACCTTCACTGCACCTGCCGCCAGTGCAACTTACAGAGTTCAAGCAACTCTATACTTGACGAGTGATAATACCGAATTGCATACCACCTATACTACCTTCCAAGTGGCAGGTGACCATACTGTGACCATACAGTATAAGTGTGATGACGCGGTTATCAAGGCTTCGACAACGGTAACTGGTAAGCCATTGGCTTGGTCGGATGAAGCAATAGAAGCACCTACGATTACTGGTTATACGTTCGCACGTTGGGAAGCAGGTGAGGGTGTTTCTCTTACAGACGACGACGGAACTACTACAAAAACCACGACCACGTCATCATCCATTAAAATCAAAGCCACATATGACGGCATGCTTACTGCGGTATACACGCAGAAGGATATGATATACTTCAATAATGCGAATGTTGGTTGGGATCAAGTATACGTATATTTCTACGATAATGGAGATTATTGGGAGCACACCAGTGGAAAGGGTATTGGTGCACAGTATGACTATGCTATTAACCATCACTCTCCACACTGGTGGCATTTTTGGGGTGCAATGACAAGGATAGAAGGAACTGATATTTGGTACTTTGACTATCAAGAAGCTGCAGCCACGATTAATCCAGAACATGCATCTTTAATCAACGATTATACACACGTGGCTTTCACACAAGATGCACAAGGATACACGGATAATGAGCATAAAGGCTACGAGTGGTTCTATGCCACCAAGGCCGCTTATCGCACAGACTTTAACCATAACTTACCCATGTATGTACCACTTAATTCAAATACAGTAGATAAGAATGTGAACGGAAGTGCAAAGACTGTATATTATAATACCGGTTATTGGATGAATTATCCGCTAAATACGGGTTATACGCTGCGGATATATGATGACCCTTATGCCAATAATTCAACTGGAGCGGTTAAAGAGATTCCCTTCCCATTTAGCAACGATAAGCAGATGCCTTGGAAGTCGGAGATTGAGTTTAACTTTACCGGACAAGCATGGTTCATGATCTATAGAAACGACGGGCAATTGTTAGGGAAAAAATACACTATGAAACAGGAATATCATGAGACAGCTTTAGACGTAGGTTCTGACCAAAAAATTGAAATCAAAACCTCTGCAGAAGGTGTATATAAATTCACATTAAGTTACCTTAATGTTGGTACAGAAGTTGCGCCTAACTATAAATATTATATTCATGTAGAATATCCCGTAGGTGTCGGTGATTATCGCATCAAGTATAACGACCGCACAGCATGGTCAGGCGCTACACATGACGAATACTGGTGGCACGCTTCGGAAATTATCCGCAAGAACACTGGTGAAGATGTAAAAGCCGACACTGTTTCCTTATATGTGGCTTATGGTTCAACGCCTTCGGCGAAGTTTCAAAAGGTAACTGCAATTGACAACAACACAGGAGTTGTTACATGGACAGATGTCGAAAGCGGAACTGTTAGTCTCTCTGGCATCTCCCAAAAGGGCGTTTATAACTTCATTGTTTCTCAACCCGCCGGAGGCGCCTCAATATCTCTGACCAAGACAGAGGAATATACCGGCAACTATTACATCCGTACCGATTGTGCAGGTAATACAAAGTGGGATAATTACAAGGCTACTGACCACCAGATGACATATTCGGATTATGCTAAAGATCACTCGTACTCCGATGCTGCCAAGCGTTATACTCACTACTATGCACATTGGGTAACACAAGGGACGAATGTGAAGTTCTGTATAGCTAATGACTATAGCCAGAGCATCTCCGATACTATTGCCGAAGATTATGGCACAACCATTGCTAACATTACATCTGGCGGCACATTAGAGAGCGGCAATGCGAATATCCGCTTTATGTGGAATCAGAGTACAAATAAAATTAACCGTGCGTATATTAGTGGTTCCGGCGGTATCACAGACCGTTTCTTAGTGCTGGAAGGTGATGCGAGAATGTATGATGAAGGAGGACATGCTTTGACAGGTACATACCAAGATCACGATCAGTATGGGAACTATTTAGGCACCGATAACCAAGTGATCTTGCACGACGATGAGAACTTTGTATATGAGCGCATTATTAAGGTTAATGCTACAGCACGTGCTAAACTGACCGCGAAGTATAATGAAAACATTCAATATTTTAAGGGAAGTGCAGGTGAATTTGCTGATGGAACAACCGTACAATTATTAGGTGGTACATATGCTGCAGACAAGAAATACTTAATGCGTATTATCTATGACTTCAAGACAAACCGTTTGGTATCAGCCTACATGCCGGAAGGTGAAGTATCAGATCCTTTGGCCATTAATGCCGACCTTATGTTGATTCGTGAACATCAGGAAGATGCTCAACAACTAATCTTCACCAATGATGGTGCATTGACCTCCGTGAAGAGCGTTTACGGCGTGATGCGCTTCAACCGTTGGACTCTGAACAATAGGGAAAAAACAGGTGAACATCCACTTGTGTCGGATCCTAAGTCGCCGTATGAGCGTGCGTTGTATTGGATTTCCTTCCCATTCGATGTGAACCTTAGTGATGTCTTTGGTTTCGGTACCTATGGAGTGGACTGGATTATTGAGTACTATGACGGAGCAGGTCGTGCTGCAAAAGGTTATTGGAAAGATAGCCCAAGTTTCTGGAAATACGTTATGCCAGCAGAGAGAGCAACGTATAAGCTGGAGAAAGGTAAGGGTTATGTACTTGCGCTTGATATAGATAGGATGAAATCGGATAACACTGATTTCTGGAAGAATAATATTGAACAAATCGAATTGTTCTTCCCATCTGCTTCTACGAACGTAGGTAGTATTACTGCAACAAACGTTACAACGACAGTTGAATCTCACGAATGTACAATTGATCGAACGAATCCTAAAGGAGGTGCGGATATTGATAAAAACCGTACGAAAGCAGATAGCCACTGGAATATGATTGGCGTACCGAGTTATGCCAACTACGGAAGTACGTTAACTAGTGATGGTAGTACCGGTATTACATGGCAAGTTCAATGGAGTGCCGACCCATATGTTTATAACTTGCCGTATTTGTATGAGTGGAACACCGTTGATAACACCTACACCGTTCAAAGTGGCTCTACTTACCCGTTCAAGTCTATGCATTCGTATATGGTTCAATATGCCGGTGATTTGCACTGGTCGTTGGCAAGCGCAACACCTTCATCTATTGTAGCCCGCCGTACGTATGCAGAAGAGCCAAAAGAAGTAGAATTCCGTCTTGAGTTGTTGCAAAACGACAAAGCTGTCGACCAAACCTTCGTTAAGTTGAGCGAAAAAGAGGAAGTTAGTGCCGGCTTCTCTTTTGACGAAGACTTGTGCAAAGAATACAACGATAGCAAGGCTAACATCTATACGTTTATTGAAAACTGGATCCCTGCGGCTGGTAATATCTTACCGATGGGCAACCAGACAACACTTGTTCCAGTTGGAGTGAAGGCTATTGCAGAAGATGAGTATACCTTCTCAATGCCAGACGGCACGGACGGAGTTGGAGTAACGCTGATAGATAATGTTCGCGGTATGCGCACGAACCTTGCGTTGTCCGATTATATGGTTGAACTCGAAGCAGGAACATACGACGACCGCTTCGTTCTGGAGATTTCGCCGATTGAGCAGATTGTGACTGGCGTTGAAATGATCAATGGTGAGAATGGTGACGCTTCGCTTAATGGTGAAAAGGTTACGGGTGTTTGCAAGAAACTCATTGACGGCGTACTATACATCGTCAAGGACGGTAAAGTATTTGATGCTCGCGGTGCGAGAATACAGTAAATAATGTTTAATGTTGAATGTTTAACGTTTAAGGAGAAACAACTATGAGAAACATACTAAGTATTATCATTATTTGCTGCCTCGCAACAGTGAGCGCACACGCTGACATGACGCAATACAATAAGTCCTTTGGTCAGACCGATTATGACGAACTGACGAGTGATCGGGCGGTAATGAATAGCACCCGCTACTCCAGCCCGATATACGAGCCGTTTAGTTCAACCACGCCGTCCGAACTATCGGAGGTTGGTTCTAATTCCGGTTCGCACAAAGGACACATCCGTAAAGGGTTCATAACGCCTTCTGACCCAGGTAACCAATCTCAAGACTCCCCTATCGGCGATGCCCTCTTACCTCTGCTCGCTCTGGCTCTCGCCTTCGGCGCAGTCATCTACTTCCGTAGAAAGCGTATTGCTAAGTAAAATCAGAGGTTACCGGTTACGGGTTACAGAAATCACACCTCAGGCACTTGCTCGGGGTGTGATTTTTATTAGAAAAGTACAAAAAAATGCTTTTTTTCACCAAAATCCTTGTGTATTCCAATTATTTGCCGTACCTTTGCAGCGGATTATTGAAAATTCAATAATTATAAAAGCAATAATTATAAATTCAATATTATATATGTTACACAAAGACAGCAAGTTAAATCCGTTTATTATCGGGAAATACGTCTCGGATGAGTACTTCTGCGATAGAGAAAAAGAGACGGAACAAGTCAAAACCCAACTGTTTAATGGCCGCAATATGACACTTATTGCTGCCAGACGCATTGGTAAATCGGGCTTGATAAGTCATGTGTTCGCTCAGCCGGATATCGCTAAAGCCTATTATACCATACAAGTGGATCTGTATGCTACGAATAATCTAACCGAGATGGTAACGGTATTAGGTAAAGAAGTATTCAGCCAAGTGCAAAAACAATCGAAGTCTTGGCGAGATAAGTTCTTTGATGTCATCACTTCTTTGCGCGTAGGATTAAAATTAGACCCTGTATCCGGCGTCCCGACGTTGGACATAGGTATAGGAGACATTTCTTCCCCGACGATGACTATCGACCAAATTTTTGAATATCTGGAGATGGCGGACAAACCCTGTATAGTGGCGTTTGATGAGTTCCAACAAATAACCAACTATCCGGAAAAAAATGTGGAAGCACTACTGCGGACATATATTCAACGGTGTAAAAAGACGTTATTCATCTTCGCTGGTAGCCAAAAACATATGATGGCGCAAATGTTCCTTTCACCTGCAAGACCATTTTATCAAAGTACGAGCAACATGGGATTAGAGCCTATCCCTCGCGATACATATATAGCATTTGCCCAAGCGATGTTCAAAAAAGGAGCTAAGGAGATTGACGCTGAGGCTGTAGGGCGTGTATATGATATGTATTATGGCATAACGTGGTATATGCAGTATATGTTGAACGAGATGTTCAATCTCACACCGGAAGGTGGAACATGTCGGGTAGAAACAATTGAAGTGGCAATCCAAAATGTTTTGAGTGCCCAGCAAACATTCTATCAGTATGTATTTACCAATATTCCTCCTCGACAAAAAGAACTACTTTTTGCCATTGCAAAAGCAGGAGTAGCCCAGAACGTGACGTCTAAAGAATTTGTTCAGAAATATCGTTTGCAATCTGCAAGTAGTATTCAGTCTGCTTTGAAAGGCTTGGAAGAAAAAGAACTTGTCATTGGTAGTTTAGACAAGACTTGGCGTATATACGATACTTTCTTGGAGCAGTATATACAACGGTATGTGGTAAAATAAAAGGTCAGTCGCTGTATAGCGCGGAAGGGCAGCTGATTCAATAGAACACTACGTGAACAAGTATCGTCAAATTGTCTCATGGCTTCAGGCACGGCCGTTTGTGGTGCTGTTAGTGCCACTGATTGCAGTGATACTCCTTCTGCCGGACAGAATATTGCTGCGCGAAACGGAAGTGGAGTGGTTAGATACGACTTATACGTTTCAGGCACGGATAACGGACTATCCCGTAGAACGAGCAAAATCATATCGCCTCACAGCAGAGGTAACGGCATATAGAGATAGCTCGTGGCATGCTACAACAGGTACCATCTATCTTTATTTGGCAAAGGACTCAACTGTGGCGGAGTTGGAACCTAACGACCTGATTATTTTTCGCAGCAAGGTACATCGACCGGACTCCATCGGCACCTTTGACTACGCCACTTACTTGCGGCGGCAAGGTATAGCCGGAACAGCCTATGTACCCGCCAACAAATGGCACACCATCGGCACCAGTTCACGCTGGTCGCTACGTATCGCCGCCAAACGTTTGCAGCACCACTTAGTGAACCGATACCGCGAAGTAGGTATCACAGGTAACGAATTAGGTACACTCGCAGCACTGACTCTCGGATACCGCGAAGAATTAGACCCGTCTATCAGACAAGCCTTCCAACGCGCCGGAGCCGCACACGTCTTAGCAGTCAGCGGACTGCATACGGGAATAATCTATGGCGTACTATGGGCATTGCTGACTGGTTTCGGTTTGTGGAAGCCACTATACGAACAGAAATGGCAGCGACGAGTGCTGAGTGTGGTGATTATCGCGGCGATGTGGGGCTATGCCCTGCTCACCGGATTGACCCCGTCGGTCGTCAGAAGTGTGATTATGGTAACTATCATGCAGACGGCCTATATGTGCTACCGCAATCCACTGTCGCTGAACTCAGTCGCTGCGGCTGCGTTCCTAATACTGATGGTGCGACCAACTGACTTGTACTCCGTGTCCTTCCAACTGTCGTTTGCTGCCGTTACTGCTATACTGCTGATCTGCCCTAAAGCGATACATATACCCATGCCAAAAGAATGGCTGTCGGTGCCGGTGAACTGGACTGTAAACCTGGCGATGGTGTCTATCGCTGCGCAATTAGGAACATTGCCCTTTACGCTCTATTACTTCCGGCAGTGCAGCAACTACTTCCTGCTGACCAACCTTGTAGTAATTGGGCTGGCAACGCTGATTACGATGACAGCCTTTGCGCTGCTGACGATTGGTTGGATACCTGGAGTCGGAGAAATAATAGGCTTTGTGATTCAGTGGGGCGTATGGTTGCTGAATACGGTCGTCGGATGGATTGAAGGACTACCGGGAGCGGTGAGTATAATCGTTTAACGTTTAGCGTTTAGTGTTTAGAGATTATGGAGAAACATTATAAATTATCAGAAGTGTGCAACATCGTGGAAGATGTTATCACGATGGAAACGGAGACCTATTGGGTGCAAGCCGAGATTGCTTCAATATCCGTCCGTGGTGGACATTGCTACTTGGATCTCGTAGAGAAATCTATCAGCGGAATAGAAGCCAAAATGCGCGCCACCATCTGGGCTAACGTCTATGCCCTGCTCAAACCCTATTTTCACGAAGATACCGGTACGGACTTGCAAGTAGGCATGCAAATCTTAGTCGAAGCCACAGTGGAGTTTCATGCAGTATACGGTCTCAGTCTCAATATCAGTAACATCGACCCGACATACACGATTGGCGACCTCGCCAAACAACGGCAAGAGACCATCGCCAAACTGATGGCTGACGGAGTAATCGATATGAACAAGTCCCTCACGTTACCTACTATCGTGCGCCGCATTGCGGTTGTATCTTCCGAGATGGCTGCCGGCTATGGTGACTTCCTCCACCAGTTGGAAGAAGGAGGCTATCGTTTTGAGACAACACTATTCCCTGCTATTATGCAAGGCGAACATGCCGCCAAGTCCATTATTGCCGCCTTGGAAACCATAGCTGCGCAAGAGGACGAGTGGGATGCAGTGGCTATCATCCGAGGTGGCGGCGCCACAACAGACCTCACCTGCTTTGACGACTACAACCTCTGTAACCACTGCGCACAATTCCCACTGCCTAT
Organism: uncultured Bacteroidales bacterium; assembly: GCA_902771935.1. Lineage (GTDB taxonomy): Bacteria > Bacteroidota > Bacteroidia > Bacteroidales > Paludibacteraceae > Colicola. Next base: position 58,722 of record CACXYM010000002.1, read on the forward strand.
AATAACAGGTATTGGCCACACCAAAGATGTGTCCGTTTTAGATATGGTAGCCTTCGCACCACTAAAGACACCAACTGCCGTGGCGCAGTACTTCGTAGACGGACGATTAGCTCAGACACAACGTCTGCGCGACCTCGAACAACGCTTGCGCCGCGTAGCGGAAAATATCCTGCTCGTACGCAAACATAAGATTGAACTCCTGGCACAACGACTGGCCATGTGCTCGCCTGAGCGTATATACAAAATGGGCTATAGTCTTGTTACATCCGGCGGCAAAGTGGTGCGCTCCGCTGCAGATTTACAAGCAGGAGAACTCATAACAACCCATTTCCTTGACGGCGAAAAAGAGGCAATCGTACAATGAAAAAGAAGAAGCGTCAACATATTCTGACTAAGACGCAGATTATCAGCGCGATTGTGCTGGTACTGATCATGGTAGTAGTAAACATCGTGGCACATCTCAGGCCACGAGGCGAAGAGATTATCGAAGACGAGGAGATAGAAGATGTATCCTATGCTCTGCAGACTACCCGACTCTTTGCTTTTGACCCGAATACGGCAGACAGTCTGACGCTATTGGAACTGGGCTTGCGACCATGGCAGATAAAGAACATGATGAAATATCGCGCAAAAGGTGGACGATACCGCCAGCCGGATGACTTCCGCAAGCTATACGGCATGACGGACAGTGCATTTGCAGCGCTGAAACCATATATCCGAATAGACTCCACCGCGTGGATAGCACGACGCGACAGCCTGCGACAACTGCGACACGAACGGGATAGCCTGCGCCACGTGGCAGATAGCCTGCGGCGAGACAGTATCTATTCTTCACGAGGGTATATCGTCAAACGCGATACTATTATTGAACTAAACTCCGCAGACACCACCACTTTGCAATACATCCGCGGGATAGGTATTTATACCGCGAAAGCCATTATCTACTACCGCAACCAGTTAGGCGGATACGTTTCACCACAACAGATTCGCGAGATTAAACAACTGCAAGACTATAAAGTCAATTTTGATTCTATTGTGCCTCGACTGCGTGCCGAGAGCGACTCGGTCGCGCGCCTGCGCGTAAATTATATAGGAGTAGAGCGGCTACAACGTCACCCCTACCTCTCATTTACGCAAGCGAAAGCTATCTATGAACTGCGGCGGAATAAGTTCTATCTCAAGTCTATCGACGAACTGCGAAGTCTGCCGTGCCTGACGGAAGAAGATATCAAACGGCTGGAACCCTATCTGAGTTTTGAGAAATAAAAAAAAGAGTCGCGAAGACTCTTTTTTCATTGAACAGGGTTCGATTACTTACGAATACCAAGCTCTTTGATGATTGCACGGTAGCGCTCGATGTCTTTTGCCTTGAGGTAATCAAGCAAACGACGACGTTTACCTACGAGAGCGGTCAGTGCACGCTCTGTACCAAAGTCCTTACGGTTAACTTTCAGGTGCTCGGTGAGGTGGTTAATACGGAAAGTAAAAAGAGCGATTTGGCTCTCTGCAGAACCTGTGTTCTTAGCGTCGTTGCCGTATTTAGCGAACAACTCGGCTTTTTTCTCAGATGTTAAATACATGAGTTAATAGTTTATGTTAAACAATCACAGCCTCGCAAGATCATCGATACAAACGATGCTGCATTTATGCTTTTCTCAAAAAAGCGTGCAAAAGTACTGCTTTTTTATGGAACCTGCAAATTTTTCTACAAAAAAAGCAAAAAAACTATTATTTTCTAATCTCAAATGGGAAGGAGCCAATCATATTGCCATCGATGAAGAAATCGGCAGAATAAAAGCCTTGTGTCACATCTTCCGGTAGGTTGACGTAAAGTATACCGGCTTGTTCTTCTCCCGTATATTCGAACTCCCGCTGTGCGGAAGCACCGATAACACCGTCTTCAAAAGCAAAACTGTATCCTCGCTCTTCGCCCAAGAGATTGCCATTCGGATCTGTCACACGCAAGTAAACGATTTTCTTACCCGGTTCGCATGTGATATTCTTGGCTATTGTATAATCGAACTGCAGTTTGGTCATCTGTCCAACAACACGCGTCTTGCGGTCACGTTTATTAAGCGGAGTGACCACAAAATTCGTTACCTCCAACATGGCCGCACGTTGTACAACAGCAGTGAGTTGGGTCTTCTCCTCATGCAGTTGCTGCGCCAGCGAACTGGCCTCTTGATACTGACGATTGAGTTGCTTATTCTCTTTGGTGAGTTGCTCATTGGTGCGGTTGAGTGAATCAATCTGTGCCACATACTGCACCATAACAGCGCGAACAGTAGCCAGTTCTTTCTTGAGTTCAGCTATTCGCCGAGCATTGGTGACACGAGTCACACGCAATTCCTCAAGCAAGTCCTGGACACGTTGCTGTTCTCGAGAAAGCAGATCCTGAAGCGAATCGTTCCTGATATCCATCTGTTGGTAACCATCAAACTGAATAGCCAAGTCCTCATATTCCTCCTGAAGTTGCTCTTTCTCAAAAGCCATTTGTTCAGTCATCTCTTGCATATCCCTACGCTGACGCAGGTTGAAGAATACGAGCGCAGCAATGCCAAGAAGAAGCAGTACAATGATAATTATTGCGGTAGATTTTTTCATTTATAGTAGCGGTAGAATAGTTTCTAATTTATTGGAGCGCGACCCTTTAATCAGTATGTGAGCATTAGTGATCGGATGCAACTTGAGATACTCGATAAACTCTTCGGTGGTATCAAAAATAGCGTACGGCGCAGTCGTCTCACGCCACTCCGAACCGATAAGATACACCGTATCCGCTTTGCGCTCCAGCAGCATATTGGCGATATTCTGGTGCTCGAGGTGCGAGTAGGAGCCCAGTTCTCTCATTGCCCCGAGCACATAGACTTCCCCTTTGAAGGCATTAATAGCAGCCGTCATAGACGTCGGGTTGGCGTTATAGGCATCCACCACGAGGTCGTTGTGCTCCGTGCGCATCAACTGCGAACGGTTATTAGACGGAATGTAGGCGCGAATAGCTGCCAAAGCATCCTCCTTCTTCACACCGAAATATTCACCAACACAAATAGCAGCTGATACATTCTCGGCATTATAGTCGCCTACAAGATGCGTGCCTTGAGGCATCGTGCCGGTGCAGTATTCTACGAGTTGTGATGTGTGATTTATGATTTGTGCTTTGTCCAGCATCTGTCGGAGGTGTGGATTATCTGAATTGTAGAAGATGGTCCCGTGATGGTCACGGAGATAATCGTACAGTTCCGCTTTGGTATTCATTACACCTTCAAACGATCCGAAACCCTCCAGATGTGCGCGACCAACATTAGTGATAAGACCATAGTTGGGTTCGGCCACTTCAACGAGCTCCTTAATATCTCCCGGATGGGAAGCCCCCATCTCAACGATAGCGAGTTGGTGATCCTTGGTGAGTTGGCAGAGCGTCAACGGCACACCAAGCGAGTTATTGTAATTGCCCTGAGTGTAGTGGATATTGTACTTTGTCTTGAGCACAGCGGCCGTAAGCTCCTTTGTAGTCGTCTTGCCGTTCGTTCCGGTGATGGCAATAATAGGTATATTCAGTTCACGCCGCCAAGCGCGAGCAAGGTCTTGGAACTCCACCAAAGCATTATCCCCCTTGATGACATAAGCAGCCCCATCCTTAACGGCTTGCTCCACATAGTCATTTCCATCAAAGTGCTCTCCTTTAAGTGCCACAAAGATACAGCCGGGAGTAATCTTCCGGCTGTCCGTTGTAACAGTTAGACTCGTCCTATTTTTTATTAGGCAACTCCAGTCCATATCCTTTCTTTTTATCCTCTACTTTGAGTGCGAGCGACAGGAAGAAGGCCAGTACACCGAAAGATGCAAAAACAATCATCGGCACAAGGTAGCCGTTCGTCATCACACGCAGTTTACCAATCAGCATTGGTACAAGGCAAAGACCTATATTTTGTACCCAGAAAATGAGGCAGTAAGCCGAGCCCAACACTTTCTCGTCGATAATCTTCGGCACGGAAGGCCACATAGACGCCGGCACAAGCGAGAAGCTGACACCAAGTATCAAAATAGTAACCAATGCAAGCCATTTATGCGGATAAGCAGGCAGAACAAATGCGAAGATACTATGGCAGGCAATCATAATAATCGCGCCAAGCATCATCATTGAAGCACCCTTACCCTTGTTGTCAATAAACGCACCAAGGAAAGGCGTGAGTACCATCGCAAGAATAGGGAACCACTTGAATAAACCTGCGGCTTCAGCATTCGAAATATCCAATGTCTCCTCCAGGAAGTTGGTTGCAAAACGCTGGAAGGGGAAGATAGCGGAATAGTACAACACACAAAGGAGCGCCACAATCCAGAACATCTTTGATTGGAAAATCTGTCCGAGATCAGAGATATGGAATTCTTCTTCCGGATCTTTGGTGTCAGTAGATTCTCCGAGAGCAACAAGCTGCTTGTCAAACTTGTTATCCATCACGCAGAAGACAAGATAATTGAGCAAACCTACTACGAGCAACAAACCGGAGAATAGGAAAGGAGCGGTAACCGAATCCAATCCGTCCACGCCGAAGCGTTGACTAATCAGCGGAGAGAAGAACATGGCAGCGAAAACGCCAATACGGGCAATAGACATCTCTAACCCCATAGCCAGTGCCATCTCTTTGCCTTTAAACCACTTAGCAAGCACTTTGGAAACAGTAGTACCCGCCATCTCACAGCCGCAGCCGAAAATCATAAAGCCAAACATAGCTATCTTAGCCGAACCCGGCATAGATGGCCACCATGAGTTGAGCCATACCATATCATTGGCACCGAACCACTCTGATATACCGATGTACTTGATAGCAGCACCGATAACCATAAGCGATGCAGACAAGGTTCCTGTGAAGCGTACTCCCATCTTGTCAAGGATAATACCGGCGAAGATGAGGAAGCCAAACACATTAAGCAGATATTCGCCGGCAGCATACGTGCCAAAAACACCCTGGTTCCAACCCAAATGCGGAGTTTTCTCCAACAAAGAAGCCAGCGGAGAAAGGATATCCACAAACATGTACGCGAAGAACATCATGGACGCCACCAAGACGAGGACTGTCCAACGCGCTACAGCACTTTCATTGAGTGCTTTTTGTATTCTTTCCATAACGTTTCTTATTTTTGAGCCATTCGAGTTTCCGTTTTTCGTACTCCTCGTAGTGCTTTTCGAGATAGCCGTCAGCCATTACTTAATACCTAATTCCTTACGAACAGCCGGAGAAGCATCCACAGCGTTATCTGCTATATACACGAGCGCAGCGGAATCAAAAATATAAGTATATCCTTCGCGGGCACCCACAGCCTTGATAGCCTTTGTGAGCTTCTCGTGAACCGGAGCTAACAGTTCCTGCTGTTTCTTTTGAATGTCCTGTTCAGCAGTCTGATAGAAAGTTTGAATACGAGCCTGCATCTCTTGCAACTCTTGCTGACGCATCTGTTTGATACCGTCAGGCAGCGTAGCTTCGTTCGCCTGATAGTCCTGATACTTCTTCTGGAGTTCCTCCTGCATCATGGTAAGTTGGTTCTCATACTGCGATTGGATAGTGTCCATTTGAGTTTTCACTTTTGCCACTTCAGGCATCTGTTGGAATAGTTCAGTCGTGTTGACATGACCATACTTTTGCGCGCTAACCATCATCGGTAACACAAGCGCCAAGATAACTAAAATCTTTTTCATACGTATACTTAAATTTATTATATTGTTTACGAATTAATCCGTTTTCTACAAATACTGTGCCATTACCTTGCTCCGAGTTTCTGGAGCACTTTGTCCGATAAATCCAGTTTAGAAGACATATAGAGCAACGACGGGTCAGACGAACGATCTTTGACAATGTCAAGAAATTTCTCGTTGGCGATATCTTGAATGGCGGCATATATCTCGTCTTGAATGGGTTTAATCAGTGCCTCACGCTTCTTGAAGAGCTCACCCTCCGGACCAAAATACTTGCGTTGCAGTTCAAGAGCCTCATTCTCTTTAGCCACTATCTCTTCCTCGCGTTTACGCTTCATTTCATCCGAGAGGAAGATTTGCTCTGTCTGGTAGTTCGTAGCAAGGATACGCGCCTCCTGTTTGGCGGCATCTATCTCTTTCTGCCAACGTTTGGAGATAAGAGTCAATTGTTCGTTAGCTGACTCGTAAGAAGGCAGGTTCTTGAGGATATACTGCATGTCGATATAGGCGACATTGAGGTCTTTCGCCTGTGATGGCATAACCAAAGATACCATAAGGATAATAATCAAACCTAATTTCTTCATAGTGTTTATTATTATAACTCTTGTCCAAGTACGAAATGGAACTGACTTCCACCATACTGTTTAGAGCCGTTAATTTCATCAAATCCCCAACCCCAATCGACACCAAGCAAACCGAACATTGGCAGGAAGACGCGCACACCGACACCAGCACTACGTTTGAGGTTGAATGGGTTATAATCTTTTATGTCGGCAAAGCAGTTACCAGCCTCGAGGAAGCCCAATACCCATATATTAGCCGACTGCTGCAACATAATCGGATAACGCAACTCCAAGGTAAACTTATTATATACATAACCCATGTTGCGTCCCGTTGCTACGTCATATGGCGTAAGCGAACCGGACGAATAACCACGCATACCAATATAATCAGTTGCATACGTTGTGGAAGCGGACATACCGTCACCGCCCATGTAGAACGTCTCAAACGGTGACTTCAGGTTTTTATTGAAGTGACCGAGATAGCCAAACTCCGCACGCGTCATCAGCACAAGCTTACTATCGCGCGATAACGGGGTAAACACTTTCGCCGTAAACTTCCACTTGTGGTACTCAATGAGGTGATACTTCTCGTTGTTATCCATTGCGGCATAGTCCTTGTCCGGGAAGAAGAGCGACCACGGGGGCGTAATCTTCAGGCCGAGCGAGAAATACGAACCACGGCGGGTATAAATTGGGTTGTCAATAGACGAGCGGTATAACTGCAAATTGAGCGTTAACGCATGACTGAAACCGTCCGAGATAAGCAAGTACGGCCAGTTTTTCATCATGTACATTTGGTACCCCAATTCGCCGTAGAACTGGAAATAATCGTCCGGCCAGCGCAGACGCTTACCATAACCTACCGTCACACCGAAGATGCGCTGGTACTTATCCGGATCAGCCTCAGATTCCTGCAATTGCTGGTAGTAATTGGAGTTGCCGGAATAGTAGTAATAGTTGGAATAAGTGTTATACAGGTTTTGATAAGCCTGATAGTAACGGTTGGAATATCCGGTTTGCGAAACGAAATAAACACTCGTTTGCAGCATGTTCGGCCGCTTACCTCCAAGCCACGGCTCCATAAAGGAAAGCGCCACCTGCGTATAGTAAACACCGTTCGTGCGGGCGCTGATAGAGAAAGTCTGTCCTTCACCTTGCGGCACGATACGATAAGACTTCTTGTTGAACAGGTTCTGGATAGCGAAGTTAGTAAACTTCAAACCGAGCGAACCAATCAATCCGGTAGCACCCCAACCGAGTGAGAACTCAATCTGGTCAGAAGACTTGGTTTGCAACTGGTAGGTGATATCTACCGTGCCGTCTTCCGGATTAGGCTGAATATCTGGTACGAGTTTCTCCGGGTCAAAGTGTCCCATCTGTGCCAACTCGCGGAGCGAACGCATAATATCAGATTGGGAATATAACTGACCCGGTTTAGTATATAACTCACGGCGTACTACATGTTCGTAAACACGAGTGTTACCGACGATATCAATACGATTGATTGTAGCCGGTTTACCTTCGTACATACGCATCTCGAAGTCGATTGAATCATTCTCCACAGCCACTTCTATAGGCTGCACATTAAAGAAGAGATAACCGCGGTCATTATACAGTTTAGCCACTGCATCATCATCTTCTTGCAAACGTTCGTTGAGCAATTTGAGATTGTACGTGTCACCCTTCTTGATACCGAGCGTCATATCCAACAGTTCGTACGGATAAACGGTATTACCGACCCAAGTGATATTGCGGATATAGTATTTATCACCTTCGCTAATGGTCATGTACACATCCACGCGGGTCGGGTCATCCGGATTGGGCACTACGCTGTCCGAAACGATATACGCATCGCGATAACCAATCTCATTATACTTGGCGATAACGGCATCCTTATCCTTCTCATATTCCTCAGTAACGAACTTTTTCGTGCGGAAGAGGTTAGTAATGTGGTTATCGTTGGTCTTCTTCATGGCACGGTTAATCTGTGTATGCGTTAACGCCTCATTACCCGTAATGTAAATCTTCGCCACTTTGGTCTTGGCTTTTTTGTCCACATTGATGATGACCTTCACATAACCTGGTTTATCGCGGTCAGGGAACTCTACCACCTGCACTTCGGCGTTGTGGAAGCCCTTGCCGGCAAAGAATTTCTTAATAACTGTTTTAGCGCGGTCGCGGAGGTTAGGTGTCATTTGATTACCTTTCGCAATACCCACTTTAACTTCCAAATCATCTTTCTCACTTTTCTTGAGGCCATTATACACCACTTCGGAAACACGTGGACGAGGTGTAAGCGCTATCTCAAGCCAAACCTTGCCGGCTTCCATCTTAGTGGCCCTGATCTTCACATCTGAGAAGAGTCCTTGTTTCCAGAACCGTTTGAGCGATTTGGTTATCTGCGGACCAGGAATCTCTATTTTGTCCCCTACTGCGAGTCCGGAGAAACCGATAATAACGAAATCCTCATAATTGTCAGCACCTGTGACGGTAATACCTGCAATCTCATAACTCTTGCGAGTGGTGGAATATTCCACCTCCGGTACGTTTTCCATCACCTGTTCCGGCTGGAGCAGCATCGCGGTATCCACTACGGCAGAGTCCACAGACAGAGAGTCTATCTGTTGCGCAAAGGTAGCGTAAGGTATGCTAAATGCGATAAGGCAAATAATATGTTTAATGAATCTGTTCACTTGTTTTGCCGAATCTGCGTTCGCGATGCTGGTAATCGACGATTGCTTTATAGAACTCCTCGGTCGTAAATTCCGGCCAGAGGCAATCGGTGAAATATAGTTCGGAATAGGCTAATTGCCAAAGCAGGAAATTGCTGATACGCAGTTCGCCACTGGTACGAATAAGCAAATCAGGATCCGGAATACCCTTGGTAGTCATCAGGTCGGAAACGAGTTCTTCGTTCACATCCTCCGGACGAAGCTCGCCTTTTTGGGCAGCCGTTACGGCATTGCGCATGGCGTTTACAATCTCCCAACGGGCAGAATAACTCAACGCTATCACGAGACTTAGCCCTGTATTGCCGGCTGTCTGCTCAATGCAAGCGAGGAATTTCTTATGCGCTGCTTCCGGCAGACGATCCAAGTCGCCGATTGTGAGTAAACGCACATTATTCTTCATAAGCGTTGGCGTTTCTTTGGCTATCGTGTCAACAAGTAGCGTCATAAGTGCATCCACCTCTTCCTTTGGACGATTCCAGTTCTCAGTAGAGAACGTGTACAACGTCATATAACGCAATCCCAACTCAGCAGCAGCTTCGGTGATGTTGTGCACCACTTCCACGCCTTGTTTGTGCCCGAACATGCGAGCCAAGCCTTGTTTCTTTGCCCAACGACCATTGCCATCCATAATAATGGCTACGTGCTGAGGCAAGCGTTCTGATATGATTTGTTCTTTATACATTATCAATCCAAGCAATATTTGCAAATTTTCTTCTCTCTTCCAAATTCAAAAACTATGCCAAGCATAAGTTGTCCGGTTAAATCTCCGTTCAAAAAGTTAGTTCCATTCAGCTTGTACGTATTACCCAATTTATCCACCTGCTCCAAATCATCCGCGAAATAGAGGTTATGCTGCCAAGCTAATTGGAGCTGCCATCTTTGCGCAAATTCCCACTTCACGCCCATTCCGAAAGGCAGATATGCTGCGGCTGTACCATAATTCAAACTATGCAAACCCACACCTATCCCCAGAAAGATATAGGGCGATATCTGTTTCACGCGACTATCGTATTGCAACCGGCCAAGGCGGAAAAAGTTAAACTCAGCCACCACATCCATGTTAATCAGCTTATTGGACCACAAAAAATCCGGCTCCTCAGGGATAGCGCCTTGTATCACTTGGTGCAACCCTTTGACTTGCAACGCCCAACGCCTGTCGAACTTATAACGTAAATGCCCACCATACACTTCGCGCACGTGCGAAAAAACATGCGTAGCAGCATCACCCACATAATAGCCGCAACCGCCTTGCAGACCGAGCTCCCATTTATAGAGACGATCCTGGGCTGAGCTACTGACGCATAAGCCCAAAAAGGCAATCAAGACCACTATATGTTTGCTATAATTTCCCTTTAGCATAGGCACACGCAACGAGCGCGTTCAAAATTAGCGCGCAAAGATACAACAAAAAAATGAATTACGCAAAAAAAGTTTACTTTTTTATCAAAAAACGGAACGCATCAGCTACTTTTGCCACTTCAATGAGTTCAATTCCTCCTTTTTTGCCGCGCAAATGCTGTCCCGCCGGAATAAGCATCCGCTTGAATCCAAGCTTCTCCGCTTCCTGAATACGTTGCTCTATACGAGCCACCGGGCGAATCTCTCCCGCCAATCCTACTTCACCGGCAACTGCTGTGTCTGCATCCAGCGCGATATCCATATTGGACGACAATACAGCCGCCAAAATGGCGAGGTCGATAGCAGGGTCATTCACTTTGATACCACCGGCTATATTGAGAAACACATCTTTCTGCAACAGTTTGAATCCAACACGTTTTTCGAGCACGGCAAGCAGCATATTGAGACGTCTAACATCGAAACCTGTCGATGATCGTTGCGGCGTACCGTAAGCCGCGGAGGAGACAAGAGCCTGGACTTCGATAAGGAAAGGTCGTGCTCCTTCAACGGCCGCAGCAATAGCGATACCGGACATGCCCTCACGATTTGTTGAAAGAAGCAGTTCAGAAGGATTGGTCACTTCTCGCAAACCGGCTTGCTGCATCTCATATATACCCAATTCCGACGTCGAACCAAAGCGGTTCTTCTGGGCACGCAGAATACGGTACATATAATGTTGGTCGCCTTCAAACTGCAGCACCGTGTCCACTATATGTTCGAGTACTTTTGGTCCTGCCAGCGCACCGTCCTTGTTGATATGGCCAATGATAATAAACGGGATATTGCTCTCTTTGGCGAACTGAAGAATGCGAGCAGCGCACTCTCTGACTTGAGTCAGACTGCCAATAGTAGCATCCAATCCGTCAGTGGATATGGTTTGAATAGAGTCAATAACTACTATCTCAGGGTCGATTTCGCGCACATGGTCCAAAATGCGCTCAAGAGACGTCTCCGCCAATAAAAAGAGGTTCTGAGGTTGACCATCCAATCGTTCGGCACGCAACTTGATTTGTCGCGACGACTCTTCACCACTGGCATATAGAGTTTTCCTATCTCCCTGCTGCATAAGCACTTGCAGTGCAAGAGTTGATTTACCTATACCAGGTTCGCCACCCAAAAGCACCAGACTGCCAGGCACCAATCCACCACCGAGCACACGATTGAACTCACCATTATGCACATCTATTCGCGCCTCTTCCTGCGCCTCAATCTCTTGAATACGGACGGGTTTGGCAGCAGTGGTCTGTGCGGCACGAATCTTGCTGTTCGTCGCAGCCACAATCACCTCCTCTTCGTAGGTCCCCCACTCGCCGCAAACGGGACAACGACCCAACATCTGCGGAGCTTTCGCACCGCAGGAAGAGCACACATATTGCACCGTTGATTTAGCCATTAGAATTCGAATGTTTTACGTTCCTCTGCCAGACGGGTATTCGGGAAAACTTCCTGCGCCTCGTTGAGGAAGAGTTCGTGATCATCTACGCGCGCTGAAAAATGACCAATCAGCAGATTTTTTACTTCTGCGTCACGCGCAATCATGGCAGCTTGACGGGCAGTTGAGTGAGTGGTCGTTTTGCAGCGAGCATCATGTTCGTCCGTATAAGTGGCTTCGTGATAAAGCAAGTCCACACCACTAATCATCGGCACAATTTTAGGCGAATACATCGTGTCGGAGATATAGGCATAACGCCGCTGACCTTTCATTGTGAAAAGAAAACCACAAGTCGGCACCTTGTGCTTGAGTGGGATCGTCTCAACAGTGACGTTTCTATCCTCAAAGATAACAATCTGTTTACGCGGATTGATGTGATGGAAAATAACTTCAAAACTCATCATATCACCACAGTGGTAGTCGATAAGCGGACGAAGCAGTTTTTCCAAGTCGGCATGGGCATAGATATGCAGAGGTTGCGTACGATTCATCATACTCAGCGTTGAAAGCAAACCAATCAGTCCGAAACAGTGGTCACCGTGCAAGTGAGAGATAAAGACACAATAGAGCCTATTGGTCTTCAGTCCCATTTGACGAATAGTCAGTTGCACACCCTCACCGCAATCAATTAAAAACGACTTGTCGTTGAGGGAGAGCATTTGTCCCGAAGGGCTGTTTTGGAAGGTCGGCAAAGCACTTCCAGAGCCTAATATGGTTACCGAATCGGTCATTTTAATGTATCCAATATGCCACGAATTTTATCGCCAAGAGCGGACTTGGTGCGAATATGCTCCAACACTGCCATGACGAACGTATTACTCTCGAATGAACCGCGAACGGACTCAAAATCAGCACGTTGCTGACGCGCGTCTCCATCCACACCGAAACCAGTCTGCGAGTTCAGGTTAAACTCTTTGCGCGCATCGTTGTAAACCATTTGGTCAAGACCAACCACGGCTTTCTGCCAATCGTCCACTATGCGGCGTACTTCGTCCAATGTGATAGCAGCTATCGGATGGCCGATTACTGCTTCAATTCTGTCTGCGGCCCATGTCCACTCATATGTATAATAGTTCTTGTGCATATACACAAATCGTTCACGCACCTGCCCAAGCGTAAGTTGATCTTTCTCCAGTTCATCCAACAAGCGGGTCACTTCGGAACGTGGAGCAATAAGTCCTGCCAAATCAACCCATTCGCCTTGTCCACTGGCCGTATCCGGAACAAGCACTTTACGCAAATCCTCTAAAGAATGTATCTTGTCTGCATTCTTCTCGATACGCGAGATAAGCGAATTGCCAAGGAATTTCTGAATACCGATAGTGTACAACTCCATACCATGTACGAGAGCACTATTGCGAATCTTACAGTTCTTGTAGCCATAAACCTCTGTATTCTCGCCGGATAGTGATTGCAGCTCCTTAAGAATCTCCAGGCCACGCCACATCTTCTGCACCGTATAAGGAGACAAGAGATTAAAGTTTATCTGGTCGAGCAAGTCCGGATCTTTGCGGTTGTCACGCTTCGGCCACTTCTGCGCATCACGAATCGTTCCTACCGTACGTAAATTAGCACCAGGCACAAGGAAAGACTCAGAGTTATTCTCTATCAGATACGAGAACGGAAGTTCTGATGTATCTGCATGATTCGTGTGCCTTCCCATCACAAGCGAGAACGCGCCTATACGCGAAGGCCATAGTAAGTACGAGTCGGATGTCGTTTTCGCACCACGTTCTGCCACACCTTGGTGAATAGGACCGAGCTTGTACATATGATTGGACTGGTTGCTACCCGAACCCGCATTTAAGAACGAGAACATACCGGCTATCAGCAAAGTAGATTTATGGTGCGTCACAGTATAAGGACCGGCAAAGATTGCGCAAGCCTCTCCGTGCATGCCTTGACAGTTACTGAAAAAGAGCGACTCTCCAGCGGAATAGTGCTTATCAAAGATACAACCCTGTCCCACAAAACATTTATCCACAAGTGTAGAGTCATTGACTTCCACACCCGAACAGATAATGAAATCCGTACACTTGACACCCGAACCCAACTTAACCGGAGCAAAGCGGTTAGAGTTAATTGTTCCATTCTTCAGACGGGAGGTACCCATCAACTGCGCGCAATCGCCGATGCGCACATTCTTGATACTGCCGCAATTAAGAATGCGCACATTTTCACCAATCGTTCCGAAGTCAGCAGCATGCTCAGCAGCATAATCGTCAATGCGTTTCTCCAGATTAGCTATCATCTGCGGACGGTGACGATAAAGCGTCAACACGTACGCCAGACTCGCCGTCAACTCATTGAAAATAGGTATCTCGCGACCACCGCCTTCGTTCATCACAGGCACACGCACACCATTACCAAATGTAGTCATGCCGTCCACCAGAATAGCATTCACGTTCTCTATGCACGTCTCTTTACCAATACGGTAATTGGCAATGTAATTGTGGATGTTGTACAGATGGCAGTCGTCACCTACTTCCACATTATGCAACGTAGCGTGGAAAATACCGGAATGTACCTGCAAACCGCCGGGAAGTTCAAACTCCCGGTTAAAAACACCCAGTTTGCAATGACCTGAAAAACGGGTATCTTTCACATGGTCAGCGCAGAACGCATCCGCCACTTCCACTTGCATCCAGTCTTGAGCCGAGCAGTTTTGTGACTCCAACTGGGCTATTTCGGACTTAGTCAGTTGTCTCATTTTTGTAAATCAAGAAATATTCTTGTGAAAACACGTTTTGTATATTCCGGGAAGTCTCCGTTGGTGAGCCAGCCGTAATAACCTTTGTCACGGCGGAAGATATCTATTACGCGTTCGCCTTTGTACTTACCAAAGTTAAAACACTCTACTCCCTCATTGTCAAGAACAATCCGTCCAGCAAAGTCCGCATACTTCTGCGAGCCGGACGTGTATTCAGATAACTCGTTTACCGTAGTAGGAATGTCATATCGCTCCATTTGCGCCATCAGCACCTCGTAAGTAGCCATCGTGTCCGCACATGCAGAATGCGCATCTGACAGGTCTTTGCCGCAATAAAACTTATAAGCTGCTGTCAAGTTGCGAGGCTCATTCTTGGTAAAAATAGTGAACACATCCACCATCTTCATCCGCTTGAGGTCGATAGCAACCTCTGTACGGGCAAACTCTTCCGCCAGCAAAGGCAAATCAAAATGGTTGGAGTTATATCCCGCCAAGTCGCAGCCTTCCAGCACTTTAGCCACGTCAGAAGCAATCTGCTTAAACGTCGGGCAATTGGCCACATCCTCATCATAGATTCCATGAACAGCCGAAACTTCCTGCGGAATATGTTTCTGTTGCTCTACGCCCAGAATCATCTCCGTCGGCTTAACCCGATATGTCTTACTCTCCGACGAACCATTAGGAAAGAGTTTGTAGTAACTCAATTCCACAATGCGGTCGGTAGCGATGTTGATACCGGTCGTCTCCAAATCAAAGAAAACGAGCGGTCTACTTAAAACGAGTTTCATGCGAATTAGTCGTTAAGCAACATCGGCATTAACAACATCAGCAGGTCTTCGTTCGGCTCATTCTCTGCCGGCAGAATAAGTCCTGCACGTGCAGGATCAGCCAATTCGAGAATTACATCATCACTTGCGATGGAGCTTAGGATCTCAATCAGGAACGGAGCCTTGAAACCGATAGCCATCGGAGCGCCCGTGTACGAGCAAGCGATAGTCTCTTCTGCACTCGTTGAGAAGTCGATATCTTGTGCAGAAATCTTAATTTGATTCTCCGAAAGAGCCAATTTGAGCAGACTTGTGCCTGTGTTAGCAAATACTGCCACACGCTTGCAGGCGTTGATAATCGTCTGACGGTCAACTACCACTTTGTTCTGGTTATTCTGCGGAATTACAGCATTGTAATTCGGGAAACGGCCCTCAATTTGGCGGCAAACAACGATACTCTGACCAAACTCAAAGCGTGCGTTCTTTTCACCGAAGATAATCATTACATTACCTTCCTCTTTGGATAGAACGTTCTTGAGCAATGCAGCCGGTTTCTTCGGCAAAATAAAACTCATAGCAGCCGGAGCGCTGATAGAAGTATTCATATAACGAACAAGACGGTGAGCGTCTGTAGCTACCAACACAATCTTATCCTCCAGTATATCGAAATAAATACCGTTCATAACAGGACGCAACTCATCATCTGCTGTGCAGAAGATAGTCTTGTTAATAGCGTCAAGCAGCACCTCTGCCGGAAATTCGATACGACCATTCGCAGAACCTGAAACAGGCATCTCCGGATACTCATTGCCATTCGCTCCTACAAATGAATAGGTTCCGTTCTCGCTCGTAATGTTAATCGCATAGTTCTGGTCATCAATTTGGAATGTAAGAGGTTGCTCTGGAAACTCTTTCAAAGTCTCAAGCAGCAGCTTTGCGCCACTGGCTACCTTACCTTGACCCTCCGCATTCTCCACGTCTATAGTCGTGCGAATTGTCGTCTCGCCATCAGATGCAGTCATCGTCAAAGCGTTACCGTTAAGGTCAAACAATACATCCTCCAGGATCTGAAGGCTGTTCTTCGGAGCAATCACTTTGCTCAGTGCTTGCAATTGTGCAAACAACTTTGTACTCGATACATTAAATTTCATATTCTTACACTTATAAGTTTATATTCACATTTTAGCGCGCAAAATTACAACTTTTTCGCGATATATACAAATAATTCTGCATATTTTTGTAAAAAATTTGCATATTCCATAAAAATATATTACTTTTGCAGCCGAAAATGACTCAACTATGCTGCCATTAGACTTTTTAGACGAAATGAGACAACAACTCGGACCGGAAGCCGAACAGTTGTTCCGAGCGCTGGAAACAGAGCCCGTTACCTCTATTCGTCTCAATGACAAAAAGGACGTCCTTGACTTCCCTTGTGACATTGACGAAGTCCCATGGCACATCGATGGCTACTATCTCGCCGAACGCATTCCTTTTACATTGGATCCGCTCTTCCACGCAGGCGCCTATTACGTGCAGGAAGCAAGTTCTATGTTCGTGCAACAAGTTCTTGACCAATACGTGCCAAACAACAGCATTGTGCTCGATTTATGCGCTGCACCGGGGGGAAAATCTACACTTATCAGCCAACATTTAGGACAAGAAGGATTGCTCATCAGTAACGAAGTAGTACGACAACGACTCTTCATCCTCAGTGAAAACATTCAAAAATGGGGTAACGGCAATACCATCGTTACCTTCAACAAGGCAGAAGACTTCGGTGAACGAACGCCTAATCTATTTGACTGTGTCCTCGTGGATGCACCATGTTCCGGAGAAGGAATGTTCCGAAAAGATCCATCTGCACGCGAGGAATGGAGTCTCAAAAACGTCAATATGTGCGCAGAAAGACAGAGAGCTATTCTCATGAATGTCTGGGAAGCACTCAAACCCGGCGGCATACTTATTTACTCGACATGTACGTTCAACGAAGAGGAAGACGAAGGAAATGCTCAGTGGATAGCCGAATGCCTCGGGGCAGAGATACTGCCTGTTCATTACGATCCGTCATGGGGCATTGTAGACGGATTCCCAGGATACCATTTCTACCCACACAAAACCAAAGGAGAAGGCTTCTATATCTGCGCCTTCCGAAAACATATCGAGCCGTTTGCACCTTTCAAAATCAAAGAACCCAAACGACCTGTCCATTGCAATACAGAATACCAACTGGCAATGCGTTCATGGCTCACAGAGCCGGACAACTGGGCATTCCGCCAAAACGACCGCTTCATGACAGCGTATCCTATGCGTTTCAAACCGCTTATCGATATGCTTTACGAGACACTTACTTGCGTACTCACCGGTTTTGGCATCGGTGAAGAGCGAGGAAAAGGTGTCGCACCACAACATAGCCTCAGTATGGCAAAGGCTTTCAAACACGATGCCTTCCCGAATATTGCTTTGACCAAAGACCAAGCACTCTCATATCTCCGTACAGAGGCACTCAATCTGCCGGATGTACCACTCGGAGTATTGTTGCTTACTTACGAAGATGTGCCCATCGGCTTTGCCAAAAATGTGGGCAATCGACTCAACAATCTCTATCCCAACGAATGGCGCATACGCCATCTCTAAGCACAAAAAAAGAGCATCCTAAACAGGACGCTCTTTTTCGTTCAACGTTAACCTTTAATAGTTAACCTCTCCCCTTTATTATGGTTTTTGTGCACCATAACCCGGCATCGCGCCAAATAATTTCAACGCTTTGTCAAAGTTATAGCGGTTACCGAACATGGACACACGGTGAATCTCGGTGCCTTGCATGTTCATACCCATTGCTTGACGGAACTGGTTAGAAGCCGAGTTCGGGTTGAAGTTCTGGCTGGAAGCGATGACTTTGAGGTTAGCAAATGCCTCCAGATAGTCTTTATCGAACGCCTCAATAACAGGTGAACCTGCGGGCAGTTCTTTATTGTTTTCTGCCTTCGGAAGAGTCTTCTCGTCAACCATATCCTCAATGTCGGTGCACTTTACGTTCGTCCATTTACCTCCACCTGCAGACGGCAGTTGCAAGTCGGCAGCGTTCAGGAAATAGTAGTTGTCGTAAAGGTTTGTCACGCGGCGTGCCTCAATAGGAGCGTCAGGACCTGAGAGTTTGCGGGTACGAGCTACAGCTGCGTAGTTGTTACCTACGAACAAATTGTGGTGTACATCTGCACTCACTTTGTTCATGAACTCAAAACCATAACCCATATCTTCCATAATTTTGTCACGGCACCAGCTGAAGGCAACCGTGTTGTGGTGGAAGTTGATGTGTGAAGCCTTACCTTCTTTGTCCCAACCATCAATACGAACTCCGCTGTAGCGGTTCGAGATAATCACGTTGTTATAAATCTCAATCTCACCGCAACGGGTATTGAACTGAAGACCAAAATAGGAACTGTTGGCAATAAGGCAGTTACGGATAATTACGTTACCTGCGATAGCACCATCCGAGTGGAAAATCTGGTGTTGAATTTGTGGAGGAGAAGTATCTTCCATACGACCGGTTTCGAAAGCTATTGACGGGCAACCGTTGCGCTCATCATTTGGGTCATTGGGTTTGTAGAAGTTCTCCAGACCCATATCCAGCATGATACCATCGATGATGAGTGTGCCACGAACAGAGTTATTTGTTCCTACAGCATCCAGGTCGCGAGAAGTGGTAATCAAACCTTTGCTACCGTTGGTTCCGCGTTGTTCTTCACCCGGTTGGATACGAGTGATGTATTTGAACGGATCGCGCTCTGTGAAGTCAGCATTCCATCCACCTTCCAAGGTGATGAAGTTGTAGATCTCAATGTAACCTTGGTTGGTGTAACCGAGGAAGTTACCTTCGCCAACGCGAACAATAGCGCCATTGTCACCTTTCTCTTTAATGATGTCCAATACGGCTTGGATGTCTTTCTTAGCTGTAGCCGGAGTCAAACCGTCTGCGCCACGAGAAGAACCGCTTTTGGAAACATAGTAGACTGTTCCGCCTGCAGCAGGAGTAGCTGCCTTGGTTTGCTGTTGAGTTTGGGTCTGCTGGGCAGCGGAATTGTCACTATGGCCCGAATTAGCCTGAACCTTCTGAGAAGCAGTGTTAGCAGCACTTGCTGCTGTACGCTGAATCAGACCTCCAAGACCTTGGGCTTGGAGACCACCTGCCATTACTATCGCAACGAACAGGGAAAGAATAGATTTTACTTTCATAAGGTTAATACTGTGTTAGTGAGTAATATATTGTTTTTCAAACAATTTGCGCTGCAAAATTACAAACAATTTTTCACATACGCAAGAAAAAAGTACATTTTTTTGCGTAATTGTGTAAATTTTCCGTCTATCACCATCCTAACATCGTTGTCATCGGGTAGTGGTCCGAGCAGTTCAGATGGTCGATATGTGTTTCCACAGGATGTAGTTCTCGACTGCATAGCAAATAGTCTATTCGGGCTCCTATATGTCGTTTTACGACAGTAGCACCCCATCTTCCCCAACTTGTGGCAAGGAAACAGTCACGCAATTGTCCGCCTCGTATTTTTAAATAGGTATAGGATAGTGGTGTTACATTAAAATCGCCCGCAACAATAACAGGATACGGAGATTGTTGTATCTCAGCACGAATCGCGTTAGCTTGTACTTGCCGTATCTTACGCGCAGATTCTAACTTATCAGATATACGCTGGGCTGATTGTTTGAGCGCATTGCTCTCAATCGAATCCGGCAAGTCTTTGAGTTCAAGACGATTAGACTCTAAGTGGTTGTTAAACAGCCTGAAGGTATCTTTACCAACTGCCACATCGCAGTAATCGGAAATATTACCGCGCGAAGAATAACGAATCGTGTTTTTGTTACTGAGTGGATATTTGCTGAATACTGCCAAGCCGTATTGATGGCGCTTGTTGTATATTTTAAAGTCAAAATAAGTGTACGGATATTTCTCTAACGCTTTTCTTAGTTCTGGCAAAGTCAAATACTTCTCGTTCTTATACACATCCACTTCCTGCAAGCAGATAATATCCGCATCCTGTTTCTGCAAGAAGCGAATTACACGATTCTGGTAGGCTTTCTCGTACATCCCCATCTGGTGCGTATTATATGTCAATACGGACAAATGATGCGTATAGTCATCAGAAGGGCTACCATGCGAAAACAGCAGTAACGCCGCCCAAACAAGCGCCGCTATAATCGGAAGCACAAAGACTAACAGGATTATCCGTTTAAATATTTTTCTCTTTTTCGCCATTATTTCGGGTCTAAAGTCACCAACGGTATCAGCATCTCTTCCATCGAAATACCTCCGTGCTGGAAGGTGTTGCGGTAGTACTGCGCATAATAATTGAAGTTGTTCGGATATGCAAAGAAGTCTTCTCCGCTACAGAATACGTAGCTGCTGCTGATGTTTGGACAAGGAAGACCGACTTGTTTAGGATGCGTTATCTCAAACAGATTCTTGTCTTGGAAATTAAGCGACTTGCCTACCTTGTACCGCAGATTGGTATTGGTATTCTTGTCTCCAATTATCTGTACCGGATTCTGCACGCGAATAGTTCCATGGTCAGTAGTGAGAATCACTTTATAACCAAGCTGTGCGATACGCCTGAAGAGCTCGTATGTAGGCGAGTGTTTGAACCAGCTGAGTGTCAGGCTTCTGTATGCGGCTTCGTCATTACATAACTCACGCATCATCTTACTATCCGTGCGCGAGTGCGAAAGCATATCTATAAAATTAAGCACAATCACATTCAGCGGAGTCTGTAGACTTTTGAGTTGACGAATCACTTTCTCGCAGAAATCACTCTCGTTAATCTTAAAGTACGAGAAACCATAATGCTTGCGGAAACGGTCTAACTGCGTCCGTATCAGTTCTTTCTCGTTCAGGTTCTTGCCCTCTTCCTCATCTTCTTCTACCCACAAATGCGGAAACATCTCCTGAATCTGCAACGGCATCAGTCCTGAGAAAATCGCATTGCGGGCATATTGCGTGGCTGTCGGTAATATGGAGGAATAGCATTGCTCATCCGTGGTTGTGAAGAACTCACTCAATAGAGGTTGTATCGTCTTCCATTGGTCGTAGCGGAAATTGTCTATCACCACAAAGAATAACTTCTCTCCCTTGTCTAATAGAGGGAAGAGTATATTCTTGAATATATCCGGAGACATCAGCGGGCGATTACCACTTGTGAACCACTCTTCGTAATTCCGACTGATAAACTTCGCAAATGCTGCATTGGCCTGCTGACTTTGCATATGAAGCATCTCACGCATCGAGGAATCAACATCCTGCAACTCAATATCCCAACGAGACAAAGTCTTATAAATGGCTATCCATTCGTCCAATGTCTTCGCCGTATCTATCATAAAACCAATATCTCCAAACTCCTCTTGATAACCTTTATTCGTATGCTTCTCAACAATCTCACGCTGGTGAATATGCTTCTTCAAACACAGCAATATCTGGCTCGGATTAACGGGTTTTATCAAGTAATCGGCTATCTTTGCACCAATCGCCTGCTCCATAATTCGCTCCTCTTCGCTCTTCGTAATCATCACTACCGGAACATCCGAACGAATAGATTTTATCGTTTCCAATGTCTCCAAACCGCTCAATCCGGGCATGTTCTCGTCCAAAAACACAATATCTACCGTCTCGTTACGGAACAAATCTATCGCGTCCTGACCGTTTGTTGCGCTCAAGACCTCGTAGCCTTTTTCTTTTAAATAGATGACGTATGGCTTTAACAGATCAATCTCGTCATCAGCCCACAAAATCGTATTCATAGTTTTTGTTTTTCTTATCCGTATGCAATTTGCGTGCAAAATTAGTATTTTTTGGGAAGATATGCAAATTATTTGTTATTTTTTTCGTGAGCGTATTTGTAGGATCTCATGAATCCTGTGTTAATCCTGTGTTAATGCTGTGTTGATTTTGTGATAATGTTGTGGACTTATGTGGAGGGGAAAGGGAGAAAAAGAAAAGAAAAAGGAGAAGGAAAAAGAAGAACATAAATGAGAGAACAACGAAAAAACGATAAGAACATAAAAAGTGCACAACAAAAAAACGGTGAAAACATAGTGAGAGAATAACGGA
The DNA here is from genome assembly GCA_902771935.1 of uncultured Bacteroidales bacterium. Lineage (GTDB taxonomy): Bacteria > Bacteroidota > Bacteroidia > Bacteroidales > Paludibacteraceae > Colicola. The sequence continues at coordinate 81,130 of CACXYM010000002.1, forward strand.
AAAACGATAAGAACATAAAAAGTGCACAACAAAAAACGATGAAAACATAGAGAGAGAATAGCGGAAAAACGATAAGAACATAAAAAGTGCACAAAAAAAAACGATGAAAACATAGTGAGAGAACAACGGAAAAAACGATAAGAACATAAAAAGTGCACAACAAAAAAACGATGAAAACATAGTGAGAGAACAGCGGAAAAACGATAAGAACATAAAAAGTGCACAACAAAAAAACGATGAAAACATAGTGAGAGAATAATGAGAAAATGGGAAGAGAATAATGAAAAAACGATGAGAAAATGGGAAGAGAATAATGAAAAACGATGAGAAAATGGGAAGAAAATAATGAAAAGGCGATGAGAAAATGGGAAGAAAAAGGGAAGAAAATACAAAAAATATTTGCACAGGTGCTAAAATTATTTGCATAGGTGGCAAAAATGTTGTACCTTTGCGCCCAAATTAGCATGTGCAATCTCTAAAATACTATCATTATGAAAAAAATTCTTCTTTCTTTAGTTGCAATCATTAGCGCTACAACTTTCGCGTTGGCGGCAGACGGCAAAGCGGGTGACAATATTGATTGGTATTGGTCCGATATGTCGCAGAAGTTAAGTTTTAGCGGCACGGGAGCGATGTGGGATGTTGACGACCCTGGATTTACCAGTTGGTATAAAGATTGCCATGAAGCAGTAAAGATTGAGATTGGTGAAGGCATTACTCATGTCGGCAATAATACATTCTATGGCTACTATCTTTGCAAAAACATTAGCTTACCATCTACTCTACAGTCAATCGGCGAAGATGCTTTTAACGGAACCATCATAACCTCCTTAGAACTACCGGCAAAACTAAAAACTATCGGAGCAAATGCATTTGCTTATTCCTATGGTTTGACCTATGTAACCATTCCAGCATCCGTCACTTCTCTCGATCCAACAGCTTTTAGAAATTGCATCAAGATGATGTCTTTTACGGTGGAAGAAGGCAATAAAAACTATTGTTCTATTGACGGAGTTATTTTTACTGCCGACAAAAAGACTTTAGTCACCTATCCGCTTATGGACGTTAAAGATAGGGATGAATACGAAATACCTTACGGCACAACAACCATTTCCGAATATGCTTTCTATCACGTTCAAAAATTAGTTGCAGTTCACCTGCCGGCGACCATAAAAGAGCTGAAAAACTTCTCTTTCGCTGACGAAGATATTAAAGTTATCTATTGTCCTACGCATGTTCCGCCTTTAGCCGATGACGCTTTCGAGTTAGGCAGCGACTGGATGGATACAAACTCTAAAATCTATATCCCTACCGGAGCAACCGCAGCATATCAAGCTGCCGAAGGATGGAAAAGATTTAAGAACTTCATCGAAATGGACTTCCCTGATGTTGTTGATCCGAGTTGCACTGTTCCTACAGGTTTGGCATTGGTTGGAGAGCCATCGTTTAGTGCTGCTGAAATTTCATTAACTCCGGGTTCGAATGAACAAGCTGGTTGGGGTTTCCGCTATAAGAAAGCGAGTGAAAGCGAGTATCAGACTTATCCGAATCGTATAGCCAATACAGGCGCTTCCAGTTATTCGATTAACCTTATCAATTTGGAGCCTAATACGACATACAATGTGGTTGCTTTCGGCGTTTGCGGAGATGACGTAGAGGATAATATTATCAGCGAAAACTCGGCAGTATTTACGTTCACAACGGCGGATGTGCCTGCTGAACAGACAACGCCGACAGTAGATAATGATTGGGTTTATTACGGCACAAATACGTTTGGAATGGATATCGAGATTGTTGAGAATCCGTACTGGGGTATAATGATTCCGACGAATACGGCCGTAAGCAAATATCTCGATAAAGTGAAAGTATATGCTTCTAACCTCGATAAACTGGAATTGGCTGTATATACAGGCGGAAATACTCCGGATAAAGCAACTAAAGTGTGGTCGCAAAACGTGCAACCGACTGATCTCAACCAACTCAATGAAGTGGCATTATTAGAACCCATTGAATATAGCAAGAGCAAGACCATGTGGATATTCTTCCGTCACACGCAAGCCTTCAACAATCCTATGGCTGCTTCTGCAGATGCCAATGCGCCAAATGCTCGCTGGATTGGCATTCCTGCAGGAGATAAGATGAATTGGATGGATGTCAAAGATTATGACGCCCAATACACGTATTTTGCATGGCTGATTGATGCACACTTTACCGCAACGGCCGTTTATCAGCCGTACGCAATCAACTTGCAAGTGGAAAGAGTAACCGACAACGCGGCTGTCATCAATTGGGTCGGTCGCGGTAAATTCGAACTGCGCTACGGCAAAGAAGGCACTCCGGTTGAGGATAAGAAAGTGGTGCCTAATGTCACCGCCAAGAAATATACCTTTAGCGGTCTGGAGAAGAGCAGCTACTACGAGTTCGAAGTGCGTGCTATGCTCAACGACGTTTGGAGCGATTGGTCCGAAGTACTGAAAGTACTTATCGAGAAACCGGAAGCCATCAACTCTGTCAATGCAGACAAAACGCAAAGCCAGAAAGTTATCCGCGAAGGACAACTCTATATTCTGCATGACGGCAAAGTGTATAATGCCGCCGGAATGAGAGTTGAATAGGAGTTAGGAGATTGTTCCTGTTTGGTATGTCCGCCACTTGTCAATAAGGGCGGACATATCTTTTGGCCATTGGCTGTCGAAGAACATCCGCTCACCCGTTCTGGGATGTGTAAATCCAAGTGTTTTGGCGTGTAATACTTGCCGCGGGCAAAGCGCAAAGCAATTCTGAATATACTGTTTGTACTTTTGCGTCGGAACTCCTTTGAGAATCTCTGTGCCACCGTATTTCTCATCGGAGAAAAGCGGATGACCGATATGCTTCATATGCACTCGGATTTGGTGCGTACGACCTGTTTCGAGCTTACACTCTACGAGTGTGACATATGGGAAACGCTCCAATACTCGCCAATGCGTGATAGCTTCTTTGGCATTTGGATTATCTTCGAGGTCATAAACCCTATAGATTGTTCGATCCCGATTATCTCGCGCCAATGCTCCTGTAATTGTTCCTGAGTCTTCTGCGAATGTACCCCATACAAGTGCATTATATGTCCGTTCGCATGTGTGTTCGAAGAACTGAATACCAAGATTCGTTTTGGCTTCGGGCGTTTTAGCAATAAGCAGCAAACCGCTCGTATCCTTATCGATACGATGCACTAAACCGATATTGGGATTGTTGATGTCGAGTTTTTCACCGAAATAATACGCCAAGGCATTAAGCAGCGTGTGTTCGTAATTGCCGTGTCCGGGATGTACCACTAATCCGGCCGGCTTATTAACGACGAGCACATCGTCATCTTCATACACTACCTCTAACGGTATATTCTCCGGTTGAATAGAGTAATCGCGGGGCTCGTGATCCAAAAGTATTTGAATCACATCCAGCGGCTTGATTTTATGATTGCTGCTAACAGGTTTTCCGTTGACAAGAATATTGCCAGCATCGGCGGCATTTTGAATACGGTTACGCGAAGTACCTGCCATATGTTCAGTCAGATACTTATCTACTCGAACGGGTGTTTGGCCCTTATCTACTTCGCATCGAAATCGTTCCCAGAGTTCGTCTTCAGGTTCTATGTAAGCCTCATCGATCATTAGAAGAAATCATCTTCGTCGTTGGTATTCTGCGCGGAGATGGCTTTCTCAATATCGGTGGTGAGGTATAAATCTACGCGTGAGCCTTCATACAAAACAGTTCCTGCTGCGGGTTCTTGCTTATAAACGACGTATAGCGACGCTGTCTCAGGTGTAGGATCTTCGTCATATGCAATCATACCGAGTGTTAAGTACTTACTTAACAGTGTGGATCGTGCGCCGGTCAAACTGCGACCAATGATATTTGGGACGTCCACTTTATTGTTACTTCTACCGCGACCTATTACCAACGTCACCGTACTTCCTTCATCAATCCGTTCACCGGGTTGTATGGACTTTCCGCCTCTGCGCACATCAAGAACCAAATCCCGATATTCGGACGGTTCATAGATGCAGTTGCCTACGCTGATATTGAGCGCACGCAATGTGGCTTCCGCCTGACGGTAACTGATATCTTGCAGATTAGGCAAGGGCACTTGACGCACTGTCTTGGAATTAATGATCACGTAAATAGGACGACCATGCTTGCAATGGCTATTGGCAACCGGAGTCTGCTCAACGATAGTACCAAGAGGCACTTTCTTGCTATACGTAGAATCCACAACCTCTATTTGCAAACCTTCGTGAGCGACAAGGGTATAAGCTTCTTCAATATACATACCGGTTACATCAGGCACTTCTACTTCGATTCCATGCTCAGTATAACGTTTCAGGTAGGAAAGCAGAACGATTAGCAACACGATGCCGATGGCCAGTGCTATAAGCAGGTTTTTCAGAATAAACCCTATTTTAGTGTCGTTGAAGAAGGTTTTAATGCTCATAATCTCGAAATTTGCGTGCAAAAGTACACTTTTTTTTGGAAGTATGCAAATAATTATGTACTTTTGCGGTCGATTAGCGAAATAATTCGATAATCTGACCATTTTTAAACGCGTTTTAGAATGAAGAAATTAGTTATTTTGACCGTTATTGCCATGGCTGCAATCGGTTGCTGCAAGAAAGCAGACGGCAAGTGCTGCAAAGAGGCTCAAGCTGAAGAAGCTGCTGCTGTAGAAGAAGTAGTAGTTGAAGAAGTTGCTGCTGACAGCGCTGCTGCTGAAGTTGTAGAAGTTGTAGAAGTAGCTGAGTAATTAGATACCAACAACTTGTACCACGGCGATGAGTTATCTCTCGCCGTTTTTTTTGTCCTATTGCTTAGACTCAAGCAAATCAGGCCTTCTTTCCTGCGTATGCTGAAGATTCTGTTCGTAGAGCCATTCTTCAATCTTTGCCTGATGTCCAGAAAGGAGGATATCGGGCACTTTCCAACCTTTATATTCAGCTGGACGAGTATATACGCCAGCTTCAAGCAGGCCGTCCTGGAAACTGTCGGAGAGTGCAGAAGTCTCGTCTCCGAGAGCACCCGGGATAAGACGAACGATAGCATCAGTCATCATCGCGGCAGGCATTTCACCTCCGGTGAGCACGAAGTCACCAATAGAGTATTCTTTAGTGATAAAGTGGTCGCGCACCCGTTGGTCCACGCCCTTATAATGGCCGCAGAGAATGATGATGTTTTGCTTGAGAGACAGAGAGTTAGCGGCTTTCTGCGTGAATGGTTCGCCGTCGGGAGCGGTGAAGATAATCTCATCGTAGTTGCGTTCCGCCGTGAGGGCAGAGATGCATCGGTCAATGGGTTCTATCTGTAACACCATACCTGCCGAGAAACCAAAGGCATAGTCGTCCACTTTACGATGTTTATCAAGCGTATAATCGCGCAGATTATGCACATAGATTTCTGCGAGCCCTTTGTCTTTGGCTCGTTGAATAATGGAGTGATTAAATGGTGACTCCAATAATTCCGGACAGGCAGTGATGATGTCGATACGCATGTCAATAAAATTATGGAACGGGGTCGTATCCTGAACCACCCCATGGATTACAGCGTAAGATTCGTTTTATTCCGAGCCACGTACCTTTGAAAATTCCGTATTTGTGTACCGCTTCAACCATATATTGGCTGCATGTCGGTGTGTACCGACAAGAAGGCGGCGTAAGTGGCGATATACAGTATCTATAGAAGTATACCGGCAGTAGGAATATGTTACGAATTAGCTTCTTCATTCAATTTATTTATGGTCTTCGCAACTGCTTTTTCGATAGCGTCATATCCAAGCATAGTCTTGTCCATATAGTTGAAGGCGATGAGATAATGCTTGTTGAGTTTGTTCTTATTCAACCGCCATGCCTCACGCATTTGCCGGCGCAGTCTATTGCGTTCTACGGCATGTTTGAAGAGCGCTTTTGCAGCCCAAACAAGCACTTGGGTATCTTCTGACGGCAGATAAGTGACGCGCAACGGCCATGCAACGAGGCGTTTACCCCGTTTGTAGAGGTCTGCTATACGCAGTTGTCCGCAGAGACGCTCATATTTAGGAAAGTTGTTGTTCAAGGTAACGCTCAATGGCGGTAGTTATACTCGTGCACTCAGGAGTAGGCGCAGCTACTTGCACGCTCAATCCTGCTTCTTTAGCCGCAGCAAGGGTGTTCTGTCCAAAACAACCGATAACCGTTTCGCCCTGTACCCAATCAGGAAAGTTCTTGCGAATCGAGGCTACTCCCGTTGGAGTAAAGAGGACTATCATATCGTAGTCAAACGGCTCGTTTTCAGGCCACTTCGTTGCTACTGTCTTATACATAACCGCAGGCTTGACGATAATATTGTTCTCAGCAAACATATTTATGGTATTGTCGTTGTGAACATCAGACATAACCATCAAATATTTCTCATTAGGTCTGCGAAACATAGTAGGCAGAAGATCCGCGAAGTTGTTGTGCTCGCTGAAGAAAACCTTGCGTTTACGATACTGAATATACTTCTGAAGATAATTGGCTACAGCCTCTGAAATGCAATAGTAATGCATACTATCCGGTACCTGAACACGCAGTTCCTCGCAAAGACGGAAGTAATGGTCTGCGCCTAAACGTGAATTGAGCAAAACTGCCGAATAATCCAAAGGATTAATGCGCTGTTGTCTGAACTCGTGCGCGTCTAATCCCTCAACATGAATAAGTGGACGGAAATCGAATTTGACTCCGTAACGCGCCTCCATATCGGTATATGGGTTGCGCTCCGTAATCGGACGAGGTTGAGAAATAAGAATCTTTTGTATCATATCTATTGTTGCTATAAGCGATTTTTATGCTATTTGTCTGACGCCCAAAACCAATACCGCAAGGGGAATAATTTCAAGAGTCAAAGTGTAAAGCGCAATATATCCCAAGGAACTCAGCCCCTGGTAGAAATGCTGCACTAACTTGATAAGTATATCTACGCAGAATAAACCGGCTATAATCAGTATCAACCATTGGAAAAAGTTATGATGCCCCACGTTAACAAAGACAAGCAGAATAGGATAAAGCACAATGCACAAAGCTGTCCAAAGGTTGGAATACTGCGTGAGATAAAGCGATGCAACCCGCCTCAAATCAAAGGTGTAACTCAGTATCCATGCAAAGAACGACTTACATGCCACAAAAGCAATGATTGCCAGTAAGATAAGCCCATAAGTCAGCATGGAGAACTCCCCTCCCTTATAGCATACAAGATACAGGGTCAGGGAGATAATACCGAGACGATAGATATTGAGTGCGACCGCTCCCAAGAAGTTAACTGCACTGTCGCCGAACATGCGTTCCATACGCGAAAAAGTAGTGCGAAAACTCATCTTGATTGTTTCCGGCTGAAGCACTTCCGCCATAACTATGCACAACAGAAGTCCGAGCAATAACCAGGAAGGCCATGCTTCTGACAGCGGAGATGATATTAGCGGGAGTTTATTCATTGTCTTGCACTACCATTTTGTACAATTTATCGCCGCGATGCAACACCTTATCTGTTTTGAGGGCAAATAGTTCGCCTTGTTTTACCTGCGAAGTAACCTGTTGGGCGTCGTTATGAATGTTGGTCGCAATGGTTTCGTATGCACCGGTTGTCTCGCCGGTTATAAGCAGTTCATCCCCTTCGTTGAGTACAGGAATAGCCTCTAACTGAAACTCAGCTACGCTGATGTTCTTAAAGAAGTTAGTGCATTTGCCCGCATACACTTTCTTGCGCGTAGCCAAACTGCCGTAATGGCGAGTCCATTCCCCAAGTTTCTGTCCTTGGTAATAACCGTCCCAGAAACCGCGGTTGAAAACACGCGCCAGACGAGTGTTCCAATCCTCTATTTTCGCACCAATGGTATCTTGAGCGTACTCGCCGTTTTGCCATGCTGAAACTGCTTCTTTGTAGCACGATACGACCGTTTGCACATATTCCGGACCGCGTGCGCGACCTTCAATCTTCAAAATAGTCACACCGGCATCCAATAACTTATTGAGGAAACCAATCGTTTTCAGATCCTTCGGCGACATGATATATTGGTTGTCCACCTCTAATTCAAGGTCAGATTCTTTGTCTTTTACGATGTAGCCCCGGCGGCATACTTGCATACATGCTCCGCGATTAGCACTTGCACCCAGATTATTGAGGCTGAGATAGCACTTGCCGCTTACCGCCATACATAATGCACCGTGGCAGAACATCTCTATTTGAATCAGTTCCCCTTTCGGTCCACAGATATGCTGCTCCACAATATCGCGATGAATAGACGCCACCTGGTTGATATTCAGTTCGCGCGCCAGCACAACCGTATCGGCAAACTGTGCGTAGAAACGCAAAGCCTCGGTATTGGAGATATTCAGTTGCGTGGACAGATGTACTTCTACACCTTGTTCATGCGCATACTGCAAAACGGCTATATCGCTGGCGATAATCGCTGTAATACCGGCTTGCTTGGCGTTATCCACTATCGTACGCATTAGTGGCAAGTCCTCAGGATACATCACCGTGTTGAGCGTGAGATACGTCTGCACGCCTGCTTCGCGGCATCTTTGCACTATCGTATGCAAATCAGCCGTCGTGAAGTTAGCCGACGAACGGGCACGCATGTTCAGGTGCTCAATGCCGAAATAGACACTGTTAGCGCCTGATTCGATAGCGGCTGTCAGACTTTCCCAACAACCAACCGGAGCCATAATATTGATTTGTTTGTTCGTCGTAATATATTATTGTTTAATGATATATTCAGCTATTTGTACCGCATTCAGCGCAGCGCCTTTACGGATTTGGTCGCCTACGCACCAGAAAGCAAGACCATTAGTGCGACTGATATCCTGTCTAACGCGACCTATATACACCTTGTCCGTTCCGCTGAGGAAAAGAGGCATCGGATATTTCTTGTTGGCAGGATCGTCCATCAGTTCGCATCCTGTTCCGTTTCGGAATGCTTCTTTGGCTTGTTCAGCACTAATAGGTTGTTCGGTTTCAAGCCATATACTCTCGCTGTGAGCACGAAGGGAAGGAACACGAACGCAAGTAGCACTTACTTGGATATCCGAGTGCATGATTTTGCGCGTCTCGTTGTACATCTTCATCTCCTCTTTCGTGTAGTCGTTGTCCATGAAGACATCTATCTGCGGAATAAGATTATATGCTAATTGGTAGGCGAATTTGCTCACCGTTACTTCTTCTCCGGCAAGCACCTGACGGTATTGAGTCTCTAACTCTTTCATTGCCTGCGCACCTGCGCCGGAAGCGGCTTGATAGGTAGCAACGTGTACTTGCTTAATATGGCTTAGCCGTTCAATAACTTGCAGGGCTACCACCATCTGAATCGTCGTGCAATTAGGATTGGCAATGATACCGCGCGGACGGACAAGCGCATCAGCAGCGTTCACTTCCGGAACAACCAACGGCACATCCTCATCCATGCGGAATGCGCTGGAGTTGTCGATCATCACTGCGCCGAAACGGGTGATATCTTCCCAATATTCGCGAGAGACGGATGCTCCGGCAGACGTGAAAGCGATATCTACACCCTTAAAATCATCGCCGTGTTTAAGTTCGTTAACTTTGTAGGAATGTCCACAGAACGAATATTCGGTTCCGGCACTGCGCACGGAACCGAATAGACGAAGTTCGGTAACAGGAAAGTGGCGTTCTTCAAGCACTTTCAATAACTCTTGACCTACGGCGCCTGATGCGCCCACTATCGCTACTACCATAATCGCAACAATCTGGAATTATTGTAACGAAATAATAGTGTCAGCCCCTTTTACGTCGAAAGCAATTTTGCCTTCACGTGCCAACCAACCAAGTGCCAGATTCAAGTCTGCATCTTTCAGCTTGGTAGCTTTCTTAAGAGCCTTCTGTGCGAGAGCGCCGTTCTGCAGAGCAGTCCAAATTAAGCCGGCGTTCTCTCCAATTTTACTTGTAATCATAATACCTTAAAATTAAAATTTAACACCACATACCGATATAGAATCGGTTTAATCTTCTGCTTTCTTAAAAATCAAGCACGCATTCAGTCCGCCGAAGCCGAAGTTGTTCGACAATGCATAGCGGATGTCACGTTTCTGCGCCACATTAAAGGTGTAGTTCACTTTGTAGTCAATACGTTCGTCTTCATCACCTTCTTCGTGGTTGATAGTTGGCGGAATGATACCTGTCTCGAGTGCCTTCACGCAAGCGACAGCCTCGATAGCGCCTGCTGCACCTACCAAGTGGCCGGTCATGGACTTAGTCGAATCGAGGTTCATCTCATAAATATGGTCGCCAAACACGGCGCGGATTGCACATAATTCAGCGATATCGCCAAGCGGAGTAGATGTTCCATGCGTGTTGATGTAGTCGATGTCAGTCGGTTGTAATCCGGCATCCTCGAGCGCTACTTTCATTACTCGAATGGCACCTTTGCCTTCCGGATCTGGAGCAGTCATATGGTATGCGTCTGACGTAGCGCCAGCGCCAACCACTTCTGCATAAATCTTTGCACCACGGGCTTTCGCGTGCTCATACTCTTCCAGAATAAGGCAGGCACCGCCTTCGCCTAATACAAATCCATCACGGGACTTGGAGAAGGGACGGCTAGCTGTCTCGGGGCTATCGTTGCGAGTGGAGATAGCCCGCATAGCATTGAATCCACCGATACCAGACGGTCTAATATCTGCATCTGCACCTCCAGTGAGCACAACATCCGCACGGCCTAAACGCACAGCGTCAAAGGCTTGAGATATGGCGTGTGATGAACTGGCACATGCCGACGACACGATAAACGCCATACCGGTCAAACCGAACTCCAACGAAATATGTCCAACGCCCATACTATGCAAAGCTTTGGGAATAAAGAACGGATTGTAGTGTGGCATACCATCACCGGTAGCAAACTCTACTACTCCATCCTCAAAACTCTGCAAACCACCCATACCGCTACCCCAGATAATACCTATTCTGTCCTTGTCTTCAGTCTCAAGGTTCAACGCAGCATCTTCCAATGCTTCTTTTGCGACATAAACCGAGAACTGCGAATAGCGGTCCAAACGGCGTGCATCCTTCGGATCCATAATGCCATCGAAGTTGAAATTCTTCACTTCACAAGCAAAATGGGTACGAAACTTAGCGCAATCGAATTGGGTGATTTCGCCGGCTCCACTCTTGCCTGCCACCATATTATTCCACGTGGTCGGGAGGTCATTGCCAAGAGGCGTCACGGCTCCCAAACCAGTAACAACTACTCGTTTTAATTCCATAACATTATTGTACAATTTACGAGTTTACAGTCTCCCGCAAACTCGTAAAGCGCTATTTTTCTTAACTCAGATTAAGCAACAGCCTTCTCAATGTAAGCAACTGCATCGCCTACGGTGCTGATCTTCTGTGTATCCTCGTCCGGAATAGTGATATTGAACTCTTTCTCAAACTCCATAATCAACTCCACAGTGTCCAATGAGTCTGCATTCAGGTCAGCAGCAAAACTTGCGTCTAAGGTAACTTGTGATTCCTCAACACCCAGTTTGTCCACAATGATAGCTTTTACTTTCGATTCAATTTCTGACATAATCGTATAATTTAAAGTTAATAATTTTTCTTCTTTTCAACTTCGTTGAGCGCAGCGCTTACTACGCATTTTACAAAATCGGCCGCAAAAGTACTGCTTTTTTTTCACATACGCAAATTTTTATGCATTTTTCTTGCAAAAAGATACATTTTGCTACTCAAACTTGACGAAAAATAACCTTACAGACTGAATAGATACTCTATTCCATCGCGAATTTCTTCAACGGTCGCCGTCCGGTTAATTACCGGTTCGCCAACGCCGCGCAATAACGTGAAAGTAATCGCTTCCTCACTCGCGTTCTTCTTGTCTTTGCGCATCAAATCCACTAACTCATCCTTCTCTCGACAATTGCATTGGGGACGACCGTAATAATCCAACATCACGCGACTTAACTGCGTCAGCACATCTTTCGGACAACCGGCTTTTATTACACTCAAATACAACTCCGCTACCATGCCCCACAGCACGCAATAACCATGTCGAGCACGTGTCTTCTCCTCCAAAGCATGTCCAATCGTATGACCGAAATTCAACACCTTTCGCAGACCGTTCTCGCGCAAATCATCCGACACAACGCGTTCTTTATACTTTCGGGCAGCATCCACAATAGACATATCCATAACTGACTCACAATCAGACATAAACCGCTCCATATAGGATACGTACTCATGCCATCTATCTGCACTTTCCAGCAAGCCGCATTTCAAAATCTCACCCCAGCCGGAAAGCATCTCTTCCACTGGCAACGTGCGCAAAAATGCACCATCCGTCAGAACCGCCTTTGGAGGATAAAAAGCACCAACACGATTCTTCAGACCATTTAGATTAACTGCCGTCTTTCCGCCAACAGCCGCATCTACCATCGCCAGCAAGGTGGTAGGAATATTGATGTAATCAATTCCTCGCAAATAGGTTGCTGCCACAAATCCGCCCAAGTCGCAGATACTGCCACCACCGATGTTGATCAGCAACGCTTTCCGTGTCGCACCCTGTTCCGTCAACCAACACCAAACCTTCTCCGCATTTGTCAAACTTTTAGCCTCCTCGCCGTCTTCCAATTCATAGGACGGAAACGGCATAGGATACGCTACCCTTGCGCTACGGATAACGAACACTTGTTTGGGGTCATATTGACGCAAAATAGCATCTAATTGAGCTTGCATAGCACCTTTTTTTTCATAAAAACGCCGCAAAAATATAACAATTCTTGCACATGTGCAAAAAAAGTATTACTTTTGCGCCCAAATTTGGACAATTATGCAACGTAAACTCATTTTAATGGCTCTTGCCGCTTTCTTTGCTCTCGTAGCAAACGCACAAACAGTGAACTACCTTACCACGGAGCAGTTCAAACAAAAGGTATTTAACTACACCACTGAAAAAGAGTGGAAATACAAAGGCGACAAACCTTGTATCATTGACTTCTATACCACGTGGTGCGGACCGTGCAAACGTTTGGCACCCATTATGGAAGAACTCGCTACAGAATACGCAGGAAAGGTGTATTTCTATAAGATGGATGTCGAGAAAGAGACCGAAATCGCGCAAGCCTTCAACATAACCAGTTTCCCGCGAATCCTCTATATTCCTAAATCTGGCAAGCCAATGATGCAAATCGGATTGCAACCTAAGGAACAAATCAAGGAAATCATTGACGAGCAGCTCTTAACCAAGTAGTTCATGCAAGTAGAGTTTGTTTTACTCGTCCTGTCGCTGCTTTTCTTTGCCAGCATTTTTACCGACCGCATCGGATATCGATTTGGTGTGCCGGCGTTGTTGATGTTTCTGGCTGTAGGTATTCTTCTCGGTCCAAGCGGATTAGGCGTATGGATCGGTGTGGAGGATGTGTATAGACTCAATATCGGAACAGCGCAGGCTATCAGTACCATCGCACTATGCGTTATCCTTTTCTCCGGCGGTCTGGATACTAAGATTTCGGACATTCAGCCTATTATGGCGCCGGGTATCACATTGGCTACTCTTGGCGTGCTCATCACCTGTGTCATTACGGGTGTTTTGGCGTGGATTGTGTTCGGATGGTTGCATTCGCTTATCACGTTCTCTATTTGGTCTGCACTCTTGGTGGCTGCCACCTTGTCCTCAACTGATTCGGCAAGTGTCTTCTCTATCCTGCGCACCAATAAAGTCAAACTAAAGCATAACCTGCGGCCTTTGTTGGAATTGGAATCAGGAGCCAATGACCCGATGGCGTATATCCTCACCGTCACACTTATTGGTATCGTCACTTCCACTACTACCGAGATAGATACACTCGGTATCATTCAAGACATCCTTATCCAACTCGTTATGGGTGCCGTGATTGGTTTTATCTTCGGTAAAGTGGTTATCTGGCTGCTCAATAAAGGTGCACTGAGCAACGAAAGTCTCTATCCGATTATGGTGCTTACGGCATGTATTTTTATTTTCGCCGTGACGTATTACTTAAAAGGTAATCCCTACCTCGCTGTTTATATCGGAGGACTCATTATCGGTAACAGCCGTTTCTACCGCAAGCGGCAGACCAAGGCCTTCTTCGACGGACTCACTTGGCTCAGCCAACTGGTGATGTTCTTGATGTTGGGTCTGATGGTCAGACCATCCGAACTGCTCGACTGGAAAGTATGGGTCTTCAGTCTTATCGTCAGCGTCATTATGATTTTCTTTGCACGGCCTATTACCGTTCTGCTCTGCCTGCTGCCGTTTAAGAAGTTCAAGCAGAACGACCGCCTTTTCACCAGTTGGGTCGGACTTAAAGGTGCTGTACCTATTATTCTTGCTATCCTCTGCGAAGCTGCTAACGTGCCACATTCCGATATTATCTTCAATGTAGTCTTTGCTTGCACCCTCATCAGTCTGCTTGTTCAGGGCACAACAATCGGCATCGTAGCAGCCAAACTCAAACTCACTACGCCTCAAGCGCCAGAGCATAAACTGCGCTATTTTGATATCGACCTGCCCGATGAGATTCAGTCTTCATCCTGGGAACGCGTCGTGGACGAAGAACTGCTTGCTAAAGGCAATAAACTCAAAGACTTGACTATCCAACCGCATACGCTGGTTATTATGGTACGCCGAGAGGATACTTTCTTTGTGCCTTCCGGCGATACCGAACTGCAATTAGGCGACCAGCTGCTTGTCATCTCGGACAACAATGCACAGAAAGCAGTACAAGAGCGCGAGGACGAAGAAGCCGAGATTCTCACCCACTGGTGGATGGACTTTGTCGCGCATACCGGCAAATTTATGCGTGTGCGCTGGAAAAGGCTTATTGATAGTAATAAAAAGAAAAAATAATTAATTCATATTCGCATGAAAACAACCGTTTTCTTAACAGGTGCAACTGGCACAATGGGATTTGCCGGAATGATGGAAATTCTCAAATATCCCGAACAATATGATTTGCGTATTCTCGCCAGACCCAGTAAAAAAAATAAAGAACTTCTAACTCCCCTAATCGCTAAACATTCAGCGTTAAACGTTATCTGGGGCGACTTGACTAAATACGAAGATGTACTCAAAGGCGTCACCGGTGCGGATATCGTGCTGCACGTAGGCGGAATGGTTTCACCGCAAGCGGATTATCGTCCAACAGCTACACGCAAAACCAATATCACCGCTGCGACCTTTATTCGGGACGCTGTCCTGGCGCAGCCGAGCGACAAACAACCCAAAGTGGTTTATGTCGGTTCCGTCGCACAGATGGGGGACCGCCGCGAGCCGCTTCACTGGGGCAGAACGGGTGACCCGATCTGCGTCAGCGCGTACGACCACTACGGTATCACCAAGGCATGGGCAGAACGCATCATCACCGACTCTGGTATTAAGACTTGGGCATCGCTCCGTCAATCAGGAATACTCTATCCCGCTATCCTCAAGAACTACGACCCTATTATGTTCCACGTGCCCGTGCGCGGCGTGTTGGAGTGGGCTACGGTAGAAGACAGCGGCAGACTGCTCGAGCGCATTTGCCGACCCGATGTACCTGAAGAGTTCTGGAAGAACTACTACAATATCGGTTCCGGAGCCGAGTACCGTATTTCCAACTACGAGTTTGAGTGCCTCCTGCTCGACGCCATCGGATGTCCCAAACCCGAACAGATATTCAACTCCAACTGGTTCACCACACGTAATTTCCACGGCATGTGGTACCTCGACAGCGATAAACTCGAAGGCTATCTCCATTTCCGCGAGAACATGCCGATAAAGGAATACTTCAAGAAACTCGCGCAGTCCCCGTCCGTTCCCGGTGGCATCAAGTTCGCTGCCAAGACCAAAATAGCCAAACTCTTCCCACATCTCGTCAAAATCGGCATGTGGTTCATGGCCATGTCCAAAGAGCACGGCACACAGTGGTGGATTAAGCACCGCAACGACCCGCAACTCGCCGCAAGATGTCAACAACGCATCAGCGCCTATTATGGTTCTTACGAAGACTATCTCGCTATCAAACCGTGGAAACAAATGGACCTCTCTCATAACAGCGAAGATGCTGTCCTGCTTGACCATGGTTACGATGAGACCAAGCCCCTCAATGAACTCGATATCACGGATATGAAGGCTGCGGCTAAGTTCCGCGGTGGCAAGTGCCTGTCCAAAACGATGACTAAAGGTGACCTGGATACCCAATTGGAGTGGCAGTGTGCCGAAGGACATACTTTCAAAGCCTCGCCGCGGCTTATTCTGCTGGGCGGACACTGGTGCCCCGAATGTTTCCCGTGGCCGTATAAGGACGATAATCCGCGTCCGTGGCAATGGGACAAGGAAGCCAAACGCAATCCGTTCTTCGCACAACTATGGGCGCCGCTGCATAAACCGGATGAAGATAACACCTATGGAGCCGACGTCTTCGACGGCTGGGAATAACAAACTACAAACTACCCCATTGTACTTCGACGAATTAGCACTATCTGACGACGTCCTGGACGCATTATGGGACATGCACTTTGACGAGTGCACACCCGTGCAGGAGAAAACCATCCCCGTCATTCTTGACGGGCGGGATGTCATTTCGTGCGCGCAGACTGGTACAGGCAAAACCGCTGCCTATATTCTGCCGTTGCTCACCAAACTCGCCGAGGACAATCACGATCCCGATAAACTCAATGCCATTATTATGGCGCCTACCCGCGAACTCGCGCAACAGATAGACCAGCAAATGGAAGGATTCGGCTTTTATGTACCCTTCTCGTCCGTCGCTATCTACGGTGGCAACGACGGTGGCACATGGGGCAATCAAACTTCCGGTATCACCAAAGGTGCTGACATCATCATCGCTACTCCCGGTCGATTACTTAGCCTAATTAATATATACTCACCCGACTTCTCCGGAGTCAAGTACTTCATCCTCGATGAAGCCGACCGAATGCTCGATATGGGCTTTTACGACGACATCATGACTATCGTGCGCAAACTGCCCAATCACTGCCAGAAAATCATGTTCTCTGCCACCATGCCTAATGATATCCGCAAGATGGCAAGAGCTATCATGCACAACCCCGTAGAAGTCAAAATAGCCGTTTCACGTCCGCCGGAGGCGATAAAACAACTCGCTATCGACCTGAACGAAGCCGACAAAACCGAAACGATTATATCTCTTCTTACAAACGATGACCTTTCGCCCATAACCCTTAGCCCTTCGCCCTTAAAAAAAGTGCTCATTTTCGCGGGTAAGAAGCAACGCGTCAAGGAACTGACACATGCTTTGCGCAACAAAGGCATCGACGCAAGACAGATGCATTCCGACCTTGACCAGAAAGACCGTGAAGCCGTGATGTTGGATTTCCGCAATGGAAAGGTGCAAGTCCTTGTGGCTACCGATATCGTAGCGCGAGGAATCGATGTGGACGATATTCCTTTGGTTATCAATTACGATGTTCCGCATGATGCCGAAGACTATGTGCATCGAATCGGACGAACGGCCAGAGCCGAGAATAACGGCACCGCCATCACACTCGTCTCCTACCAGGACAAACGCTTCTTCCAGCGCATCGAGCGCTTCCTTCACAAACAAATCCAACGCATCTAAACAACAAAAGCACAGCCGAAGCTGCGCTTTTGTTTTGGTTACCACTAACCGTTCGTTACTTGTTCACTACGAACTCTATCTCTTGGTTAGCACCGCGTTTGAGTTTATACTCTTTCTGTACCGGGCTTTTTGAACCTAAATCGTAAACAACGAAATAGTACGTCAAGCTAGCAACGGACATCGGCACGTTAAAGGTAACGGTACCCTGGCTGTTTGTTTCAACATAAGCCCAGTTGCTGTCTTCCAGTCCGATCAGTGCTTCCGGAGTAGGAGGAAGAACGGCCTCGGCAATCAGAGAAGCCTTGTCAGTGTAGAACACAGCGCGGTCTTTAATCGGGTTATTGGCTTTATCCTTAACGGTTACTGTAACGGAAGCGTTATCCGTTTTACAACCTGTGCAGGCGATGGCCAATACTGCCATAATGGCAAAAAACACCTTTTTCATCTTAGTAAAAATTATAGGTTAAACATATATGCGTCCTCTCAAGTGACCTTTCAGCCCGCAAAAGTACTGCTTTTTAGGGGAATACGCAAATTTTTGTGCATTTTTCTCTTAAAAAATATTATTTTTGCACTATTATGCCGCCTATTCGTTACTAACACGAACCGATTAATCATCGGCGGGAAGGGACGGAGAGTGCGGGGCTGAATACCCGCGAACGGAACGAAGAGAGTAGCGATTAAGTCATAGTTAGGTCATAGTGGAGTCAGGCATGAGAACCTATCAGAAACTTATCAGAAACCTATCAGGAACCTATCAGAAGCCTATGCCGGCGGGAAGGGAGCGGGAGAAAGAGAGTCGCAAATCTGCGGCTCTCTTTCCTTTCGCCCATAACCCTTCGCCTTTAAAATCTTTTATTTAGTGTCGCATAAGGCGGTCGAGTTCACGTTTGTCGTCTCGTTCCTTGATAGCCTGCCGCTTATCGTACTCGTGCTTACCCTGGCACAGCGCTATCTCAAGCTTGGCAAGCCCCTTTTCGTTGATATACAGCCGCAGCGGGATGATGCTTTTACCGGTCTCTTTCGTTTGGCGTTGAAGCTTACGCAATTCCTTGCGCTGAAGAAGTAGTTTGCGGTCACGCCTTGATTCATGGTTAGAATAAGACCCAAAACGATACTCCGCAATATTCATCTGCTTCACCCAGAGTTCATTGCCGACAAACTGGCAATAGGTATCAGCAAGCGAGGCCTTCGACTCACGGATGGATTTGATCTCCGTTCCGTACAGTTGAATACCTGCCGTATAGCGGTCTAATATCGCGTAATCAAACGTCGCACGACGGTTCTTAATATTGACGTCACTCTTTAATCGCATAAAAAATCGTGCAAAATTACACTTTTTTTTGCATATTCCCAAAAAAAGTACTACTTTTGCAGCCGATTTGAAAAAAAACATCGATTATGCTGAAAAATATTCTCGCTGTTACGGGCAAACCCGGGCTGTTTAAGTTAGTGAGCCGTGGTAACAACATGCTCATTGTAGAAAGTTTGGTAGATGGCAAACGTATGCCTACTTATGCACGCGATAAGATTGTGTCCTTAGCCGACGTAAGCATGTTCACGGAAGGCGACGATATCGCGCTGAACGAGGTGCTGACCAAGCTTGGCGAGAAGGAAGGTTTGAAGGTCGCTTCGATTGACCCGAAGAAAGCCGACAACGATGCGCTGCGCGCTTTCTTTGCTGAGGTTCTTCCTAACTACGACCGCGACCGCGTCTATCCGTCTGATATCCGCAAACTGGTTATTTGGTACAACATACTGATTCAAGCCGGTATTACGGACTTCACGGTGGAGGAAGAAGGCGAAGTGGCAGCTGAGGGTCAGAAGAGCGTGGACAAAGATCAGCAGAAAGCCGCACAGAAAGTGCAAGCGAAGACATCCGGTAAGGCTGCAGGCGCAGCTGCAAAAACCGGTGTAGGCGCTAAGAAAGGGTAACTTGTTACTTCAAGATATAATTGATATCATAGAATCTGTAGCGCCCTTGAGCTGGCAAGAGGAGTGGGATAATTCGGGGCTGCAGGTAGGTAATCGCAATGCAGAGATAAAAAAAGTATTGCTGACGACGGATGTGACTGAATCGGTCGTCAGTGAGGCTATGCGGCTGGGTTGCGATTTGATTATTTCCCATCATCCGCTCCTGTTCCACGGTCTGAAGCAACTATGCGGTCAGACAACGCAAGCTCGCTGCGTAGAGACAGCCATTAAAAACAACATCGCTATTTACTCCTCTCACACGGCCATGGACGCGTGGCTGAACGGCGTTTCCGGTCGTATGGCGGAGAAGATAGGTTTGACTGACTGCCGTATCTTAGTGCCTTCAGGCAACGAAGACGAACACGGCTTGGGCGTCATAGGACGCTTGCCTCAACCGATGCGCTTGAGCGATTTATTAGCTCAAGTGAAATCAGCATTCGATGCTCCTGTGCTTCGCTATGTGCCGGGCAAGACGGACACGATGGAGACGATAGCGCTATGCGGCGGAGCAGGTGCCGAGTTTGCACAAGCAGCGATACAACAAGGTGCAGAGGCGTTCATCACCGCCGACGTGAAGTATCACGACTTCCTCGATATGGCAGGTAACATAGCGCTGATAGATATGGACCACTGGGTCAGCGAACACTTTACACGCGATATATTTAAGGAGTTGCTCGCTAATCAAGTCACAACGATTATATCGCAAGAAGATAAATCCCCCATTTGCATATACTAATAAAACAATACAACTATGGCAAAAAGAGAAGAAAAAGAACTGACCGTAGAGGAGAAACTGAAAGCCCTCTATGAGTTGCAACAAGTGGACTCGAAGATTGACGAGTTACGTACCCTTGCCGGCGAGCTGCCGCAGGAAGTGAAAGACATGAGCGATGTCGTGGAAGGACTGAAGACCCGTCTGAGTAACATCGAGAACGAGATCAAAGAGTTCGAGACGCAAATATCTGACCACCGCGTACGTATTGAGAACGCCAACGCTTCCATCGCTCGCTACAAAGAGCAACAGGACAATGTGCGCAACAACCGCGAGTACGATAACCTGAGCAAAGAGATTGAATACCAAGAGCTCGACATTGAACTCAGTCAGAAGAAGATCCGTAACTACACAGCTGACCTCGAAGCCCGTCAAGCAGACAAACAAAAGACTATCACCGACATCGAGGAAAAGACCGTTGACCTCAATCAAAAACGCAACGATCTGGATACTATTCTTCAAGAGACCAAGGCTGAGACAGAAGCATTAATGCTCCGCTCTGCTGAACTCGAGAAACATATTGACGAGCGCCTGCTGACAGCGTTCAAACGTATCCGCAAAAACGCCCACAACGGACTTGCAGTCGTTAAAGTGGAGCGCGACAGCTGCGGTGGTTGCCACGCAAAGATTCCGGCACAGCGCCAATTGGATATCCGCCAACGCAAGAAAATCATTGTTTGCGAATTCTGCGGACGTATTCTTGTAGACCCAGAGATGGGCGAAGGCAAGAAAAAGAAATAAGTTACAAAGAAATATGTAGTCTGAAACGCAACGCCCATCGTGGCGTTGCTTCTTTTTCCCAGTTGGTGAGACGCCAAACAGAGTAAATATCCAGGACACGGAGGATGTTTCCGATACCGCATCCGAGTTCGATATAGGGCGTAGTGAGAGACGAGAGAGTTGGTGGTTGGTAGTTGGTGAGTGGTGTTCTGTCGGCAAAGTTACCGTAAGCCAATTTGAACGTGACCAGTTCGCGAAGACGAAGGTAACGGATACCCGGGATGAGGTTAAAGAGAATACCCTGTCCATTCCATTCGGCATGCAGCGCGAGGTACTTATCGGCAGCATACTGGAAATTATTCATGAGTGTAAAACGGAAAGGATCATAGGCATAGCCTTGGTTGCCCTCAAAATGGTGCAGGAAAGGATATGGCACCTCCCCAAGTATTATACCCGCCAAAAAAGCATAATCGAGCGTTCCACCCATGCCTAAATCGGCTTTGTGACGGAGGAGAAGATTGATTTTAGCGAACATCTGATAACGCGCCATGTAATCCGTCTTGAAACTTCCCGCCTCGAGTCCGAAATATAGAACAGGCAAATGGCTGTAGACATGATAGCGCGAGAAATATCCGTCAATCTTGCGCTCCTTAAACCCGACACGCAGAATACCTCCGAGCGTTTGGTAAGAGAACGAGGGGATATTATGGTATCCGACGAGCGGGTCACCATATCCCATCCATCCTACGCGGGCGTAGAGCTGGGTTTCTATATTATCCGTCCAGTCATTATCAAAATGGAGTTGGAACTGCCGCTGCCGCGTAGCCGTATTGACCGCATTGGGATTATACCGCAAGGCTTCGAACGCATACGCCGTGAAGTCCATTGTCTTGAAGCCTATACCATTCTCATGCAGCAGACGCGTGAAATCATCCACTTCAGTCCACACATAATGATCCTGGTACTCAACAAAGAAGACATGTCGTCTCGGAGTTGGCAGTTGGACATTGATTCTACCCATCCCTTTGAATGCCCTGTCGCGGAAGCCGTATCCGAGCGAAGCTTCAAGAGAGACATGCTTCATGAGTTTTTCGTTCGTACGGAAAGGTAGTCCCACATGAACCTTCTCGTGCTCGTTGACTTGCAGTATCTCCTGGATGTTACCGATATCGACGAAAGTGCCGGTAGGTATATAACCGGTATTGATAATGGCCGCAGTCCATTTGGCGAAACGAACGACAGGAAGGGAATCAAGCGTCGACAACAAAGTGTCGGGATTGGTGGTTTGTGGTTGGTAGTTGGTGGTTGGTAGTTGGTGGTTGGTGGTTTCGGCGTTGATAGTGTTGCGGATGAGGATGGTCGGAAAGACATGGTCATCTTGAGTCTTGACGCCGAAGTCAAGTATGGATGTTACTTGCTCGGATAAGATGGAGTTATCTTCCGCCAGTGCTTGGTCAATATGCAGCGATTTGAGGTAGTTGACGGACGATTGTGGTGGGACCGTAGCGGATATGTTGCGCAGGGTGTAGGTGGCTGAGTCAATCGTCATTTCGCCGTTGAAAGTAGCGTAATAGGGATTCTTCGTGCGGAAATGGAGGATGTATTGTTTGCCTTCATCGGTGATGACGGAATCGGCGAGGTAGTATTTGTAGTACGTACAAGAAGCCGCAGCCAAAGGCGAAAGAAAAGCTCTGTCGTGTACGGAAACAGTATTGGCGTAGAAGTTAAGATGGTTATTATTGCCTATCAAGGCAGAGTAGTCCGTGGGAGACATGATAATGGACTTTTCGTCTTTTTGGTCACCCTTCTGCCGGCAAACATACAGCGGAAGCATGAGAGAAGAGTCTTCTGCAGTAATCATCCCCACTCGCAGGCTTTTCCACAGACGCCGTTTGAGTTGTCTTGCTTCGATATCGCTGACGTAGAGTTCGGTGGACTGAACAGTTTGTGATTTGTAGTTGGTAGTTTGTGGTTTGTGGTTCTTGACTTGGGCGAGTAGGGCAAGCGCATAGGAGTCGTCGGGTGAGGCATACACTTCCTCGAGTACAGCAGTTTTCTCGTTGAGCACGACCTGTATACCTGCCATTATACCGGGTTCCACTTGGAAGCGCTGGGTGCGGTATCCTACAGCCGACACAACGAGCGTGCGCTTCTTGCTGAAGTTGCTTTTGAGCACGAACGAGCCTTCATCGTTGGAAGAAGTGCCGACGGAGGAAGCCTGGTAATAGATATTGGCATTAGGAATCGGTTCGCCCGTTTCTGCACAAGTGACATCGCCGACGATGACGGTCTCCTGGGCTGCAAGCACGAGCCAAGAGCTAAGCGTTAAGAGTATTATGGCGAGCCGTTTAATCATTTCTATTAGCGGGATGGAACTGGAGGATTGCTTTGCGCAAGTCTTGTATATCGACGTGTGTGTAAATCTCTGTGGTGGTGATGTTTTCGTGTCCGAGCAGCTGTTGTATGATACGCAGGTCCGCCCCGTTTTGGAGCAAGTGGGTCGCAAAAGAGTGACGGAGCGTGTGCGGTGAAACGGTTTTATGGATGCCCGCCGCAGCGGTAAGACGCTTGATGATGGTGAAAATCATAGCTCGAGTGAGTTGGCGTCCGTATCGATTGAGAAAAGCGATATCCTTGAACTGGGGTTTGATGTCCAAGTGCGCACGGTCTTCCATCCAGTATTGGAACCATTTCTCAGCTTCGGGAGAGATGGGCACAAGACGTTGTTTGCTGCCTTTACCTTGAATGAGCATGTAGCCCTCTTGACGGTACATATTACTGAGTTGGAGATTGACGAGTTCGGAAACGCGCAGACCGCTGCCGTAAAGCATCTCAATGATGGCACGATTGCGGTGCCCTTCGTTAGAGCTAAGGTCTATTTGTGCGACCATAGCATTGATTTCCTCGACGGTAAGCACATCGGGCAAGTGAAGCTCCTTCTTAGGCATAGCGAGGAGTTCGCTCGGGTCAGACTCAATATAGTTGTGATAGAGCAGAAAACGATAGAAGCTATGCACACCGGAGAGGATACGGGACTGCGAGCGCGCATTACTATCGGCGCCGAAGTAATTATAGACAAAGTCCTCTAAGTCAGATAGTTGCGCATTGACCGGGTCGATGTCTCGTTCCTCTAAATAGGTGCGCAGTTTGAGCAAGTCCTGCTCATAAGCCAAGACAGAATTTTCCGAAAGAGAGCGTTCGAGACGCAGGTAGGAATGATATTCTTTATAGATGCCGTCGGTCTTCATACTCTAAGACACCTTTGAAGTGGATATTGTAGTTTTTATCCTCTGATTGCAAGTTGAAGAGCAACTCTTTTGTGTCGCCGTTCGTTGAGACGACAAAGGTGGAGTCGGAACAGATAATAATCTGCGACACTTTGGCGTTTACCACTTGTAGGATATAGGTTCCTGTAGGTGTTCCATCGAAATCGACTCCCGGATAGAATGTCTTAGGTTCGGGTGTTTTAGCGCACTTATATGTGCCATCCATTAAGGTAGTGTCCGTAAGCGGAATAAAGATATCGCTTAGGTAGAGGTTTGTGCCGGAACCGACCATATGGTCTGTGGAATCAAGGGTGAGTCCGTCGGAATACAAGTCCAACGACAAGACATTGTACTTAATGCTGTCGTAGTACTGACCATAACAGATAAGTTTGCCGTACGTCATCTCGGAAGCAATCGTATCGGGTTTGGAAGGGCTGTTCTTGGACGTACATGCGGCAAGCAGTATGATGGCAATATAAAGGATGCGATTTTTCATTTCGGAATATGCATTTTGCGAACAGGATACCAAGCTGCAACGAAGCCTAAGAGTAGCACAACCATGGCTACAATTAGGATATCCGTACCTTGGACCTGAACGGGATAAGATGAAATGACGTATTGTGTTCCGTTACCCAATTTGATAAGACCGAAATGTTCTTGAATAAGACTCAATATGAGTCCTACTATTAGTCCGATAACAGCTCCGAGACTGGAGATGAGCCATCCCTCGTAGAGGAAGATTTTACGGATAGTAGTCAGGTCGGCACCTAAGTTACTGAGAATGCGGATGTCCTCTTTCTTATCAATCATGAGCATGGAGAGCGAACTGATGATATTGAAGCATGCGATAAGAAGGATAAAGGCCATGAGAAGAATGGTCAGCAGTTTTTCTATCTTGAGGATGCGAAAAAAGTCAGCTTGTTGCTCGTAACGATCAAGAACCTGATAGTTGTCGGCAAGAATGAGTTGTATTTGTTTCTTTGCTTGACGCGTTGAGATAGATGGGCTCAATTGCAAATTAAGCGCAGTAACGGTAACCGAATCATAGTCGAAGAGATACCGTGCCAAAGGCAGGGAAATAAGCATATAAGCATCATCGTACTTGACTTGATTGACAGCAAAAGTGGAAGAGATAAAGACGGTAGCTTCGTTGAAACTTTGGTCAGGTCGCATCAGATTAACTCGCTCTGTACGTTTCGGAGCATAGATATGCAAACCTCCTACGAAATGGGCATTGATACCTACTTGATTAGCCAAGCCTTGTCCGAGCACCGCTCTCTCAAAAGCTCCGTCAAAGACGGAGAAAGTGCCGTCAGTAATGATGGAATCGATATTTGTAAGTTGCCGGAAGTTCTCATCTACACCCATGAGATGGGCAGGAAGTTGATGCTCTTTGTAACGAATGAGCGCTGTTTCCTCTATAGTCTGCGAAACCAACTCGACATAAGGAAGAGCCATAACGGCTTGGATGGTTTCGTCTTCGACGGAAAAACTCTTTCCGGTTGTTGCAGTAATGCGCAGTTGCGGGTCGAACTGTGAGAACATAGTTTCAATAAGTGACCCGAATCCGTTCATTACGCTAAGGACACAGACCATAGCGGCAGTAACCACACCTACAGCCGTGGCACTCACAGCGCTGACGATATTTATGGCATTGTGGCTCTTCTTGGAGAAGATATACCGCCAAGCTATATGTCGCTCAACTTGGCTCACTATTAGCTTTTTAGCAGTTCGTCGATACGTTCCATTCGGTCGATGGTCTCATCGAGATGGAAATGCAGTTCGGGAATGATACGGAGTTGATGCCTCTCGAGGTTACCCATTTCGCCACGGATTTTGCCTTTCTCGTTTTCGACGTGCTCCATCACTTCCTGCTCTCTATTCTGCGGGAAGATGCTGAGATAGACATGGGCAATAGCCAAGTCAGGAGATATACGCACCTCGCTCACGGAGATGAGTACTCCGGAAAGAGATCTGGCAAATCGCAGTAAGATGTCACTCAAGTCCTTTTGTATCAGACGCGCGATTTTGTGTTGTCTTGTTGTTTCCATATTAAGTGCAAAACAAGGGAAAGGAGATGCATCTCTTTTCCCTGTAATCGTTATGAAAAATTAGTTAATTAAACTAATTAATATTTGTGACGTCCCTCGTCGGCAACGGTCAATTTCTTGCGACCTTTAGCGCGGCGAGCAGCCAATACGCGGCGACCATTAGCGGATGCCATTCTCTCAAGGAAGCCGTGTTTGTTACGTCTCTTGCGTTGTGAAGGTTGGAAAGTACGTTTCATATTATTTATTCGTTTTTTATTCAAAAAAGCGTGCAAAGGTACTGCTTTTTTCTGAATTAGCAAAATTTTTTTGAATTTTTTTTGCTTTTCATGTCGATTATATGGAAAAAAAGCAGTAATTTTGCAGAAAATATGGTATAAAAGATGCTAATAACTACTTCTGCCATTGTATTAAATCTTCAGCGTCGCGGCGATACTTCTCACGTGCTTCATGCGTACACGCGTGCGGGCGGACGAATTAATTATATAGTGTATGGCGCAGGTACAAAGAAGAAGTCGTCGGCAATCTATGCTCCGCTGTCGATTGTGGAATTGACCGCTGATATACGTGCAGACAAGCCGTTACCGACAATTAAAGAAGCTCGGCTGTTGTATGTGCCTGAAATAATGGATATGCGTCGACAATCGGTAGCGTTATTTATTGCGGAAGTGTTGTATCATATTCTTCGCCATCCGATGCAAGATGAAGCGCTGTTTCGTTTTTTGGACACGACTATTCACGACCTGAATGAATCGGAAGATATTGAGAATGTGCATCTGCGTTTTCTTTCAGGATTTGCCAATGCACTTGGTATAGGAGTGAATGAAGATGCGGACAGTCCGTTATTGCGCGTGCCTAAAAATAGAAAAGATCGTCAAAGTTTGATTGAAGAGTGGTGCGATTATTATCAACTCCATCTTGAAGACTTTCGGCGACCTAAATCTATTGATGTACTGATGGAACTATTTGATTGACGATTCCTTAACCACAGGACGCAAGCGTTTGATCCGACGCTTGGCAAAGGTCTTGGTTTTCCAGTTTTTTCTTCCCTGATACCGTTCGGGAACATCTATTGTTTCCGGCAGGTTAACTGCATTGTCAATGATCTCTTTCCCTTCGTCGGTACGGATGATAAGCACATCATCATACACTTCTCCGCTATTGATATACCGAGTTTGCAGATGCAAGGTGTCACCGTAGATGCGCACATCCTCATATACCTGCATTCCGGCTCCTATGCGCGTAAAGCGGGAACTGAGTTTATGCAGATAGAATTTCTCTGCAGAGTTGATATTGACGAATGGTAAGTGGCGCGCATAAGTATGATCGTGACCGGCAAAGACCAAGTCGGCATTCTGCAGTGCACGCGCAAAAGTGAGCATAATGTTGATGTTCTGTCTGCCCATACCACTGGAAAAGACGGGATGGTGCATGATAACAATCACAAATCGGTCATCTGCATCTGCAATAACGCTTTTTAGCCATGTATTAACGCGCGTAAAGTCGTGCAGAAACTGCAGTCCGTTTGTGTTAATGGCAATAACGCGTACCTCCTCCAAATCGACATAATAGGTCGTTCCTTCGAAGTTAATCGGGCCATTATGGGGATGTTTGAACGTCTTGGTCCAATAGTCCGGCAGGGTACGAATAACACCTTTGCGATATTCATGATTACCCGGCACATTGATGATAGGCAGTGAATCAAACGGCGTACCATTTAACTCATGGTAAAGCATTTGGTTGTAATACTCATAACCACGCTCAACGAAATCGCCTATCTGCATATAGCAATCAGCCTGTGGATGCCGGTTAGCAACTGTTTGCCATTGCGCACGACGCAAACAGTTATGCACATCGCCAAAGACCAGCATCTCAAGTGTGTCAGGTTGCTTCTTATCCGCCCAATCAAGGCCCGTATATTCAAATCCGGGCACACTGTCTTCACCAAATGTGGGGAAGGAATAGTCAATGATATCACCTGTCCAGATAGGTTCAGGCGGATTGCCAAACCATGCATTCCAACGGATGGCACAGAGTACTATGCCACCCGTCAGAATGATGATTACTATGATTATCCAGACCTTACGCATTAGAAGGGCAAGTCAGTTCCGTCGTCCTGCGAAGCCGCAGCATCAAAAGTCTGCACATTGCCAGTCATAGGCTCTGCAGATTGTGCTTGAGGCTGTACGCGCCAAGCACGGATTGAGGTATACCAACGGCCGTTGAACTCACGACTCTCGATGTCGAAAGAGACGGTTACAATCTGATCTATTTCGCACGGGTTATTCTTGATACGGTCTTCACCAAAGATCTCGAAGCACACCTTACGCGGGTATTGCTCAAGAGTCTCGAGGATATACGACTGAATTTTCCACGGATTACCCGTTGATTTACTTACGCCTTCTTGTGCCGGAAGCACTTGAACGATTTTTCCTACTATTTCCATAAATAAGTGTCAATTATCAGATTTAATTACTCACCTTTGATGGCTGCAACACCAGGAAGCACTTTACCTTCGATAGCCTCGAGCAGAGCGCCACCACCAGTAGAGATATAACTTACACGGTCAGCCATTCCGAATTTATTCACACATGCTACGCTGTCGCCACCTCCGATAAGGCTATAAGCGCCATTGTCAGTTGCTTTAGCTACAGCCTCAGCAACGGCTTTGCTACCACCTGTGAAGTTATCAAACTCGAACACACCGGCAGGACCATTCCAAAGGATAGTCTTAGCACCTTCGATAGCTTTGGCGAATGCTTTGCGGCTTTCAGGACCTGCGTCGAGACCTTCCCAACCATCCGGAATAGCGTTGGACGGGCAAATGAGTTGGTTTGCATCATTGGCAAATTTATCACCGCAAACAGAGTCGGTACCCAATACGAGGTTCACACCTTTTGCTTTTGCTTGTGCGATAATATCGAGTGCGAGATCCAGTTTGTCGTCCTCGCAGATAGAGTTACCGATATGTCCGCCTTGTGCTTTAGCGAACGTATAGGTCATACCACCGCAAAGGATGAGGTTGTCCACTTTGTTCATAAGGTTCTCAATGATACCGATTTTAGTGGAAACTTTCGAACCACCCATGATGGCGGTAAACGGACGTTTGATGTTGTTGAGGATGTTCTCTACAGCCTGTACTTCTTTCTCCATGAGATAGCCGAGCATCTTATTGTCAGCATCAAAGTAGTCTGCGATAACGGCAGTAGAAGCATGTTTGCGATGTGCAGTACCGAAAGCGTCGTTTACGTAGCAGTCAGCGTATGAAGCGAGCGTTTTAGCGAACTCTTTCTGGCTGGCTTTCATTGCTTTTTTAGCCTCTTCGTAAGCAGGATCTTCTTTGTCGATACCTACCGGTTTGCCTTCTTCCTCGCCATAGAAACGGAGGTTCTCGAGCATCAGCACTTCACCTGGTTTGAGGGCATCAGCTTGCTCTTTTGCCTTTGCGCAATCAGGAGCAAATTGAACTTTTACGCCCAAGGCTTTACTAACCGGCTCTACGATCTGGCTGAGACTGAACTTAGCGTTCACTTTGCCTTTTGGTTTACCCATGTGGCTCATGATAATGAGCGCACCGCCTTCATCGAGAATGTGTTTAAGAGTTGGAAGAGCACCACGGATACGAGTGTCGTCTGTGATGATACCATTTTCGTCGAGTGGCACATTGAAGTCCACACGTACAATCGCTTTCTTACCTGCGAATTTGTAGTTGTCAATTGTCATAATCGTAAATATTTAGTTGGTTAATTTGTTCCTATTCCGTAGGCCAATCAATGGAATTAAGTCGGCCACAATAAACATCACTATAGGTTGTTCCCATATCTTCGCCACCAAAGATATAAACGTTATTGTCGTTAATAAGCACGGTCTGTTTTTGCCGCGGCGTATAAGTCTCGGGTAGCTTGCATTTGGTGGTATCGATTTTAGTCCAGGTGAAACCTTCGTTTGTGGAGACATAGAAATCGGTTCCGTGGAAAACCATATCCTTATTAACGCCACCAAGCATCATCAATTGGTTCTTATACCATATGACCGATGTGCCGGTAAGTGTGGCAAAATCGCTTTGCTCAATGGAGTAGTTAGTGAGTCGATACAAGCCTTTGATGGTTGGTGCATATTCCAGACTCCAACGGCTGTTGGTACATTGTCCACTAATGGCATATCCACCGATAATGAGCGCACGTTTGCGGGCACTTGAACTCTCGAAAGTGACAGTAGAGAAACCGCTAACCGGAAAATCTTTGTCCAGTTTAACATCCATTAAACGAATGGTGTCAGCTACTACTTGCGCCAGATAGTAGTTCGTTTTTGCAACATCTGAAGCCAAGACCCAAGCCGTGTCATTAAACGACATGAGCATTGTAAACATTCTAAACGGCTTAGCGCTGAAATCGGTAGCTGTCCAGTTCTCCGCATCGGTAGAAATATACAACTTTGTTGTATCCACATAGTAAAGTTTGTCATTGTGTGCCAAAATACCTTTCACGTGGCAGACTGAAGGCAAGCCGGAAATAGTCTTTGTAGTCCATGTTTCCGCATTGGTGGAAGTATGGAGACGATTCGCATAACCGTTATTACTGAACCAATAGAATGTATTGCCAAGCATAACTACTTGTTGTTCCTCATCTTCAGGCGTAAAAGCGGCCGGTGTAATGGTTCGCCATTGATATAAATCCGGATCTACTTTATGCACAGTGGTTTTGATTTCATACACTTTCGTGTTCGACAAATCGGATGAAACGATAGTCAGATAAATAGGTGTCCGCGTGAAATCGAGTGTATCCGTACCACTTAACTCAATGGTGGTATCGCCCAAATGCATGGTTGCGGAACCCGGAGAAGCAGCAAAGGTGAACTTAGGCACCACTTTCTTGAGCGATGTACCATACCGCATAGAATCATACTGCGAAATCTGGTTGGTCACCAATCCCGTATCCAAACGCTCGTCAATCTTAAACTTAGCCTCAGCCAAACCCGGCATATTCTTAATATCAGCAAAATAAAATGACGTTAGTTGTGCCAGATCCGATGTCTGATTATTAGTGCTCTCCTTGTTGCACGAAAACAACACAAATGCGATTAGAACGAGCAAAAAACATCCTATATTCCGTTTATTCATCATATATCTTTTTATATTTTTAACT
The DNA here is from genome assembly GCA_902771935.1 of uncultured Bacteroidales bacterium. GTDB lineage: Bacteria > Bacteroidota > Bacteroidia > Bacteroidales > Paludibacteraceae > Colicola. The sequence continues at coordinate 112,648 of CACXYM010000002.1, forward strand.
TTTTTTTGGTCAGTTAGTATTTTTTTTGTACTTTTGCCGCCGTTTAAAACAAATCTATTTGAGTTATGCTATTTTCGAGTCAACTTCACGATTTAAAAAAATTCCTACCTTGGGTTGTTCTCAAAAAAGAGAAACAAGCTATTCGCGCTATCGTTGAACAGAAACGTCGTATCTATCCAAAAGACCAAGTTAAAGCCGATTCGGAGGCTATCATAGCTCGTCTCGAACAATTACCTTGCTTCCACGACGCTCAAACCATTATGATTTATTACCCTATCCACAACGAAGTAGATTTGCGTCCTTTACTCCAACGTTACGAAGGTCAAAAAACCTTTATTTTACCCGTCACTCATCGTAAATGTATTGAACCTCGTCAATATTTAGGTGAGGAGACGATGCAACGTGGTCGCTACTCTGTTCCTGAACCCCAGACCACCACTTTCAAAGGCAAGATTGATCTCATTCTTGTTCCGGGCGTGGTGTTTGACTTGCAATGCAACCGTATCGGTCGTGGAGCAGGATTCTATGATCGCTTTCTCAAGAAAAATAAGCGTATCAAACAATTAGGTGTCGCTTATGATTTCCAAATAAAAAATCGCGAACTTCCTCACTCTCATTTCGACAAACCGGTTGACGGAGTCATCACTCCTAGTCAGTCCATTGGATTGTAGGTTCGCTGGCTATCTTCCGCTGAAGTGCCTTATCCGTTTCCGGCGACAAGTGTTTTTCGCCGGTACGGTAGTAGTATATTAATCCGTAGTTTTTGCAACTGCGCAGCCGTTCGTATGGTAACTTATCCTTGTAGTATGCCTCTACTTGATTCCATATATCGAGAATAATCTCGTCTGCTTGTTTGCGCAGTTCTTCCAAATCACCATACACACGATCCGTCGTCTTACGATGCATCCTTTGGTTCATCAAATGCTCCTTAAAGATGTCGTAATGTACTTTGACTTTATTGATAGACGGGTTATAAATCGGGAATCCGCCGAGTCGCGTGCGTTCTTGTTCGCCGTCTATGATATTTTGTCCCCAAACAAGTATATCTTCCTCACTACTCAAATCCGGCAAGACATGCGATTCGGTGTCTAATTTATAGAGCTCTTTGAGTTCTTTCTTTATCTCGCCACGAATGACAGCCAGGTTAAGCACTTGGATGAAATGGGAAATATACATTCGCGCATTTTGCACCATGTGCCGATATTGTTTATTAGCCGACACGCGACCATTGAAGTTCTCGCGGTATTGATCGTTGCGCATTGGACAGCGTGCGGTAATTCAGTACTTGCTCCATAAAATCCGCTTCACTCGCACGTTGTACGGCATTTTGTAAGGCACTCAGTCGTGCTTGGTCTGTGTTAGGTAATCTTCTGTATGGCATAATCGTGGTATTTAATTCTATTTGGTTCGGTCGGCCAGCTTACGCGCCAAGGCACGCAGTTGTTCCGTGTAATCATTTTGCGGCAAGTCTTCGAGACATGCTATCGCTGCGGCTGTCTGTTTCGCAATCTCTTTTTCTGCTGCGGCTTTGACGCGCAAACGATTATAGATACCTATGATTCGCTTGAAGCGCGCTTCCTTACTTTCATCCCGCAGCGCCAAGTCTTCTTTTGCACCTTTCGCGGCAGCTGTTAGCCAGAGGTAAGTCTTTTTGTTTTCGGCTATATCACCTCCGATAGCTTTGCCGAAAGTAGCTTGGTCGCCATAGCAATCCAACATATCGTCTTGAATCTGGAAAGCCAAGCCCACATGGATGCCGAAGTTATACATTTTCTGCTGCTGCTCATCGTTGGCATAACCTATATAAGCGCCTATCTTCAAAGCAGTAGCAAGAAGTACACTCGTCTTGAGACGAATCATCTCCATATATTCCGGAATCGTCACATCCTCTCGAGACTCAAAATCCACATCATATTGCTGTCCTTCACATATCTCCGTTGCCATCTGATTGAAGAGCCGTAGCGTCTTCGCCAATTTTTTCTCCGGCACGCGGCTCAGCAGTTTGTATGCTTCAATCATCATCTGGTCGCCGGATAGAATAGCCGTGTTCTCGTTCCATTTAACATGCACCGTCGGACGTCCGCGACGCACCTGTGCTTTATCCATCACATCGTCATGGAGTAGCGTAAAGTTATGGAATACTTCGAGTGCCAATGCCGCAGGAAGCACATCTTCTTCGTTGCCTCCAAACAGCTTCGTTGCCAATAACGCCAACTGCGGACGCACACGTTTGCCGCCTGCTGCCAAAGTATAACCTATCGGTTCGTACAAACCTTTCGGTTCGCGTGACCAGTCCAACTTTCCTATTTCAGCATTTACATCAATCATACAGTATTATTTTGCAAACGAGTCCTCGATAATATCTGTCAGCACATCTTTAATGTCTAATCCGGCTGCGCGCACTTGCTGCGGAATAAAACTCGTTGCAGTCATTCCGGGCGTGGTGTTGACTTCCAAGAGATAAATCTCATCGCCTATGAGCACATAGTCGGTACGAATGATTCCGTGTGCACCGATGATATCGTAAATCTTCAGCGTCATCGCCTGCACTCTGTCGCGCAACTCATCCGGAACACGTGCCGGAGTAATCTCATCCACTTGGCCGTTATATTTCGCGTCATAATCAAAGAACTCACGCTTCGTCACTACCTCCGTGATTGGAAATGCCACCGCCTTGCTCTTCGTCTTATAGACGCCGCTGGTCACTTCCGTCCCCTTGAGATAGGACTCGCAGATCACTTCATCGCCTTCCTCAAAAGCACGTTCAATTGCGGGCAGCACATTATCGCGTGTCTTCACTTTCGTGCAACCGAAACTGCTACCGCCCACGTTGCTCTTAATAAAGCACGGAAAACCTAATTCCCGCTCCACTTGCTCTTCGATATCTGCAGGCACTTGGTCTTTGCGCAGCAGAATACTCTTAGCGATCTTGATGCCAAAAGCATGCAGATAATGGTTGCAGGTGTACTTATTGAAAGTCAAAGCCGCAGCCAATACGCCGCAGCACGAATACGGAATATGCATCATCTCCAAGTAGCCTTGCAGCAAACCGTTTTCGCCCGGAGTGCCATGAATAGTCACATACGCATAGTCAAAATCCACCAAACGACTCAAGGTCTTCAAGTCGCTTCCATGTAACTCCACTATCTCTGCGTCGTATTTATCCTTATCAATAAATGACAAAATACCCGCTGCGCTACGCAACGACACATCATGTTCGGAACTATCTCCGCCTGCTACTATTGCAATCTTACGTTTCATAAATATCTATTTCCTTATATCTCTAATAACTTCGGTTGTGCCACTTTCACTACCCAATCGGGCAAGTGATTGATAATCGGCACAATAATATAATTCCATGCGCCCGGCATGCACGTTTTCTTGCGGCGCTTAAACAGCACTCTCAACGCCCGCTTGACCAATCGCGGAACCGGCATCGTTATATGCATTGCCCGCAAGAATTTACCAAATTTAGGTCCAAACGGCAGCAATCCCGTATCGGTCGAACCCGGCGTTACTGCCAAAACGCGCACGTGATGAGGGCGAAGTTCATACCACAGCGACTTACTGAAACTGAGCACATACACTTTCGAGGCGTTGTAGCATTGTATTCCCGGCATTGCCATCCACGCGGACATGGAAGACATATTCAGTATATAACCTCTCTCTCGCTCGCACATATCTACGGCGAAAAGGCGACAGAGTTTGGTCATCGTCACTACGTGCAACATCGCCAGCGTCTCAATCTTTTTCATCGGCGTTGTGCGGAACGATTGGAAAATCAGCATGCCGGCGTTATTGACAAGCACATCAACTTCCAGCCCTTCTTTCTTACAGAAATCATACACTTCCTCCGCCGCGTTCTGTTTGGACAAGTCCATATACAAGCTCTTCGTCTGAACGCCAAACTGTGAAGCAATATCCGCTGCAGCCGCAGCCAATTCCTTCTCCTGATTGGACACTAAAACGATATCATAGTGATAGTCTCGCGCCAACTGTTTGGCATACTCCAAACCTATTCCACTCGATGCACCTGTAACTAATGCGTACATAGTAACTCAAATTAGCGTGCAAAGGTACGCTTTTTTTTGCATATATGCAAATAAAAAGTGCAGAATGTGTCATTTTCTGCACTTTTGCTCCGTTTTACTTCATGTTGCGAAGAAGCTTGATATGCTCATACGCCTCGTTGATGGCTCGGAATTTCTCGGTGGCTTTCTGTCGCATCTCTTCGCCGGCATTTGCCACTTTATCGGGATGGAACTTCATCGCCATGCGGCGGTAAGCTTTCTTCACTTCCTCATCCGAAGCCGTTTCTTCAATCTCCAAAACGGTATAAGCCCAATGCGGATCTTTGGTTTTCTTATAGAGTGACTCGAGCGAGTTATAGTCGCCTCGGCTGATGCCCAAGCAAATGCCAATTCGCTCAATCATAGCGCGTTCCGACTCTGCGAAGTCGCCATCCGCATTTGCCAAATCCAAGAGCAGATGCAGCATCTCCAAACGTATGGAGTAATTGATATACTGCTTCATCTGCCCGCAAACAGACACGTAATCAATATCTTGTTCCAGCAGTTTCTTGAGCAGTTGTAGCGCTTGTTTGGCACCTTCCTCGCCGTATAACTTAATCAGATACGGCTTGATGAAGTTCACCTCCGCTTTCAGCACATGCCCATCGGCTTTCATCACGCACGCAATCAGAACAAGGTACGACACGCGCACATCGCCAGCCGTTGCACGACCGGAATGACTTGATTGCGTGGAACGACCGGATTGGCTTTGCTCACGATAACTTCCTGACCGCGAAGTGTCTTCGTCATCGCTCTCCGGCAGACCGTTAAACCAACCCGTTCCGCCTTCAAAAAGCGAACCTATCACTACGCCGATAATCGCACCAATCGGTCCGCCAAGCACAAATCCCAGTCCGCCTAATATCCATTTTGCTGCTGCCATAATCCTTCTCTAAAATTCCGCCTGCAAAGGTACAACAAATATTTGGAATACACAAGGATTTGACGGTAAAAATCGAATTAATTAGAGTTTTTAGCGGGAAATGCTTGTTATTCGCACAACTGTGCGACTGTACTTTCGAAGGGGACCCCTTTGGGGGAGGTGGTCGAAGGTACTACAAATATTTGTCACCCCATTGGGAAGGGGCGTGCCGAAGGTACAACATTTTTTCTTACTTCGCTCACCGTCGCTTCTTTCAGCCTCGCAACTACAAACGATGCCAAACGCTTATACACTTTCTTCCCACGAACCGGATGAGCCTTCTGCTCCGCAAACTCCGCTTCCCAGTAAGCTTTACGCTCCGGATCCTTCAACTCATCATAAGCTTGCGCACACAAATCGCCAAACGACTTCCGATTATTCGTCGCTTTCTCTGACCATTTGCCCTCATGACGATGCATCGCATAATGTTCTTTCGGACCAAGTAACGGCTTACCGCGACCATTTACACCATAACATTTCTGCCGAAACACCCAAATCGCTCCGTTATGTTCTTTCGGCGTATTAATCTTTCCCCGCAGATCCTGTATCGGATCCGCAAATAACACTTTTCCCATAACTCTCTCTCACTCTCCTTCCTTATTCTTTTTAAAAAAAATCTATTTTAATTTGTACTCGTTAGTTTCACATGATTATCGCACTATTATCGCACTTTTTTCGCACAAATATCATACTATTTTCACACTTATAGCGGGACCATTACCTGAGACAATCGGGACTGAAAGCCCCTTCAACTACAATTTTCTACACTTAAAAATAAATGATCTCCTGAAATCCGCTGCAAAAGTACAACAAAAATTGCACATACGCAAGAAAAAAAGACGAAAAATTCAATAATACGGAAAATGTAGTAATGCCCAGCATGTTCCCTTTTAGTTCAAAAAGGAACAAGTTGAGACACAGAAGTATCAAAAAAACTGGATGATACTTTGTTATTGTGAATAAAACTTAATCAGTTGATTTTTCTTCTGATACGATACTATACTCAAAGACAAAGTTGCGGCAGAAAATAATATCTGTAAGGGCAAAGTTGGTATGGTCAAAGAGTTGATGGAATTGTCGAATTAAGTGAAGATCTTTGGTTAATTCTCTATCCAGACCCTCATTCCAATTTGGTGGCGGACAATCCATACCAATAAACGAATCAAACGATTGATCCAAACCGTCAGGAAGTCCTAAAGGGAAAGGAATTCCATTATCGTAAGTACGGTTCCAACCGGAATCACATATAGCATCAAAAAAGCCTTGCCGATCCTCTCCTTGGATGGGGTGTAATGATGGATATTTATAAGCGAGATAGCACTTAGCGGTTAGTTCAATACCCGGTTGGATTGCTGATATCTGATGGTAGAGTTCATGCGCACGGTCATACATATGTTTGAGCGCTTCACGGAGAGCGTCATTAAATGCTATGATGTGCGGCAGAAGTTCTTCTTGAGACTCATGTGTTAGTGCTTGGTCGTTCAATAAGCGTCTGCGAATGTCAAGCAAACATTCACTTCGAGGATAGCCACATGCATCTGTGTCATAAATGCGAGTAATTTCCCTCTCTATATGTTGGAGTGCGGGATCATCGTAATGTATCATAATTTCATCCTTTCTAACCGTTTACGTTCTGCTGCGATTTCTTCGGGGGTGAGAATCACATCATAGAGCGTGACTTTTGTAAGCATTGTGGCTATCTCCGGTGTGCAATGTGTGAGTTCGCAAAACTCCTGAAAAGGTGGAACTTCTTCAGCACATTCTTCACTAAGGAGAAGAGCCATCTTACTTCGGATCTTAATATCCGACATGAACAATTCTTTTAGACGCAGCAATTCGAGCTGGTCATCGATTTCTTGTAGGGTCATATATTATACGTTTTTAATTATCCATCCTATTTGTTTGGCTTGCCAGCGAAGGTCGCCGGTGATACTTGCGTCGGTAAGAATCTGCGGCTCGGTGTCAAAGAGGTTTTCAAGGGATAGGTTACAAAGAGATTGCAACATCTTACCGACAGCATCAATGGGCAAGCAATTTGTGTGCAGGTCTATAACGCGCAGTTTGGGCATCGATTGGCATAGACGCATTTTGGCGAGTTGGTTATTGCTTACATCTAAGCGTGAGAGGTTCGGACAATTAACCAAGTAACATTCCGTCAAGCGTTGACCGGTACAGATCAGTTCTTCCACATTGCCGAAGATATATATGGGCAGGTTGGTGTCATGCGAGATCTGGATGGTCTCTTTGATTTTCTTTTTATTGGCAATAAGTGTGACTGGCGACGCTTTGCGTGCAGTAGTAATCGTCAATGGTTTGCGTGAGACAGTGGTTAGTTCGACGACTGCATTAGGACTATTAAGGATGATAACCGCTTTGCGCTTAGGATGGCGTAGCATATCTTCCTTTTCTTCATTAAACACTTCAGCACGCAAGGCCGTAAAATCGCGAGTTGAATAGTATAACTCACTTAACGCCATGTCCTTTAAGTGCCGAACTACACTATATTCAGAGCCAAGTTCCTCCCTAAACTCGCGCCAACCTTTTCTCTGTCCAAGCATTTGCGTCAGCCGTTGGCGCAAAGCAGGATTGTTGACGATACGCTCTTTCAAGTTGAGCAGTTCAATTTGTTGCGGATAAGTCAGCATAATTTATTCCTATTTTATATTATTTATTTTCATGAAGATATTTGCCAAACCAGTTTTTGACCGATGCAAGCCATGCCTTTCGTCGCAATTGGCTATAGGTTAAATCCTTGTCGACATGCAAACTCTTCCCGAGTTCTTGATGTACAACATATGCATATACAATTAGTGTCAATAACTTTGTATCTGACATATCTGGATACTTTGACTTGTATGCATAATAGCACCTATCTAGTTCTTGTCCTATCACACGGTAGGAACGCTCCTCTTCGAATGGAATGCTCAATCGGATGGTTTCTTTGCCGATTTTGATATTTATTGAAGCTTTCATAATAATTGCAGCGCGACTCATTTTTGAATCATGCTGCAAAATTACTGCTTCAAACTTTCACAAACTGGAAGAGGATGATTTTTTGTTAAAAATCACTACCTGAGAGTTGATTCTGTATCTCAAGAGCCTTTTGTTTATTGAATTGGTCAACTTCTTTCTGGAATATACCATCCAGTGCTTCCTTGCCACCATAAGTCACTTTACAATCATCAAAGCCTCGATAGAATAGCTCCAAATCTATCTGTTCGTCTAAATGCCATATTGCAGCACTACTTTCTTCCAAATCTTGAACGACCTTACCGCCTTGCATCTTCTGAATCAAAGTAGCTTTACCATACTTCTCCTCAAAGCGCGAAATGATAGCGCGACACTGCTCCATTCCGGGGATGTCTTTGTACTTGTCGGTAACGGAGAAGGAAATCTTAATCTTGTAAACAGTGTGTGTAAGTTTGGTGGCGCGCATCTCAATGTGACATGGATACGTCATGAAAGTGCCGTAGATGCTACTAACTTCAACATCACTTCCTCCTTCATAGATGTACGTTTTCCCTGTAAAGCCCTTTTCGCTAAAAGCGGTTAAGAACTCCTCATAAGTACTCCCGAAAGGAACACCAAATACTTGAACTGCGGACTTTTGTCCAAATGCGGCTGCTAATCCCATGGAGAGAAGCAGACTAAAAAGAATTACTTTTCTCATAACTTGTTAATTTTATTATTATAATAATGCAGCGTGACCCAAACGAATCACGCTGCAAAATTACAACACCAAACTCCCACAAAGTGGAGGAGAAGAGAAAAATTTACAATTTCTTTACATCAAAATAGCCATGATGGAAATACTTTTCCATTACATCAGCTAAAGGTTGACCGTACTTTTGAGCGAATGCCTCAAGTACCATCGACTTTCCGTTATTGTTGATGGGATCCACATAAGGGCATTCGAGTTCAACACTCATTCCCTTTTCCATTTTAACTCCGTTATGTGAACCAGAGTTCTGCTTTACAGTAATACGATAAAGTGCCATAGTGTTTAATATTTAACGATGTTTAGTAAAATCTATTCCTTTTGTAGTTTTCAGATATTTGATAAAATCAAAATAAGTCTTAACAATATCTTCATATCGTTGTTTATAGCCTCCTTTCATATAACTCAAATGATAGGAATCAATAGCTAATTTATTATCTTCTTCGTTGTACCAAGTAGCATAACCTATCCATTTGAATTTTCCTCCATAAAACTCATTAAGATTGTCTAAAATAATGTTTTTGTCATTATGGCTACCGCAACATATGAACACATCTGCCTCCAGATCACGAATTTGCTCACATAAAAAGTCCTTATACGCATTTATCGCCTTTGACAATTTGTCGTCACTACAACTACTTTCGCCATATTCTTTACGGCAATTAATACGAGCAAATACTTTTTCTTCCGACAACTTCAATGCTTCGGCATTCGTGAAATCATCATAGCCCATCATATGGTCTGGAGTAGACTTCAATAAACCGAACAATGAGTACACCAAATTCACGTGAAACCGAACTGTAGACAGGTCATTTTCAGTAGCAAACCTGTCAAGGTATCTATATGATTCCGAACGTACGTCCCATGTCCTGTCTCCATATGTATACTGATCCTTCGTCAGATACAATACTCTTAACGGAGCATTTTCCCACATTTCATTCTCCTTTCCACTAGGAGCATGAATCCACTTATACGTGGTGTTTCCGTCATCATGCTTAGTGGGTAAACAGGTAGGCACACCTCTAAACATGATACCATCTTCCGCAAAGTAATCTGCAGGGTCGTACCCAGCATATTCCTTATCGCTCAACTTGTCTTCACAAAATTTTGCTTTCCAACGCTTTAATACATCTTGTTCCTTTTCTACGAAATTCATATTGATAAGTTTTATCTAGTTAAATAATTTAATTATTCCACTCTTGTTCAAGCACATATTGTTTTGCAAGATGTGAGGCGGAGTATAGATATTCATACAACCATTTATCAAGCGGCTGATCCACAAATCCCTTTTCTTCAACATAATTATAAGTCAAATAAGCTATCTTTATTATGCGAGGCTCAACGTTCACTATTCTATCTTGCACACATAAAGGAGCTGAATCATCATTTCCTTCCCATTCTACTGTTTCTGTTAAATAAAAGTTTATTTCATAATCATTGCCTTGAAGCATATAATAGAATGCTTCGAATGTTTTGGCAAAAGTATAGAGGAATAATTGCATGGCATTTCTTTTTGTTTGCTCATATTCCTCAATCTTTTGAGCATCGATAACATCTTGAACCATTTTGCTAATGCGGTCATCAAGAAAGTCATCAAATTCATTCAAAATATCCGCACGGACTTCATTTGCGGTTTTGCCGGTTAAAAAGGTACAACCTTTGTTTTCTGTACGTCCTTTTGCGAGATTGTCAACAAATTCACGGAGTTCTTGCATTTCTTCTGGTTTCATAATGATTAGATATTTAGTGGTTATACTGTTTATTAGTTTTTGCTGCGTCTTTGGCAAAATCTTCGCGGAGCCATTTCGGTTCGTGGACTTCTAAGTTAGAGCCATAAGCATATAATTCGCGCAGGAACTCGTCAGCCGGATAGAGATAGAAACTGAAAGCCGGATAACCATTGATAGGCTCTATCTCTTTTTGCGAGGGATGTAACGGGAGCGTGCGGAGGTAATCGGCTTGGTCTTCATCTATGGATATTACAATTTTCTCCGGCTGTTGCTGTTCGTCAAGCACAGTTACGCCGTACGCATCCTTAAAATATGCCTCTGCATCAAAGTCATCGGGGAGTTGGTATTTCTTCTTGGTCGGCTCAATAGCATGGATACGATCAAGACCATATACGCGCATTTTGTCGATATCAGGAGCATAGACTAACACATACCACCGTTGCTTGAACATCTTGAGACAATATGGCTCAATCGGGAAGGTATGTGGGCACGGTTTGCCGAAGCCTTGATAGGTCATTTGCAGCACACATTTGTCGCGCATAGCTTCAATGATCGGGGCAAGGAACTTTTCGCCGGAAGGGACAGGCTCAAACAGAATCTGGTCGGATAGTTCTTTGCTGTCCTTGAGCAGACTATCCATAGACATAAGGTTTAACAGGCGACTGCGCAAATCAGCATCGCGTATATCGGATGCCTCCTCAATGTAATACTCATTGTGGGCATTGCACTTGATTTTGACATCGAAAAGCATTTCAACCGTGCTTTTCCACCGGTGGAAATTACTCTCTGGGAGGTAATCTTGTTTATACTCGTTGGCGTTTGCGTGCGCCCACTTCTCGTCTATCGCCGCGCGAGAAATAGGACCGCGTGCGATGGTGTTCAACAGCCAGATATAGCAGTTAAATAGATAGGCAGTTGACGATTTCAGATTTTTCTTCGTTTCCATGTGCGTTACGATTTTCGGCTGCAAAAGTACTGCTTCACTCGTTCACAAACTGACAGCGAGTGCAAAATTATGCAAAAAATTTGATATACACAAAAAAAATCTACCCAATTTATATGAAAGTTGCGGGAAATATTTGCACATTCCATTATTTTGTTGTACCTTTGCAGCGGATTAACGGATAGATAGTTCGTACTATGGAAATATTTCTTTTGATTATAGCGTTTATTTTTCTTGCATTGAGTTTTGTGGGGAGTATCATTCCTGGACTACCGGGTGTGCCGTTGGCGTTTATTGGTTTGCTGATTGCACAGGCGACGGAGCGTGTTGATTTCTCGTGGCAGGTGCTTCTCATTTACGGCATTGTGACGGTGGTTGTTCAAGTGTTAGATTATATTGTTCCAGCTTGGGGGACGAAGAAATACGGCGGGACTAAATGGGGTGTAATTGGCAGTATAATAGGCGTTTTCGCGGGAATGGGATTTGGATTTGTGGGAGTGATTGTCGGTCCGTTGGTTGGCGCCATTTTGGGCGAGTTGCTTCAAGGCAAAGAGCTTCAAGAAGCTGTGAAAGCCGGTTGGGGAAGTTTCATTGGCATTTTATTTGGCGTAATCATCAAGCTGATTAGCTGCGGCGTGATGACAGTTACACTTATTCAAGCGTTATAATATGGAATTAGCGATTGGTTTAATAGTAGGATTAGTCGTAGCCGGCATCGTTGCCTGGATACTGATTAGGGGTCAGAAAGAGCAGATGCACCAGATGCAGGAGATGCAGAAGTTGATGTCTGATCAGATTAACAACGCGAGCAATCAGATGTTGCGCGAGAGGCAGAATGAGTTGGAGGCCAAGAACAAAGAGTCGATGTCGCAACTGATGCAACCTCTGCGTCAACAGATGGACGATGTGCGTCGACTGATGAGCGAAACCAAGAGTGCTAACGAGAAGAGCACTTCGAGTCTGGAAGGTGCACTCAAAGCGATGGTGGAACAAACGGGCAAGCTGGGAACGGATGCGCAGACTTTAGCTAATGCGCTGCGGAACAAAGGCAAAGTGCATGGCGATTGGGGCGAACAAGTGCTGAGTGATATTTTGCGCGACAGCGGTCTGCGCGAAGGTGAGGAGTTTATGACACAAGTGTCATATAAAGATAAGCGAGGCAATGAGTTACGTCCGGATGTGGTTATCAATATGCCGGACAAGACGAAAGTGATTGTGGACTCGAAAGTGAGTCTGAAAGACTATATGGATGCCGTAGAAGCGGAGACGGAAGAGGAACGGCTGGCGGCAGTTAAACGCAATTACGAATCGATGGTTCGGCATGTGAAAGAGTTGGCGGATAAGAATTATCCGAGTGTGGTTGAAGGCGCGATGAATTACGTGCTGATGTTCGTTCCGAACGAAGGCGGATATGTGATGGCGATGAATTACGACAGTTCGCTTGGACAAAAAGCATTCGACAAAGGCGTGATACTCGTCAACCCGACGAACCTGATGCTTGCTCTAAACCTCGTTCTGCACGTGTGGCAAAACACCCGACAGGAAGACAACTGCCGCAAGATTATCGATGCTGCCAACGGCATGTACGAGAAAGTGGTGGGATTGGTGGATACGTGCAATCGCCTTGGTAGTCAATTAGATACCGCCCGTAAGACCTACGACACGGCGATGAATCAGTTGAGCGACGGAACGGGCAATGTGCTGCGTCGCGTAGAAGGACTGAAGGAATTGGGCGTAACAAGTACGAAGAAAGTGACGACTCGACGCAATCAAGCGGATGCTTTAGCAAGCATAGAAACGACCGAATAAAACATGCACGACCATGAAAAAACATTTGATTATACTGCTTATTTGTAGCCTATTCACAAGCGCTATCTATGGCATCGAACGCAAGCCGAAAGAGTATTGGTTGCCGGATTACAAGGAGAAAGTGGGGTTGATGTATGGTTTTAATTTTGATGCCATCAGCAACTATGTTTGGCGCGGCATCCAAGTAGGTAGTTTTGGCTTTCAGACGGATGCGACAATCGGTTACGGAGGATTATATTTCAATTTGTGGTGGAACGTGACGGCAATGGATTGGAGCTTCAAAGCGATTAATCCGGAAGTAGATTGGACGATAGGTTTTAGCCGATGGGGACTGAATATTTACTTTATTCAGATGTACTATTTTGACCATTATCCTGACGGTAAAATGAGTCGATTCTTCGACTATGCCAATCACGCTCCGGGTGGTGGCGGCACGACGTCTGAATGGCGAATCAGTTACCGCGTAAGTGATAATCTGCCGCTGTCGATTTTATGGTGCACGCGGACATTCGGTCGGGATGGATATTTAGTGAACGGTGAGCTAAAACGCGCGTATTCATCGTATATTGAGTTAGGTTATGACTTCAAGTTACCGCTTGATTTTTGCATAGTTGCGCGATTGGGAATGACACCGTGGAAAAGTATGTACACGGGATTTAAAGGGAATTTCGCGGTGTGCAATGTAAGCGCCAAAGTGACTTGGACGCACCAATTATCGAATATGTGGTTTGTTAGTCCGTTTGCGCAAATCATGCTTAACCCGTACGACATGAGCCATGATTACGTTATAAATGGCAAGAATAATCCGGTAATGTGGAATATCGGTTGCAGTTTCTCCCTGAAATAAGTTTATAGATACGCCCGCAGAAGAAGGTGAATATCCGTGCGGGTTTGAGATATATTTCGTTCCGCAGCCCACGTGCGGCTGTAGACTGTTTCACTCACTTTGAGGTATAGCGCCAATTGGTCAATTATGCGCCATCGGAGATTGAGATAAAAATGTCCTCCCTGTCCGTAAGACGCGGGAATAGACCACGCGTAAAGCACATCATTTTCATGCACATAAATGCGGTTATCCCATTTGCGTGCATCAAAACCTTGCAGGCGCAATTGGAGCGTAAGCGGCACTTTGGCGAATGAATAGTGGATATCTTGCGCCACGGAAAAGCCGTAAGAAAGAGCTTGTACGCTATCGCGAACGATATTTCCATCGGCTTGCGTTCGGAATGACCAACCGGCGATATCATAAGTAAATCGCGCACGAAGAGAAAAAGTGGATTTATGCGCTTTTTCTTTAGCACGAAAACGGACATTTGTTCCGATGGAATGGGAAGAATTTGATAATCTCCAATCTGCTTCTCCCATTGCGTCATAACCTAACGAAGGCGAATAATTGATGCCATATTTAGGTGCAGAAAAACGGAAAATATCTCCATAAGCACGGAAGATCCAGTTTTTAAGAAGGGATATTTCTGTGCCAAGATATAGTCCATTTTCGTCATTAAGACGTGTTGTCTCCGAGAAAGCGTAAGCGAGCGTATTATCAAAATGCGGAGAATAGTAGCGATAGAGTACAATAAGTCCCAAATCACTTATCGGCGTAAAGCGGCATCCGACTTGCGTAGCAACGCCCCATGTACGATTTTGAGCCGCAGCCACTTCCGCAAAGACATCATACCAATTACCGCAATAGCGGAAGTTAGCGCCGATGATGGCTTGGTTTGTTCCGCGAAAATAATTGCGATTATACGCCACAATGCGATAATAGCTCAAGGAGTCATTATAAAGATGTTCAGCAAACGTGATGCCGACTGCTAACTTATTGTGTTTCAATGTGATATTTGAACCTATAACATGATGCCACAAGGAATCATTGGCCCTATTCATACCATATAAAACCGATAATTCGGTTTTGAGTTTCGTGATTGTTCCGAAAGTGAGTGTTGTGCCAACTCCATGCAACGAAGCAATACCTGTAGAGGTATATTTGCGCAATCCATCGCAGCCGTTTCCGACTGTCATGATATAACTGTTTTTGCCCTGGTGAAAACCGGTATTAAGCACTAATCCTTGTCCGAAAGAAGCTTGATAATTGCCGGCCACGATAGTACGGACATGCGGCGCAATTTCGTCCAATTCGAGATAAGCACCATAGCGTATATCGGTTGCCATAACTCCCGGAGCACGACTAATATTCACGCCGAACTGCACACGATTATCGTAATTGAATTTATACTTGGCTTGAGCAAAAACCGGATCGCCTTCAAAGGATTCGATATTGCGAATATCGGCTCTGGTAATTATCTCATGGCGTGCAAAATGGAAAACGTCCTTTGCATGGATTGAATAGTCATTTTTCTTCGGTTTCACCGTAACAAATGCTCTGAGATTTCGCGCAAGATAAGTAGGCAGTTCGGGAATCAAATCGAGTTCATTAAGTGATTCCATCGGATGCTTAAAAACATAGGTTAGAATGGCATCTATTTGCGTGTCAGAAAGAAAGCGCAATTGTCGCAAATCATTTTCGGTAGCGGTATTAAGGTCAATAGGCGTAGCAGCAAATTGCAGCAGCTGTTCCTGTAGTTCTCCGGACTCAATTGTTTCCGTTTCGGTTAATTGGCGATAAATATCATCAATAACCGCATCTATTTCTTGTTCGGTTGCAGATACGTGAACAATCCATAGCGCGAAGGCAATATAAACGAAAAATCGTTTCACTTCCGGAAAGAGAAGTATTTTTGTCCGAGGAAAGAGATAATGACCGTGAAAATAGTAATTGCCATTTTACTTGGCGTCGGATACCATCCCCATACTTCGACACAGAGTTTGAGTCCGAAATAGTTGATTGCCAAGTTGAGAAGCACGATAGATGTATAGCGCAGTAATTGTCTTGCTCCATGCAAAGAGGATTGGGTGAAAGTGACGTATTTATTGAGCCAAAAACCTGTTAGTAAAGTGATTGGGAAAACAATACACAAAGTAGCAATATGCGGCGTAAGACAGATTGTATTGACTCCTAAATGGATGTAAACCAATTCGTGGCCGATGATAAAATTGTAAGTAATGAAGTACAAAACCCAGTCCAAAACCATATTTCCGCCCCCGCAAGCAGCATAGCGAAAAAGCTGTTCCGGGAGTAGTTTTTGGAACGGTTTATAGAGAAAATCTATGATTTTTGTTATAAAAAGTGCTATTTTCTTCATTTTTTCTTGTGTAATTAAAATAAAAGCAGTACTTTTGCCGCCGGAAATAAAAATCCTTTCCACCGAAATCGGCTGCAAAGGTACAACAAAAAATCCAAACTCACAAATAATTCACTAATTTATGGACGACTATCATCAAGAAAATGCAACAAGTTCGAGCAAAGAAATCGCTGGGTCAGCACTTCTTGAAGGATCTTTGTATCGCCCAGAAGATTGCTGAAACCATCAACCCGACACCATCGGATGTTCGTTTTCCGGTTCTTGAGATTGGACCTGGAATGGGTGTTCTTACGCAGTATTTACTCAAAAATCCTAATATTGACCTCACGGCTATTGAATTAGACCGCGAGTCAGTTGATTATCTCAAGGAATGGTATCCGGAACTTAAATTGGTTGAAGGTGATTTTTTGAAGTTAGATCTGAATAAGTTGTATCCGGAAGGTCAATTTGGTGTGATAGGTAATTATCCCTACAACATCAGCAGCCAAATATTTTTCAAAGTATTAGAATATAAAGACCGTATTCCAGTATGCTCCGGAATGATTCAGAAGGAAGTTGCAGAACGCATAGCTTCGAAGCAGGGTAAAAAGGCATACGGTATCCTAAGTGTCTTACTACAAGCGTGGTACGATATTGAATATCTGTTCACGGTGGACGAAAATGTGTTTAATCCTCCGCCAAAAGTGAAGTCCGCAGTAGTCCGATTGCGACGAAATGAGCGAACGTCGTTGGGATGTGATGAAGAACTGTTTAAGCGAATCGTCAAGGCATCCTTCAATCAACGACGAAAGCAGCTCCGCAATTCTTTGCACGAGTTTTGGGACAAACCGGGTATAAAAGAGGAATTGGCGGAGATATTAACCAAACGTCCTGAACAATTAAGTGTAGAAGAGTTTATTAACCTAACAAAACGCTTAGAACCATGGCAGAACTGAGAATATTCTATAAAGACAATGAAAAAATACGTGTAGCAAAGACAATCAACGCCCTCAAGGAGTTGGATAAGAAAGATATTATCTGGATTGATTTGCTTGACGTAAGTGATAAAACCGAGGATACACTTGAAGGATTCCTCAAAATTGATATTCAGGAAGACGAAGAAATGGAAGAAATTGAGATGTCCAGCCGTTATATTCAAACGGATGACTCAATTGTAGCCAATAGCAACTTCCTACATTCCAATTTTGAGGTAGAACCGGTTAACTTCATTATTAAGAACAATATTCTTGTGACATCGCATGACCAGGAATTAGGTAGTTTTAATGAAACAATCAAGCGTATGTTCGTTAATACACGTAATTTCCCAAGTGGTTTTCATGTAATGGTTGCGTTGATGGAAACACGAGTTGAAAAGGATGCCGACTTGATTGAGGATACAACAGATCTGATTACGCAATTGAGTAATGAAATCAACGCTAAAGATCATGTGGATGAAGATGTACTTATCCAAATCAAGGACTTGCAGGAAAAAGTGACCATCATTCGTCAGAATATCATGGATAAACAGCGAGTGATAAGCAACTTGCTCAAATGCGATTTCATGCCTATGGAATTACAGCCGCGTTTAACAATGGTGATTAAGGATATAAATTCACTTTTTGATTATACTCGATTTGGTTTTGACCGTCTGGATTACCTGCAAGATACGTTTCTCGGTTTGGTTAATATCGAACAGAACAGAATAATTAAGATATTTACAGTCATCAATATAATCTTCCTGCCACCAACATTGATTGGTAGTTTGTACGGCATGAACTTTGATTTTATGCCTGAACTGCACTGGAGATTAGGTTATCTCTTTGCCCTCGGATTAATGGTATTATCAGTTGTGATAATTCTGCTTATTTTCCGCTTAAAGAAGTGGTTATAAACAATTGTTGAAAACTTATATTACAAACTGTAAATTACTCGGTGAAATCGATAGTTATTGAAAGTTTTCATAAATAATCAACAGCTGTAATTAGTTGTAATTATTTGAGCATTATATAGTTGTAAAAGTTTTCAACATTTCTACATACAATAATATACAATCTAATTTTTAAAAATAAGGTTTATATTTATATAGATTGTAGAAAGTGGTGAAAAAGTAGTGACATTGATTGTATAGTTAAGTTTATAAGAAAATAACCCTGCCGCGGGAAATAAAACGATTACAAATTGTAACCAACTGAAGCGACCGTCAGATCTTAGACGTAAAATGGGATGACATAATTGAAATTAAAAAACTTTATATCATGAAAAATTTATTACTTACACTACTATTATTTTCTGTAGTCTCTTTTTCTTCTTATACTACAGCCGATGACTATGTGCAAACGACTATGGACGACAATCGTTATGAAATGGTTCAAGTCGTCTTTAGTGCTTATACCTACAATATTAAGTTCGATAAATTGACGGGTAACATTTGGTTGTACACGAAGGATGGTGTCACTGTAGCAATGCGAGATCCTGCAGATGAAAGCTGTACGCAAAACAAACAAAGCGTATATCAGTTAATGAAAGGCAATCGAGATTCTATTGAGCATTGTTATGTATTAAACACCGTAACTGGAGAAGTTTGGGAAGTCACCTTTACGAAGGGACGAACTGTTAAGTTTGAGAAGAAATAAATTCATTAACCAGAGAGTTTTAATGAAATGGCTTGGGGCATGAGCAAAGACGAAACGTTACAAGATACTTTGAGTGCAATAAACGAAGAAAAGAATTCTCTGCGACGTTTCTTAGCAGGGATTACTGCTACCACATTTGGTGTATTGGTCGCTTTACATCCTAGTTTTCGTGCATCGAGCTGGAGTAGTTGGTTTTATGTGTCAAGTGTTATAGCAAATGCTTTTAGCGTAATATTCTTTATTGGTAGTCTCTTTGGGAGATATCGGATGCTAATACATAAAGGAATGAGGCAGCAAAATGAGGCTATCGCAGAGATGCAAGGGCAAGATCCTCCAAAGGAAGAAAATAAATATGCAGGAAGATTTAAATTTTATGTAATAGCCGGTCTTACATCGTACGGAATAGCTATCATTTGCTCATGTGTGTTTATAGTATTGGAAGTGTTAACATCCAAATAATTTAGTGTGATGAAGCGCGTATTATCGATTATATTAATTTGGTGTCCTCTTTTAATGAGTGCCAAAAAGGTTACACCGGATATAGCTCTGCAAGTAGCAAAGAACTTTGTAGCCCAAAACGTTGTTAACTCTGCGCTGGTCAGACGAACACCTCTTAAGATGAATTCTTTGAAATTATCATCAAAACGAATAACAGAAAATCAACAATACTACGTATTTAACAACGAAGATAATAATGGATATGTAATTGTAGCAGCAGATGATATTGCAATTCCAATTTTAGGTTTTACGGACGAGGGCGACATTGAAGATTTGCCAGAAAACCTTCGTTGGTGGTTAAGTGAATATGACAGAGAAATACAATGGGCTATTGAACAAGGCCTCGAAACAACAGAAGAAACCACAGAAGAATGGGCTAAATTACTATCTTCTTATACGCTAAATACAGCAGAAGTCGTTGTGGCACCATTAATAAAAACAGAGTGGTCTCAGGGAAGTGGTTATAATAGAAAATGTCCATATGACACACAATCTGGTTCGTATTGTAAAACTGGTTGCGTGGCAACAGCAATGGCTCAAATAATGAAATATTGGGAACACCCCAAAAAAGGAAGAGGCAAGAATTCATATATACATGACACATATGGTGCACTCTCTGCCGATTTTGGAAACGTTACGTATGACTGGGCTAATATGCCAAATGATTTAGGGCTATCTAGTACGTCAGCGCAAATTAACGCAATAGCGACGCTAATGTTTCATTGCGGTGTGGCTGTAGATATGGATTACGGCGTTTCAGAGAGTAGTGCTATCACATGGAAAGTTGCCGGAGCACTTAAACAATATTTCTATTATAGTGATGAGGCAATGTTCTTTTCAAAGGAAGATTTTACAGATGCCGAATGGAAAGAACGATTAAAAGTTCAATTGCTATTAGGTAGACCTATTTTGTATAGTGGTAGAGGAAGTAGTGGGGGACATGCTTTTATCTGTGACGGATACAGAAGTGATAATTATTTCCATTTCAATTGGGGTTGGGATGTCGGAGCGGATGGATATTATTCTTTGTCTGCTTTAAAACCCAATTTAATTGGTTTTCCTATGGGTGACTTTACAAATTTTCAACAAGCCTTGCTTTGCTTGTATCCTAAAACCGATACTACTGCGAGAGCAGTACTTGAGCTAATGGAAGTTATTAATTTGAACGATTCTATAGCTTGTGGTAATGAATGGCAGTTCACGGCTTCCATCGCTAATGTTGGAGAAAAAGAATTTAGTGGATACATATATGCCGTAGTTTATCAATATATAGATAGCGAAATTCCAACGCCATTGCTGAGAGATAGTATATATGTTGAAGAGTTATATGATGAAGATATACATTTTATATTAAAAGGTGTTACAGATCTTTCTACAGGAAAATATTTCGTCCAGATAGAGTATCGCAACACTTTAGGAGAGTTACAACCTGTAGGGTATGATTATTTCGTGAATTTTAAGAAAGTAATCGTTTATAATCCTATTGAAATGGATTTGTTGTATCGCTTTACATGGGGAGGAACTCGAGAGCATTGGTATTCTGGAGATTCGATACGGTTTATGACACAAATTAATAATAATGAGAGTGAGCCATTTGTGGGATTTGTAACAATGAAACTTGAAAATGACGAAGACAATACAATTGTACATTATTTTGATAGTCTCAATTTAAGCGATTGGCCAATTGCAGCACATGGTGACGAAATTATAGGCTTAGATGGAAAACTTGATGTACCGGCAGGTTCATATAAAGCATATTTAATTTATAAATATAATCATTCTGATGCTTGGAAATTAGTTGCTTGTGCTCCAGGACTCATGAATCCTCTGGTTTTGCAAGTCGAGCCTTTAGCTGAAACTCAAAAATACGTAATACTTGCACAAAAAAAAGCGACGAGTAATTGGTTTTATCTTACCAGCGTGAATGCAGGAACGGAATATACTCCGCATTTAGAAGCTGTTAATTCTGGAACTGCAGATAGAAATAAAATTAAAACTAGTGATTTGGAAGATAAGTATATTTGGCAAATAGATACAACAACAGCTGGTCTGTTACTTAAGAATGGTGACGAGTATGTTTCGTATACTAAAGGCAATACTGCTTACATGAGTACATCAGGACAATTGCTTCAAGATAGTAAAACCGCTAATGATTTGGTTCAATATTGGTTCATCGATAGTAACGAAATTACGCGATACTTATCCCTTAATACTAACAACGACTATTTTTCATTTTATACAGGTACACAGGCTCAGAATCTACTTGTAGTTAATTACGGAGTGGAAATGCCTATTACAACACAAACAAATGGTTTAGTAACTGAAAGTTCGTGTGATACTTACAAAATTCTTCGTGACGGACAACTATTAATCAAACGAGGTGAGAAGATATATTCTATTACTGGTTTAGAGTTGAAATAACGTTACACTTTCACACAAAAAAATGTGTTCATATCATATTCTTCTGAGTAGTGCACACATGATCTTTTTCCAGTTGTCCGATTTTTGCGGACAACTCCTACCATGGTCCTTTTTTGACCACATCGTTTACCTTGTATAAATTTCTCCCATATTTTTTATACAAGTCACAACGTATCTTCCTACTATATACATACTTACGTAGTAGCATGTATCTTTTTTATTGCTGGCTTTACCAAGCTTTTTGAAAAATAAATACATGCTGCTCTCAAACACCTTTATTTACTGGTATTCTATGGAAAATAGCAAATAACTCATGTAGGGTACAAATTGTACCCCTCTTGAAATAGCAACAAATTATGGGGAACTACACTTTTTACCCTCTCCATTCCTAAAAATAGTATGTGATTAGTATGTGGTTAGTATGTTATTAGTATGAGATTAGTATGTGATAACTATGATGTTAGTATGTTAGAAGGCTAATTGCATCGGAATATCGATATAACTTAAATATAAGAGCAATAAATTAGTGGTAAAATTCACATTTTCACATTTTCACACAAAAATGTGTCTTCAGATCTTCCTCATAATATAAATATAATATAATATTATATTATTATATTATGGCTATTTTTTGAACCGACACAAATTTGTGAATTTGTGAATTTGTGAAATTTTGGGTAGTCTATTCCTAGCCTATCCCTAGCCTATCCCTTGCTGATTTAAGAATTGCTGCAGGGAGGGGATATCGGGGAAAGTGCGCCAAGACACGAAGTGTTCTGCGGCTTGGCGGTTTTGCGGGAGATCGTCAATAAAGAAAATGGGCTGCTGTTCAACGGCTGTTTGAGGAGAATCTTCTGTGACGGCTTCTTGGACACGTCGGAAGATTTCTTCTTCGGGTTTGGCACAATGCATGACTTGCGAGAGGAAAACCTGTTCGAAGTAGCTGCTGACGTGATAGAGCTTATCGATATAAGTCCAATGCAGGTCGTTGCCGTTGGATAGTAAGTAGAGACGATAACCTTGTTGGCGCAGTTGTGCCAAGTAATCCAGGCGCTCTTGCGGTAAGTCTTCCAACATAGCGAACCATGCCTCGCGGATTTGGTCCGATGTAGTTCCGGAAGGTGCATACTGAAGCAGGGCTGCTACGAAATCGTCAGTTGTTACCAATCCGCGCTCGAAGTCTTTCATGAGTTGGCGGGATGCAATACTAACGGCTGCAATACCTTCTCCGTCTTTATTCATACCTAAGATATTCCGTACGTTTTCTTCGCCGATAAGGTTAGAAAATGCCTGCATGCAGCGTGGAACATTCAAGTTAATGAGCACGCCGCCAAGGTCGAAAATGATAATTGGTTTTGCTTGAAGGGTCATAATATATGTAAGAGGATTGGTAAATGGTCGGAAAAGCCGGAACGTGAATAACGGAATCCGTTGAAAGTTCTTTTAGGTTTGAGACCAAGAAATCTTCGGTCTTCTTCCTGCAACCATTCCGCAGAGAATATTTCTGCAGAGCAATAGTCATTTAATGCATCCGAGACATAGAATTGGTCTAGGCAAGTCCATTGGTTTCTATATTTATGTGTTCCTAAGCCCTTTTTAGCCATTTTGAGCATCTTATTGTGTAAAGGTGGTAGATTATTCTCCGGGGCCATATTCATGTCACCACAGACTATTATTTTGGCAAGGGTATCTATTCGAAGAATAGAGTCCGTAATATGTGCGATGGTTGAAAGGACAGAATCGCGTTTGTATTGTGTAGCTTTAGTGCCTCCAAGTTGGGAAGGAAGGTGGCAAGCAAGGATGTGTAGCGAATCAAATTGGGCGTAGAGAATGTCACGAGTAGGAGATTCCGGAATAGGAATGCGATAAATGTTGAAATTATTAAGATGAAATTTGGTTGAGTCATAGAGTATAGCGACATCTATTCCTCGCTTGTCTGGACTATCAAAGTGGATGAATTTATAAGGATAATGCGGCATCTTTCTACAAAGAGTCTGCAAGCATTTATCGTCTTCTATTTCGTTGAGGCAGACAATGGAAGGATGGCCGGCATTTGCTATGACGCGTGCGATCTGTTCTGCTTTATAATGAAATCGGGTATATGTCCAGCGTCTGCTACCGTTAGGTGTATATTCGAAGTCGGGATTAAGGCTATCTTTTTCGGGGTAGAAGAAATTTTCGACGTTATAAGACATAACTGTCAGTTGTGCAAACGAGACACATGACAGCAGTAATCCTATTATAACGAGCAGATGTCGCATTAGGAAAGAATATCTACCGCTCTTTGCAGGGCAGGGATAAATGCGTCAATGTCGGCTTTGTCGTTGTATAGAGCGAGTGAAAGACGAATTGTTCCTGGCACTTTGAGATAATCAATCAGCGGTTCGGCACAATGATGTCCTGTGCGGACAGCTATGCCCATATGGTCAAGGATAGTGCCGATATCGAAAGGATGAATATTGCCGATATTAAAACTAATAACTCCCGTCTTTGGTTGTCCTTGCGCGTAGATACTGATATTAGGGATCTCGTTTAGTCGCTTCTCTGCATAAGCGGTGAGTTCAGTTTCGGTCTGATGGATGGCAGACATGCCTATTTGGCTTATATAATCCAGTGCTGCGGCAAATGCGTGACTGCCGATGAAGTTAGGTGTTCCGGCTTCGAACTTATAAGGCAGTGTGTTATACGTAGTATGTTCGAAGCGGACATGTTCAATCATTTCTCCCCCACCCTCTGCCGGAGGTAAGTTATTGAGCCACTGCTCTTTACCATAGAGTATGCCTAATCCTGTCGGACCGTACATCTTGTGTGCGGAACAAACGAAGAAGTCGCAATCAAGTTGCTGTACGTTGATTGGCATATGGGGTGCCGATTGTGCACCATCGATGCAGACTGGGATATTGTGAGCGTGTGCGATGCGGATGATGTCTTCAACGGGATTGATGATACCCAAGACATTGCTTACATGCGCAACGGAGATAAGTTTGGTTTTAGGTGAGATTAGTGTTTCGAAAGCAGTCATATCCAGCGTAAGGTCATCCTTGAGAGAAATAACCTTCAGGATAGCTTTTTTGCGTTCACATAACATCTGCCAAGGAACGATATTCGAATGATGCTCGAGTTGTGAAATTATTATTTCGTCACCTTCGTGAATGTTTGCTTCGCCAAAACTGAATGCCAGCATGTTGATACTGTCGGTGGCGCCTTTAGTGAAGATGATTTCGTTCGCGGATTGTGCGCCGAGGAAATCAGCCACGCGCTGCCTCGCAGCCTCATGATGCTGTGTTGCCACTTGGCTGAGATGGTGTACGCCACGGTGGATATTAGCATTCCAATGGGTATAGCCATCGATAATTGCGTCCAACACTGCCTGCGGTTTCTGCGTTGTGGCAGCATTGTCGAGATAAACTAACTGGCGGTTGTATATTTGCTCGTTGAGAATTTGGAAATCGGATTTATTCATGGACGGTAAAAACTTTCTTGTAATATACGTTCTGCATCTGGTTCAGCGATGAGTTGTTGCATGGTTATTTCGGGATGATGGTTCATATAACTCTCAGCAATTCTCCATCCAATCCATGTGCCGAGTCTGCCGGGTGAGTCTTGTGATATCTCGCCGGTGAAAGGGCCTTCGTTGAGATAGGAAGTGAGAACGAGAGATTCGTTTTTGAAAAGATCTTTTTTATCCATCATCAGATGCCAGACGGCACGCTCGTGTTTGATGCACCAGTTCCATTGTTCCTTGGTATAACCCATTACCTCATAGGCAGGGATATCTGAGAAAATCTGTGCGAGCAGGTACATAATTTTGCCTCGATAAATCATATTGTCAATAAGGCGCGATTTGGTGGAAGTATAAGGTAGGTAGCGGAAAAGATGGGCACTAACCACATCGACAGGAATACACTCTTTTCGCATCGTAACTTTCTGATAATCATGTACTACGCGATTGTAATACTCATAATCAGAACCGAGATACATATCGGCTCCTACGGCTATATCATCATCCACAAACAGTATAGATGCATTGAAGCCGGAGATAAAGAAGTAAATGGTTGGAATGGGCAATTCAGGATAGAGATAGTGCACTCGGGCAAAGGCTTGGCTCAGTTGTAATTCAAGATCATGCGTGGAAGCAAAGAGGATACGCTCGCGTTCGTTGGTTTGTTTGAAACCATAGATTGTGTCTTCCAGAAAACGAGGCAGTTGCTCCACTAGAAATGCAGTATCATTCGCGGATATTCCCAAGATATTTTCCACAAAGAAAGGGAAGAATGTGGGATATTCATTGGCTATGAGTCGAATGTCTTGCAGGGCAGTTTGTGCGTTGATATTTAGTAACGCATTGTCGAAACGTACTATTTCAACTGGCTGCGGCTCAAGATTTTTTGGAAAATAAGTCCGCGATTTGGTGCAAGCAGTCAAGCTGAGTGCGATAAATAATATGGGCAGTAGTTGTTTCATTTTATTCGGTTATAAGTCCGTCTTTCATTGTGATGACACGGTCGCAGATAGAGGCCAGTTCTTTGTCATGGGTAACGATGATGATGGTCTGATTATACTTGTTGCGCAGTTCGAGAAGCAGCTTGTGCAATTCTTTCTTATTCGACTCGTCCAGACTTCCGCTCGGTTCGTCAGCAAGGATGACATCTGGCGCCATCATCATTGCTCTGGCAACGGCTACTCTCTGTTTCTCTCCGCCGGATAACTCGTTGGGTTTGTGGGACATGCGGTCGCTCAGACCCAAATCTGAAAGCAGTTTCTCGGCACGCTGCTGCGCATCTTTTTCACCTGCAATCATTGCTGGAATCATAACATTCTCCAACGCTGTGAACTCCGGCAAAAGTTGGTGAAACTGGAAGATAAATCCGATGTGATGATTTCGGAAACGCGCCAATTCTTTGTCCTTGAGTGCAAAGACATCAATGCCATTGATAATGACTTGTCCTTGGTCTGGTTGGTCGAGTGTGCCTATGATCTGCAGCAACGTTGTTTTGCCTGCGCCGCTTTTACCGATGATAGCTACTATCTCCCCTTTTTTGACATAGAGATTGATACCTTTGAGTACGTGTAAATCTCCAAAAGACTTTTGTATGTTCTTAACTTCAATCATAGCCGTTATTTGTATGCGTTGTTGATTAGATCGACTGCTTTCTCAATAATGTCGTCTTGAGTAGTGCTAGTCATTGTCACTTTGACATGTGGTTCGATTCCTTGCTCTATGTCCTTTTTATCCGCGTCATACATGCGCACGCTCGAAAAACGGACAGTCCATCCGCATGGCATCTCGTAACTCATCGGCATACCACCTCCTCCTCCGCTTGTTCCACCTACGATGGCTACATGATTGCCTGCGTAACGCATCATATTGATGAAGAAATTAGTTGCGGAATAACTGCGGCGATTTGACAAGACGATGACCGGCCGATACCACTTATGCGCAATGAGAGAAGTGTCGGAATAGAGTGGTTCTAATTCTGAAAAATCGTTGTGACCGGGACCATCTTTATGGTGCCAGTAACCGACAATTTTATTTTCTTTGAAGAAAGGTGATGCCAGTTTATATGCGTTGGTAAGATCGCCACCTCCGTTATTGCGAACATCAATGATGATGCCTCGACAGTTCTTGAATGCCGTGAATATCCAGTAGAGGTTGGCGCCTGAGAAAGCATTGGAAAAAGATGAGTAATAGATATATCCGATGCTGTCATTTTTAATGGTGCAGTAGTATAGTCCTCCGGCAATGCGATAGTCTTTCAGGTAAAGTTTCTGTAATTCGGCATCAAAGTTGGCAGGGTAGGAGTCGTACCAAGCCGTGTTATACGACCTGTCAAATGATGAATAGAGATTCACATGTCCATCGTGCAAGGTATCCAACATCTGGGCGCAGAGATCGAAGAGGGCTAGTGGATCTGAGCCGATAGTCTTGGCTTTAGCGATATAGGTATCGTGGATAGCATTCCAATCAATACCTTTTTGTTCTACGTAGCAATACTTGGTATCTATAATTTGCCACAATGCTTCTACATTATCTACGGGATCCGTGCTGTATTCCACCTCGTTCTTCGACTTACACGACGTGACCAACAATACAACCGCTAATATATATATAAGGTGCTTCATAACTTCGCGTTCGGACGAATTTTATATTTCCATAAGCAACCGACGATGATATTAATTTGATGCTGGTCGAATTGCATTTCTTTTGTTCGATAATTGAGGAAGATATGCTCTGCTCCCAGTCGCCACGTGGAGTGTGGGAATTGGAAGTCTAGAGTTATTTCATGGCGAATGATGTTATGATTCCATGGTCCTGAACAACGCGCATCACCCCGAACACTTTCTGTAATCTCATAATACGACTCCCAGTAATCCGGCATATAATCCACGCCTATCAGGTTCGTGCGCAGCAAATACCGCAAACGATAACTCGTCTTCTTTCCATAAAATGACCAACTGATGCCCGTCATAGCCATCACATCGATGCCAAAGTCAAACGAGTAGGGTTTATTGACGTTTGAGCCAATTTCGCGTGCCATGAAATTAGCTTCTAAGTATGGCCCGAGATGTACCGCCAAACGACCATCCAAAAACGACCACTTATAGTATGCACCCCAACCCGCATAAATACCCAAACCGTAAATCATGTTCGAGTAAGCAGTGTTGTATGACCTCAGTCCATTAATGTCAAACCGTCCCACATGCGCCCAATGTGCCGAATCCTTCCTAAAAGACTGCCACCACTCATTGCCGATACCTATCTGCTGACCGTTGTAGGATAGGGGACTAAGGTAAGGGTCGAGTTGTGAAACAAAACCGTACTTAACTTTGAGAATATTCTCATGTTCTACCGGTTCATAGGCACGAAGCGGCATAATCACAAGTAGAAGTAATATGGCTGTTAGTTTGAGTCGCATTTAATCAATAGTTAATTGGCGGTCACCATTGGGTAAAACATTTATCGTTACATTAACAGTGTCGTTGGGCAATATAGGTTCAATAATTTCTGGCCATTCGATAAAACAATAGTTTCCACTATAGAGATATTCTTCAGCTCCGAAGTCTAATGCTTCGTGAATATCCTTGAGTCGGTAACAATCGAAGTGGTATATTTCGTTTCTTTGTTTGGTTTCATACACATTAACGATGGCAAATGTTGGACTGTTGGTTACGTCATCCGTTCCCATGGCGTGACACAGTTCGCTGATGAAAGTTGTCTTGCCGGTACCCATCGGTGCATAGAATGCATAGACATGTGAGTTTGGATGATGAGACAAGAGCATTGTAGGATTTACCACCTGTCCGTCGCCATTGACCAATTTGATATGGTTTTTTTCATCTTTTTTTATTGTGTAGTTAGTCATAGTTGTGCTAAATATTTAATTCTCAGACCGTTATTTGTGACCTAAAATATTCGTAAATACTTGATGCTGTGCGAGTTCCGGCTATTTCTGCCAATTCTTCCAACGAAGCGCTTCTAATTTTACTTACCGAACCGAAATGTCGTAATAGTTTTTGCTTCGTAACCGCTCCAACTCCCTGAATATCATCCAATTGGCTCTTAATCTGTGCCTTACTTCTTTTCTTTTTGTGGTATGAAATAGCGAACCGATGCACTTCGTCTTGTATTTGGGTCATGAAGCGGAACACTTCGCTCGTTATAGGCATATCAATTTCTGCAGGTGGGAATCCATATAGTAGTGTTTGTGTTCTATGATGACTATCTTTCTTCAATCCGGCAATGGGTATTTGTAAACCGAGTTGGTCTTCAACAGCTTCGCGTATGGCGTGCATTTGTCCGATTCCACCATCTGCGATGATTAGATTAGGTAAAGGCAGATTTTCATCAATTAGGTGTTGATATCGACGGCGAACAACTTCACGCATGCTGGCGTAATCGTCTGCTCCTACGACAGTTTTTATTTGGAAATGTTTGTATTCCGATTTGCATGGTTTTGCTTTCTTGAAGACAACGCAACCGGCTACCGGATTACTTCCTTGTATGTTTGAGTTATCAAAACTATCGATGAATACGGGTAAAGTTGGAAGTTGAAGGAGAGATTGCAATTGTCCTAAAATTCGCGTTGCCCGTTGTTCGGGATTCAATTTGTCGTTTTGTTTGATTCGATCCTGTTTATACTGCTCTACATTGTGGTTTGCTAAATCAAGGAGCTTCTTTTTGTCACCTGTAGTAGCAATATGAATATGTAAATTTTCGTCGATTACATCGGGAATAAAAGGAACTATTACCTCATTTGTTTTGCTTTCCAATTGCTCACGTAGTTCCTTCATACCGAATGCTAACATTTCCTCTTTAGGTTCGTCCATTTGTTTACGGTACTCAACCGTTTGTCCTTGAACAATACTTCCGTTATTCAGGTGCAGAATGGATATGAACACTTTTTCTCCATCTTCAGTATAGCCAAATACATCGATTTCACCTGCATTTGTATTGGTGATAACTGTCTTACTCCGGAAGCGTTCCAGCAATTCGCTCTTCTCTTTCACAAGTGCAGCTTCTTCATACTTCATCTGCTCCGATAAATGAATCATCTCCTGTTTCAAGTCCTTCTCTATCTCTTGCGCATTACCCTGAATAATCTTTTTTGCCGCACTTATCCAACAATCATAATCCTCTTTAGACACTTTATCCTCACATATTCCGCAGCACGTGCCTAAATGATACTTCAGACATACTTTATGCTTATGTTTCTCCACAGACTCTTTCGTCAATGCCATATTACACGTACGTATCGGATACAACTTATGTATCAACTCCAAGCATAAATCCACCGTATTCCCGTAACTGTATGGTCCAAAATACTCCCCGCTTCGCTTATCAATCGTTCTTGTCTTGAAGATACGCGGATAAGTTTCTTTCGTGATACAGATACTTGGATACGATTTGCCATCCTTGAGCAGAATATTATAATGCGGCTGATGCTGCTTAATCAGATTATTCTCCAACAAAAATGCATCCTGTTCCGAATCCACCACAATATACTTTATATCCGCTATGTGCTTAACAAGCTGCTTGGTTTTGTACGTCTGCTGATCCTTCTGGAAATAACTGTTCACCCGCCGATGCAGATTCTTAGCCTTACCCACATAGATAATCTGCCCGTCCTTATCAAAGTACTGGTATACACCGGGATTTTCCGGAATCCGCTTCAATAAAAGGGCAATATGATTATCCATCTCATTCATCCACCTCTATCTGTAATAGGCAATCTATATTCTCTGCCTTGCCTTCTATATATTCTCTGCCGTTCAGACCTACCAACTCAATGACGCAATTCACATAGATCTTCTTAACACCTAATTTCTTTACCAGATTGATAGCTGCTTCCATTGATCCGCCCGTAGCCAGAATATCATCATGAATAAGCACCACATCATCAGGACCCAGCGCATCCTTGTGAATCTCAATAGTGTCTTCTCCATACTCCTTGGCATAGGTTACCGATACGGTCTCAGCCGGCAGTTTTTTGGGCTTGCGGATAGGGACAAAGCCTGCACCAATCTCCATGGCTACAGCCGGAGCCAAGATAAATCCACGGGATTCAATACCCACTACCTGAGTAATACCGCAATTCTTGAAACGCTTAACAATCTCATCACGCATACAACGTAGACACTCCGGATCTGCCAATGCGGTTGTGATGTCCTTGAACTGAATGCCCGGAATAGGAAAATCCGGCACATTACGAATCTGTTTCTTTACGTCTTCTATATTCATAATCGTACGATTTTTGTGTCCCTTTTTATACTTATGTTCCACGTGGAACAATATTTTTTTGTTTACTATGTAAACAAATTATCTCCCAATTAAAACCAGGAGTACACTTATGTCGTTCGGACTTACTCCTGGGATTCGGCTGGCTTCGCCTATTGTCTTCGGGCGTATGCGGGTAAGTTTCTGTCGTGCTTCTGTGGATAGTGATTGTACACTTTCGTAATCAAAAGTTTCAGATAGGTATATTTGCTCTAACCGCTGTAGTTTATTAGCAGCAATTTTTTCGCGCTCAATATATCCAGCGTATTTGATATTAATTTCTGCTGCCTCAATTATTTCGAATTTTCTGTCTCCGAACGTGTCCAATAAGCAGCGTAAGGTCGGCGTAACCTCTGCTAAAGAGTCAATGGTTATTTGTGGCCGCATGACCAAGTCATGAAGTTTACAGCCATGTTGTAGTGGACTGATGTTTTTCGAGGCTAACCAACTATTCACCTCTTCGGCTCTAACTTTCGTGTCTTGTAAGAACTGTTGTAAGTGGTGTATCTGTTCTTGTTTGGATGCAAAGAGTTGATATCTTGTGCTATCGGCCGAACCAATTCGATATGCTTTTTCAGTTAGTCTTTCATCAGCATTATCTTGGCGTAACAAAATGCGATATTCGGCACGTGAAGTGAACATTCGATAAGGTTCGTCCACTCCTTTATTGACTAAGTCATCAATCAGCACTCCTATATAACTTTCGTTTCGCGCGAGCGTGAAGGCTGCTGCACCAATGATGTTTTGGTGTGCATTGATGCCTGCGATGATTCCTTGTCCTGCAGCTTCTTCATAGCCTGTTGTTCCGTTAATTTGTCCGGCAAAGAAGAGATTTTTTATCCGTTTTGTTTCGAGTGTGTGATGCAGTTGGGTCGGATCAAAGAAATCGTATTCAATAGCATAGCCTGGACGATACATGACTACATTTTCCAAACCAGGTACGGTTTTCATGGCGTTTAATTGTACTTGCCACGGAAGGCTGGACGAGAAGCCGTTGACATAATACTCGTTGGAATCGACGCCTTCTGGTTCTAAGAAGAGTTGATGAGCGTCTTTGTCTGCAAAGGTGATTATCTTGGTTTCTATGCTTGGGCAATATCTCGGTCCAATACTATGAATCTGACCGTTGTATAGTGGCGATTCGGGCAATCCTTTGCGTAACTCTTCGTGGGTGGAAGGATTGGTGTATGTTATCCAACAACTCATTTGTTTGAGCTGACGGTGGACTGTATTAAGGTAGGAGAACTGATGCCAATCGTCATCGCCAGGTTGTTCAATAAGTGCGGTGAAATCGATGCTTCTTTTATCTATGCGTGCCGGGGTTCCGGTTTTCATTCGGTCTGATTTAAAGCCCAGTTGGACCAATTGTTCCG
Organism: uncultured Bacteroidales bacterium; assembly: GCA_902771935.1. Lineage (GTDB taxonomy): Bacteria > Bacteroidota > Bacteroidia > Bacteroidales > Paludibacteraceae > Colicola. Next base: position 145,722 of record CACXYM010000002.1, read on the forward strand.
TGAGTCCGTAACTGGCGGGTTCTGCGATACGACCACCTTGTATTTGTGCCCGTCCGAAATGAAGCAGTCCATTTAAGAACGTACCATTGGTCAGGATAACGGCTTTCGCCTGCATTTCAATACCGAGACGTGTTTTGACACCACAAACACAGTTATTTTTGATGACTAATTCAGTCACAACATCTTGCCAAATGGATAGATTATCGGTGGTCGTAAGTGCTTTAATCCACTCTTTGATAAACTGTTTTCGGTCGCTTTGACTACGCGGACTCCACATAGCCGGACCTTTAGAGCGATTAAGCATCCTAAACTGGATGGCAGAGCGATCCGTCACTTGAGCCATTTGTCCTCCTAAAGCATCTATCTCCCTGACTATCTGACCTTTAGCTATACCTCCAACGGCCGGATTGCAACTCATTTGTCCTATGGTATTCATATCCATGGTAATGAGTAGTGTTTTGCTTCCGAGACGTGCTGCAGCGGAGGCTGCTTCACAGCCCGCATGTCCGGCTCCAACAACTATGACATCGTATTTAAAATCCATAAATCATTCTAATGTTTGATAACTTTTCCGCGGTGATGCCATCTCCATGAGCCTGTGTAACTACTTTCGTGGATAGTTTTTAACATTGGAACAAAGGCATTCTCAAGATGTGTGATTTGTTCGATTTCACCGTGTTTATTGATTAATATTCCTATAATATCAAATCTTGGTTTTCGTTCCTCTTGGTAATATTTTATGTAGGCATTTGCTGCGGCAATCATTCTTTTTCTTTTGAGTGAATCTACCGCTTCTTCAGGTTGGCCGCGAAAGGTAGAAGTTCTGGTTTTGACTTCAACAAATGCGATTTGCGTTTTGTTGGCGGCAATAATATCCATTTCCAGATGTCCCATTTTCCAGTTTCGATGAAGAATTTTGTATCCTTTTTTCTCAAGTAATTCTACAGATAACTGTTCTCCCTTTTGGCCAATTTCAATATGTTTAGGTAGTGTTTCCATTAATGTAGTTTTTCCACTCGTGTAGCATCTAATTTTAGTAAAATAAACAGTAGTAGTGAGAATCCAATCATGGAACTTCCACCGTAACTGAAGAAGGGTAATGGAATACCGATAACGGGCAGCAGTCCTAATACCATTCCTACGTTGATAATCAAATGTGTCATAAATATGCTTGCTACGGAGTAACAATATATTTGGCTAAAGTTATCGCGTTGTCGCTCCGCTATTGCGATAAGTCGAAGAATAAAAATAAGGTAAAGGATTAGTACTCCTGCTGATCCGACAAATCCCCATTCTTCACCTACGGTGCAGAAAATAAAGTCCGTATCTTGTTCTGGGACAAAATGGAGTTTTGTTTGTGTTCCCTGTAAGTATCCTTTGCCAAAGAAACGTCCTGAACCGATAGCAATCATAGATTGAGCTACATTATAACCTGCTCCTGACGGATCATCTTTCATGCCGAGCAGCACTTCTATACGTACGCGTTGGTGAGGTTGCAGTACCTTAGTAAATACTACATCGCATGCGGCAGAGAAACCTATATATACGATGAAAGCGAGCAAAACTAGCCATTTGTAGTAGCGTTTTATTTTCCATGTACGCCAAGCAAGTAAGCCGAAACAAATGGTGAGCAAGATTATTGCTGGCCAGATGGAAAAACGAACAACTATAACGAATATGATAGCAGCAAGTATCCCTCCCCAGAGCACTAATCCACTCATTCCTTGTCGGTAGAAAACCAATAAGAATGCAGCAAACACAAGTGCTGTTCCTGTTTCCCGTTGTAGCAACATGATTATTGCCATAGGTAAGCCAATGATAGCCATAGGAATATATAGGTCTTTCCAGCCTCGATAATGATATTCGTATCTTCCCATGTATTTGGCTAAAGCTAATGCTGTAATGCATTTAGCAAACTCAGCAGGTTGCAAACTAATAGGTCCTATGGTTATCCACGAATAGGAACCTTTTACATTGTGTGCTAATAATGGCGTGATGAGTAGCACAACAATCATGATGGCATATAGTATGTAGGCGAATAAATCGTATGTTTTTGCGTCAATTAACAAGATGATGCCACCTAAAAAGAGTGCGCTGATTATCCAAACGAACTGTTTACCTGCTCGGTTAAAAAAGTCAAAAATACTACTTTGTTCAAAGTTATAACTGGCACCATAGATGTTGAGCCAACCAAAAAATGTCAGCCCTAAGAAGATTAGAATTGTGGTCCAATCCAAATTCTTTAATATGCTACCATTCCTTGACATCCTCGTTTAATATGGAGTTGGCGATGCGGTCTCGCAGCCAGGTCCGTTTAATTGTATCAGTTAAATATTGTTCCATGATAAGACTAGCAACTGGTGCAGCCCAAGTTGCACCAAATCCAGCATTCTCTACCACTACAGCTATGGCTATTTGGGGATTTTCTTTCGGAGCAAATCCAATAAAGATAGCATGATCTTTTCCGTGTGGATTCTGGACAGTTCCTGTTTTGCCGCATGATTGTATCGAATCAATTTGGTACCATCTTCCTGTACCATGGGTCATCACGCGATTCATACCATCTTGTACTATTGGGAAGTATTTAGGATTAATGGAAGTCGTATTTTTGTTCGATTCCACCGGAAAATCTTTATTAAGGTGAGGAGTGATGTAGTATCCGCTATTGGCTATTATGGCTGCTTCATTGGCTAATTGTAGAGGAGTGACAAGTACTTCTCCTTGTCCAATGCTGAGTGAACGGATTGTTATAGCTTTCCATCCTGTTTTACCATAATATCGGTCATAGTATGCAATAGTGGGAATACTTCCACTGGATTGTTCAGCAATATCGGATTCGTTGAAACGTTGCCCAAGACCAAATTGCAAGATATCGTCCCGCCATAGTTGATATCGTTTTCGGAATATCTCGTTTTTATCGCCATATCCGTCTTTCTGGAGCATATCGCGAAATGCACACCAGAAATAGGGGTTACAACTTTGTTCAATAGCTTCTTCCAATGATACCGGGCTACCATGATTATGGGTGCATTTGATAGGCGTAGAACGTGGACCATTGCATGAATACTTGGTGTTTGGAGTTATTCCTCCTTCTTGCAAGCAAACCAATGATTGCAGCACTTTGAATGTAGAACCGGGAGAATATGTAGCTTGTGTTGCGCGGTTAAGAAGTGGCTTCGTATTGTCCTGTAGTAGCATATTATAGTTTGCGGACCTCACCTTTCCTACTAATAATTGTGGGTTCCATGTAGGACTGGAGGCCATTGCAAGTATTTCTCCTGTTGAAGGTTCAATAGCTACTACACTACCAATTTTTCCTGTAAGTAATTGCTCTGCCAATAATTGTAGTTGGATATCGATGGTAAGCGTGAGGTCTGTTCCTGCTTGTGCCGGAGTATCAAATTTTCCGTCTTTGTAATGTCCTTGAAGTCTTCCGCGAGAATCACGCATCAGTATTTCTTCTCCCTTAATACCTCTTAGTATAGATTCATAAGTTTTTTCGATTCCATCGCGTCCGGAGTAGTCTCCGAGAACATAATATTTGTCTCGGTCTAAGTCTTTCTGATTCACTTCTCCTACACTGCCAAGTGCTTGTGCAGCTGCTTTATATGTGTAGTCTCTAAGAGTTCGTTTACGTAAGGCTACACCCGGGAAACGGTATAATGATTCTTGAAGCGGTGCCACATCAGCCTTTGTGAGTTGCGACATGAAAACTTGTGGCGTATAACGGGAGAAACCTCGATTTTTACGCTTATTACTAATTTCTTTAATGCGGTTATTAAAGTCTTCTTGATTGATATCTAAGATGTCACAAAAGGCCAAAGTGTCGAAATCCTTACCCATTTCACGAAGAACTAATGTTATATCGTAGATAGGTTGGTTGAATACTAATAATTCGCCATTCCGATCGTAGATAAGTCCACGTGATGGGTAAATTGTTTGCCGAACAAGTGCATTATTGTCGGCCTGTTCTTTGGTGGATTGGTCAATAATCTGCACAATGAAGAGTTTGATTATGTATACAAGCACTATAACAACGGCTATACCGCTGATAACATACCGCCTATTATAGTACTTATCATTAATCATTTATCGTGCACGAATAAGGTTATATCCAAGAATTAATCCTTCGGCAATAGTTGCACTTATGATGATTTGCAACAGGGTCATACCAAAGTGGTGAAAGGTCCATGCGCTCAACAAACTAATGCAAATCTGGTGAAGAAAAACTAGGATAAGCGTGTATTTAAGAAAGGCATCAAAACTGATGGTTTGAGTACTGATTTCTCCTGTTAATCGCTCGTGATCTTGTACGAAATATGCTAACAGCGGTTGGCGGATAAACATGATAAAAATACAGGCCGCCATATGCACACCTATCGAATTGCAAAGTATATCCATAAATAAACCCAATGCCAAACCAATAAGCATATCTGCCCAACGAGGAAGTGTGATAGGAAACATGAGTAGACACAGCAAGTATACTTGCGGTTGACATAGCCCCCAAAATTGTAAGTTGTTGAATAACAAAATTTGCAGGGCGATAAACACAAACCATTGTATAATCACGTTAATCTGTCTCATCTGTTAGCTCCTTCAATTCGTTAAACCTGTGATTATTAATGAGTTGCACATATTCTATTTTGCGGAAATCTGTATTTAACCGCACTTGTATTGTGTAATAGGATGCTCCTTCTTTCAATACAGCGCTTTCTACAATAGCAATAGGAATTTCAGCCGGAAACACGGGTGATAATCCACTCGTAACAATTGTATCACCAGGCTCCACACTTATATGAGAGGCTACGTCTACCAATTGTGCATACTTGCAGTTTACTCCATCCCATTCAATGGTGCCGTAGTAACCATTTTTTGTAAACTTACAACTGATATGGCTATTGGTGTTGATAACAGGAATGACCAACGAGAATTTTTCTCCCACTGTGGAAACAATACCAACTACACCTTCTGCGTTCCGAATACCCATTCCTTGATATACACTATCACGACGTCCCTTATTGATAGTCAGATAGTTATTGTGTTTATTGGTCGTTAATTGAATGACTTTAGCGGGAATATAGGTGTAGTCTAAATGCGAGTAAGTATAGTCACTCTGTTCTGCCGATTTTTCTAATTGGTTTTGCAGAACGCTAATCTGATTACGTAACGCTACATTCTCATTTTCTAAGGCCTCGTTGGCAGATTTTAATTGGAAGTAGGAGGAAATGGTATTGCCAACTTGGTAATTGAATGCCACAATTTGATTCGCAGTCGAAAAAAAACTACTCTTCGGATATTCGTTATAACTTGCCAAAAGCAAAAACGCAACAACTTCCAAGTTTATGAAAACCAGGAAGTTGCTGTATTTTTGTATAAATTTAAGCAAGCTCTGCATTATCTAATCAGGAATCCAAAATTATTGACGTTCTTAAGGGCTACACCGGTTCCGCGGGCTACAGCGCGGAGTGGATCTTCTGCAACGTGGAAAGGAATGGTAATTTTGTCCGTTAAACGTTTTGCCAAACCATGTAAAAGTGCACCACCGCCTGCCAAATAAATACCGCGATTGACGATATCAGCATAGAGCTCAGGAGGAGTTGACTCTAAAGCCTGAAGAATGGCACCTTCAATCTTAGCGATACTTTTTTCTAGACAATGAGCAATTTCTTGATAACTTACAGGCACTTGCATTGGAAGGGCTGTCACCTTGTTCGGGCCAATAACCATGTAGTCTTCTGGTGCATCTTCCAGTTCTGGCAAAGCCGAACCTACTTGTATCTTAATGCGCTCTGCTGTTGGCTCGTCAATCTTCAGGTTGTGCATACGACCCATGTACTCAATAATATCCATATTCAGGTCATCGCCGGCTATCTTGATGGACTTATTTGATACGATTCCACCGAGAGAGATGACGGCAATTTCGGTTGTTCCACCACCGATATCTACCACCATGCATCCTTCCGGGCTCTCTACATCAATACCCATTCCGATTGCTGCGGCCATTGGCTCGTAGATCATATACACATCGCGACCTCCGGCATGTTCCGAACTATCACGAACGGCACGAATCTCCACTTCAGTCGAACCTGACGGAATGCAGATAACCATTTTAATACTTGGCGAAAACAGACGTGACTGCTTCGGTATCATCTTAATCATACCGCGAATCATCATCTCGCATGCATAGAAGTCCGCAATGACACCATCCTTAAGAGGTCTAACTGTGCGAATCATCGTTCCACCTTTACCAATCATTTGCTGGGCCTTGCGACCCACAGCTACCATCTTGTTGTCTGCCATGCTGATTGCAACAACCGAAGGCTCATCCACTACAACTTGATCATCGCAAATGATAATAGTGTTCGCGGTTCCTAAATCGATGGCAATTTCTTGTGTTAATGAAAAAAGTCCCATATTTTTGTATTTTTTGTCAAATTTCGGTGTTTTTTAGCGCAAATTTACACTAAATGTGTAAAATTGTGCAAAGTTACAACATTTTTTTGATATACCAAAAAGAAAATAAATTTTTTTCAAAAAAAAATGACGACCATTTTTAGTCGTCACTCTTGCGCTCCCTCTAGGACTTGAACCTAGGACCCCCTGATTAACAGTCAGATGCTCTAACCGACTGAGCTAAGGAAGCAATATTTTTTTGCAACTTCTGAGAAGCATTTCTCATTTGCGGCTGCAAAAGTACTGCTTTTTTTTTAATCCACCAAATTTATTTCAAAAAAAATTACTATCTTTGCACAAATTTTTGATTTTTATACCTGAAATTGGCAATTTTTTATGAAAAAGGTATTAGGTTTGGGCAATGCATTGACGGATATGTTGATTCAAGTGTCCGAAGATGACTTGAGGGAATTAGGACTTCCAAAAGGCAGTATGAATTTGATTTCGATGGAGCAAACGGAACAAATTCAGTTCCGATTTGCAAGCTTCCGAAAAAAACTCGTAGCTGGTGGTAGTGCCAGCAATACTGTTACCACTATTACTCAATTGGGTGGCAATGCTGCTTTTATAGGTAAGGTCGGTAATGATGAAGTGGGAGATTTCTACCGTGAGGACATGGTTAAGAATGGCGTGAAGCCTGTGTTATTGACATGTTCTGATAAAATGTCTGGATGCTGTATCGTGCTTATTACGCCGGACGGAGAACGTACTTTTGCTACATATCTTGGCGCTGCGGCTGATATGAAGGCAGAAGATATTAACCGCGAAGCATTTATTGGATATGACATTTGCCATATTGAGGGATATTTGGTGCAGGATCATAAGTTAATAGAAAAGGCTATGCAATTGGCTAAAGAGGCTGGATGTACCGTTTCGCTCGATTTGGCAAGTTATAACGTCGTTGCTGAAAACCACGATTTCCTCAAAGGACTTATTCAAAAATATGTAGATATCGTCTTTGCTAATGAGGATGAATCCTTTGCCTACACGGGTTTGGCTGCAGAAGAATCTGTTGCGCAAATAGCGAATGAGTGTGATATCGCTATTGTTAAGGTCGGTAAACGCGGTAGTTATGTGCGCCAAGGAGAGCAAGTCTATCATATTGGAGCCATCACAACTTCTTGCACAGACTCTACTGGAGCAGGGGACCTTTACGCAGGAGGATTCTTACATGCTTTGAGTGATGGATTTGATATTAGAAGATGCGGTGAAATCGGAACAATTGCGGCAGGACGTGTGGTGGAAATCATTGGTACAAAGTTACCGGAAGAGACGTGGGATGAGATACGCCGTATCTGCGCAATGTATCGTGGATTCATGTTGAGATATACACCTAATTAATATATATTATACACTATGAAAGTATTCTACATTATCTACCAATATCTCATCGCCTTTCCGCTTTTGTGGATACTTACGATGTTGACAGCGATTACTACCATTATTTTATTTCCTTGGCCTAATTGTAAGTTTATTAACTGGGTGCAAAAGATGTGGTCGCGTTCGTTCGGCTGGCTTCTGTTCTTGCCGGTTACCATCACTGGAAAAGAAAATATCAAGCCCGGACAATCGTATATATTTGTTGCTAACCACCAATCTATGCTTGATGTGTGGATTATTTATGGCTGGTTGCCTGTCATCTTTAAGTGGTTGATGAAGGCAGAGTTGCGTAAAGTGCCATTCGTCGGTTCTGCTTGTAAGGCTGCAGGACATGTGTTTGTGGATCGATCATCTCCGATGGCTGCTAAAAGAAGTCTGGATGAAGTTGAAAAAGCATTGAAAAACGGTATCTGTACAGTGATTTTCCCGGAAGGAACGCGAACACTCGACGGACAAGTTGGAAGATTTAAACGCGGCGCTTTCCAAATAGCTCTCGAACTCAATCTGCCTATTATTCCTATTTCACTCACAGGTTGCTATGAAGCGATGAGTGTGAAATCTAAATACGTTACGCGACACCCTATTCATATGCATATAGGTGAGCCTATTACTCCTGACCAATTCAATAGAGAAGATCCGAGAGAGACAATGGATATGGTGCGGGAGATTATCATAAAAAATATGCGAGACTAATATCCCGCATATTTTTTTTACTAGTATTTAGCCCTTATCTTACCGATGTCAGGCGACGGATATGTTCGTTGAAATCGGACTTTTTCATTAATTCTTCTAGCGAAATATGCATGCGGTAATTCCAGAAATGATGCGGATTAGCCGGAACGTTAATACGTTCGCCAAACTGGTTCGGCAGACGCACGTTTCCGTCAATAGCCAGCCAGTCTTGCAACGGCAGAATCACCCACATTGCGGGTGAGTACATGTGCTGATTGACGATGAATTCGGCGATTTCCGGTGACATCTCTTGTGGAGCTTCTCCCCACCAGCCCATCTGCTCGTTGTAGAAACGTTGGGTAACGGCGCGGTCTTCTTCCCACCAAGCGCGGAGAGGATTCATGTCGTGTGTACCAGTCGTGCAGACACTCAGATACGGAGCATCGGCCGGATGTGCAAACGGTATAGTCGGGTCTTTCGGCATGCGTTGAATCTCCAGACTCAGAATTTGTAGTTCATGCATTACATCTGGAACGCAAGCCGGAACCATTCCAAGGTCTTCGCCGCAGCATAACATACCGGTGGAACCGATTAAAGTCGGAAGTTTGCGCATTGCAGATTCACGCCAGAATTGTGTATGACGACGGAAGAAATAGTCATTGTAAATGCGCATAATGACTTGTTTCTGATCTTCGTACAATTCGTTGAAACTATGCGCTTGGTAGATTGAAATACGAGGGTGCAGCAGTTCCGGATGTTGTTGATCGCGTACGAAGAGTACTTCACAATGCAAATAGAGCAAACCATTCTTGAGGTTATTCAAAGTATCATCGCTCAATTGGTTATAACGCTCAGATTGTGGACGGGATAACTGCTCATTGAAGTAGTTCTCCACTTTGCGTTGATTATCAAACTCTTCTTTGAACCAGAAAATATAGCCGTCACGCGTGTTGAGAAAGTGCTCTTTTGCATACTCCGTATCAAAACCGAACGTGTCGCCTAAGAAGTTAGAGCGGATATAGGGTTTGGTCATGCGGTCTTCGTCCAACTGAACACCTTGATCCCATAGATCTTGCAGTGAGTATGGCATTGCAGGGCAGAAGTGTCCGCACAATCCCCATACATCGGTCTTGCGCATTTGCCATATACGGAAGAAACCCAAAATATGGTCAATTCGATAAGCATCGAAGTAGTCCTGCATCTTCGTAAAACGACGGCGCCACCACTTATAGTTATCTTGTGCCATCACATCCCAGTTATATGTCGGGAAACCCCAGTTTTGACCGGATATGGAAAAATCATCTGGTGGAGCTCCTGCTGAAGCATTCAGATTGAAGAGCTGCGGGTCTGTATAAGCATCAACAGAGTCCGGAGAGATACCGATTGGTATGTCGCCCTTCATAGCTACACCTAACGAATGCGCATAAGCAACTGCCTCGCTCAATTGCAAGTCTGCGTGGAATTGCAAGAAGTAATAGAAATCGGCCGGTTGTTTGTCGCGTTTATGCAGGAATTCTGCATATGGCTCCAGCCACTCTCGGTTCTTTGCAAAGAAATCTTTATACTCTTTTGAGGAGAATAGTGCTTCCTTCTCGGCTTTATAGATTGCCTTGAAGTATTTCATTTTCTCATCGTAAACGCATTGATAGTCTGCAATGTTTTTAGCATTAAACTCGGCCTTGGTTGCTTCGTATTTTTTCAATTGGGCCGGTGTCAACTTACCCATGCGCGGTATATTTATATATATAGGGTGTAGGGCAAACACCGAAACAGCGTTGTATGGATAGGAATCCAGATTACTATGTGTAAGTGTGGTGTCATTAATTGGCAATGTCTGAATCATCTTTTGCCCTGTCGCAGCTGCCCAGTCTGCCATCTTCTTCAGATCAAGGAACTCACCGATACCAAAACCATCTTCTGTACGGAGTGAGAAGACAGGAATTGCCACACCTGCACCTTTGAAACGTGGTTGCGTACGGCGGAAGGAACGGTCGTTCTGCTCTATCTTAATACCTTTCTCAATACCCCAAATATGACGGTTTTCTCCCCATTCAATATCTACTACATTGCCCGAATGCAGGTCGTAGATAACATACTTGTATTCAACAATTTGGTCTGGATCAATATCGGCATCTGCACGCCAGATTGGGAAGTCTGCATCTGACATTTGAAGCATATTGGACGCAGACCAATTACCTAATTCCGGGACATTACCTATAATGCCCACACCTTGTGTCGGCAGTATTTGTGGCAGATCCATGGTGAAACGTATATTGCCCTTAGGTACTTTAGGTTTAGCCGGGTTCTTCCTTGCAAACAAGGATTTAAGGAAGGCTGTGCTATAGAAGGCTTTCTCATAATCTGGTGCTTTCCAGAAATCCCGTACAACTACACGTTTGTCGGCATTGCGTAATGCTAATGTGCGAGGCATACCTGCTTCGTAAATGTAACCGCCTTCCGGTAAACGAATAGCATACTTGTAGGAGATGGAACCGGGAAAATCGGATATTTGCAATGTCGTGGTCCAAAAATCTTGACCTTGACATGTTAATACCAGCGGATTAGCTTCCGTCCAACCTAATACAGAGTGCTCTGTCTCGATAATGCAAATGGACTGACCATATGGTGTCCGGTAATTGATTTGAAAGGTTAAATTCATATAGAGTTATTTTAAATAGTTAGCCAGATTCACAAAACCGGCTGCAAAGATACTACAAAAAAATGAAATTACCAAATTTTGGTACATAAAAAATAATAAATGATGCTAATTTATCATTTTTTGCTGCGAAAAACAATTCCAATAACTACGGGAATGACGGTATTAATCATCCATACAATCGTTACTGCTACAGCAATTGCTGGAATATTGTCCGTGAAATGAGAAAAAATAAGTACTGCCCAACCGCCTTTGAAAGCTACTTCTGCTGCAGGAACGGATGGCATAAAGGTGATAAGGAAGTAATAAGGAATAATTGCCATAATCGCCTCTTCTGGACTTAATAGAATGCCGCAAAAAGTGAGCACAGCCCAAAGCTGAATCATCCATACCGCATAACGTGCTAAGTGAAGTAGCAAAACCCGTAACCATTTACGCCAATCCTTCCAATAATTTCCATCAAAAATTCTCGATTTCACCGAAGAAATATCTTCTGCACCAAGTTCAATTATGCGGCCGGGATACTCTCCTAAACGATAAGGCGTTACAAACGCTGCCACATTGCCGTAGATCACTTGCCAAAATGCATCGCGGAATCGTACTGGAATCAAACCGATAAGCATGGTTTGCCACTTGCGTGACTCAATCATAAGTTGTGCTGGCAATAACGCTATAGCTGTACATAAAGCCAAATAGCCGGTTAAGCCAGCTTCACTAAAAGATTGCCAAAATGCAGCATAGTTATCGTAAACTGCCAAGCGATAAACCAAGTATCCCAAGGCAGCACAGGACAGAACCCATCCAATCCATATGGCGATTTTTTTCCACATTCCGACTGCAAAGGTACAACAAAATAAGCAAACTCGCAAATATATTTCAAAATTTCTTGCGCATATCAAAATATTGTTGTAATTTTGCACACTAAATCAGTTTGTATCTATCATGAAACAGAAACGTTTTTTATTGGATGAGAGTGAACTTCCGCGTCAGTGGTACAATATTCAGGCGGAGATGATTAACAAGCCTCAGCCCTTGTTGAATCCAAAGACGAAACAACCGGTGAAATCGGAAGAATTAGCTCATATCTTTGCCTTAGAATGTGCTAAACAGGAGTTAGATACCCAGCATGCATGGATTGATATTCCTGAAGAGGTTCAGCGGCGTTATCGCTATTATCGTTCGACTCCTTTGGTTCGTGCTTATGCATTGGAAGAGGCGCTCGGAACTCCCGCTCATATATATTTTAAGAACGAGAGTGTAAATCCACTTGGTTCCCATAAGTTAAATTCCGCTATTCCGCAGTGTTATTACTGCAAACAAGAAGGAGTGACTAATGTCACAACGGAAACAGGTGCCGGTCAATGGGGAGCTGCGTTGAGTTATGCGGCAAAGACTTTTGGTTTGGAATGTGCCGTATATCAGGTGAAAATATCAATGCAGCAAAAACCATATAGAAGCAGTATTATGCGTACTTTCGGTGCAACCGTAACCGGTTCGCCATCCATGTCAACTCGTGCAGGTAAAGATATCATAACGGCTGATCCTAATCACCCTGGTTCACTTGGAACGGCTATCTCTGAGGCAGTGGAGTTGGCAACTACGACTCCTAATTGTAAGTACACTTTGGGTTCTGTTATGAGCCACGTCGCTTTGCACCAGACGGTTATTGGTTTGGAGGCTGAGAAACAGATGGAAATGGCCGGCGAGTATCCTGATGCCGTTATCGCCTGTTTCGGAGGAGGTAGTAATTTTGCTGGTTTAGCTTTCCCGTTTATGCGCCATCAACTTAAAGGGCAACATGCAAAAAACATCGATTTCATCGCGGCTGAACCTTCCTCTTGTCCAAAATTGACAAAGGGTAAGTTTGAATATGATTTTGGTGATGCAGCAGGTTATACACCCTTATTGCCGATGTACACCTTAGGTCATGACTTCAAACCCGCCAATATCCATGCAGGTGGGTTGCGTTACCATGGCGCAGGAGTGATCGTGAGTCAGTTGCTCAAGGATGGGTATATGCGCGGTGTGGATATTCCGCAACTCGAGTCATTCGATGCTGGCTTACTCTTTGCTCGTACTGAAGGAATTATTCCGGCGCCCGAAAGTTGTCATGCAATTGCTGCTACGATTCGTGAGGCGCAAAAATGCAAAGAAACAGGGGAAGAAAAAGTTCTGCTCTTCTGTTTGAGCGGGCATGGATTGATTGACATGACAGCTTACGAAAGTTTCCTTAATGGCGACCTTATTAACATCTAAAGATATGCAACCAACATTATTTGTACTTGCGGCTGGTATGGGAAGCCGCTACGGAGGACTCAAGCAACTGGACGGTCTCGGACCTAATGGCGAGACTATTATGGACTATTCCATCTATGATGCCATTAAGGCAGGATTCGGCAAAGTAGTCTTCGTCATCAGACGTGTTTTTGAACAAGATTTCCGTGAGAAAATCGTCTCTAAATACGAGAACCGCATTCCCGTTGAACTCGTTTTCCAAGACTTGGATAATCTGCCCGCAGGGTTTACTGTTCCGGAAGGACGCGAGAAACCTTGGGGAACCAACCACGCTGTGCTCATGGGCAAAGACGTTATTAACGAACCCTTTGCTGTCATCAATGCTGATGATTACTATGGCCAGGAGAGCTTCAAAATCTTAGCCGATTATCTCCGTTCTATCGAAGGTACTAAAGGCCAATATGCCATGATCGGATACCGCGTTGCCAACACACTATCCGAATCCGGGTCGGTCGCACGAGGAGTATGTGAAACCAACGAACAAGGCTTCCTCACTAAGATTACTGAACGCACAAAGATTCTGCGCGAGGAAGATGGAGTAATTCGCTTCTTCGAGGGGGAAGAAAAAACGGCCTTGGCTGACAATACACCCGTTTCAATGAATATGTGGGCATTCACACCTGACTATTTCCAATACTCCGAAGCTTTCTTTGTGAACTTCCTCCGCGAGCATGGAAACGAACTGAAGTCTGAGTTCTATATTCCATCCATGGTGGATTATCTCATTCAGTCAGGCAAAGCTACCTGCCGCGTACTGGACACTCCGAGCAAATGGTTCGGTGTCACATACGCAACGGATAGACCACAAGTAGTTGCCAAATTTGCACAACTCGTCAAAAACGGAATATACCCATCACCTTTATTCTAACCACATGAACATTCTCGTAACAGGCGGAGCTGGATTTATCGGCTCACACACTTTGATTGAATTATACAAAGCCGGACACACGGCTCTCGTGGTGGATAATCTCTACAATGCCAATCCCGAGGCCTTGCGTCGCGTGGCTGAGATAATTGGCATTCCCGAAATACCTTTTGTTGAAGCAGATATCCGTGACCGACAGGCTCTCGAAGCCGTCTTTGCAAACAATCGTTTCGATGCTTGCATCCATTTTGCAGGACTCAAAGCTGTCGGTGAATCCGTAGAAAAACCGCTCGAGTATTACGAGAATAACCTTAACGGAACATTCGTCCTTCTTGATGTCATGCGCCGTCACAACTGCAAGAACATTATCTTCTCCTCTTCTGCAACGGTCTATGGCGATCCGGCCATCATTCCAATTACCGAAGAGTGCCCGAAAGGACAGTGTACCAATCCTTATGGACAAACGAAATCCATGTTGGAGCAAGTGATGATGGACCTCCAGAAAGCAGACCCGGACTGGAACATCGTTCTTCTACGTTATTTCAACCCAATCGGTGCTCATCCGTCCGGTAAAATCGGCGAAAATCCCAACGGCATTCCTAATAACCTCATGCCATATATTACCCAAGTGGCTATCGGAAAGCGCGAAAGACTCGGTGTCTTCGGTAACGATTATCCGACACACGATGGAACGGGCGTACGCGACTATATTCATGTTATGGATCTCGCATCTGCGCATGTGGCTGCGTTGCAGGCAATTACGCGCAAGCAAGGACTTACCATATACAATATCGGTACAGGACAAGGCTATTCCGTCTTGGACGTGGTCAAGGCTTTCATCCGCGTCAGTAAAGTCGATATTCCGTATGTTATCATGCCGCGTCGCGCGGGAGATATTGCCACCTGCTATTGCAATCCCGATAAGGCCGAACGCGAACTCGGTTGGAAAGCACAATTTGGACTTGACGACATGTGCCGTGACGCGTGGAACTGGCAGAAGAATAATCCCGAAGGGTACTAATATGTTACGTAAATACTTCTATATTTTCCTCTTCTTTTGCATAACTGTTTCAGCTTATGCCAATGGTACTACCTTCCTCCCGCTCCCTTCCCGCTGGCATAGGTTTCTGATAGGTTTCAGATAGGTTCCTGATAGGTTCTCATACCTGACTCCACTATGACATGACTGTGACTTAATCGCTACTCTCTTCGTCCATTCCGTCCGGATCTAATCTGGACACCCTTCTTTCTTCTTTTACGGGCGAATATGATTCGCCGCTCCCTCCGTCCCCTGTGCGGCTCTCTATGCTTCCGACTTTAGGACTTCGTCCGGACTTTTGACTTTCGACTAAAAAAGTGCAGTTCTTGCTACAAACTGCACTTTTTTTTTGCATATATCACAAAAAAGCAGTACTTTTGCAAAGTTTTTTACATATTGCCTAAATTAGGATTCATATGTTTACGCACTGCACATACGGCGCTCGTAGCCAACGAATAACTCCTACTACAACCATACGGGGTGGGTATTCGCACACCTCGCCCCCGCAGTCATGCGATAAGCAACCCACAGACACTTACTCAACGCTATCACAGGCGGTGCCCGCAATTAGCGGGTGCCGCATGCGCGTATATAATTGTTAATTTTTGATTACTATACATAAACCACATAATGAAGAAAATTTACATTCAGCCACGCATAGAGACCGTGGCAACCACACCGCAGCAGATCCTCTGCGCCAGCGGAGGTATTAGGGCAGAAATCTCCGGTTATGGAAAATCAAGCGGCGGATTTACACAAATGCCGGTCTGGTTGGCAGGCATAATTTGCTCGTCCTTGCTGTTCTTGGGAACGGCGTGTTCTTCCAACAATCCCGACCAGCCCAAACAGCAGGCGGAACTCAAACCGCGCACACTGATAGTGACGGAAGTCGAAAGTCAAAAGTCGAAAGTCGAAAGACGTCTTCCGCAAGCCACTATCACCGATGAGGGAGAGACACTCAATGCTCTCTGGAGCAAAGGAGACCAGATATCCTTCCGCAATATGAGTCGCGAAACCTATACACCCTCCGGATCCACAGACCCTGTTTCCCTCGAAGGCGTGTTGTTAGCGGACAGGGCGGCGCGCATTGCTTCGTTCGCAAGCAACGACAAAGTATGGTGCGACGAGGGTGACCAATTGGTGCTTGTCTATCCGAAGACAACTGCACCTGCTTTTGAAATCACCGGTACGAATCCACTGACCGCAAGATACACTATTTCTCTTACCCCGCAGGACGGTTCGTTGGCGACTATAGCCAACAGTTGTCACCATAGCTATGGTTTCGCTACGGTAACAGAGGTCACCGAGACAACGGCTAATGCCGAGTTGTCGAAGATGCAGAACCTGCTGACGGTCTGCAAGTTCTCTTTTGTGGATGAGGCTCATCCCGCCACTCCGCTCCCTGTTTCATCGCTTAGTATCAGTTACAGCGACGGCACGTATGCCAAAACCTACCCGGAGACAGCGACCGTAACTGTGACGCAGGGCACACCCTGCACGGTAGCAGTGACTCCGGTCAATCAAAGTAAAGCGGCAGGCGGCTATGCGCTCACTATCTTCCCTGAAGACAACCCGAAGGAGGTCTATGTGGCACTCTTCCCCGAAGCAACTGCCACAACGTACTCCTTCAGCCTCGAAAGCGGTGAGAATATCTACACCGGCACTGCTACGGCTCGGCTCATTGCGGGCGAGTACGTAGTCGCTACCAACCTGAAACTGACAAAAGTAAATCACTAAAATCGCTATACAATGAAAAAGATCTTCTCTCTTCTCCTTGCACTGGTATGTGCAGTGGGAACCCTGTATGCCGGCAACGGCTGGACACCGAACGACAAGTATTGTAAGTGGGGCGACAACTTCCGGTTTGACCATGCCTTTGAGTTTTATAACGCCGGCGCGTATGATAACACGTACGGAGATGGTATGGTTGGCTTTCAGCGAGCACAAGGTATCATTGCTTTCAGTTTCCGTGCGTGGAACGAGTTCAATCTGCCTACCGGTGACAACTACCTTGCCGGAGCGGTGACGGTCTATCTGACCGCCAACGGACAGAATGATATGCCCTTGGTAACCATTCACATGAAGGACGCAGACAATTACAAGAGATGGAAAAAGACCTTCGAGTATGAGTGCCATTTCGACCGTGTGGAGCCCTTTAACGACTGTACCGCCTATTTCTTGCAGAAGCGGCAAGTGAATGATGGCGACGACCAGTACGCCTATTTCAATATCGTATATAGCCAGACGGTGTTTAACTATATCCACAACAACAAGGACAAAGGCCTCGGTCTGCGTTTGAATGTGTGGTGGGATGGTAATAACTATGACAACTCCCGTCTCTTTGAACAGGGCGAGTTGAACGACATCTTACCGGCGGTACTCGACCCGACTCTTGATAATTTCCGTTGGACGAGGAGCAATGACGGCAAGACCGCAATCTCATTTACTGTAGGTGATGTATATAATAGCCAGTATTATGAGCGCGCTACGGGGCGTGGTATCAATGATAGTATATCTTCGTTTGTGCCCCGAAGCGGTAGTCTCAACCGTGAGCGCACCGATGTAGCCGATCTCACGCCCGCCCAACTCAATCTCATGGGTCGGGAAACCCCTCCCTATGTACTCAAAGTATCACGCCGCGCTTATGCCGATCTCAATTCCTCGTACTATGACGGTACACACGGAGGTCCCCGTTCGCCCTTTGTAGGACCGCAATCAGACTGGAAAACGATACGTATTCCGGCGCTTTATCTGCCCCAGGAGATCGATTTGTTTCATGAGGGTGGCGACACCATTTATACGACCTTCAAGATCCCCAAGAAGGCGTACGGAGAAGAAGAGGATCAATCCGCCATCATCATTGAGTATTCGACCGATCCGAACTTCGGCTCGTTTGAAACGGTGCGCGAGGATTTTAACACCACCAACCGCCTTCAGGAAACTGCCTATAAGGTCGGACTCCCCATACCGCAGAGAATGTTCAATCAAGGACGCAAGACTTTCTATGTGCGCTTTAGCCGCGAGTTCGTGAATCACGCCACCACCTGCATAACGCAAGAGATTAGCATCAATACCGACCTCAGAAAGATTGGTTCGGTATCGGCAACCGATATAGGCGGTAAGATTCAAGTGAACTGGTCGCATGCAGGCGATTTCAAAGGTATATGGACCTCGGATATGTTCTACCGCGTGCAGTATAATGTGAACGGCACGCCCTATCAAAAGGACTACTCGGACCGCAACCTCACCTCGGTCGAACTGACCGAAGGCATACCTACCTGCCAACGTATTGAATACACCGTCCAGGTGTGCACGGCAA
Organism: uncultured Bacteroidales bacterium; assembly: GCA_902771935.1. GTDB lineage: Bacteria > Bacteroidota > Bacteroidia > Bacteroidales > Paludibacteraceae > Colicola. Next base: position 164,401 of record CACXYM010000002.1, read on the forward strand.
TGCGTACAATCAGTACGATGACCAGTGCGCCTATCAGTATGGCTCCCACCCGTGAGGCGGTTATCACTTCGCTCACGGCTACCAAGGGCGATTCCAACAACCGCGTGCGGCTGCAATGGACGGTACCTAAGGACAAAAACGATTTCTCCTTTTTTACTATTAAGCGCGGCGTGCGCGGGGATAGCGTGGGTACCACACTCGTGCCGCAGATGCCGATGAACAAGTCGCTCACAACGTTTAGTTACGAAGATAACTCGATGGAACTCGGTACGTATTACAACTATACCGTAACGGGCTATCGCGAGTGCGACGGCGATGTGTCGCCTATGTCTTCGCTCACTGAGACAGGCTTCGCACTGCCGTACGGCGTTATAACCGGACAAATCACCTACGACGGTCGCCAAGGCGTACCGGGCGTGCTCGTCACTGCCACCACCGAAGACGAAGTCCCCGTGCCGCAGAAGGTATTTGCCGATACAGTACAACAAGGACTAAGAGCACTCAATATCCGTTCACTAAAACCCACAGATAGAAACCATGTTGGTAGTTCTAAATATTACGGTACCCAAGGAACTGCCATGTTCTGGATCCGCGTCTCTGAATATATTAGAGATAGTTACCATACGAATGTATTCAATCTACCGAGATTTGCTATACGGTTAACCAATGATGGGCGAATATGGACTGAAGGACATAGTAGTGATCCTAAATGTTTCTACTCATCCAAACTCGCCTTGAATGAATGGTACCATATAGCGGTCAGCTATACGAAAGATACTGCATACATATATCTGAACGGAAAATATGAGGGAAAGCATCCCTATACCCCTGATTATTATCCGGCTATCTTTGGTATAGGTGATTATAAATCAAAAGGATACGAGATGGCAGATATTCGCGTATACAACTATCGCATGGACTCCACGGAGATACGCAACTCCGCTCTCACTATTCCGCTCAAAGGCGATGAGCCTGGTCTCGAACTCTACTATTCCGCGATGGAGAAAGGCAATGAAGTACACGACCTTTCCGGTCACGGCAGACACCTCAAAATAAGCGGCTTGAGTTTCAATGAACTCACAACAAAAGAGATGCCTCCACAAGTGCAATTCCGGATGGTGGACGACTCAACGCGCGCTAACTACACGGCGTACACCAAAGCCGACGGTACATACGTCATCACTGGTATTCCTTACCGCGAAGCGGGTACGTACTACAAGGTCGTTCCTACGCTCGGCACGCATGAGTTCGCGCCGGCTAACCGTCCGCTCTATTTCAACAACAACACCAACACCCACAACAACGTCAACTTCACTGACCGCACATCGGTTACCGTGTCGGGTGCAATCTACTACGAGGGCACGGACTACCCTGTAGAGGGTGCATTGCTCAGTGTCGATGGCGCTCCGTGTCTCGTAGGCGGTGTGCCAGTGCTCACCAATGCAGACGGTCAGTTCTCCATCCTCGTGCCGATGGGCGAACATTATATCACTGCGACGAAGAAGGGGCATACCTTCCTGTATAACGGCCGCTACCCCGAGGATCCCGGCAACGCGGGCGTAACCCATGAGTTCCTGCACGACATAAACGACCTCCGTTTCTACGACAACACCAAACTACTGCTCGTGGGTCGAGTAGCCGGTGGTGACGAAGAAATGCACAAGCCGCACGGTATGCATCTTGGCAAAGCTACTATAGGCCGCGCCATCATTACGCTGCAGGCCTCGGAGATTTATTCGCTCAACACCGACTCCGTCGAGCGCGTATGGCCCATGCCGACCGATAGCATCGTAGCCGCAGGACGCGTAGTGACTGCTGCTTCGGGCACCGACCTCAGCCACAATGTGGTTATCTACACCGACTCCGTAACGGGCGAATATACCGCCCTGCTGCCGCCGCTGACCTACAAGGTGAAGAGTATCGTCATTCCGTCGAACGAGGACTACCGCTTCAATCCGTTGTCGTACAACCCGATTGAGTTAGGCGCATGCGCAGGACAGTCAATGATGCAGGACTCCCTGCGGCTCGATAGTACCACCGTCCGTCGTGTCAGATACCATATGGCGTTTGATGCACCATACTATGTACAACCTGTGCTCACCGTCACAGACGCCATGCGCCATGACCTTGCCTTCGGCGAAGAGTGGCTACCATGGGTGGACGAACAGGAGAAACAGCACATGGTGCCCGCCTTTACTGTCGACTCGGCTACGGGCAAACCGGACTACCGCATGACCTATCCGCTCTTCCGTCAAGGAGGAGCCTACCGCTGGCGACTTAAGATAACCGAGACCTACATTAATAAAGATAACTCCGCCCACCCTGTCACCACCGTTTTGCCATGGAAGAATGGTATAGTCACTGTCAAGAGTGAACTGGGCAACCGTATAGCCGCTGAGCGTGATACCATCATGCCGTTAGGCGAAGACTCGACGGAGATGATCCACTTCAAGAGAGGAGAAACTATTGTTCTGGGCGAGAACCAGATTGCCCTCGATTCCACAGGAATGGGTATATACCAGTTCCGCGCTTCTGACCCGAACCTGACCAAGCCCTACACGCTTGGTGTGAATATCAGTTACCGCAACGTCTATGGCACACGCAATTATTCATGGACGGAGAACGGCAAGTTCTACGGCGTGGTACTCGGCTCGATTACCAACGGATCGGATATTCTGACCAGCGGACCGGATGATATATTCTATATCCTCCGTAACGCTCCGGGCGGTGCCTCCACCGTCTCTGCCACCAAAGGTACTACCTTCACCAAAACCAGCAACAACACCTCGACCGCACACTGGGGCACAGCGGTTGATTTAAAGTTCTCACTCGGTTCCCAGACGGCTAATCTGATGGTGGATCCGACCGCAATCGGATTTGTTTCACTGTTGTTCATGGGCGAGAGGTTCCACTTGGGAGGCAATGCTACCTACACCGGTAATAAATCGTGGTCGAAAACACAGACCACTGTGAATACCCTCACGAAGACCGTGAGCACCACGCCTGGTTCGGAAGGTGCCGGCGGCGATGTGTTTGTAGGTCAAGCCACCAATGATGTCTTCTCCAACTCCCGCCGCGTGGATATACAGCGTGACCCGGCTGACTCGACACGCTATATCATCGGCGATTTTGACGGATTTGTATTGGGCAAGAAGTTTGGTACGCAGTTCGCTTATACGCAGAGCCATATAGAGAACAAAGTGATGCCGGACTACCTGCGTATGCGCAACGCGCTGCTGCAGACCATCGATGCCGCCACTATTGAGCGCTACAGAAGCGGCGACTCAACGGCCATTGTCAACACCACCGACAAGATGCAGTACTATACCGCACTGACGGCTGCTGATCCGAACTTTGGTGCAGACAGCACCTATGAGGCCGTACCGCCGAAACTGCCTGAGGACGGACAACTGCACGTGTTGAAAGATATGGTGCACTACTACAACGAGCAAGTCAAGCAGTGGAAGAAACTGTTGGCGCACAACGAGAAGATGAAAGTAATGTGTCTGCAGCGAAGCGGATCGTTCAAGGCCGACCAATATGAGGCGGCGGTACAGAAAGTAGCTCGTCTGCGTGAAGTGATGAGCGCGCTGACCGAGGCACGCGACAAGAAGGCAGGTGTGGAGCAATACAACATCGACAGCCTCAAGGCCTTCAACAATCGCACCTCGTACGGCGACGGAAAGCAATACATGGGCTTCAGCAAAGGCGAGGTAGAGCGCCTCATCAAGACCTATGAGGATAACGAGAAGAAGGAGAAAAAGCTGCTGGATACACTCGAACTGGAAAGCCTGGACACGCTTCGTCTGAACATCTCCGACTACTACGGGCGTCCGTAGTGTTAGGTAAGACCAACGCCGTATCGCATGGCGACAATGTATCCGTCACACATGACGGCGCATTCACCTTTGGTGGCGGTTTTGTTCACAAGTTTGCCAAGTTCGGTATGGTGTTCGAAGGCAATGCCAATGCCGGCGGCGGCACAACGGCTGCAAGTGGTTCGGATACAAACGAATCTTTCTCTTCCAACATCACCCTATGTCGTTTGATATGTACGCGGCACCGGACGGCTTTGCACCGATTTTCTTCATCCGCGGCGGTGCCACCTCTTGTCCCTACATTGACGAGGAGCGGACGAAATATTACGAGCCCGGACGACATTTACTGGCTACCCAAACGACGGCGATAGACAAACCCTACCTCTATCTCCGTCAGGGCAGCAGCTCCATGCAGAACGACTTGCCTGTAGGTGCTTCGGCGTACTTCACGCTCGGCATGACCAACCAGTCGTCCGTCTCCAATAGTGCCGGAGTCTATAAACTCCGCCCGATAGACAAACATTCGGGCGAGCAATTAGGCGCAGTCCTTGAGGTCAACGGCACGCCGCTTACCTCTGCCGGTATCACCTATGCGCTGCCGGCAGGCGACTCCACCTTCGTCTCCCTGCGTGTCTATCAGTCCAATCCTGAGGTGATGCGCTACGACAGTATCGGTCTGGAGCTCATCAGC
>CACXYM010000003.1 GCA_902771935.1 uncultured Bacteroidales bacterium
CATATACCTCCTACCCGTTGCAGTTGAAGGTGGAATACTGCCCGCCGCCGCCACCACCTGTTGTGCCGGATCCCGTTGACCCGGTTGACCCGATTGATCCCATTGACCCAATTGACCCAATTGATCCAGATCCCGATCCCGAAGAACCGCCAACACCGGAACCAGGTCCCTATCCGGAACCAGATCCGCAGCCTACTCCTGTTTGGCCAGAGGATAGACTGTTTGACCTTATCGTCAATAAGTATAATTGGCTTATCGTGTGCGATAACACACGACTCAAGACCTATTTCCCCGACCATACCGCTACCAGCTACAAGTGGTACAAGAATGGCGAAGTAGTGCCTAATGCCAACGAAGATGATTATTCCGAACACCAGGAACTGCATGGAGCATTCCAATTGCATCTAACATTGGATAACAAGCAACTCATTCGCTCGAATATCCTATATATTAACGCGTCCGCGCGCGAGGAAGAACTCATTGCTATCTACAACTACATGGGAGCTTCCATCTCCATTACCACGCCTCAAGACCAACTGCCGTCAGGCATCTATATCTTTGTCTATCAATCGGGCAACCAAACCCGAACCGAACAAGTGTATATTCCGTGAAGAAAGTCCTCGCCATATTACTCTGCATCCCCGCTATGATGCTTCAAGCACGGTCATATTTAGACCTAAGTGCCCGCGTCGGATTGAGTGGACTGACCTACAAGACCGACTATGGAAACACCATCCCTGGCTATCATGCAGCTATCGACGTCGGCTATCTCTATAAGTCACCTTATTGGATCGCATTTCGCGTAGGAGCCAGTATAGAAGCCGCATCGTCGTCGTACCGCAAAGCAGGATACGAAGACAGCTATTCGGTAACGGATGTCGAAAATGAAATAATGGACGTGCGATATAACATTGGAGTCTTGCGTGAGCGGCATTACAGCTATTCCGCATCGTTCCCTGTACAGCTCGGCTTCCATATTCAGCATTTCACTTTCCTCATCGGTCCGCGATTCTCGCTCCCGTTCAAGGGCTCCTATAAGCAAACTGCATCCGATGCCGCATTAGCCGTTTATTACCCCAAGTACGATAACCTCGTCGAGGAGTCGTTTCCGCTTGCCGCCAGCCGCAATTTTGAAATGGAGAATAAAGGCGACCTCCCGCTTCCAAAATGGCAATGCTCACTCGCAGGAGAGCTGACCTACGATTTTCTTATCGCCTCCCAATACGGCAAAGCGGAGTCCTTTATCTCCGTCGGTGTCTATTTTGACGCAGGACTCACCTCCGCGCCCACATATCCCTGACGCAGGACTCACCTCCGCGCCCACATATCCCGATGCCGACCGGCACGGAATACTCTACTTAACGGACACGCGAGACGGTTTTCCGCTCAGTCGTATTATGACTCCTGTCCTTCAAGCTTGGCGCGAAGAGACTCCACTCGTAGCGAAATTCGGTAACTTCGCCGTTGGCTTCAAGGTCGCCTACCGACTCACTTCCGCTCCACGACAAAGACGCACCGTCCGCGGCTGCAACTGCGACGAATAAATAATATCCATCTATGCTGGCCGCCCTACCGCTCCCTTCCCGACGGCATAGGTTTCTGATAGGTTCCTGATAGGTTTCAGATAGGTTTCTGATAGGTTCTCATACCTGACTCCACTATGACATAATCGGCACTTAGAGCGGATTATTCATCGCCATGCGTACGCGCACATAGTCCCATAAATGTCGAACCGTACGACCGGCCAACCTGCCTCCTGTACGGCATTGCCTCTTCTCGTTCCGCAACCATTTCTTGTACGCCGTATCGTATTGAGCCCGTTGCTCAGGATCCGCATAGATTGCCTTCGCAGCAGAAATATAGTTGTTAAACTGTTCAACTCCTGCCGCTTGACTTTCGGGCATAATCCATTTCTTGCGACGACCGCGTGGATTGCGAGGTCCGGGCTTGCGACGAACAACTCCCCAACCCGGCTCGTACTTTAGTGGGCTGATATAAAAGTTTTCACCCATTACTCCTTTGCCTTGTCTTAACCAATAATCTAATTCAACTTTCATAATTAATCTCCTTTCTTGTTTAGGTTTATACTATTTTACTTAACATCTTCGTCCCGCTTGCTGCGGCACAGCACTGGAATACATGCGCTCGCGCCTGAGAGAGTGGACATCAACAGAATGTCCTGTTCTTCCGGCGTCGAAGCCAATGAAACCATGTTTTGTAAAATACTTGGCAGGTTTGACATGTTGAGATGTTCAACAATGCGGAGGTCGTCCTGCTCCTCGCAAGAAATAAATCTTTCCATAATTAAAGGTTTGGTTTTAGTTAATAATATGGTTATTTTTTTCGGTTTCCCGAAATTCGCTGCAAAATTACTACAAAATATTCAAATATGCAAATTTTAGATGTAAAAACACTCATATTTGCTTGCATAATTTTATGTTTTTACAACTAAGATTTGTTGTTTGCACAATAGTGCGAACGTAATTTCGGAGGGAACCCACCCCATAGGGGAAGGGGCGTGCCGAAGATACTACATTTTTGAATTCCACCGACAAAGATAATATGAAAAACTACCTTTTGCAAATTTTTCCGCAACTTTTTTCATCAAAATTGCATTTTTCGTCCTATTTCCCCATTTTTATACAAATATAATGCAAAACTCCATTTTGTCCAAATTTTTCCGTCTTTTTGCTATTTCTATATTACAAAAGTATTTTTTTAAAAACAAAAAAATAACAGTCGTTCTAACATGTTTGCGTATGTCAAAAATATGCCGTACTTTTGTCAGTCACTATCCGTGCATAATTTTTTTACAGACACAAAAAACATGAAACTGCTACGGAAAATACTTGAAATAGTGTTAGTGCTCTTGCTGCCTATGGGAGTGAGAGCTCAAAATGAATCCGTGGTAGAGAAAGAACTGACCGTCGCCGAACGCAACGCCGCTCAAGGCTTTAATGATACCATCGACCGCTCCGCTCCGGATTTTGTCAAAGTGAGTTTGGTCGTATGTGATCCTTGCGATGTCCTTTATTCTACACTCGGACACGCAGCGCTGCACCTACAATGTCCAATCTTTAATCTGGATTATATTTTTTCTTACGAAGGAGAGAACGTACGCGAAAAAATATGGACTTTCCTCAGAGGTGATTTGAAGATGGGCATGTTTGCTATGACTCCCAATGAGTTTCTGGCATCTTACAGCGAATCAGGAAGAGGAGTTCGGGAATATACCATCAACTTGAGCCCTCAACAAAAGCAAAAATTGTGGGAGGTGATGGATAATCATGTGACAGAAGGCGCCAATCTTCCATATGACTATTTTCGTCGTGGTTGTGCAAAGTCCGTCGTGCGAGTGATACACGAGGCGCTTGGCAAAAATGCTATACATTATGCGCCTTGGCCTGACAAATATACCAAACAGACATTGAGGGAAATAGTACGCAATTTCATTACAGATGCACCATGGGAGGAATTTATGTTGTATTTTCTCATTGGAGTTGAAGGTGACAAGTCTTACCCATGTGAGCAGAAATTGATTGTTCCAACCGACCTTGTGGAGGTGTGGTTGCAAGCAACTTTGGATAATGGTGAACCGGTTTTGGATAGCGAAGCACGCATACTTTTGCCGTCAAATCGTCATAATGAGGGCACTTGGTGCACACCCTTGTTAGTGGCGATTGTGCTATTGTTGATGGCTTTGTTTAGTATGGGTACATTATGGATAAAACATAAAAAATACGTAATCGCGGGAGATGTTATGGACTATGTTGTGCTATCCGTTGTAACCTGCTTAGGCGTGCTTATGACCTATTTATTGTGTTTCTCATCTCTCCCATGCACTTCCTGGAACTGGCTTATTATCCCATTTAATATCCTTCCTGCAATCTGCTGGAAATGGCGTAAATACTGGGCTTTGCCATATGCTGCAATCTGTGCCATTTGGCTCATTGCTATGTTGGTTTACCCACACCGACTAATCGATCCTGCATGTATTCCTCTAACACTTGCTTGGATTTTTGTCTTACTCAAGCAATCGCCGTGGCTTATTTCCAAAATCCCCACTTTTAGAAAATAAGTCTTTATTTTTTGCCACTTCTGCGTTGCATTATTGATTTTTATTGGTAAAAATCTTACATTTTTAAATAATTTTATACTTTTGTTTGTGTATTTCGGGAAAATGCTGTACTTTTGCGCCGCTTTTTCTCGGCGCACGAGCACGCGCATATACGCGTATATAACGTGATGCGGACTGAAAAGTTAGATGAAAAATATTAGGTAGAAAATTATTATACAAAAACGAATAAGGTACAACAAAAGATATGAAAACTATTTTCAACATCATTTCAAACTTCACCACAATGAGAAGTTTAAACCTAAACCATAACTTCCTGCGGGCAGTACTCGTAATGCTCCTCTTTGCTATCGGCATTGGCAATGCGTGGGCAGGAACAGCCTATACCCGTGGTCGTGCTTTCCTAAAAGAAGGCTGCCCGACAGGTTCTGGTAAAGTGTATGTCGGTGGTGGCGGTAAATCGTCCACTCCGGGAACATACACGCAGTTGAACTCGTATGATACTCCGGTGACGGACGAAAAAGCGGAAGCACAAGCGACAAGAACATATTACTTTTACGCCCAAGCTAACAGCGGCTACAAGTTTACAGGTTGGTATAAAAAAAATACAGATGATACCTATACCTTGGTAACAACAGAAACTTCGTGTAGTGGTAGCGTTACATCTGGCAAAGATCCTACTACAGGAAGCAGTTATAAGGATATTGACCGTTATGCTGAATTTATCAAGATTGTTCACTATTCATTTATCGTTCCGGAGCATGGTAGTTATACTATTACCAATAATGGAGTCGAGGTGGAGAATTATGCCACTATACAGGCGGAAGGAGTAGTCCATCTTGTCTCATTACCGGCAGACGGATACCGATTTGCCGGGTGGTATACCACAACAGATGGCGGTGTTACAAAGAATTATTTCTCTTTTGATCCGGAAACAGATTTGTCATTTAGCGATGATGCTACTGTGGGTGTGGATTTCCGGTTAGATAACGGGAATGCTTTGTTCTATGTGGTGAATGGTGGAATGCACGATAATTTGACAACTGCAATCACGGAAGCGAACAGCACATCCCCTAAAGTGATAACGGTTGCGCAGGATGGTCATTTGGCCAGTGGTAACTATACCATTCCGTCCGGTGTAACATTGCTGGTTCAGCACAATAAATCGTATGATGTACAAACAAAACCGGAGTTAGTCATATCAGCATCGTCTTTATTCGTTTACCGGAGATTGACTATGTTGGAAGGTGCGAACATAACTTGTAACGGCACAATATGTATCGCGGGAAAACAAGTCTGTCTTAGTGGAGGAAAGGCTTCCGGATATATAACCGGAGGCTGCGGAGTGATAGACATGTCTGCCGGAGGACATATTGAACTCAACAACGGAGCTAATTTGTATGCATGGGGTTTTATAACCGGTCAGGATGTGAACCAAGGTAACAATACATTTGGAGTTGGAACTATTGTTGCCAATTCCGGTTCCAATGTGTGGGAAGATTTCGCAGTAGGAGACTGGCGAGGCGGAAGTGCGTGTTTGGATATACAAGGTTCTAATTTCTTCCCTTTCCAAAGTTATTTTATACAAAACATAGAAGTGCCTTTGACTATAAAATACGGTGCCGTAGATAATTGTTATGCTTCCGTTAGTGGTGATGGTAAATATTTACAATTGTCGGCCACTATGATAGGAACGACAGATGCTTTGTTTAAGTTGGCTAGCGGAGGAGAGGTCCGTAAATGGTATGATGCCACTACAGATTTGATGTGCTTTGAGTTAAGCGGAACAGCGAATCTGGATGCAGTGGTGGTAAAAGGACTGCCGGCTATCGGAAATATATCTTCATCAGATTACTATTTGCCAATCTCCAGCAATATGCATATTATTCTTACGAATAGTAATGTAACAATCAGCAAGCCGATGACGGTCCAACCGGGTGCAAAGATAGAGGTCAAAAGTGATGCAAACATTACCATATCTTCTAATGTCTTTCTATATGACAAAGAAGAGTGGGGCGCATACGCCGGACCGGATTATTATTTCCATAATTACGGTGCAGGTATCTTAACGGCTCATAAAAACCGTGGAAACGGAAAGTCGAAAGAGCTCTTGGATGATGCCCAAATCATTGTGGATGGACAGTTGAATATTACAGGTAAACTGTACTCTACTGCCAGCGGAGCTGATGTAATGGGTAATGGTGGTGGTCATGTGATATTCTCGGCACTACCTTCTTCATCCACAACCATAGATGCATTTACAGGTAATGGAGATGCAGTTTCCGGAGGTGTGACCGTTAATACAGCCAACCTGCATAACGAAGATGAGTCCTATACTAAGGCCATAGCGTCTAAGACTTTCCATAATAAATGGGGACGTTGGTTTGTTGCTGCAGACAAGGATGAGAGATCTGATCATACCTATGCTTTCACTTATATCAGCAGTGGAGCAGTGAGCGGAACAGGCGGAACGAGTACAAATCCACCCGTATCTGCTGTGTATGCCCCAGATAAGACTGGTCTGACAGCAGGTATGAAGTGGTGCAACGTGGAGCAAGATGCTACTTGTAGCAATATCTTTAACGCTATCCAGGCTCTCAACGAGACACCGGCAAGCAATATTCGCTATACCTATCCGCTGGATAGTTGGCTGCAGTTACTCAAGACGGAAACCGAAGGTGTCTATGGCGGCTCGGATAATAGTCTGTATGCGGTTGACGGATGTGCGGTTAACTCGCTCGGATCCGTGGATGAGAACTGTTTATATACTATCGAAGGCGTAAAGAAAGCATTGGTAGATGGTCATTTCGTGGCATTGGTGAAAAACGATGACGACGAGGCGTTCCATAACACCGCCGATGCGGAAGACTATTATATCAGTTTCAAGGGTTGTACCTGGCATCCGGCTACCAAATATACCGGCGAGGAAAAAGCCTATATCGTAGAAGATGGTATCTATATATGGTATAACAACGATTGGTTGCTGGTAGAGCGTGAAGATCCGTATTTCTTTGATTATAACGACCAGAATGTAAAACGCTATTATGAATATGAGAATGGAGCATGGGTACTGGCCACTCCATGCGTCAGTGTAACCGATGTATTGGAGACACGCTATTTCTACTTCTTGCCGGAGGCGTTCACGGTGGCATTTGCAAAAAAGAATGCTACAATTACGTTGCTGAAAGATGTCGCATCTACGATGACACCAATCTCTTGTACCACAAAGAATACCACTTATACGATTGACTTGAATGGTCATACGGCAACGGCTACTATTACTGGCGCTGGTACGACGGAGACCAAGATGTTTGATATCAATGCATCCGGTACTACCGTTACAATCACAGATAATTCGGCAGAGAAAAATGGTAAACTGGTATTGCGACAAGGCATTACTACAACGACGGCATCTAAGCGTTGGCATGGTATTTATGTAACAGATGGTTCATTGATACTGGACGCCGGAGAAGTGGAAGCTATCAATGATTTTCCATATACAAGCACCTCTGATGCCGGCATGGTCAGCGGCGTAACCATAGCTGCAGGCAAAACATTTACAATGACAGGCGGCAGTATAGATGCATATTGCAAATATGCCGCATACGGTCTGCAAGTAAATGGTTCTGCAAGTGCTAATGCAAATATAAACATAAGCGGTGGTACTATCCATGCGGAGACAACAGAAAAAACAACTGCGTACGGAATCTATACTTTAGGTGGAACGACTACTATCAGTGGGGGTACTATTGAAGCTAAATCAAAGACAACGACTGCTGCAGGTATTTACGTACAATCCAGTAAAAGCGGCTATGCCGGAAAGGTAGAAATGACAGGCGGAACGGTCAACTCTACGTCAACTACCACTACTGCATACGGCATCTTAGTACAAGTGAACGCTACAGGAAAAATACCCGCTGAGTTTACCATGTCCGGCGGAACAGTAAACGTAACCACCGGTACGTATACTGCTTATGGTATATATGTTGCAAGAGCAGCTGCAAGCAGTACAAATATCTATCGCGCAGTCGCAAATATCAGCGGTGGTATCATTAATGTAACGTCTACCACGTCTCCTTCTTCCAATCAAGTGACAGATGGTATCCATTCTTTCGGCACCACAACTATCACTGGTAACCCAGAAATCAACGTAACGGCAACGAAGACTTACGCGCGTGGTATTAGAGTACTTGACGGTACGACGACGATTAGCGGCACTCCCACTGTGACTGTTAGAGCTACACAATATGCATACGGTGTGGCGGTATTAGGTGTCGCTCCTGATGCAAATGGCATCTGTTCGAATGCGGAATTAGTCATCAATAATGGTACGTTCGATGTGGCAACAACCAGTGTAGACTATGCTTATGGAGCATTTGTTCAACCGGTTACTCCAACAGCTGATTATGAGAGTCCGAGTACACTGACGATAAACGACGGACATTTTATCGTAAAAGCTCAAACAACCACAGCGCAAGGCGTGAACTGTAGTCGTGGAACATTGATGGCAGGAACGTCGCCTAATACATTATTGAAGGAGACATTGGGAACCGCCCATATCAATGGTGGTACCTTTGATGTAAGCACATTAGGCACAACAACAGCGCAAGGTCTCACCAATAGCGGAAATATGACGGTTGGCAATGCCACGTTCAATGTAACGCCAAAATCCACTACCGCATATGGTGCTCGTTGCTACCACGGATTGCTGACGATCAATGAGGGAACTGTATTCAATGTGAAAGCGACCAATACAGCTTATGGAATTGTAGCGGGCTATGAGCCACCTTCTACCAAAGGAGTATTATATGATGCAGAGGTGATTATCAACGGCGGTACAATCAATGTAGAAACTACATCTAAAGCAACTATTTATGGCCTTTGGGCAGGTGGAAATTCACGAACAATCGCTACAGGTACGGCATACGAAGGAAATTATGCCAGTGCAGGAAAGATAACCGTCAATGACGGTGAAATCAATGTAAAGGCTAAAACCAATCCGGCATACGCTGTATTTGTGGATGCTGTGGTCACTCAGGCCGGCAACACCGATTACCCTGCTGCTACTGCTACCCCGCAAGCCTTCATTAATGGCGGTAAATTCAAAGTAACGGCTACTTCGTCTAAGAATTATGCAGTAAGCGCTACGCCACTTGCAGAGAACTGCCAGATTACAGGCGGTTATTACAACACGCATACAACGCAAACGAGTGGTACGTATTTAGATAAGTATGTTGTTTCGCCAAATAAAAAACTTACACTCCGCTCATCGCATGCACTCTATCCGGATGGCTATCGCTATACGGTAGGTAAGGGGGGTACCGTGACTTGGAAGAACGGAGAAACAACATTGTTAACCGAGGATTATTTGCAAGGGGAGACCCCGGCATATACCGGAACGCCTCCGACCAAAACAGATGCAAAATATGAATATACCCATAACGGTTGGGACCCGACAATTGCCGATATGGATAACAGCGATGCTACTTATTCGGCTACATTCAGCCAGACCGAGAAGAAATATTCCGTTTCTGTGGCTGCGGGCGCTAATGGTTCCGTCAGTCCGGCATCGGTAAGCGGTATAGGTTGCGTAACAGCATCCGTTGATATTACTGCAGTGCCGAATACCGGATACCATTTTGCTAATTGGACCCTCCCGGAAGGAGTAACGGCTGCAGACGGTTATACTGCTTCCAGTAATCCGATCTGTATCCATGCAACTGCCTCCGGCAAAACCATTACGGCTAACTTCGAAGCAAACACGTATACCGTTACTTTGGATAACCAATCGGCAACAACTGCGGGTGAATCAAGCGTAACGGCGACGTATGGTGCTGCGATGCCATCAATAGCGGCTAATCTGCCAGAAAAAATAGAATACACGTTTGATGGATATTATTCTGCAACTAACGGAGGAGGAACGCAGTATTATAATGCAGATGGAAAGAGCGCACATGTTTGGGATATAGATGGAGAAACCACGCTCTATGCAAAATGGACACTAAGTGCAGTTACCATTATTTGGAAGAATGGTGATGAGGTAATAGAAACGGATGAAGGAGTACTGATAGGCGCAACGCCTCACTTCGATGGCGAGACGCCAACAAAAGCAACGGATGCCACTAATGGTTATACTTTTGACGGATGGGATGATGGTACCAATGTTTATGCAGCGGATGCGCTGCCTGCTGTCAGTGGTCCGGTCACCTATACTGCGCACTATAGCACTACTCCGACTGTAGCAAGTGTGGAGGTTGGTAGTACAACTACGTATTATACCGATTTTGCAGAAGCATGGGATGCAACCAATTCGGCAACAGGGGAGGTTACCTTGAAACTTCTCCAAGATGTATCGGGTATCGCTACTTCTTTAGTTTACACGAATGCACAGAACTGCACGCTAGATCTGAATAATCATACTATCTTAGGCTCTGTCTCCGATAGGTTATTAGAGATAAATGCAGCTGGTAAGACATTCACTATTGACGATAGTAGTGCAGAAAAGGGAGGCCGATTGGAAAATAGCAAAGCAGGCAAGGCCAGATACTACGCGGTTTATCTTTCAGTCGGAATCTTGAACCTGGAGCATGGTACAATCCATTCGAGTAATCCATCTGATGCTACTTATTCTACTCTTACATCAAACGCGAAAAAATGCATAGCGACAGGAGTTTATGTGGCTGCCAGTCAAACATTTAACATGAATGGGGGCGAAGTGTCAGCATCTGCCATTTATTTACCGATTGGCATTCAGAGTGCCGGTTACGTGAACGTGAAGGGTGGTCTGGTAGCTGCAACGGCTACTAAATTTTCTACGGCTTATGGTATATATGCAGGCAGTACAACGAAAATATATGATGGTGCTACCATAACGGCTATATCTACAAATAGTACTTCAACATATGGCATCTATATCGCGGCAGGAACTACTACTTTGTATGGAGGAAAGATAGAGAGTTATGCTACTTCTGCAAGTGGTACAACTGCGATAGGTGTATATGCATATAAAGGAAATTTAAGTGTGCCTGAATCAAGTACAGTGGATGTTATAGCTAAATCATATGGTAAAACATGCTACGGAGTACAAGTGGCTGCGAGCCGAACGGCCACTATCAAAGCCGGTTCTTATGCGGCTACATCTACAAAAGCCAGTACTGCATCCGGTGTATATTCTTTAGGAACTACAACTATTTCTGGTGGCACATTTACTATCTCAACCAAAACCACGAATGCGTATGGTGTATACGCAACGAGAGGTAAAATCACCGTGAATGGTTCTCCTATCTTTAATGTAACGGCCGGTTCAACGACAGCATACGGTGCGTTTGCGTATGGAACAGTAGGTGCAAATGGTAAGAGTAAGTATTCCGGTACAATAGAAATCAATGGTGGTACGTTCAACGTCACTACCACCACTACAACCGCTTATGGCGCCTATGCCGGGCTCTACAGCAGGACGGTAAACCTGGTGATTCCTGAAAATGCGGCTGATACGATAGCCGGTCAGCACTATATGCCGGGTATCATTTCCATTACGGATGGAACGTTTAATGTTAAGGCAAAAACAACTGCTGCCTATGGTATTGTTGTAGCTGCCGCTAAATCGGAATCAGGAGCAGTAGGAACAACCACAAGAATCCCTACTGCGACTATTACCGGTGGTAAGTTCAAGGTAGAAAGTGCAGGTGATGATAATGCAACAGCGTATGCTATGAACTCATCGGCGACAGCTACGAATCTTAAAGTACAAGGCGGTAAATACAGCACGAAACGGACAAATGCTTCCGAAACATCCAATATCGAAGATAAATATACCGCCCCGAAAAAGGACTGCAACTATCATGTCCTCCCGCTCACCGGCGAAGACCCGTACAAGTACGAAGTAGCTGAGGCGTACACCATCACCTTCAAGAATGGTGACGATGTGCTCCAGAGCACTGCTGTGAAGAAAGGCACTACGCCGACGTATAATGGCGAGACTCCAGCCAAGGAGGATGAAAGTTATACCTATTCGTTTACCGGCTGGTCGCCTGCGATAACTACAGTATCTGCAGCGGCTACTTATACGGCGACATTCAGTAGCACGCCGCGCACCTATACCGTTACGCTGAATACCAATGGCGGCACTATCAATGCGGATGATGTAACGGAATATACCTATGGTACTGGTGCTACGTTGCCAACGAATGTTACTAAAGATGGTCATGAGTTCGGCGGTTGGTTCGATAACGACGGATTAACCGGTGATGCAGTAACTACCATCTCCACTACCGCAACCGGTAATAAAGAATATTGGGCAAAGTGGACGGCAAGTATCGTTGACCGTGAACTGGATATCGTGGATTGGACGAGCAATTCGATTACCATCAATGTGACGAACCTCAAAGCGGAAAGCGGAACAAATAAGAATAACTGGAAGATATATGTGAACGATAAGGATTATACCAGAACCAGTCCGGAGTGTAGTACACAGTCACGTACGTTGACGATCTCCGTTTTGTCACTTAAGCCGAACGAGAACCTGCTTATCCAACTGAAGAATGACGCGGGCGTTATAGAGAGTCAGCATAACTATAAGATTCCGCAGATTTATACCGCGAACGCTACGCTGAGCGGTACTAATGAAAAGAGTGTAGTCTATGTCTATGGCGGTAAGTTGGCAATCTCCGGTAATACCACCCTGGATGCACTCTATGTATGTCCGGGTGCGGAAGTAGAGGTAACCGGCGGTACGCTGACCGTAGGCAAACTCGTGCTTCGTACCAAGCCGTGGGCTACGGCAGCTATCAGCGGAAGCGTGGAGGCAACCAATATCTATTACACGCGTATTGCCCCGGACGGCTCGGTTGCTTATCCGACTGGTCAATACTATCAGTTCGGTCTGCCGTACGAGTGTGCTATCAGCGCTGTTCGCTTGTCGGATGGCACGACGCCTGCTTATAACACAACTTGGATACTGAAGAGTTATAACGAGGAGAAGCGTGCTGCTAATGGTGCGACCGGAGAAAACTGGGATGCGCTTGCTGCTGACGCCACAATCGAAGCAGGTAGAGGATACGAGATGTTATCAACATACAAATACTATCGCGAGTATTACTTCCCCGTTATACCGACGGATAATACCTCTGTAGCGGTAACGCGTCACGGTACTGACAAGAATAACTCCGGATGGAACATTGTCTGCTCGCCGCTGATGTCGGTATATGAGAACAAATCCAATCCGGTTGATGGCCTGAAAGTAAGTTGGTTGCTCCCAGATGGCTCGTATGACCAAGCATGGCCGGAAATCATTTGGCCGGCAAAGCCCTTCTCCTATCAAGCATCAGCGACCGGATATTTGGATTTCAGTTCCAGTGAGTTCAACCAGACCGTTTCTGCTCCGCGTCGTGCGGCGTATAAAGATAATATCCAAACCGAGTGGCTCCATCTTGACGTGAAGAACGCAAATGGAGTAGGCGACCATACAAGTATCTTTGCCCATCCGGATCGTTTCGATGCTACCTATGAGACAGGAATCGATGTGGCGAAGCAATCGTTTACTGCCTCGCGTGCTCTAATATATAGTTCGCATGTCTATGGCGAGATGGCTTTCGCTGGTCTGCCCGACTCTCTATTGGAGCATGGCGTTGCTTTGACGGTTTATAGTCCAATAAATCAAGAATTGACTATATCCATGCGTGAGAACAATTGGCTCAATCGTATGGCATACGTTTTGTTAATTGACAAAGAAACAGGTGCACAAGTTGATCTGATGAATGGTAATTATACCTTTGAGGCATTAGAAGGAACGATGCGAGGACGATTCTTTATCCAATGTGTATTTAACGCAGAAGCTCCGGAAATTTCAACCGGTGTGAACCATCTGGATACTGAAAATGATAAAGCGCAAAAGATTGTGTATAAGAATAAAATTTATATCATTTACCAAGGGCGCGTTTATGACATGACGGGACGTCAGTGCGAACTACAATAAACAAGTCTGATTAAATAAAGGTACAAAATGCATAACCAACATAAACAATACGTCATTTTGACGATTGTCCTACTTGCGTGTGGAGCCAGTGTCTTCTTTGGCGTAAGAAGCATACTGCATAGCAACGATGAGGTAACTACTTTTTCTGTCGGAGATTGGGAGGGCATAACGCTGCCGCGCTATTACGGTCCAACCGTCTATCCCACTTCGCAGCGATCGATGGCAACTGTGACACTACCGATGACTTCCACGTCATCACGCTCACTCTTCCATCATAGTGTAGCACCATCCTACCGCGCAGCAGTAGCGACAACACAACAGGTACACACAAGTAACGCAACGTACAGAGTCCATCAGACATCGGACCAAGTAACTCGATACGTAGGTGCCGGTAATAGTACAAGCGGTTCTGCTTCATTCGCAACAACGAATGTGCAGCAGAGCACTACATCAGCATCCTTTAGTATGCCCACGCTTGCGGTTACTACATTGAGCGTGCGTGCGCATACACTCGCGAACAATACTATAAATATAACAGCGGCTAATAATACATTAACGACATCTTCTGTCCTTGCGGATGCAGAAACTCCCGCTTCTCCGCGTATGTTGGGATTGAGAAGAGCAAAACCTGGTGATCCTGGATATGATGGAGAATGGAGAAATGAAAGCGGAGAAGACACCGATTGGTGGTATTATGATGACTGGGCCGGCGATTGGATAGCTGCTCAGAAAGGGGATCTGCGTCCAAAAGGAGATGGAAATTTCTATCGATATGAAGGAAATGGGAAATGGACGCTCGTAAATGACCAAGGCGATCCGGTAGGCACCCCAATCGGCGATATACCTTGGTTGATGCTTCTGATAGCTCTAATCGCATACAGCACTTGCCGCGTTGTAAAGAAGAAAGAAAACCGATAATATCGAAAAACGTAGACTTATGAAACATACATCGTACATACTGCTGCTCGTTTCCGCTATGCTCATGGCGGTGACGCAAACTTTTGCCAAACATGGTGATTCCTGTAATGACCCCATACCCTTGGGGAAAAACTATTCGGCCGAAATTACTAAACCTGGTACGGTGTATTATTCTGCCAATACATTCGATTTGCCATTGGCTGTGTACTTCAAAACTTCTACACCTGATCAGCCACCGCTCGTGGAGATGGACTTCACTTGTACTCCGGGTGTCTATACGGATTCCATCCTCTGCTCGCTTTTCTGTAAGAATGGCGGCAGCGGTATCGAATTCGATATGCCCCATAAACCAGATCTCAAGGTGACAACCCTCGAAGATGGCTCATTCGCATACTATATCGCTATGGGTAAAACCTATCGCGACTTGCTCCTCCAAGTAGGTATCGACTATAACGTTGTCGTGCACATCAAAGTAACATATAAATCCACCGGTACTATGACCATGTCGCCTGATGCATTCGGTAACTGTATGGATGGTTATAAGTTCATGCACCTCGGCGACACAATTCATGTCCATGCTGACGATGTTTCACGACATGTCATAGTCCCCTATATCCAATGGATGGAAGACTCTATACGCTACGTTTGGAATGGTACGGCACCAATCCAATTATCCGTTGCTACAGAATGCGAATTTGACCCCGATGACAACAGAAATCCTAAAATTGCCAACTTTGAGGAACTTCAACCCAAGGATACATTTAAACTGACTTCTAAGGACTTGAAACGCTATGTCAATGGTGGCGAGTTTACCTCCGAAGCAGGAATGTTCTTCGCTAAATGGCACTCCGCCGGAACGGGTGTTCTTAAATTGGAACGCGTGCCGCAAGCTCCGCCTCGCGGAGGTGCTACGCTTCTGCGCTATAATAAAGCAACAGAAGTCGTACCTTCGGACACACTCGTTAAAACGTACGCTATCCCCTTTACCTGGACCGATACTATCAAATTTATTACTCCTACTGACCATGTCTTTAAGATGTATATCGGTACAGACCCGGACTTCCTGCCTCAACAAGCTATCGCTTCCTATCAGTTCTTGCGAAGCGAAAACGGACACTGGCTTGGACTCTTTGCGGAGGAATTGGAAGAACTCTGGAAGAAAACAAACGAGCAGTATCTTTATGTCAAGATTTGGTGTACCGAAAAAACTACTATCACACCTCTCCATTGGTCTACATCGGACTGCCTGGCGGATAATCATACCACTTATCTTCCACCGCAAAATGCCTCTATTCTGATCGATCGAAAAGATGCTCGTATCTTCCGCTTGCATTACCAGCAGTGGAAAGGTGGAGAAATAAAATTCCAATTTAGCAAAACGCAAGATTGCAAAGTGATCGTGGCGGACACTTGTAAGATAAATGCTACCAATACCGGTGCCGCAAGTGTCATTGCTTCGAAAACTCTTAAAAATAAACGCGAATATTCATTTACGGCTGAAGAAATCGAAAGTTGGGAACCGCGCGTCATCGATGAAGATGGATTTATTTACCTCCGTCTCTATACCGAAGTGACCGGTGGAGGAACCGTTACTCTCACTACTACCGCACCAGAGGAAGAAGATCCTAAACCGATCGTCTATCCTGCTGCTACTGTGCATGTTACATGCGGAGAAAAAGAACCTTCAGGAGCGCAAAATATTACCGTTAAAGTCTCCAACGAGCAGGACATAGTAATCTACGATGCAGCATCCGTAAAAGTGGCAGAATGGCATCAAACTCCAACCGATTCGCCTCACTCACTAAAACTCCAACCGGGCGATTATATTCTTGCCGGAAATAAGGAAAAAATAGCTATTGTTATTAAAAATTGAAAATTTTTATAAAAAAGTTTGCATAATTTTAAAAAAAGCAGTACTTTTGCGCGACTTTTATGCGCGTATGCGCCTATGGTGAAATTAATTACATATGATTTCGTGAGCCGGACAACCCGCAAACTCGGGTTGGTTGCTTCCGCGTTCCTTATTTTAAGCATGCTTTTTGCCCCTGCTTTTTCTTTATACGCGCGGGCACAAGCGATCGCGCTCGGTACGAACGTGAGTAACGCGCCTGTTATTAGCATGCGCTCCACCGCTATGGTCACGGACGGCACCGAGAACTTCTTCGCTTTTGAGGATACCTATCTGCCGGCTACTGTTTACTACTTGCCCGATACAGCCTTTGGTCCTATTCCTTACCTCATCAATGTTTCTACCGGCGATACCCTTCCTTCTCAGATAACTTTTGAAGACTGCCGTATGGCTTGGCGATGGACAGTGGAACAGCCGACCGAGGCTACAGATGGTACATTCCTCTTCTTCTCTACACACGAGACCGCTATGGCAGAAATCATCCCCGTTTGTCTGCCGGATGAGACAACGCTGCCGGATACTGCCGTCTGCGTGGTTTATCAATGGGGTGACACCACCATCTATGACTCCGGTAATTATACCCGTCATTTTGTCAATGGTTTTGGTTGCGATAGTGTTGTTACACAGCTTGTTACAATCCTCCAACCGTCAGAATTTACGGATAATGTAGTGGCATACGATAGCCTCAAATGGCTCAACTCAACAACCTACTACCGCAATATCTCAGGCCCGATATTCGTGACGGAGAATGTGGCAGGATGCGACTCTATCATTACACTCAATCTGACTATTCGCCATCTCTCTCGCGATACCGATAGTATTACGATTTGCCGTTCCGAAATTCCCTATCGTTGGCAAGGACAATCCCTCCGCGAGTCCGGCTTATACTTTACCGATACAATTCTTGGACCTGTCGTTAATAAAGTGTACCAAGACTCGGTTCATGCACTCTATTTGACGGTTAACGAGACCTTTGCAGTAGATACTTTCGTGACGATTTGCGACTCTATGTATACCTGGCACGATTCTACGTATCTCCGTTCCGGTGTTTATTCTGATTCGCTCTTGTCTATTGATGGCTGTGACTCTGTAATCTCGCTCCATTTGACCCTTACCGATGATTGCTTCCCGAAGGATAAAAAGTGCATTGAGGCACTTCGCCAGATTGACCAAAGCCTCGTTATCAATCGTGCTATGATTGACAACTTCCAGTCTATGAATATCCAGTGGTTGTGCGACGATAACGCTATTGATTCGAATGTGGATCGCTTGTTGCTTTCCAATAGACCGAGTGGTGAATACTCCGCATATCTGACCCAACCCGATTGTCCTGCTTGCGACACGGTTTGGATATGCTCCATGACATATACGATGGGTTCGCAACAAGAAAAACGTACCGTACTCTCCGTACATCCAACCTATATCTCTGCTGCTGAACCATATATTTACCTCACGGCTACCAATGGTGCCGGTTCGTATTACATTTATGGCCCGGCAGGTAAAATAGTGCTTCGTGGCGAGTATAACGAACAAACCGGAGAACAAAAACTTGCACTTCCCGCAATTAGCGGACTGTACGTGCTCATTTGTCTGCCGGAAGGTGAGTCAAAACTGAACCATGTCGTACAAAAGATTAAACTGATTGTTTATTGATGAAGCGTTGGGGATTGGTGATATTAGTGGTTGTCGTGGCGCTTCAAGGTATGGCAAAGACATATAGCCGCGAACTGAAAAACTTCTTTTATGTGGAAGCAGGTGCCGGATACGAGGCATTACTCACTACGGGTAACGAACTCAAACCGAAAGAAGGTGCAGCCGCGCAGCTGGGGATAGGCTACAGATACGCTAACCGTATGCTTCTCCTCCAAGTGGGATTGGAAGGACAATTCGGATACATGACCAACCGCGCGAATGACTTCCAAGATAGCACCATAATGGAGCAAGAGGGACTCGAAATTACACGACATGGGGAAATGTATCAACGACGCGAACAATATCGTACTGCTAATTTGGCCATCCCAATTGCCGCAGGATGTGACTTCGGACCCGTTTACTTCCTCGCCGGTATCAAACCTGCACTTTCCGTTTGGGGAGATGCCAAAGCAGAAGCGCACGTGCAGGCATGGTCGGAGTACTACGGCATACTGCCCGGAACGCAAACAAATATATACGTACAGTCAAACGGCGGTGCATTTGAACAAATGAAGTGGAATGTGCAATTGTATGCGCACCTCGAAGTGGGAGGGCCAATCCGCTTACCTAATGAGAACTGGCAAAATCCATTGCGACTCAAATGGAGCATCTGGGCTGATTGTGGAATATTAAATGCTTATAGCCCCGCACAAAAACAAGCATCGGCATCCATGCAAGCACCTTATACGGATGCAACCGTCTATCCGACCGTTAAATACAATTCGGATATAACATCCCGCCAACTGGCCGTGGGAGCAAAATTAACACTACTGATAGGCATGAGACAGCAAAAAACATGCGTCTGCCTCGATTATTAAATACACAAAATGAAACGAAAATGAAAAAATTGCAAATCATAGCAATGCTTATTCTCGCCTGCGTCAACTATACGCTGGCTCAGAATCCGTATTACTACGATGAATGTTGGAACTCCTCAACTCCATTCTCTTTCCCGGTAGAAAGAGAGATAAAGGATACGATGTGGTTCACGGCTACTATTGACGATATCAAACAAGGCATATCTGCCAATTGGTATTCAAATGTGTCTGTTACCATGCAGGTATTTGCGTTCTGTACATCTAAAACTCCATCGTTCGAATTTACAGTCGGACCTAACAGAATGATGGAGATGGAGGTGTCGAAGATTCAGAAGAAACTCGACGAAATGGGTGAAATGGCACGGATGATGGCAGAAACACTTACGCCACATATCCGTATCTTCCCGCACAACAAAGGGAAAGGTGAAGTGTACTGCTATCCGTATGACCAAGGCCCGCACTCTACGTGCGAAAAGACATTGCCCGTCTTTGCTAATACGACCAACGTATGCTCTGCTCCGGATAATGTATATATGCTCATCCCTTCTCGCATGTCTTCTTACGGACGTGGTTTCATCGTTTGGAAACAGAAGAAAAACCTGCCTAGTACGGTTTATATCACTAAAGGTGCGTGCAACGGACCGGAGATACAGCGGGTTCAATTGAATGACTCCCTCCATGTGATGATTCTTGATTCCGTCGCAGTAAAAGCCGCTAAGACTGCAAATGACACACTCTATATCCATGTGGAGCATCCGGATGATTATGCGGGTAGAATAATCTATCACAACACGATTCGTTGGAAAACGCAAGTTATTGATACCACCTTCTGCCAAGGTAAACGCCTCGACTTGCACGATACTACCCTCGTTGAGACGACCGTTTATACGAAAGATACCTTGTGGACCAAAGACGATACACTCGCTTGGACAACATACAATGTAACCGTAATACCTCCTACAATGCAGTACGATACACTGCGTCTCAAATCTACCCAGTTGCCGAGAAGTTATAACGGCACGTATATCCCGAAAAACGGATGGGGGGATTATGATTGGAAAATTCATAAAGCCAATCAGTGTGATCAAATAGGTAAAGTACATGTGGCTCATAATTATACTACTAATCATCAAACAATTGATACTACCATCTGCCAAGGTAAAGAATATACTTTTGGTGATCACGTATATGCTAAAGATACTACCGTGGCCGATTCGGCTTGGACTACACCTGATATTTGGACAATTGCGCAGATAAATCTGCACATTCAAGTTCCTGAACTCGAGTTCGATACCGTGACGGTAACACCAAACCAAATGAGTGTCGGATATGTTTACAAACCTTACAACATTGTTCTTAAGCAATATGGTGATACAACTGTCATCGCTACACTAAAAGGACAGTGCGACCGCATGATACAAATAACAGTTCTCCAAGGAGAAAACCCAACAACCTCAACGGAATATCTGCAGAATAACCAGCCCGCAACAGGTAAATTCCTCAGAAACGGATTGCTCTTTATTCGCCGAAATGGAAATGATTACGACATCTATGGTAGAAAAATCAACCATTGATAACGAAATATAATTAACATTAATATTAACAAAACAGTTTTAGTATGAAAAAAATTCTTACATTAATCGCTGCAACTATGATGGTACTCCCATTAATGGCGATTGGTAACAATTCCGGTAAGACTAAAGACGATGCTATCGACTTTACTTGGGACGCGCCGATGTATCAAGACGGCGGTACTAAGGCGGTCTGGTACCGTGTGGACCTCGCTCCGCTCTATGAACAGGACAACCCTGTTCTGAACCTGTACCTGACCAATGTCAATAGCGAAGGAAGTGCTGTAGTAGAAATGATTGCTACTGTAGCTGGTCAAACGGAAACAAAAACGTACACTATTGGTGCGAAAGAGAGTAAAGAATGGTCTGCTAATGCCGCTACGCTGGTGCGTATGAGACAGAAAGAGATCTATCTTACACTCACAACTTCAAGACGTGTACAAATTAACGCAAAAGTGTATGAGGCTTCTGATCTGAATGACCTCTGTAAAGAAGCTACAACGCTCGACTGGACCAATGGTTTTGAGCGTGGAGTAGGAGATGTACAGTGGTTCAAAGTGGATCTCACCGAGGCTAAGAAAACATCGGAGACACGCGACGTTCGCATCGCTATCACCAACAAAGGTACAAAAACAATGAGACTCTACGCCGGTCAATCTCTTGACTGCCCGTCAAGCGGTGTGACTACACGCGTGATTGAAGTCGCTGCAGGTGCTACTATTTACGACACCGTGCCGAACAGCATGATTAAAGCCGTTGCAGGTGACGAACTCTATGTTAGCATCGAGAACACACAACGTATGGCCCTCAAGGCTTCATTCCTTGAGCCTCCGGTAGTGCCTGTTCCGCCGATTATGGACGTTACTGACCCGTGGGAAGAACTGCATGTTACCGACACGTTTAGTGTCGCCAACGCGAATGTCTTGCCTGCAGGCAAACATTACTTCCGTATCAGCGTAGCGGATATGGACAGCCTCACTAAGTACGAGCCGGAGTTTACTTTCCGCAACGAGGGAACCGGTACGGTTAACATGACCCGCAAGATGACGTTTGCTCTTCCTGCTTACAGTACGCAAGGTGATCAACTTACTTTGGCTGCCGGCGAAGAGTCCGTCGAGGTAATCAAGAAAAATACCGTCGAAGGTTTGACGAATGAGTCTATCTATGTATTCATTCAAAACGATGCTCCAATTAGTCTGTTTGGACGTTTCAAGCATGTTCGCGAAGGTAAAGCTTGTAAGACCAATATCGACTTCGATTGGGTAAAGGGACATGAGCAAGCAGGTAAAACAACACAGTGGTATGCCGTGGATGTTAAGGACGCTAAAGCACGCGTAAAAGATATTATCGTTACCGTTGAAAACATTGGCGAAAAATCTACTTCCCTCAATGCAAAAGTGGCATTCAGCTGCCCGTATATTGACTTGCAAGAGTTTACAGGTTCTATCGCTGTTGGAAAGCCTCGTAGCAAGAAATTAGGTTATGCAACCTATGCTATGATGACTGATACTATCTGGATTGGTTTGGAGACAACACAGCCGATTAAATTCCGTGCTGATACGGTGGATGCTCCGCTGCAACCGGTAGATGATGCCTGCCTTACCGCAACCATGTTCGACTGGACTGACGGTGGACAACAGAAAGCCGATACCGCTATCTGGTATAAGATCGATATGCGTAAGGTGCGTAACCAACAATCTTATCCGACCGTTGTCGTAACGAACATGAGCGAGACAGACCCTGTTACCATCTATGGTAAACTCTCTCTCGAGTGCCCGGATTCCTTACCTGACCAAACACGTAAGTTGCAAATCCCTGCCGGCGGCATCTTCGAGAAACAACTCTCTCGTAATATGTTCGAGAATATCCAAAACGACTCTATCTACATTCTTGTGCAAGCTACACAGCCGATTAAGTTCGAGGTTCGCCGTCAAGCCGTTCCTGCTGGAACAGACTGCTCGTCCGCTATCCGCTTTAACTGGGTAAGTGGTATTGACCAAAAAGCAAACGGAAACCTGTGGTATGTAGTGGATTTGTCACAAGCTATCAAAGAGAAAAAGGATGTTGAAGTAACCGTTAAGAACAAGGATACCAAGAATGTTTGCGAAGGCTCGGCTTGGATTTCTTACACCTGCCCCGATGGTGCTGCTCCTCAAACGCAGAACTTCAAACTGGCTGCGGGTGATTCTAAGTCTGTTAAGTTCGTCAATAGCACGTTCAGCGAGTTGGCTTCAGACAGCGTCTTTGTACGTCTCATCTGCTCTGCAGATATGCGCGTAACTGCTAAACTCATTGACCCGGCTCCGTTTGATACCATCGAATGTGCAGAAATCATGACGGGTATTAACGAGTTCGTATGGGATAGTCTCTATACACAAACGGTCGATACCGCTTGGTATATGATGACTAAGAGCGAACTGCAAAAACTGGTAGGTATCGATTTGGCTCCGAAGGTATATGTGAACAACTTGACGAGAGCAAATAATACCGTACAAGCTGAGGTTGCCTTCACTTGCCCGATTGAACAGGCTATGATGGGTAAGAAAGAAACGCTTTCACCCGATCAGTCTCTCTCCAAACAAATCGCGCGCACAACGATTGAGCAATATCTTAATAAGGATGTTGTTTATATGCGCGTTATCGCTAAGGGAGCCGTTTCATTCATGGCTGCTATCGAAGACCCGAATACCGGTAACGATTGTACAACCGCACGTCCTATCCATCTGGTAGATACTATCGACCAGGCTGGTAATACCGTGATGTGGTATCGTATTAATATCGCTGAACTCAAGAATACCTGTGACCTCCACGGTAAGAGCCTTAAAGTGCACGTAGGTGCTTCTACACTCGGCAAAACTACCGTTAAGGTGGGTGTTTATGAGGATTGTGCAGGTGAGGACTTCTTCGATGGACGTGAGGAACGCACAATACCTGCAGGAAAGAGTGCAACACATAATATTCCTGCATACTTCCTCTATGGATTGGCTGACAAAGACCTCTATATTCGTGTTGAGACTAACCGCGACATCCACTTCTCAACCTCCATCGCCGACTATGCAACCGCTCCGGCTAAAGACTTGAAGTCTATCGCTAAAACGGCTGCACCGAATGTGACCTATACGCTCACTCCGAATGAGGAGAACTGGTTCGCTGTTTGTCTGCCGCAGATTCGGAATAACTACGAATTCACCGACAGTGCGAAAATCTACATTGCGAACCCTAACAACTTCGACGTAAAGGTGACAACTACTTCCACTTGGATGGATACGCTCACGTATGCTATTCCTGAGCGCTCACGCAGTATCGCAGCGAATCGTGTTGTGAAGAAAACGCTTCGTGAGGTGATGAATAAGCTTATCAATAAGGTTAATAATAAACTCGATGCTCATGGAGGATTCTCTATCGACGAGACAGAGGCAAGCTATCTTGATAGCCTTGGCCGTGCATTTATCACCGAAGATTCACTCACAATGTACGTCATGCTCAAACCAACTGCTCCTCTCAAATGGAGTATTCAGTTAGACCGTACCACAGGTGACATTTGCGATGAGCCTATTTACTTTGACTGGGAACATGGTAATGTACACCCTGCCGATACGACTCTGTGGTATCGTGTAAGACTGGATTCTGTTAGACTCCCTGCAGATAAAGATCTCCGCATCCATATTGAAAACTGGGGCGATCCGGGAGAGATAGCTAATGTTACAGCTGCACTCACCTTCGATTGTAACGCAGACCCGCTAAAGACAGAGTCGAAGTCTATCGCTGTTGCAGACTCAATTGATGCCGACCGCGACATGATTCAAACAATTGGATGGTCTGACTTACTCATCAAATATACAGCTGACCAACCGACATGGATGTGGGTTGAACTCATCGATACTCTGCCACGTCAGATTGACCGTGATACGGTTCGAGCTACTATCTGTAATGGTGAGACATATCCGGATTCGATAACCGGTGATATGCATGAGATTATTGATGAAACTCAAATTTGGAGTGATACCGTTCCTTACCGCTCCGGTGTACAGATGCGTGACTCAATAACAACGTTCATCATTCGTCCGATTATGAAACCGAATACATTGGGTGCGGATTCAATTACCAAACTGGGTATGGCTCCGAGATTGGAAGTGGCTAAGAACTTGTCTGTCGATGCTTCCAGCAAACAACTGACAGCTTGGTTTAAGACTGAGGCAGCTAAGATTGATACAGTCATCTTGGTAGATACAGTTTATTGGGCAGAACCTGTTTTCGACCAATATGGTGAGTGGGAAGAAGATAAGGAGGCTAAACTGGATACTGTTTCACTCTATCAAGCAGAAGGTATTGATACCTTGATGTTGGTTATTAAGGGCTACTGCGATAATGATCTTGTCGTTAAGCGCGATACGATGACGTTCTTGATTCAACCATCCTCTTGTACCGATACAATAGTATATGATATAGGCTATGATCCTGCACCACTATACGTATGTGACTCTATCATCTGGAATAGAGATGGAAAGAAATATGACCAAACTGGTGAATACGAGGCGCGTAAACCGAAACCTGCTCCGTATTGCGGTGACACAATCTATAAGATGAATATTATTGTTGGATATTCGTCTCCGGTAGCTAAAGATACTATTATTACATGCGCAGACTCTATTACATGGAATGGTAAAGTCTATACCCAATCCGGTGATTATGACACTATCTTTACCAACGTGGAAGAATGTGACTCTGTGGCTAAACTGCACTTGGTAATTAATCCTTCCTATTTAACACAGGAAGAACATACTGCATGTAATGAGTACACCTGGCGTGGCACACGGTACGTCAAGAGTGGTGTTTACTATGACAGCTTATATACTGTTGCAGGTTGCGACTCTGTATTCAAGTTGGACTTGACGCTCAATTATGACCAGCAAGTAGAACTGCCTGCAGTGGCTAAGTATGGTAACTTGATTGTGCTCATTGATAAGCATAAGATTGACTCCATCTTGGATTGGGAGTATACGGAAGAGGACGTTGTATGGTATAAAGTAGGTCAGATTCCACCTATTGCCTATGGCTACTATTATGCAACAGGTAAACCGCTGACCGGTACGTACTATGCCGTTATCGAGAAAGAAGATGAGACAGGCTGTGCGCGTGTCGCTACAACAATTCTCGTCAACTGTGATGTAGAAACCAATGCTCCGAAACTTGTGCCGACTTTGGCTCAACCGGCAGAGCAGATGCAGTTGCAAGGCCTGAATCCGGACAAAACAACTGTCGTACGCGTCTTCTCTACGGAAGGCAGACTCTTGAATCAATACATTGTAACTAACGAATCAACCTTCTTAATGCCTGCGCAGAAAGAAAGCGGATTCTATATGGTTGAAGTATTGACCGAGGATATTAAGACAACCCTTCGTTACATCGTTAAATAATAGGAGGACAACAACATGAAAACAATAATGAGAAATTTATTCATTGCAGCCGGTTTATTCTTCGCAGTTAACGTATCTGCTCAAGAAGCAGCTCCTGCGGCGAAAGTATCGGATTTCCATGTGGGTGATACTATCGTGATTAAAAAAGACCACGAGCGTTATCTGACCGGTGAAAAAATGTCCAAATGGGTATATAACGTGGAGCATACCATCCAACAAGTAAGGGGTAAACGCTTCCCTGAGGGTATCTTGATTCGTGGAATCTACTCATGGGTAGGTCCTGACGATATCGTTAATAAAACTACTCATCCTGCAGCAGCTGCCGCCGAGCAGGCCGCTAAACAGCAAGCTGAGGAAGATGCAAAAAAAGCTGCCGAAGAAGAGGAAGCTCGTCGCGCTGCGGCTAAAAAAGCACATCAAGACTCTATCCAAGCTGCGCAAGAAGAGGCTGCACGTCAAGACTCAATAGCCACCGCTGCCGCTGCCGCCACCGCTGCAGAAACTGCCCGTCAGGATTCAATTGCTCAGGCGGAGACTGCCCGTCAAGATTCAATCGCACAAGCTGCAGAAGAGCAGCAGAAGGATTCCATTCGTCAAGCCGAACGCGATTCCCTCTTGCAAGCTTTCTACAACAAACAGGAAGATCCGGCTTATGTCATCACAAGAGAACTAAAACCGAATTCGGAGTGTGACCGATTCACGATTGGTCTGCGTGGCGGTGTAGCATCCTTGTTGCAAGACATGGATCAGACTTTCAAAGATGGTAAGTGGAATGTCGGTTTCGATGTGATGCTTGACCTGCAATATGCACATTATTGGAAGAAATTCGGTAAGAAGATGCAATATGGTCTTATCGTTGGAGTAGGAGCCGGTTTTGCTCGTTCACATGTTTCTGGTGCTGTTAACGATCAATTCCGTATTAATACTTCGGAAGGACCTATTGAATACACTGTCACTTCTGATAAAGTGAAAGAGTATGACGGACAAATCCAAGTGGAGGTACCTCTCATGTTCAGTATGATTCACGAGAATGGTTTCTTCCTGAACCTTGGTCCGCGTTTCACCTTGCCGGTTTATGATGTCTACAACCAATCTATTAACAAACCGGAAATCAATGCTATGCTCTATCCGGAGGAAGTTCCGGTGAAGAACGAATTGGTGACCGGTGTTGTAAAAGATGACCAAGCAGAGTCAACAGGCAAATGGAATGCCAGCAAACTCAATATTATGCTGGGTGCAGAAATCGGTTATGAGTTTACCTTCAAGAATCATAACTCACTCGGTATCGGCGTTTATGGCAACTATAGCCTCTATTCGCTCTACAAGAAGAATGATCAATCTTCTTCTATTATTGACATTGCCGAAGCTCCATCTTCAGGAAAAAATGCTGTCGTAACAGTTATTCCTGCTACGGATGCTTACGGAAAAGGTGTCGGATACTTCGACGTAGGTTTGAAGCTGGCTTACCACTTCAACTGGTGGAAAGAGGTTATCAAGTAATAAAAAAGGAGCTCGGGTAAAACCGAGCTCTTTTTGTTTATCTTATTCTACACTCAAAACGAGACCTTTTAGGTATTCCCCTTCGGGATGATAGATATTAATCGGATGGTCTGCCGGTTGATGTAATTGGTGCAGTATACGTACTTTTCTTCCTACTTGCGTAGCTGCCGTTAGAACAGCCAAACGGAACATATCCTTATCTATCGCTTGTGAACATGAGAATGTAAATAATATGCCTCCGGGCTTAATCTTCTCAATGCCCTTTGCATTCAAACGGCGGTATCCTCGTAATGCATTCTGTATGGCATCCCGATGCTTGGCAAAAGCCGGCGGATCAAGTACAATAAGGTCGTATTTTTTATCTTCAGCATTAAGAAACTCAAATGCGTCAGCAGCTATGGCAGAATGGTTTGTGGTTTGAGGATAATTGTGAGCCACGTTATCTTTGACTAATTCCACCGCTTTGGCACTCACGTCAACCGATGTCACCGATTGGGCACCACCACGCAACGCATAAACGGAGAAACCGCCGGTGTAGCAGAACATATTCAGTACATCTCGTCTGTATGAGTAATGCTCCAATAAGGCGCGATTCTCACGTTGGTCTACAAAGAATCCTGTTTTTTGACCATTGAGCCAATCAATGCGGAATTGTAATCCGTTCTCTGTCGCCCAAACAGTATCTTTTGGTGCCTCGCCGATGAGATAACCGGTTTTTTCTCCGGTAACATGAGCTTTAAAAGGTAGCGTATCATCAGACTTATAGTATACACGCTTCACAACAGGTACGCAATCAATAATAGCTTGAGCTATATCCGCGCGGTTAAGATGCATACCTATAGAGTGTGCCTGCATCACAGCCGTATCATTATATACATCTACAATTAAGCCGGGCAGGAAATCTCCTTCACCATGAATGAGACGAAACGTGTTGTTATCTTCGCGTACTAAACCGAGAGATTGACGTAATTGCCATGCCTCAAAGATGCGTGTATGCCAAAATGTTTTGGGTAACTGCTCTACGCCGAAAGCCAAAATACGTACTGCAATAGATCCTATCTGCCAGTGACCTACAGCCAGTACTTTGCCGTTGTTGTCTGCTACTTGCACAATCTCTCCTTCTTGGGGGGCATCATGTGGATAGGACTTGCTTAACACAATCTTACTTATTGCTCCGCTGAAAACCCACGGATGAAACCGCAGTAGAGACTCTTCTTTATGTGGTTTGAGGATAACAATATTCATCATGTGGTGTACTTAGTCATTATTTGTTTGTGCTTCTCTGGCTGCTAATATCTCTTGTTGATGCAACAATTGCCTTTCTAATTCGGCGCGCTTGAGCGCTGCGGCCTCTTCTGCGGGGAGCGGTTCGGTAGCCATCAGCTCCTTGTATATGCGTAACGTAGCCCATGCGTCTGTAGAGGCGTAGCGGGCTTGTTCCGGTGTCAATTGAGCATTCTCCCAGTTGGTCAGTTGCTGTGCTTTGCTTATCTTACGCCCGAAACAGATGGCGTACATCTTCTGTAATCCCAAATCTAATATACCCCACTTGCCCGCAATCGATTGTAAATCGACACAATTATTCGGCTTGAAATTGCGTAAGTGACGAAGCCCGTTGATGTCGTCTTTAAAGGCTAATCCTACTTTGCAAATCGAATTGTCGGTAAAAATATTGGCCAATTCTTGTGGCATACCTATGCGTGAAAGACGGAATAGATAGCAACGCTCTTCAGTGGCTATTTGCACCAATGCGGTTGGATAATGCACGCCACGTTTGAACGACGGACGGGACTCCGTATCTACACCTAATATATCATGCGCACGCAGGTACGCGATAGCCTCGCTTATCTTGCTTGCTTCATCCACAATAATTACCTCTCCCGGGAAGCGTATAACGGGCATCCATTGAATGAGGTCTTTACTTATCTTATGTGCAAAACGATTTGGTTTCATTGTCTCTTTCAAAAACCGTGCAAAGATACTGCTTTTTCCGCATTTATGCAAGAAAAATTGATAAATTATTTGCATAGGTCAGAAAAATGTTGTATCTTTGCGGGCTGAATTGGTAATGTGGGCTAAATGAAGAATTATATCCCGTCATATTTCAATACCAAGCGGAATATATTACTGCTTTTATGGGTGACGGCTGTGTTTGGGGAGATGTTTATTCTCTTCTTCCAGCCTGTTCAGTGCCGCACTTGGGTAGATAGCGATTGGAAGTTCCTTTTGTGGGTTACAATCGTGGTCGTTACTGCTGTGTCAGTTATTGCATTAAGTAGAACCATTATGTATCACTATGCCAAGCACCATAAGATTAGTTACTTGGATTATGCGATTTGGATAGCGGCTGAAGTAACTGCAATCGCTGGCGTATATGCTGCATTTCCTGTGGTGGCAATGCGCAGTTTTGCAGCGGAGTGGGATTTGACACTTTTCTACCTTTTTAAAGAGGCGCTTTTTGCTACAACGTTCACGCTGCTTATCCCATACGCTTTTGTTATTTTGTGGGTCGTCGTAAAGGATCGTGGCGAGCAAATTGTACGCTTGCAGGCGAGAAAGCATGTCTTGGAAGAAACACCCGAAGAAATGTATAAATTCTACGATGAAAAGGGCGACTTGAAACTCTCTGTTAATCCCAGTATGGTCTATTTTATAGAGGCCGCGGATAACTATATTATGGTCTATTACCTCAATGCCGGTAAATTGGAAAAACTAATGATTCGCAATAGCCTGAAGAATATAGAATGGCGTTTCCGCGATAAAGGTCTGGTGCGTTGCCATCGGTCGTTTATCGTAAATATCCGTTTGGTCAAACTCTTCCGTCGGCAGGAAGGGGAAGTGATGCTCGATTTTGGAGATGAGAAAATCCCTTCTATACCGGTGTCAAAAGGTTATAGCGAAGGCGTTATGTCGATGTTAATGTAAAAGCATATGAAAGTTATCAATTTATCAGAGCACAACTCGTTGCTGAATCAGTATTTAAAAGAAATTCGCAGTGTCGATATTCAGAAAGATAATATGCGTTTCCGTCGTAATATTGAGCGTATAGGTGAAGTGATGGCTGTTGAAGTAAGTCGAGCCTTGGATTATCAGTTCGAAGACGTTCAAACTCCTCTCGGAATAGCCAAAATGCCGGTGGCGCAAGATGCTGTAGTTGTTGCCAGCGTTATGCGCGCAGGACTTCCATTGCATATGGGTTTCCTGAATATGTATGACCATGCCGAGAACGCTTTCTTGAGTGCTTATCGTCGTGTTAATGAAAAGGGCGAATTGGAAATCGTCTCAGAATATCTGGCTGCTCCAAAGCTCGACGGAAAGACATTGCTCTTGGTGGATCCGATGTTGGCAACCGGTATGTCTATGGAAGCGGCTTATACAGCTCTGCTTACGCATGGTCAGCCGAAGTACGTACACATGTGCTGCGTTATTGGAACAAATACGGCTATCGACTATCTGAAACCGCTTATCCCCGATAATGTCACACTTTGGTGCGCTGCTGTTGATCCGATGCTGAACGAGAAGAAATATATTGTGCCGGGATTGGGTGATGCCGGAGACTTATGTTTTGGCGAAAAGCTCTGATATATAAAGAAACAGTCATCATTGGATTGCTTATCGCCTATCTTAGCTTGGTGAAAGAGCCTGTGCTGAGGCTGCCGGAAGATGTGGCGTTTGCAGATAAATGGGGACATATGTTGGCATATCTGCTCCTGGGAGCGATGCTGGCTATGAATTTGTTACGGGATGACAAAAAAATAAAAACACTTTGGTTAGTCGGCTTGATAGTACCGGTGTTGTATGGAGGATTATTGGAACTATTGCAGGGGGCATTTTGTTATCCGCGTACAGCAAGTTGGTTTGACTGGTTAGCCGATATATTTGGAACAATAATAGGTGTTAGTGTAATCGCTGGAATATGGAGTTGGAGACGCTCAAATATGTGATAGCATTAGGTTGCCTCTATCCTAATAATGTGCATCGTGTGCGGATGATGCTCGAGAATTCGGCTAATCCGGCCGAGGCTTGGGAGAAAGTGGAGAGCGACCGTGTGGTGGAAGCCATGAGTCATGCGGATAGAGAGTTGGAGTTCATAGATAAGCATGGCATCCAAACCTATTATTATTTGGACGACAATTATCCTTTCCGTCTTAAGCAATGTCCCGATGCACCGGTACTGCTTTTCGGAAAAGGAAATATGCGTCTCAATGAGGGTAAGTTCGTCTCGATAGTAGGCACACGTTCTGCTTCGGAAAATGGAAAGGAACTAACTCGACAATTGGTGCTGGATTTGGCAAAACGGATACCGGATATAACGATTGTTAGCGGCTTGGCTTATGGGATTGATGTGGCGGCTCACCGTGCCGCGTTGGAAGCAGGAGTTTCGACTATTATCGTTCCGGCACACGGATTAGACCGCATCTATCCTACGGTACATCGCCAAGTAGCTGTGGAGGCCTTGGCGAAGGGAGGATTGCTTACTGAATATCCTAGTGAAACTGTGCCGGAGAAAGTGAACTTCGTAGCGCGCAATCGTATCGTAGCAGGGTTGGCAGATGCTGTGGTAGTGGCAGAGTCTAAACTGAAGGGTGGTTCGCTTATTACTGCATACGATGCGAATGATTACGACCGCAACTTATACGCCTTTCCAGGCCGCCCAAGGGATATTAATTCGCAAGGGTGCAACACACTTATTCGCACGCAACGAGCGATGTTGATCGATAATGCTGAGGACTTGATTAATGATATGCAATGGGTTTCGGTTGCACAACCTGTTCAAACTGAAATAGAGGACTTGTTTGCTGACTTGGATAGCCTTGAAAAGCAATTAATTAAGATCGTACGTGGTGCCGAAGAGGGGATACATGTTAATCAGTTGGCAGATCAGACAGCTTTACCTTATGCACAAGTCGCAGCCTCGCTCATGGTGCTCGAAATGAGTGGATTTGTGAGAATGTTGCCCGGCAACATCTGTCGAGCCGTTAAATAGTAACTTAAAAAATACAATGATATGAAAAATTTATTAAACAATCTGGGTATTATCCTCGTTTTACTGGGCGTTATCTGCTTGGTTGTGTACTTCTGTGGCGTACAAAAGAACTTCTTGCTGGCTTCCAGCCTTGTTCTTGAGGTTGCAGGTATCTTAGCTTATATCTTCATTAACAAGCGGGGTGCATAGTGGCAGAGGATAAAATCAAATACCATTTGACCGGCATGTATCAGGACTGGTTCCTGGACTATGCCTCTTACGTCATCTTAGAGCGTGCCGTTCCCGCGATAGAAGATGGCCTCAAACCCGTTCAGCGTCGTATCCTTCATGCTATGAAGTGTGTGGATGACGGCAAGATGAACAAGGTGGCCAATATCGTTGGACAAACGATGCAGTATCACCCGCATGGTGATGCCAGTATCGGTGATGCGCTGGTGCAGCTCGGACAAAAGGACTTGCTTATCGACTGCCAAGGAAACTGGGGAAACATCCTTACCGGTGATGGCGCTGCGGCTCCTCGTTATATCGAGGCGCGATTGAGTAAGTTCGCCTTGGAGACGGTCTTTAATCCGAAGACAACCGAGTGGATGCTTAGTTACGACGGACGTAAGAAGGAGCCGATACATCTGCCAATCAAATTTCCATTGCTCTTGGCACAAGGCGTAGAGGGTATTGCTGTCGGACTTAACTCTAAAATCTTGCCCCATAACTTCAACGATTTATGCGATGCATCTTTAGCATATTTGCGTGGTGAAGATTTCCAACTCTATCCGGACTTCCCTACGGGTGGCGAGATAGACGTGAGCCGTTATAACGATGGTGAGCGTGGCGGAATGGTACGTATCCGTTCCAAGATAACCAAAACGGACGACAACAAGACTCTAATCATTTCACAAGTTCCTTACGGCACAACCACTTCCAAGATTATTGAGACTATTCTGCGTGCTCAAGATCGTGGAAAAATCAAAATTCGTAAAGTCGATGATTTCACGGCCGAAGAGGCGAAGATTGTTGTGCAACTGGCGCCTGGTAGTTCGTCCGACAAGACCATTGATGCTCTTTATGCCTTTACCGATTGTGAAGTAAGTATATCGCCGAACTGCTGTGTGATTGAGAACCGCAAGCCGATCTTTACAAATGTCAGCACGTTGCTCCGTAAGTCCACTGACAATACGATGGCTTTGCTCAAATGGGAATTGGAGATACAAAAGGCCGAATTGGAAGAGCAGTATTTCTATACTTCTTTGGAGCGTATCTTCATCGAGAATCGTATCTATAAAGATGAAGGTTACGAAACGGCTGCAGACAAGGAGAAACTGATTGCATTCGTTGATAAAGCATTAGAGCCCTTTAAAGCTAAACTAATCCGAGAAGTGAGACGTGAGGATATTGAGAAATTATTCGACATCCGCATGATTCGTATTACCAAGTTCGACTCCAAGAAAGCGGACGAGTTAATGAAGGACCTTGAGAAGAAAATCAAACAGACGGAGAAAGACCTTCACCATCTGACCGATTATACTATTCGCTGGTTCGAGAACCTCAAGGCAAAGTACGGAGATAAATATCCGCGCAGAACCGAGGTGCGTAACTTTGCTAATATCAACGTGAAGACAGTAGTAGAAGCGAACGAGAAACTCTATATCAATCGCGAAGAGGGCTTTATTGGAACAGGTCTCAAGAAGGATGAGTTCTTGTGCAACTGTTCCGATTTGGATGATATCATTGTTTTCCATCGAGACGGTAAATACAAGATTGTGCGCGTAGCAGAGAAAATCTTTATCGGTACAGATATTCTTCATGTGGATATATTCAAGAAAAACGATACCCGCACAATCTACAATGTTGTTTATCGAGATGGTAGAGGAGGTGTTTACTATATGAAACGCTTCTATGTGACTGGTGTGGCACGTGATAAAGAATATGATCTTACTCAGGGCAAGGCTGGCAGTAGGGTGGTTTACTTCACGGCAAATCCTAATGGGGAAGCCGAGGTGATAAAAGTAGCTCTCAAACCTGCTTTACATCTCAAGAAACTGGAGGTTTCTAAAGACTTGAGTGAATTGGCTGTCAAGAGCCGTAGCGCCCGTGGTAACCTGCTTACTAAATATGATGTCAAGACTATAACACTCAAACAAAAAGGTCGCTCTACGTTAGGTGGTCGCAAAGTGTGGTTCGATCCGGATATTCTACGTATCAACTACGATGCACAAGGTATCTATCTTGGCGAGTTCCAGGATGATGACCGTGTTCTGGTTATTATGCAGAACGGTGACTACTTCCTTAATACGTTTGAGGAAACAGCTCACTTTGAGCAGGGCTGGTTGCGTATAGAGAAATTCGACCCGGATAAGATATGGTCCGTAGCATTATGGAATGCTGAATTAGGTTATTACTACGGCAAACGGTTCCAATTGGACGCTACGCCTAAGACGCAGAACTTCCTCGGCGATAATAGCGACTCAAAACTCGTAGCTATTAATGACCGCGAAGAGGCAATTTTCCGTGTTACATTCAAGGATGAGTTCCGTCAACCGATAGACTTGATAATGGCTGAGTTCATTGATTCGAAGTCACCGAAGGCAAAGGGTAAACGTATCTCCACTTTGGATATCGCTTCCATCGTAGATATTACTCCTGAACCGGAACCTGAGCCTGAACCCGAACCGGAAGAACCGGAGAGTGCGGAAGAAGTTCCCGTAGCTGACAATAGCGCCCCTAACGCTACTGTTGAACGTGTTGCAGATGTCCCGTTGATTATCACCAACGAGGTACCTGAGGATAGTAAACCTGTGGATACTGAAGAGCAACTGAGTCTCTTCTAATTATTGTTGCATAGCAGCGAGTTTGGCGTAATAGCCGTTTCGCTTCATCAATTGATCATGGCGTCCTTGCTCGACGATTTTTCCGTCGTGCAGGACGCAAATCATATCGGCATTACGAATGGTTGACAGACGGTGCGCCACCACTAAGGTGGTGCGGTCTTTCATCAAATGCTCGAGCGCTTCTTGTACTAACTTCTCCGACTCTGTATCCAACGCCGAAGTGGCTTCGTCCAAAATGAGTATAGGTGGGTTCTTCAAAATGGCGCGTGCAATAGAGATGCGTTGCCGCTGACCTCCTGACAAACGACTGCCGCGGTCGCCGATGGTAGTTTGGTAGCCGTCAGGTGTAGCCATAATGAACTCGTGCGCATTGGCAATCTTCGCTGCCTGTTCTACGGCTTCTTGCCATGTTTGTCCGTTAGGTGCCGGTTGATTCGTGTCCACACCAAAAGTGATATTGTTGTAGAATGTGTCGTTGAATAGGATGGCTTCTTGGTTGACATTGCCCATCAGTCCGCGTAGGTCATGTATCTTAGCTTGGCGAATATCTAAACCGTCAACCGTGATACTACCTCCTGTCACGTCGTAGAAGCGCGGAAGCAGGTCGGCTAGCGTAGTCTTACCGCTACCGGATTGCCCAACAAGGGCTATCATTTGACCTTTCCGTATGGTGAGGTTGATATGCTGCAGCACTTCCAAATCGTTGCAATAAGCAAAGGAAACATCCTTATAAACAATACAATCCTTGAAGTCATTTATTGCTACCGGATTAGCCACCTCATGAATATTGTTTTCCGCATTCAGCACTTTGTCAATGCGCTCCAGCGCGGCTGTACCGCGACGGATGCCGTATGATGCTTTCGATAGGTCTTTGGCCGGGTTGATAATGGAGTAGAATAGAATAAGGTAGTAGATGAACGTAGAGGCGTCAATGAGTGCGTTGTGACTCAAAATCAGTCCGCCTCCGTACCACAGCAGTACAGCAATCAAGGTCGTACCCAAAAACTCTGAAACAGGGTGGGCAAGATAATACCGTCGGTTAATGCGAGTAAAGGTGCGTCTCGTCTCATTAGCCAGTTTGAGGAAGCGGGCTTGCAATTTTTCTTCGGCATTGAATGCTTTTACTACGCGCAATCCTCCTAATGTTTCTTCAATTTGCGTCAGTATATCTGACGTTTGCTCCTGACCTTGCGTGGATGTGCGTTTGAGTGAACGGCCTATGCGACCAATCAGCAAACCTGCTACGGGCAGTAAGATTAACGCAAACAAGGTGAGTTGCCACGAGATAAGGAAGAGCATGATGAGGTAGATAAGTATCATCAGCGGATTCTTAAAAAGAATATCCACAGTGGACATGATACTGGCTTCAACTTCGTTTACATCGTTGGTCATGCGTGACATGATATCGCCCTTGCGCTCTTCGGTGAAGTAACCGATAGGAAGGCGGGTCACCTTATTGTATAATTGCTGGCGCAGGTCGCGCAGCACGCCTGTGCGTATGGGCACGATAAAGAAATTAGCCAACCATGCGCACAAGCACTTCAATCCAGTTGTCACCACAAGGAACATACCCAACATAAACAGCACCAGTCCTGCACCATGCTCCATCACCAGTTGTCCCATCCAC
This sequence comes from uncultured Bacteroidales bacterium, assembly GCA_902771935.1. Classification (GTDB taxonomy): domain Bacteria; phylum Bacteroidota; class Bacteroidia; order Bacteroidales; family Paludibacteraceae; genus Colicola. Next base: position 37,313 of record CACXYM010000003.1, read on the forward strand.
CAGTATAAGTTTCCGCGAGCCGCTTCTACGTATTCTTTAATCGGCATAGTGGACACCAATTCGGTGTATTGGCTGTTCATGTCGCTAATACCGAACAGAAGCTGCAGAATAGGGATAATGGTCGCAAACGAGAACAGCGACAATATAGTGGAGAGTATATTGAATGTGATATTCAACGCTACTTTCCCTCTGTAAGGAGGAATAAAGCGATGAAGCAGTTTGAGTATATTCATGCTTTCTTGTTTTTTTGCTGGTGTTTTAGTTCTTCCTTTAAGTACGCACCTAATTGTCGTTTTAATTCCTCTTCCTGTTTGCCTCGCAGTTCCACGCGAATAGGCACAGCTTGTATGAGGTCTTTCAACTCACTTGGCAAATTGGTCAGTAGCAGTCGTTCGTAATCCTTCTCTGTTGTCAGAATGCAGTCATGCTTTTTCGCTGCTTCGATAATGCGTAACTCGTCCTTTTTAGTAAAACGATGGTGGTCGGCAAAGGCCAACAATTCCGCTTTCGGAAACAGCTCTTTGACATGTGCATAGAAGGCTTCCGGTTGGGCGATGCCGCTAATGACTAACGGATTCGTTCCTACTATATCTACTTGTTCGTACACTACGTGCGAAAAATACAGGTTTTGATATGCTGGCAGATGTAGGCGGTTATCAATGACCCGTTTGTCAATTGGTTTCATGTCCTCCGGACAGTTGGTCACTATAATGGCTTGTGCAGCCAGACTGCGTCGCTTGAGGTCGCGTAGTCTGCCAAAAGGATACAGCCGGTCTGTGATATAGAGGTTATTCTCTGCCGTGAGCATAATGGTCAGTCCACAGCGTAGCGCGCGGTGTTGCATTGCGTCATCTAAAATGATAACTTGCAAGTCGGGCACCATACGCTGCAGTTGATGCACACCGCGAACACGATGTTCACACACAGCTACGGCTACATCAGGAAACTTACGATGTATCTGCATTGCCTCGTCTCCTATGGTAGCCGCTGTGCTTGTATGATCTGCCAGCACAAAACCGCACGTCTTGCGCTTATACCCGCGGGAAAGTACCGCCACTTTGTATTGCGGCGAGAGTAACCGAATTAGATACTCTGTGTGAGGTGTCTTACCCGTACCGCCAAGAGCCAGATTGCCTACACAAATAGTAGGGATATCGACAGCGTGTGAGGGTAGGATACCTTTGTCGTACAGCCAGTGTCTGATATGTAATATCAGCCCGAACATTATTGAATGTCAATCGTGGGAGCAAGCATCAGGATTCGAGGCTGTTTAACCAACTCACGCAGACGAGCAATCATTTTCTCTTCTTCGGTAGAGTTGTCAAACATCTTCATGAACTCCTCAAATGGGTCCACGGGTTTCGGATAATAAACGAGTGCGTAATCTTCCAGTTCAGCCAATTCAGCTGCTTTAGCGATGGCGTTGTCGATATTACCTAATTCATCCACCAAGCCTAAGCGTAGCGCATCCTGACCTAACCAAACACGACCTTCGCCGATAGCCTTTATCGAGTCTTGTGCCATATGACGACCTTCTGCACAACGACGCGTGAAGAGGTCGTAACCGCGTTCAATCATATTTTGCATCAGCACACGCTCACTCGGGTTCATGCCCTTATAAATCATGTTGACTTCCATGTCAGAATGTTTGTTCGTACTAACGCCGTCGAGGTCCAAACCAACTTTTTCGCGTAAGCCGTTAACATTAGGTATCATACCAAAGATACCGATAGAACCGGTCAGCGTGGTTGGCTCGGCGTAGATATAATCTGCCTCAGCGCTGATATAGTAACCGCCGGATGCAGCATAGTCACCCATCGAAACAACTACCGGAATTCCTTTCTCTTGAATCAGTTTAACGGCGTGGTTAATCTGTTCACTGGCATTGGCGCTACCACCTGGACTGTTCACGCGAAGTACGACCGCTTTGACTTCCTCATTCTTTTGCACTTTCGCCAAGGTCTTAATCATCTTCGTGCCGACAATTCCGTCACCCGAGTCATCTGTAATCTCGCCGGCTGCATAGACAACGGCAATCTTGTCCGATGCTTTGTTTTTCTTACGCTCAATAGAGGCCATCTTGCTGGTGTTCAGTACCTTGTAATCCTCAGTTCCGATAAGGCGTTTGAGCACGGAGTCCATTTCCTGACGGTAAATAAGGCTATCCACGAAACCGTATTCTACATATTTCTTTTGCGGTTGAACGTCCATAAACTCATCCGCATATGCGTTCAGTTTCTCAACAGACAGATTGCGAGACTCAGCCACTGAGGCGGTCAAGTTGTTCCAGATTCCGAAGAGATATACTTCAGTCTGTTTGCGGTCTGCCTCGGACATAGAAGTACGGAAGAACGGCTCTACAGCCGATTTGAATGTGCCGACTTTAAGTATCTGCATCTCAATGCCCAATTTGTCCAGAATACGTTTATAATACTCTTTCGTTCCATTCAAACCATGCCATTCAATAGCACCCACTTCGTCCAGATAAATCTTATCCGCTACGGAAGCGATATAATAGTTCATTTGGCCGTAACTCTCTGCGTAAGCAATAATCCACTTACCGGACTCTTTGAAGTCCACAAGGGCGTCACGGATTGCTTTGGCAGACGCTGGAGCTACACGCAACGAGCCGCCTTTGAGGTAGATACCCACCACGCGTTCATCTTCTTTTGCGAGCTTGATATTGTTCAAGATGTCGTCCAGACCGACTGTCTCTACGTTTCCACTGCCGTAAGGCATAGAGCCGGTGAGGGCTGCAAACGGGTTAGCTTCCTGGGCTTGCTCTACAACCATGCCCTTCATGTCCAAACGGTAAACCGTCTTGTCACTCAGTTTAGCAGATGAACCGCCAAACGCGTTGCTCATCATCACGGCGAAACCGACACAGCTCGCTACATACAATACTGCGCAGACGATAATCGTCCACAAACATCCGCGGTTCTTACGCTTACCGCCTTCTTCTGATTTAATCTTAATTGCCATAATTTAAGTTATTTTTAAAGGTTATACAATAATTGTTTTCGGTAATTTGCTGCAAAAGTACAACTTTTTTTTGGAACATGCAAAAAAAGTAACACAAATATTTGTGTATATCGAAAAAAAGCAGTACTTTTGCCGTCGCTAACCCAAAATACTAATAATATTAACGTTAACATTATGAGAAAATCATTTAGAATTTTTGCTGCTTTATCTGTAGTGGCAGTTGTATTGAGTGGCTGTATTACCTCTACGGTTCTTAGAACTAAGTGGGCTGTTGACGAAAAAAACGAAATTGTTTCCGGTAAGGTGTTCCAGGAGACTACCGGTTCCGTCTTCTATTCCTACGAAGGTTATTCAGAGGGTATGTCGCTCAAGTTCAAAGAGAGTGGTAAATATCTTCGCGTGGATAGACCTAATACTGGCTACTTCCTGATCATTACTCCGCAAAAGGTTTACCAAGGCAACACTAAGGACAAAACCTATGTTGAGGCGGAGAATAAAGATGGTGTTTACTACTTTTCTAACCTCTCTATGGTGTTCCCGACAGAGTGGTTCCGTTGGGAAGACTTTGCTGAGTACATGTTAACCGACGAGACCAATAAGAGCGAGGGAACAGAGTACTATGCTGACAAAAAATGCACCACTTTCACCAGCGATGAAAAGAAAGTAGGCGGCTACAAGCGCGTTTATATGTACAAAGAAGAAAGAGGTAAAGTTCTCTTCCGTGCTACGCGTTGGGCTCAGGGCTGCGATGCACAATTTGCTCCTCCTGCGGAGTGCAAGAAAGTCTCCGGCTCAATCGATTACGAAGAAGCCTTCTAATAAACTACCATTCATAACCTATGAAAGGAATTATTCTTGCGGGAGGCTCTGCCACTCGTCTCTATCCGCTTAGCAAGGCAATCAGCAAGCAAATAATGCCGGTTTATGACAAGCCGATGATTTACTATCCCTTGTCAACCCTTATGCTTGCCGGTATTCGTGAAGTGCTCGTTATCTCCACGCCGCGCGACCTACCTATGTTCCGAGAACTGCTCGGTGACGGAACCCGATTGGGTATGCGCTTGGAGTACAAGGTGCAGGAAGTGCCTAACGGATTGGCGCAAGCTTTTGTGCTTGGTAAAGAATTCCTTAACGGCGAACCGGGTTGCCTTATCTTGGGCGATAACATGTTCTATGGCCAGGGCTTTGTGCCGATGCTTAAAAAAGCATTGGAGCATGCGAAAGAAGGTGCTTGTATCTTCGGCTACGAAGTGCAGGATCCAAGGGCTTATGGAGTAGTCGAGTTCGACGAGAACGGCACTGTCCTCAGCCTCGAGGAAAAACCCCAACAGCCTAAGAGCAATTATGCTGTGCCCGGTCTCTACTTCTACGATGAGACCGTGTGTGACAAAGCGGCGGCACTCAAACCGTCTGCTCGTGGCGAATACGAGATTACAGACCTCAATAAATGCTATCTGAACGAAGGCAAACTGCATGTCCAACTCTTCGGACGAGGATTCGCATGGCTCGATACAGGGAACTGCGACAGCCTCCTTGAGGCAGGTAATTTTGTTGCAACCATACAGAATCGACAGGGCTTCTATATCGCATGTATCGAGGAAGTAGCATGGCGTAATGGTTGGATTACTACCGACCAACTCCGTGCCCTCGGCAAAGAGATGAAGACCGAATATGGCCGTTACTTAGAGCGCTTGGCGAGAAAGTAAGAGGTGAAGAGGATTTGCTACATATTATCATTGCTATTTCTGCTCGCCGGCTGTCATCGTACAGCCCCGCAGGGTCCGTCTAAGCGTAGTGGCATGAAGCAGAAGGCGGATACCACTCTTCTCTCGCTCATGGAGATCAATCAGCGTTTGGCGGAGCAAGCCGATATAGAACTGATGGCGCTGGTTGACAGCCTACAAAAGGCGGATGGTTCGGAGTTCGCGCAGCTATCTACCGGCGGCTGGAAAAAACGTCGCGATCCACAAGCACGCGAAGCGGCACAGTATGCCGATTTTCCTAAACCCCCAGAACACTGGTTGGTGCGGATACGTGCCTATTCGCTGCAGGGCGACCTGCTCAAAGACGTAGAGGGCGTATATACCATTAAGCATTTCGATATGCCTATCGCGGTGGAAGAGGCTGTGGACGAGATGTGTGAGGGCGAAACAGCCACTATCTATGCACCCTGGTACACCGCTTACGGCGTGAAAGGCGACAAAACGGTCAAACCTTATACCAACGTCCGATTTGAAGTGACATTGAAAGAAAAACAGTAAATCAATGAAAATAGTATCCATCATATTCGCACTTGGTGCAGCCGCACTTATCTTAACCGGCTGCAACTCCAACAGTTACTCCAATGAACTTAAGGCCGAGAAGAAACTTATTGAGGACTATATCGCCCGCGAGAATATCCATGTCATCACCGAGTTACCGGATGATGATGAGTGGGGGGAGAAGGACTATTACCAAGTCAGCGGATATGATTATCTCTATTACCATCTTGTTAAACGCGGTTCCGAGGAAGAGGATCCGGTTACGGCGACTGAGACTGTTGTAATGCGCTTTAAGCAGTACACGCTCACCGCTTCCGCTGATACCGCCGATTACTGGACTACGCTCAATAGTGCTTATCCTTTGGAGTTTACTTATCTCACCGACTATACAACTGCCCCGACAGCGTGGCATGTGGCTGTAGGACTGATGGAATACGGCGAGTCCGAGTGCAAGATTATCTGCCCCAGCCGATATGGTTTCACGGACGACCAGACCACCGTTACTCCTTACGGCTATCATATGAAAATGAAAATCAAACGATAAAATGAGTTTAGTTAAAAGTATTTCCGGTATCCGCGGTACAATCGGCGGACGTGTTGGCGACGGCCTTAATCCTGTAGACATAGTACGTTTTACGGCAGCTTATGCTACCCAGCGCCGCGCGGCTTTGCCTGACAATAACACTATTGTTGTCGGTCGTGACGCACGTCTGAGTGGTCATATGGTGGAGCAGATAGTGTGCGGTACACTCATGGGTATGGGCTTTGACGTAGTCAATATAGGTCTGGCTACCACGCCGACCACTGAATTGGCAGTTACCGGCGAGAAAGCAGCAGGAGGTATCATCCTCACGGCAAGTCATAACCCCAAGCAGTGGAATGCCCTCAAACTGCTCAACGAGCGCGGTGAGTTCCTCAACGATGCCGAAGGTAAGGGCGTGCTCTCTATTGCTGAGCGCGAGGACTTCACCTTCGCCGAAGTAGATAATCTCGGCCACATGACGAACAAGGACTACTTGCCCTACCATGTGCAGCAAGTGCTCAACCTTGACCTCGTTCACCCCGAAGCCATCAAAGCCAAGAACTTCACCGTGGCAGTCGATTGCGTTAACTCCGTCGGAGGACTAGCTATTCCGGCGATGCTTAGAGCCTTAGGTGTGACCAATATCATCGAACTCAACTGCGAACCGACAGGTCATTTTGCCCATAATCCCGAACCGCTCCCGCAGCATCTGACGCAAATCAGCGACCTGCTGCGCCAAGGTAAGGCGGACGTAGGCTTTGTGGTTGACCCGGACGTGGACAGACTCGCTATCATCTGCGAAAACGGAGATATGTTCGGCGAAGAATATACACTTGTCAGCGTGGCGGATTATATCCTCAGCCATACTCCGGGTAATACATGCAGTAACCTCAGCTCTACCCGCGCACTGAGCGATGTGACTAAAGCGCATGGTGGCAGCTATTCCGCTTCTGCTGTAGGCGAAGTGAATGTGGTGGCTGAGATGAAACGAACAAATGCCGTTATCGGCGGTGAAGGCAACGGTGGTGTTATCTATCCTGCTGCGCACTACGGCAGAGATGCACTGGTCGGAATAGGACTCTTCCTCAGTTCCCTTGCCGAGAAAAACTGCACCGTAAGCGAACTGCGAAAGACTTTCCCCAACTACAGCATCTCCAAGAACCGCATTGACCTCAAACCCGAGATGAATGTGGACGCTATCCTTGCCCGCGTGAAGAATACCTTCCGCAACGAGCGCGTTAACGATATCGACGGCGTCAAGATAGACTTTGCCGACGGGTGGGTACATCTGCGTAAATCCAATACCGAACCCATTATCCGCGTCTATTCTGAAGCGGCTACGATGGAGCAGGCAAACCAATTGGCACAAAAAGTAATCGACGAAGTATGGAAATCTTAATCACCAACGACGACGGATGGGGAGCACAGGGTATTCTTCTGCTCACTAAGCTCATGACCCAATTAGGACATGTTACGGTCGTTGCGCCCGATGGACCGCGCAGCAGTATGTCCAATGCTATCTCTATGGGTAAACCCATGAGCTTCGATAAAGTTGATATCGCTGACTCTGACTACTTCACTGATGAGGAGAAGAAGCAAATAGACGTCTATATAACCAACGGCATGCCGTCCGATTGCGTCAAACTTGCACTCAACGTTCTCTTTGACGACGACCCCGACCGCATCGACCTTATGGTCAGCGGCATCAATCACGGCTCCAATGCCTCCGTCAATGTCGTCTATTCCGGCACGATGGGCGCATGCTTCACCGGTGTGGAACACCATATACGCAGCATCGGATTATCCATCTACGACAACTATCAGCCTACCGACCTCAGTCACTTCGAACCCTATATTGTCGAACTATGCAAGCATCTGCGCTTCGACCTCGACTGGCGTTGGGGCATGTGCTACAACATCAACGCACCCGTCGGACCTATCGAAGGCATGAAATGGACGCGACAATGCCGCGGACACTGGGAGAAAGAGATCGTAGCTAAAGTGAATGAACAAGGCAAAACCGAATATTGGCTCAAGGGGAATTTCGTCAACGAAGAACCCGATGCCGAGGACACCGACGAATGGGCTATTGCGCATCACTTCATCTCTATCCAGCCTTGCTCAGTGGACATGACCGAATATGCAGCGCTTTGATAAATACTGGATTGGAATAGTGCTTGGCTTGCTTATGCCGGCACTATTTATTTTGGTATATGTGGACCATTTCAACTTATGGTACACTTTTCAGACTTTCGGCTGGGCACTATCCTCTACGTTCAGTAAGTTGCTTCAAGTGAGTGTTTTTCCCAACCTCGCGCTTGTCTTTGTCTTCTATACTACCGACACCTGGAAACTGAGCAAAGGTGTCCTCATCGGCGCCATGCCCTACATCATTGCCGCCATCGCCTGCACATTGTAATAAAAGCCAGGCCCCTAAGCCGGACTTGCCCATCACCCCTAACCGTTCTCCCCTAATTCCTACCTGCTAACAAAGGGTGATTAAAAGGTGATTATAGGGTGATTAAAAGGTGATTCCGCAGACGATAAGCATCTCTTATTTATCTCCTGATAGTATTTTCGCCTGATTGTCCTCTAACCGTTTCATTTGCCTGTTGAAGCGGATGTGGTAGAGGACGGCAGGGATAGCGAGGCCGAGGATAAACGCCAGCCACATGCCTTTAGCACCCAATCCGCAAGGGAAGGTGAGGACGTAACCTAAAGGCAAGGCGATGCCTATATAGGCCAAGAATGCAATACGCATCGGTACGCGCACATCCTGGATACCTCTCAGCATCGCGGCGCCGATACACTGGAGTCCGTCTGCATATTGGAACAAGCCCGCTATGAGAATGAGCGTGCTCGATAACTCAATAACTTCCGCATCGTTGGTGAAGATATATGGCAGGTAATGGCGCAGGGTGATCATGATAGTGGCACCGATGGTGTTCATAAGCAGGCAGAGGTGCACGGACGCCCGACTCGCCATCTTAACGGCCTGCAAGTCGCCTTTACCCAACTGGTGCGAGACACGGATAGTGGTGGCAGAACCGATACCAATAGCCAGCATAAAAGTCATATCCGCCATCTGATTGGCTATATGGTGCGCTGCGAGCGACTCCTTACTAATCCATCCAATGATGATAAAAGAGGCAGTGAAGAGAAATGCTTCTACGAACGACTGCATGCCAATAGGCAAGCCTAATTGTATGAGCCGCTTCACTTTCCACCACTTGAGCATCGGGCGACGAATAAGGACGAGATATGACCGCCATTCGTTGCGAACGAGCATCACCGCGATGAAGCAAACAGCCGTTAGTGTACGGGCAATGAGAGTTGCCAATCCTGCTCCTTCTGCGCCCATCGCCGGAGCACCACAGTGACCGAAAATGAATATCCAGTTCAGGAAGATATTAAGCAGGTTGCACGCCACCGTGATAACCATGGCTACCGTAGTGTTACCCACACCCTCCAAAAACTGCTTACACATGCAGAAGAAAAGAAACGGCACGATTGAAAGCACTATCAAGGTGAAGTATGGCCGCGCACAGTCCGCCACCTCCGGTTCCTGACCGAAATGGTGCAAGTAGGGAATACACGGCGCCAACAAGAGCAGCGCAAAAACCGAGACAATAGCAGTGAAAATAAGACTGTTAGCCAACGTGCCGGCAATATGCTCTTTGCTTTCTCCTGCGCCGACAGAATAACCCACTAATGGGGTGATACCCATAAGCGCACCCATGGCAAAAACCATCACGGTGAAGAAAATAGCATTCGAGAAACTGACCGCCGCCAAGTCGGTGGTGCTGTAATGCCCAACCATAATCGAGTCAAACAATCCAACCAGTGCTGCACCCAATTGAGTGAGCATAACAGGAAAAGCCAACCGTAGGTTGCGGCGGTAAAAAGGCCAATATGTGGCAAATTGATAGGCCAAAGCGACGAAATTGCGTGCAAAAGTACGAAAATATTTGCATATATCAAAAAAAAGCAGTACTTTTGCACGCTAATTATGCGAATATGCTGTTGAATATACTTAAATCGAAGATTCACCGCGTGGCGGTGACCGAAGCAAATTTGGATTATGTAGGCAGTGTAACCATAGACAAAGATCTCATGGACGCGGCTAATATCTACGCGGGTGAGCGGGTGCAGATAGTGGACAACACGAACGGCAACCGCCTGGAGACGTACGTGATTGAGGGCAAGCGCGGTTCCGGATGTATCTGCATCAACGGCGCTGCGGCTCATCTGATGCATGTAGGCGATACGGTTATTATCATGGCTTATGCGCTCATGACTCCCGATGAGGCAAAGACCTTCAAACCCTCAATTATTTTTCCCGTAAACAACAAGTTATAGTGCCGTTTTTCGAGTTACATAGTGCATTGCAAGCTGTAGGTGCGCGCGCGGGCGTGTTGCACACCGACCATGGGAATATCCTCACGCCGATTTTTATGCCTGTAGGTACAGTTGGCACGGTGAAGGGGGTGCATAAGCGTGACCTGATAGAGGATATACACGCTCAGATAATCTTAGGCAACACCTATCATCTCTATCTCCGTCCCGGCACGCAGATTCTGCGTCAGGCAGGCGGCTTGCATAAGTTCGAAGGTTGGGACAAGCCTATACTGACTGACTCCGGCGGCTACCAAGTGTTCTCGCTCACGGACATCCGCAAGATGACGGAAAAGGGTGTACGCTTCTCGTCGCATATCGACGGCCGCAAACTGATGTTTACGCCTGAGTCGGTGATGGATATAGAGCGCGAGATTGGTGCCGACATCATGATGGCTTTTGACGAATGTTGTCCTGGTACAGCCGACCGCGCATATGCTACGGCATCGATGGAAAGGACGCACCGCTGGTTGGACCGTTGTATTGCGCGCTTTGACAGCACCGATGACCTGTACGGCTACAAGCAGCATCTGTTCCCTATCGTGCAAGGATGCGTCTATGCGGACCTGCGCCAAGAAGCGTCGAAACGGCTGCGTGACCTTGACCGGGACGGCTATGCTATCGGTGGATTGGCAGTGGGCGAACCGACAGAACAGATGTACAGCATGATAGAGGTGGTGAACGATATTCTGCCTGCCGACAAACCACGCTACCTGATGGGGGTGGGAACGCCCTGGAATATCCTCGAAGCAATCGACCGAGGAGTCGATATGTTCGACTGTGTGATGCCTACCCGAAACGGACGCAACGGCATGATCTTTACCCGCCAAGGTGTGATGAACATGCGCAATAAGAAATGGGAAGACGACTTCACCGAACTGGACCCAACCGGCTCTAGCTATGTGGACCACCAATACACCCGCGCCTATGTACGCCACCTCATTCACGCGGAAGAGATGCTTGGACTCGAGATACTCAGTATCCATAACCTGTGCTTCTACCTCGACCTCGTCACGGAAGCAAGGCAACATATTTTAGCCGGCGACTTCAAGTCGTGGAAAGAGACTGTAATGCCGCAAATCATGTACCGCATGTAATGAAGAAACTGGATTGGTATATTATTAAGAAATTCTTGGGCACGTTCTTCTTCTCGATCATGCTCATCCTCTCTATCGCCATCGTGTTTGACATGACGGAGAAGATGGACGACTTCTTTGAGGACCAATTAACGTGGAAAGAGATCATCTTAGGCTACTATATCCATTTCATTCCGTACTACGCGAACATGTTTTCCTCGCTGTTTATCTTTATCTCGGTTATTTTCTTCACGTCCAAGTTGGCGGGCAATAGCGAGATAATAGCTATTCTGGCGAGTGGTGTGAGTTACGAGCGCTTCCTGCTGCCGTACTTCGTTTCCGCCTCGACGCTGTTCGTGCTGAGCGCTTTCCTCGCCGGTTACGTGATACCGCCTGCTTCGCAGCATCTGCTCACTTTTACGGACAAACACTTCGAACGTTTTTCGGCGGAGAATACACGTAATGTGCAGATGGAAGTAGAGCCGGGCACTATCCTTTATATAGAGACTTTCCAGCGCCGTACCTCTTTAGGCTACCGCGCTTCGCTGGAGCATTTCGACGGAAAAGTGCTCACCAGTCGTATCACAGCCGAACGTATCCGTCACGACAGCGCCTACCACTGGCGACTGGAGTCGTATATCAAACGCGACTTTGATGGTATGCGTGAGACCCTGACACGCGGCGAACGATTGGATACGATTATCCCTATCGAACCGGATGAGCTGTTTATGACGGCAGAGAGTGCGCAGATGATGACCAACCCAGAACTGCGTGCGTATATGGAGCGCGCTAATGCCCGCGGGTCGGGTAACGTGCAAGCCTTTGAGACTGAGTGGCACAAACGTTGGGCAGGAGCCATAGGAGCATTTATTATGACACTGCTCGGTGTAACGATGAGTAGTAAGAAAGTGCGTGGAGGAATGGGTAAAAACCTCGGAATAGGTATCGTGCTCACTGCGTCGTATATCCTGTTCTCGACGGTGAGTACAACCTTCTCCGTGAACGGTGTGATGTCACCCTTTATGGCGGCGTGGCTGCCGAATTTAGTGTTCCTCATTATCGGCGTGGCACTATACTTCCAAGTGAGAAGGTAGGGTTGAATTTGTAATTTGTAATTTGTAATGTTTAACGATATAGTTATGAAACGAATTCTTTTAAGTTTAGCGGTATTGGGTCTAGGACTTAATTTGACCGCTCAAGACAAAGTGTTGATGACCATAGACGGGCAACCCGTTATGGCATCGGAGTTTTTGTACATCTACGAGAAGAACAACCAAGAGAGTGCTTTGGAGCAAAAGAACATGGACGAATACCTCGACCTGTTCATTAATTTCAAGCTCAAGGTGCGTGAGGCTGAAGCTAACGGTCTCGACACGACCGAGGCGTTCAAAAAAGAACTGAGCGGATACCGCTCTCAGGCAACGCCGAAGTACATGAAAGACCAAGCAGCTATCGACAGTTTGGTGGAGTTAAGTTATGCACACATTGCTAAAGATCGTCGCGCAGCACATATCGCTATCCAGTGCCCTGCAACGGCAGACGACTCAACCACGCAAGCCGCTTTAGACAAAATCACCCTCGCTCGCGAACGTGTGACCACCGGTGTGGAGAAAAAAGTGAAAGTGAAAGGCAAATGGAAGAAAGTGCGTGAGCCGGAAGAGTTCTCCGCTGTGGCTCTCGAACTGTCAACAGATCCGAGTGTACAAGAGAACAAGGGTGAACTGGGTTGGATTACTCCTTTCCGCTATGTCTATCCGTTCGAAGAGGCTGTTTATACCACTCCAATCGGCGAAGTGACTCCTATCTTCCGTACGGCATACGGTTTCCACATCGCTTTGGTGGAAGAGGAGCGTGACCATGAAGAAGTGGAGGCAGCGCATATCATGAAGATGGTGCCTCGTGGCGATATTGGAGCCAGTGCCGCTGCTAAGATTGAGATTGATAGCTTGTACGAAGTGGTTAAAAACGGTGCCGACTTCGCGGAAGTGGCTAAGGCTCACTCGGACGATAAAGGTTCGGGTATGCGTGGCGGTGACCTCGGCTGGTTCGGTCGCGGATACATGGTGAAACCGTTTGAAGAGGCTGCTTTTGCTATGAAAGACAGCGGCGATATATGTGAGCCGTTCAAGTCCGATTTCGGCTGGCACTTCATCCTGCTCAAAGGCAAACGTGGTCTTCAACCATTAGACCAGATGCGCGAAAATATCCTCAAGAAAGTACAACGCGACGAACGCATAAAAGAGGCTGACGCCGCTTTCATCCGTAAGTCACGCGCCGAGTACAACCTACCGGCAGATATGTCTGACGATGATGTGCGCGCTTATGTGGACAGCCATCTCGAGGATAAGTATCCTGAGTTCAAAAGCCTCGTGCAAGAGTATCACGATGGTATCCTGCTCTTCGAAATCAGTCTGAGAGAAGTGTGGGACAAAGCCAGCCAGGATACGGAAGGTTTGGAGGCTTACTTCCAAGCTAACAAGAAAAACTATGTATGGCAAGAGCCTCGCTTCAAAGGCTTCCTCGTGCAATGCAAAGATGCTGCCAGCGAGAAAGCTGTGCGTGCTATCATTCGTAATGCCGAACGTGACAGCGTAGAGAGCTATATCGCACAACGTATCAATATCAGTGACAGCATCACGTATGTTAAGTGCACCAAAGGCCTATGGGAAATGGGACAGAACAAGGTCGTTGACAACCTGGGCTTCAAACAAAAGAAAGTGGAGTTCAAGGTGAACGAAGAGTTCCCCCGCGTCTTTGTTGTTGGTAAGAAGATTAAAGCTCCTGAGACCTATATGGATGAGCGCGGTCAAGTGACCAGCGACTATCAAGACTATCTTGAAGAAGAGTGGGTGAAACAACTGCGTGCGAAATATCCAGTTGTTGTTAACCAAGAAGTGTTTGAGAGCCTGAAGAAATAAAGGTGAAAGGTTTTTGTGTCATATTGCTTGCGCTGTGTAGCGTGCTGCGTTGGGACTTGACCGACGATAGACGCTACAGCCTAAACGACGCCACTATTCAGTTGGTGGAGAGCTTGGACGCTCCGGCAGAGGTGACTATTTATCTAAACGGTGACCTTAACGCGGGTTTCAAACGCCTGCGTACTGCTACCACCGAATTGGCGGATGAGTTATCGTCCTATGGCGATATCACCATTCGCGACGGCGAAGCGCAAGAGTTGGCAGGCAAAGACCTAACGCCTACTATCGTGCATGAGCGCACAAAAGACGGCAAGACAGCGCAGACCACCATTTGGCCCTTTGCGGCTGTGACTTACAAAGGTCGCACTACCTATATCCCACTTCTGCATAACGCTCGCGGCTTATCAGGCGAAGAAAACCTCAACCAGAGCATAGAGAACTTGGAATATGCTTTTGCGGAGGCTATTCACAGCCTTAAACAGACCGAACCGCTGCGGATAGCGTTTATAGAGGGACATAACGAACTCAGCGAGCACGAAGTGTACGACCTGAGCCGAAGTCTCGCACGTTATTTCCAAGTGGATAGAGGCGTGTTGGGCACCAATCCGAATGTGCTGATGCCGTATAAGGTGGTGATTATTGCTGACCCGCAGCGTGCTTTCAGCGAACGAGATAAGTTTATCTTGGACCAATATCTGATGCACGGCGGACGTATTTTGTGGGCAGTTAATGGGGTGCGATTCAGTCAGGATGCGTTAACTCAAGCCGGCATGACGCCCGTTATTCCGCTTGACCTCAACTTGTCGGATATGCTGTTCCGGTACGGTATTCGTGTTAATCCAAGCCTGCTGCAGGATATACAATGTCTTCCTGTGCCGGTTAATGTGTCAGACGACCCGGAGCAACCTAATTATCAGCCGGTGCCGTGGTACTATGGTCCGCTGCTGTTGACATCGCAACTGTCACCTATTACACGCAATGTGGGTCAAGTGAGCAGTTCGTTTGTCTCACATGTGGATGCCGTAGGCGGTGAGGATGGGATTGTAAAGTCCATCCTGCTGGCAACTTCCTCCGCCAGCCGCATGATAGGTACACCGGCGGAAGTGGACCTCGCAGACTTGAACCCGGATTTATCCACTTTTAAGTACAGTTATATCCCTGTGGCAGTCAGTATGGAAGGCGTCTTCCCCAGTGTTTTTGCCCACCGCCTGCCGCCGGAGGGGCTGGACTCAATAGACACACAAGTGACGAAGAGTATTCCTACCAAGCAGGTTATTATCGCTTGCGGCAATATCCTGCGTAACGATTGGTTGCAGGGCGAACCATTGCCGGTGGGGTATGATCGCTATTCCGGTATGCAGTTCGGTAACCGCGACTTCTTGACGAATGCAGTACTATATCTGGCTGATGATGAAGGCCTAATCAGTCTGCGACAAAAAGAGGTGGCACTGCGGCTTATCAACACCGAGCGCGCGTACAAATACAAAGCACTGATACAAATGGTGAGCGTCATTGCTCCGATGATTATATTGACTATTATAGGCTGTTCCGTTCTTCTGTTCCGCAGAAGACGCTACGGCTTGCAAAACGAATGAATATGAAGAGTTTATTGCGATTATTGACTATCTGTTGTGCGATAAGTCTGACGACAGTTGCAAATGCGGAATTACTGCCTTATCCTGTTGATACGGTTAACGGACAGGCTGTATATAAATACCGCGTGCCGCGTAGTATTGGTATTTATCGTATTAGTGTGAATTTCGGTGTGACACAGGATGACATTATCAAATGGAATCCGCAACTCAAAGAACGCGGCCTACATTATGACGAGTTGATACTTATTCCCGTTGTGCAAGAGCCCGAACCACAGCCTCAACCTGAACCACAACCGCAGCCTGAAGTGGTTGCTGTGGATTCACCCGTTATGACTGTTGTGGATACATTAACTGCCGTGGTAAAGGATTCCGTACCGGCAGAAGAGGTGGATACAATGCCGAGAACAAAGATTGCATTGCTCTTGCCCTTGCAGGCTGATAACGTACGTCGCGATGCGAACATGGACCGCTTTATGGATTTCTATGAGGGCTGTCTGATTGCTTTATATGACCTGCAGTACATAGATAAATACGAGCTGTACGTTTACGATATCGGCAAGACGGATATGGAAGTGAAGCGCCTCATAGCTGATAGTGTTTTGCATAAGATGGACGCCATTATTGGCCCTGCGTACTCAAACCAGGTAGAGCCTATCGCCCATTTGGCAAAAGAGGACTCTGTGCTCGTACTCATTCCGTTCACCGACCGCGTTCCGGATTTGGAGCATAATCCTTTTCTGTTGCAGTTTAATCCTACATCAGAGCATGAGGCGAAGACTATGGCAGCGTATCTGGAAGCCAACAAGGCTAACATTAACTGCGTATTCGTAGAGAGTGCCGAAATGACGGAAGAAATTAGTGCGTTGCTTAAGGAAGTGAAGCAACGTGGTATACCGCACACAAAAGTATCCATGCACCAGATATTGGCTGATTCGTTGTCTAACTCACTCAAAGACAGCGTGGAGAATATTTTATTCTTCCCGACCGATAAATACAGCAACCTGCAGATTATCCTTCCGCATGTGCAAATTGGAACAGCCGGACAACGTGTGACGCTCTATAGCCGCTACTCGTGGCAGAAAGAGGATATCGCCTTGCCACAAGTCTATACTTCTATCTTTGCCACTGAAGGCGAGGTGGATATGACTCATTATGACGCCATCTTCAACCGTTATTTCAAACACGAACATACATTGAGCATTCCGCGCTATGACCTGCTGGGTTATGACTTGATGCGACAACTCGTGGCCACTATCAAAGGCAAGGAGTATTACGGCCTGCAGTCCGATATCCATTTTGAGAAGGTGGGTGAAAACGGAGGATATATCAATACACACGTAAAAGTGATTCGCAAGTAATGTATAAAAAACTGCTCCCCATATTAGCTGCAATGTTGATGTTCGGTGGTACTGCTTCCGCCCAATTGCGTCTTCGTCATCCGGAGATGTACGTGGGAGTGCACGGGGGTGTGATGGCTTCTACAGTCAATTTCAGTCCCACTGTGCCCCATATGAGCGTGCTGACGGACTCATGGATATTGGGTGGTAATGGTGGGTTTGTGTTTCGCTATAGTGAGCAGAAATGTTGTGCTGTGCAGGTGGAACTGAATTACATGACACGCGGTTGGGGAGAGCATGCAGCCGCCACAGAAACAAGCGAGGCAGTGAGTTATACTCGCACACTACATTACTTGGAGTTACCGTTTCTTATGCACATATATTTCGGCAGTCAAACATGGCGCGGTTTTGTGAATGTAGGACCGCAGATAGGTTACTGCCTTAAGGATGATGCGGGCAAAGGAACCAAACAGACGGGAGAGCTACATCAATATGTGGCTTTAGACAATAAGTTCGACTGGGGAGTAGCCGGTGGATTAGGCGCGTATTGTCGTACGAAAAATGCGGGACTATACCAACTGGAGGTGCGATTCAATTATAGTTTTGGAACCCTCTTTGCTTCAAAGTCATCTGATTATTTCAGTCAGTCCAACCCTATGTGCCTCAGCATAAACTTCGCATGGATGTGGGAGATTAAAAATGTGAAACCAAAGACGATTAGTAAAAAATAGCATATGAGTAAAATTATTTGTATAGCAAACCAAAAAGGCGGTGTGGGAAAAACCACTACAGCCATTAACTTAGCTGCTGGTCTGGCTTATGCCGGAAAGAAAGTGCTACTGGTGGACGCGGATCCGCAAGCCAACGCTTCCTCAGGATTAGGCATCGAGATTCGCGATTTGAATAATACTATTTACGAGTGCTTGGTTGATGAGATTACACCGCAAGCAGCGGTTATCAAAACCAATGTGCCCGA
Source organism: uncultured Bacteroidales bacterium (assembly GCA_902771935.1). Taxonomy (GTDB): domain Bacteria; phylum Bacteroidota; class Bacteroidia; order Bacteroidales; family Paludibacteraceae; genus Colicola. The sequence continues at coordinate 55,376 of CACXYM010000003.1, forward strand.
CTTATGGCTTATTCCCAGTCATATTGACCTGGTGGGTGCAGAGATTGAAATGCAGAACCTTGAGAATCGTGAGGAAAGAATGAAACGTATTCTCAACCAAGTGCGAAGCGACTATGATTATATCCTTATCGATTGTTCTCCTTCCTTGGGCTTAATCACCATCAATGCTCTTACAGCTAGCGACAGCGTGATTATTCCTGTACAATGCGAATTCTTTGCATTGGAAGGCATCGCTAAACTGCTCAACACCATTAAGATTATCAAGTCCAATCTCAATCCGACTCTGCAGATAGAAGGCTTCCTGCTGACAATGTTTGACAACCGTCTGCGCCTAAGTAATCAGGTCTACGAGGAAGTAAAACGGCACTTTGGAGACCTCGTCTTCAATACCGTTATCTATCGCAATGTGCGCTTGAGTGAAGCACCGAGCCACGGACTGAGTGTCATTGATTATGACCGCCACTCCAAAGGGGCAAAGAATTATATCAACCTCGCTAATGAATTAATACAAAGATGAAGAAAGTAACAGGACTCGGTCGCGGATTAGACGCGCTGATAGATACTACACATGTGGAACCTCGAGGAGGTAGCAGCATCAATGAAGTAGAGTTGGCTAAGATTATCGCCAATCCTAATCAGCCTCGCCGCACTTTTGACCAAGAAGCGTTGAAGGAATTAGCCGATTCTATTAAAGCGCACGGCGTGATATCACCTATCACACTGCGCAAAAATGATGATGGCAGTTACATGATTATTGCCGGCGAACGTCGTTTCCGTGCCGCCAAGTTAGCAGGACTCAATACCATCCCTGCTTATATCCGTACGGCTAAGGATGAGCAAGTGATGGAGTGGGCATTGATTGAGAATATCCAGCGCGAGGACTTGGATGCAATTGAGATTGCATTGGCTTATCAACGTCTCATTGACGACTATAATCTCACACAAGAGAAAATGTCCGAACGCGTCGGCAAAAAACGCGCTACAGTGGCTAACTACCTGCGCTTGCTTAAGTTACCGGCTGAAATACAAATCGGCATCAAGGAGAAGAAAATTGACATGGGACATGCTCGCGCTTTACTCGCTTCCGAATCAACGGAGAAACAACTCTATCTCTATAAACGTATTCTGGCCGATGGACTGAGTGTACGCAAGGTGGAAGAACTCGCGGCTGAACCGAAGAAAGAGAAAAAAACTGCTGAGCGACAATCCTCTTTTGCGGCTCAGGAAAAAGAGTTGTCCGCTATCTTCAGACTCCCGGTGAAAATTAGCGGTAATAAGATTGTGATACCTTTTGCTGACGAAAAAGAACTGAATAACTTTATTACCACACTGCGTTGAGAAAGTGGATCGTCATATTACTTTGTTTAATTGCGTCGCTTAATAGCTTCGCAACTAATGACTCTATTCCAGTGAACGATTCCGTTCCGGTTATTCGCATTATTTCGGCCAATGACTCTATTCCGGCCAATGACTCTGTTGTGATACAAACCGCTGCGAAAGAACCATTGACCTTGATGTCGTATGAGTTGATGTGGACTCCGGATCCGCTTCGCGCTACCTGGCTTGCCGTGATTATTCCCGGATTGGGACAAATCTACAACCGCAGTTACTGGAAACTCCCTATCGTTTATGGCGGACTGATGGGATGCGGCTTCGCTATCGCATGGAATGACGAGAAATACGGTGCTTACAAACAAGCTTATCGCGATATCTTGGACGATGCGGATAATATCTCAACTGACCCGACTCGTTCCTATAATGCCATCTTGCCGGAAGGGTATACCATCGAACGAATGGGAGGCGTTTCAACGTATACTAATGTGCTCAAGGACAAGCAGAATACCTATCGCCGATATCGTGATATATCGATTGTTGTGGGGGTATTGGTCTATGCTTTGTCTATCATTGATGCCTATGTGGACGCACAACTCTTTGACTTTGATATCTCTGATGATTTGTCCATTAATATCGAACCACAAATATATTATAATCCGAATTTGCCGGATCAACGCGCGGCAGAACTAAAATTAGCAATATCTTTCTAACTATATGAATAGCAAATATTTACTAACATTACTCATCGGCTGCCTTGCAGCTATCACCATTACAGCACAGCGACTGGATTCCATTAATGCCACCATCGCTAACGACACTATCCAGCCTCTTCAGAAAGACAGCGACCAGGTCTTGGTGGTCGATACCGCTATCTTCGACAACACCATAGCTACAGTGGATACAGAGTCTTGCACGCGGGACACATCTGTGGCTGAATTACCGGACTCAATCTACAAAGCGCGTCTGCAAGCTTTACCTTTTATTGTGGAGATGCCCTATAATCAAGTGGTTCGTGCTTTCATCCTCCGTTACGTCCAAAAAAGCCCAAAACAATTGGCGCGTCTGCAACGCAAAGCCGCTTACTACTTCCCTATCTTCTACGACGCACTTGGTCGTAACGGATTACCTTACGAGTTATGCTATCTCCCTGTTATCGAGTCTGCGCTTAATCCGCAAGCACATTCAAGAGCTGGAGCTGCCGGACTATGGCAATTTATGCCGTCTACTGGTCGATTGTACGGATTGGAAATTAACTCGCTGGTGGACGAACGAATGGATCCTATTAAATCTACCGAGGCAGCATGTACATTCCTTAAGTCGCTTTATAACATGTTCAACGACTGGACTCTCGCTCTCGCAGCATATAACTGCGGACCGGGTAACGTGAATAAGGCTATTCATCGTGCAGATGGCAAACGCGATTTCTGGTCTATTTATCCTTTCTTGCCGGCAGAAACAAGAGGCTATGTGCCTATCTTTATCGCCGCGGCATATTCCATCAATTATGCCGACCTGCATGGTATATGTCCCGAAGCTATCGAGATGACCGAACAAACGGATACTATCCAAACAAACGTGCGCCAGCACTTGTTGCAGATTAGTGAAATACTGGGTATTGAGTTGGACGAACTGCGTCGTTTGAACCCGCAGTATGCAAAGGATATTATTCCTGGAGGCAAAACGTATTCGCTTTGCCTGCCTTCTGACCGCGTGACAGACTATATCGACCAACAGGAAGTAATCCTCGGATATCGCGCCGACGAACTGATTAATAACCGACGTGAAGAAATTGACCTTGCACAACAAACAGACCTCAAAGGAGGATATTCTGTTAATGGAGTAACTTACTACAAAATTAGAAACGGAGATACACTCGGAGGAATTGCACAGAAGTTCCATTGCACTGTTAGCCAGATTAAACAATGGAACGGACTCAAATCCGACAACATCCGAGCTGGTAGTACATTAAAGATTAAAAAATAACCCAATCCGTACCCGCTAACAAAGGGTGATTAAAAGGTGATTAAAAGGTGATTAAAGGGTGATTAACAAGCGGAATACGAGAAACTAACGAGAAAATATGCAGACCGAAAGACTATATTATTCGATGAAAGAGGTAAAGGAGATGACAGGTCTTACTGCCTCTAACCTGCGCTATTGGGAAGCGCAGTTCAAACAACTCAATCCCCGCAAGGATGGACATGGTAATCGCTACTATACTTTGCAGGACATTGACCTTATCAAACAGATTAAATACATCCGCGATGACCTCAAAATAACCCGTATTGACGCTATTAAAACCGAATTGAATTCCGGCAAGAAGAAAGCCGATATACGACAACGCGCTACCGATATCCTCGAACGCGTCAAATCCGAACTACTCGAAATAAAAGCATTGATATGAAGAATATTGATTGGAAAAACTGCAATTGGAAAAAACTCATACCCTATGGCGTAGCGATTATCGCCTTTCTCGCTTTCGCTATGTCCTATTGTATGCCAGTCCTGCAAGGAAAAGTCTTGCACGCTGGTGATGTCATTAACTGGCAAGGTGCCGCACACGAAGCACAAGAGTTCCAAAAGGCTAACGGTTATAGCCCGTGGTGGACCAATTCGATGTTCGGCGGCATGCCAACATACCAAATAACAGGTAGGCTCGCATCAAACAATGTCCGAATGACGCTCGAGAATATCACACACCTTGGCTTTAAGGGAGATGCGCAAGTAATAGGTATTCTCATTGGCTATTTATTGGGATTCTTCCTCATGTTGTTATGTTTCGGCATTAATCCATGGCTATCCATTATAGGTGCTTTTGCGCTAACTTTATCTACCTATTTCTTGCTGATTATTCCGGCTGGACATATTACAAAGGCATTGGCGATTGGGGCCTTGGCTCCATTTATTGGAGGTGTATATGCTATCTTCCGCAAGAATTATTATCTTGGCGTTCCGCTTGCACTTATATTCGGTTTTATCAGTCTTACTGTGCATCCGCAGATGACGTATTATATGGCGATGCTTTTGGGTGTGATGATATTGACGGAGTGCTATGTGTACTTGCGAGAAAAAGATTTTAAGTGGCTTGGTATCAATGTGGCCATCCTTATTGTCTGCGCGTTGCTTATTTACGGTACCAAACTCTCATGGTTCAAGATGAACAATGAATACCTGGCTGAAACGATGCGAGGTGGGCATTCGGAGCTGACACAAGAAAACCAAGAAGAGAAAAAGCAAACCGGTTTAGATATTGATTATGCAACAGCATGGTCATATGGTAAATTGGAGACGCTCAATCTCATGATTCCTAATCTAATGGGTGGAGCAAGTGGCTATAATGTAGGCGAGAAGTCTGTACTTTACACGGAACTCGTTCAAGCGCGCGTACCAAAAACCAGTGCCAAACAGTTCTGCCAATCTGCGCCAACCTATTGGGGAGAAAAAGCCTTTACTTCAGGACCGGTGTATGTTGGTGCTATCGTTTGTTTCCTATTCGTTTTGGCACTTATTATTGTTCCTGGACCATATAAATGGGGACTTCTAATCGCCACAATCTTCTCAATACTGCTGGCTTGGGGACGTAACTTCATGCCGCTGACACAGTTCTTCTACGATTATTTCCCGATGTACAATAAGTTCCGCGCAGTAGAATCAATCCTTGTAGTAGCAGAGATAACAATACCCTTACTTGGTTTCCTCGGCCTGCAACGTTTGCTTAGCTCTGAAGACAAAAAACAATTCCGCACACCTATATATATATCTGCGGGAATTACGGCCGGACTATGCCTTATTTTGGCACTCTTTGGTGGCTCAATGTTTGACTTTACTTCTTCCTACGATGCTTCATGGAAAGGACAAGTGGGCAATGATATCTACAGCATGATTATTGACCAACGTGCTGCCATGCTCAAATCAGACGCTTGGCGTTCGTTTATCTTTATAGCATTTGCAGCCGGTTTACTTTATGTCTATACGTTGACAAATAAGATGAAAGCATCTTATGTTTACGCTTTATTAGCCGTTCTTGTGCTGGTTGATATGGTACCTGTCAATCGCCGCTTCTTTGGAAACAAAGACTTCGAGACGAAAAAGAACACAGAGCGTGTATTTGCTATGCAGCCTTGGGAAGAACAAATCTTGCGCGATAATGAATTAGACTTCCGTGTTATCAATGTGGCCGCTAATACCTTCAATGATGCACGCACCAGTTATCGCCTCAAATCCATTGGAGGCTACTCTGCTGCCAAAATGCGTAGATACCAAGACTTGATAGATGCCCATATTAGCCGCAATAACATGCAAGTGCTTAATATGCTAAATACAAAGTATTTTATCACCCGAAATGGTGTGCAACTTAACCCACAGGCTTTTGGAAGTGCATGGCTGGTAGATGATGTGACATTTGTGGATACGCCGGACGAGGAAAGTCAAGCGTTATGGAATATGGATTTGCGTCATCATGCTGTGGCGGACAAACAATTTAAAACCGCATTAACGGGTGCCGGTGATGCAACTCTTTCAGATGCAATACAGATGACATCTTATGCGCCAAACAGATTAGATTACGCAACAACTCTTGCAGAGCCTCGCGTGGCTGTTTTCTCAGAGATTTACTATCCGCACGATTGGCATCTATATTGTGATGGAGAAGAACTCCCCATCGGACGTGTCAATTATACGCTTCGTGCTGCCCTTATTCCGGCTGGTGAACATCACCTGTACATGGAATTCACACCAAGTGCGCTGAAAGTGGATAATTGGTGTGTGGCACTTATTGTGCTGATATTGCTGATTTCGCTAGGACTTGTTACTTGTCCATTGTGGAAAAAAGGCCTTTCGTTACGTTGCGCCTAAAGCGAATAAGGATTGTTCCTTTCTTTGGTCGTCCAATAATTGTATAACCACATAGAAGGACGATTGTTGCGCACCATTTAAACGCTTCCGAAAGGAGGCGTTTAGCATATTTAGCCGAACTGATCGCTTTGGTGCGTGCACGTTCAGATTGTCCTATCTGGAAAGTAAGACGGTCAAAGTAATCGCGTTCTAATTTCTTCTGCGGAATAATATGATGAAGGATCATTTTGGGTAAATACATAAACCGCATACCTTGCGACTTCATCTTATCGAAGATGTCTTTTTCTTCTGCTCCCATTAAACTATTGCCTTTGCGTCCCAAAGCAGTATTGAATAAACCGACTTGTTTGAATACTTCTGCACGATATGCGGCATTCCCTCCTCCTGGATAACGTTCGCCAGGAAAAGTGCGCACTTGATTACCAAAGTACAGATAACCGCACAGCAGTTCTTTTGTGAACCGCGTCATCCACTTGGGCTCTTCCGTTTCGTACAATGGGATAATAGGTCCACCTACCGCACTTATCTCAGGGTGTTCTATCATATATTCGTATATGGTCGTAAGATACCAAGGATCCACGAGTGCATCATCATCTACATACACAAGAATATCGCCCTTTGCTTCTTTAATAGCCTTATTACGTGCAGCAGATAAGCCTTGCTCGTTTTCAACGCAGTAGTTTAATTGCACATCCTTATGCGTTTTGGCAAATGCCTCACAAACACCGCGTGTGTTATCTGTGCAATTATTATCTACCAGCACAATTTCATACTTGCTTTTATCCAAGTCATTGGCAGCAATACTCTCCAACAAAGGACCTATATATTTTGCCCTATTATATGTACAAATAATAGCTGTTATCATAAAATATGGTTCAAGAAAGCAAAGATCGTATTTTATCTATTAATCCGCGCAGGGATCTTTTATGATTCTTATGATACTCATAAAGAATAACCTCTTCTGGCTTAATCGGACGATCAGAATGTATTACAATTCCTTCATCTTCTACAAAATGATCCACATATTCTTTTATGAAATTGCCTCGCCTTATGACTCCACCATGATCATAATTGAAGATTGGTTCAGAACTGTTTGCAATGATATATGGATTTTGTGGTAAGCGTGCGCTGCGTTTGGAACCATAAACCTCAAACCCCCAAGCAGATTCATGTGCTCGTAATATCTGCAATAAGTAATCTTTTCGATATAGACTCGCTTGAGTGGTAATTCTATAAGGACGTCTCTTCGGATACATAACCAAATCAGGATATTGTGTAGAGGGTTGTAATGTGCTCGCACTTTCGTGAATCAAATTAATATGTCCCATCTGCTTATCTCCATCGAAACGATCCATCAAATCATGCAGACGCTTTGTATTAACAGGTTCCTTAATCCAAAAGTCATCAAGCATAAATATGATATTCTCCGTAGGAATGATATGAAGTAAATCTATTAGTCTTTGTGACCATGTAGAGGACTGCGGTTCATTGAGAGGGCAATGAATCTTGAACCCGGGGAAAGAAAAACGCTTGGACTCTGTACAAAAGTACACATCATAATCAAAATTTGGCCAATAGCGCTGCAACAAAGTAAAAAAAGGTTCCCACAAGTCGCTATAACTATCACAAGTGCAAAATATAAATGAAAATTTTTCTTTCATACTATATCATCGTTATGTAGTATAAGTTGTATCATGGTTAGTTGCGCATAATTAGATGATAGATGGCCATAAAGACTTTGAGCATCCCCCATAACTTGCGCTTAGCAAGCGTGTATATAATGCGGTTTACTTCGGTAAGTCCCTTACCGGAATGTGAAAGAGCTTCTTTATAAACCTCTGTAACTACAGGCCATCCGTCACGGTCCGAATTCTTAATGAGTGAGGTCATACTGCGTTGCGGTAAGATAGAGATTATATCCTGATATTCTGGCTTATCGGCAAAGAATGTTGTCAAAATGGCATCTGCACGTTGATGACTCTCTATGGCGGCGCGGCTGAGGTTATGAACATACGAACTCTGGTTACGTGTCTCGTAATAATATAGCGCCTCGTGCAACATTTCTACTCGCTCTGCTAAATAGAGTAGTCTTGGGGTAACGGCATAGTCTTCCGCCAAGCGAATCTGCTCGTCGCTACGAATGCCGGTTGTGTCTAATAGTGCTTTGCGGTAGAACTTATTCCAATGCGCACATTTTTCGGTATGTTGAATAAGGCGGCGGATATAATCCTCTTTGCCATGATAATTCACCATCTCATAGCGTGTACCTCGATCTGTTACCACATTGATGTCGCAAATAACAACATCAGCTTGCTGTTCTTCGGCTATCTCAACAAAGTCCTGTACCGCGTTTGTGGCGACATAATCATCCGAATCCACATGCCAAACATAGTCGCCTGTTGCGTGCTTAAGACCTGTATTACGTGCTGCAGAAAGGCCTTTGTTGACAGGGTGGTGAATCACGTGTATGGCTTTTTCGCGTTGCGGGTAGCGTTTTATTACTTCTGTGAGAATGGCAATCGACTTATCCTGCGTAGCATCGTTCACGAAGATATATTCTATATCCTCGTACGTCTGCTCGAACAGACTCACTGCACAGCGTTCAATGTATTTCTCCACGCCATAAACGGGTACTATGATGCTAACCTTAGTCATAAAACTCTATTCGCTTAGTATGTATTGCCCGTTTCTCCTTGGGTGGTATTTGCATATAATCGCCATATTGGGTTTGTAGTATCTTATGAGGACATTGGGGGCCGAATACTTTTAGTCCCTCAAATTCAATCTCTTTCACGGGAAAAACGTCGTTATAATCATATTTTATAGTGGTTGTCCAACCATATTCGGCTGCTATGATGTTTGTGGGGATAAACTTATTGATAAAACGAGTTATAGCCACTAAACATTTTGCAATAGGATATACCAAATAGGATAGTAATGTGTCTTTGGTATCTGCATAGTTACGAATCCCGCGGAAAGAATGGCCATATATGTAATCTAAGAAACGCTTCCATTTCCAACATGGAATTTTCTCAAAAGGGAAAATATCAATGTATATGCCTGTATATTTGAGTTTATCGGAATAATCTTCCTGAAAAAAAGATTTTGTATCTCGTACTTTGGCAATTATCATCGGTAATCCTGAATCCGTTTTTTTGTCTTGCAGAACGTATTGTTTAGGTAGTTGTTCTTGCAATAATGCACGCAGGCGAGCATAATCTGTACGCAGTATTGATATGTCCAAATCATCATCCCAAGGAATAAAGCCTCCGTGACGGACGGCTCCTAATAGCGTTCCGGCTTCTATCCAATAGGGGATATTATTCTGGCGGCATATTGTATCTACAATTTTTAGAATCTCTAGCATTCTTAATTGGGCTCGGCGGAGTAACGAACCTGCCGGATTATATCTGCTTAAATCTTCCATCTCTTAATATTTCAGGTAATGCAAATTTTCTTCTTTTTCGAAATCTTCCATAATTTGTGTTATACATAATGAGACTTCCCTGCTTATATTGTTGAATTTTGACCGTTCAATAGAACTTAAAAATGATACTAATTCATAGCGGATACCTTCGCCTTCTAATTGATAAAAATATCGTTTATTCTCTTCGGGATTCTCAAAACGCAGTTCAAAGTAATCAGTTTTCCACCACGGAGCAGGAACATATATATATCCCTTTGTTCCGGAAATAATCAATTCACCCTCTTTCTTGACACCTTTTCCGACATAAATTGTCGCTAATGCTTTGGGGTATGTAAACGAAATTCGGGTAAAATCATCAAAATGCAAGTCTTTATTGACGATGTGGCTATCTATTCGTGAGCAACTATAATGACATCCCAATAATGCGAATACAGGTAATAATGCGGTTGGTCCCCATGATTGTAGACTGCTCCAAACATGTTGCAATGATGTACTATCATTATAGTTAATGTCTCGTAGACTAGTACACGTGGCATCCACTGATACAACATCACCTATTTGTCCACTTTTCGCCAACAAAATCAAACGATTGAATGCAGTCGAATAAGCCGTTTTGATTCCATCCATTAATACGCAGTTCTGACGAATCGCTAATTCCAGTAATTCATTACATTCCGCTGAACTAAGTGCAATCGGTGACTCACATAGTACATGCTTATGCTTTAACAGGGCTAATTTGATTTGTTCATAATGCATTCGTGGATGAGAGGCAATATATACGGCATCTACACATTCCAGTAACTTTGCATAATCATTTAGTACCTTACAACTTTTCAACTCTTGGGATAGGAGCTGAGGAGAGGTCGTACATACACAGTTGATATTCAGACCATTGACAAAAGAGCTCTCGTTGGCTACTTTATTCATAATGGCATTATCGCTAATAATACCCATCTTCAATTCGCGTAACTCTGTACGTTTCTGTGAACTGGACACTCCCTGCGTGCGATCTAAATAGACTACTTTGCAATACTCGTTCAGGTAATCAAATTTACCCACCCAGTCTGAACCCACCGTAAAAATGTCAATATCGTAACGCTTGATATCATCTATTTTTTGACCATCATATTCTTCAACGATAACTTCGTCTGCTAATCCTGACTCTTTGATGGCCTCTATGCGCTCCATTAATGACTGCTTGACATTAATTTTGCCGCGTGCTTTGTCAAAATCTTCAGATGTAACGCCTACAATTAAATAATCGCCAAGCGCTTTTGCACGCTCCAAAAGTCTTTGATGACCGATATGAAACATATCGAATGTACCGTATGTGATAACCTTTATCATTTTTTGTAATATTGATTTATTGATTTCTCCAAGAATGCCAAAGATGCTTTTCTCTGGGTGCTTATATCTGTCAATCGTAACACCTCCGCTATCTTTGTGTCAGCTTGCTCACGCTTGAATACTCTAAACGGACGCTTGAATTGTATAGAGAATATCAATCCATGATAGGAATTAGTTACTACATATTCTGAATGTTTTATTAATGATAAAAACTCGTCAACTCCGGCATCATAACGCATTATATGTCCTTTGCTGGCATTTGAAGCACGCAAACTGATATCTACTAATTGACACTTCATTTCCTTTGCTAATTGTTCTGCGTAGGAAAACATCTCTTCATTATATCTTCGTGCATATAGCAGAATATATGGCTCCTTCAATTGGCGAGTAGCGGTTATTTCATCGTACTCTTTCGCCTCCAATAGAAGAGTCGGATCTAATGTCTGCTTGATTGGAATATTGCAATGTGTTTCTAAATATGGCAATAGCACATGCTCTCTTATTCCAACTGCTTTGAAATTTTTCATTCGTTCTTGTAATATATCTAACGAGGCTTCATCAAAATGAGAATCTCCGAAACTAGCAGCATATGCTATCGTAAAACCTTTCCGCATCGTTTCATATTGTCCGAAAAAACCATCATCAAAGCCTTTGGTCTCATCAGTGCAAAAAATAGTATCGCTGCCACAGATAAATCCACACAAGTTCTCTTTTCCAATCTCTTTGTCAAAGTTCGTATAATCAAATCTTAATTTCGTCCAAGTTAATTGTTTTGCAAAGAACATATTAATCTTGTCATTGTTCGCTTGTATAGCTGGTAAACTGAGAATACATTCTTTTTGTGACTGTTCATCTTGATCCCACATGAGAGGAATGGGATTCAATATATTACATCGCATATGCGATTTCGGACAGTAGTCAATAACTACGGAACTATAACGCCCTTTACCCAATCGATTTACTACACGTGACAACGCCCACGTTTGCAATACCGAACCGTAGTTCGTAAAATTTCCATATTTGTTGTAACTTATGATACCAAATTTATCCATTTTACTTGTCTATTTCTAGCAATGCTGTTATAAATTGTTCCATAATGCTGCGCTCACCAATAGTTACGCGCAAGCATGTTCCGAACTTACCTACATTTGGATAGGACTTGACTAAAATCTTTTTTTCTTTTTTCATTCTCCGTACAATCTCATCTGCATCAGTGCGTGGTTTGATAAAAATGAAATTACCGGCATCGCCATGATGAGGATAACCGTTTTTATCCAATAATTCAATTAAATATTTGCGTCCGTCGTTAAACTTGAAAATAAGTTCTTCTATAATTTTCGGATTCTGAATAATCGCATCTGCAAAACGCATTGCAAATGCGTTCACATTATGAGGAGTACATAACTTTTGTATAATGCTTATTCCTTCTTGCCATCCCGCTACATAACCTAATCTACATCCTGCCATAGAAAATAGTTTTGAGAACGTTCGTGTTACAAAAACATGCTCATGATGCAAGGCGTAATTAATAAATGTCTTTGGGTAAAAATAATGATAGGCTTCATCAATTAATACTGTAATTTGTTGTTTTTCTGCATAATGCATGATGCGCTTAAATTCTTCTTCAGAATATACATTGCCCATCGGATTATTCGGATTAAGCAGAATTAACAATTCCGTATCTATCGTCATTGCTGCCAGTATGGATTCTGTTGACATGCTCAAATCCTCTTCATATGGCACTTTTATTATGTTGCGACCATACATCTCGGAGTATACTTGAAACATGAAATAAGAGGGGACTACGCCAACTATACGGCCACCAGGCGAAGTGAACGCCTCTATAATATGGCGTATGCCTTCTGCGGAACCATTCACAAGACATAGATTTTGGATGCTCGTTCCCAAGTATTGTGCCAAATGGGTGGTGAATTCCAAAGTTTCAGGATATTGCGCTACAAATTGTGGCGTAATACCCGATAATACTTGCATAATAAACTTTTCTGGCAACCCCACTGGATTCTCGTTCAAATCCAGACGTAAATAGGCTTTCCGCTCATTCTGGTCAAAAATCCGGTACAAATGTTCAACATTCGGATTCAAGTAATACATATCTTATCTCCTCTTATTAAATATATTCCATAACAACATTTTTTGCCGATTCCCCCATACATATTTGTGAATCAATAGCCTTATGGAAGGTTTAGTGGCATATTTAGAAACAATCTCTTTGTAGGTGATGGCATCATCCCTTAAGTCTTCCAAACATACTTCACGGCGCTTGTTATATGCGATTGGTTTACGAAGCGGGGACTGGTATTTCACAGCTTCTTCATACTGCAAAAAATGTCCTTCCATAAAAGGCAACGCGTGGTTTAATGCTTCTTTACCTTTTTTGCTATTACAAATTATCAAAGAAGCTCCTCGATTGTGATTATACAACTCCGGACAAAACAAATGTACTCCCCATAAATCCCCTAATGATATATCCGCAACACGTTCTTTGGTCGCAAATGGACACTCGTAACACGATGGACGGCTTATCAAATGTTGTAGCCATATAGACCAAAACGAATTAAACCATCGGTCAATTACTTTTGCGCCATGCGATGTTTCTATCTTCATCATCTGAAAGTCCCAGCGACCGTATTTGGTTTTATTCCGGTAGTCAATGTCTCTTATGTCACCATAATGTTTGCTTAATTTCCTTATTAATAAAGGGGAAGGAATACCTTCACAAATCACTTCTATTGTCAATAGGTTTGTTCTGTTGCAACTACCCAAGAACATTTCCAATCCCGCAATTTGACAGGGAGTTCCACTAAATAATACTTTTTTTCCTGCCTTTAGAAATTCTTTTGTTTTAATATATGAATTGCCGATCTCGCTCTGTGCATATTTGGACTTTCTGAATATAGAGATATCTCTTTTGTCTTCTATATAGGAGTGTAATATGCGTGTCCCCTTTGACTCGGCTCCAAATATGACGTAGTTCATATCACACCAACCATCCACAATGGCAGAGAATGCACCACCGGATGTGCTGGCTAATACAACATCTGTGGATATATGATGTCCTCCGTAAACAACCTTTTCCTCTTGATGCCGTACAGGGGTATTCTCCATGGGACAGACTTTATGGCACCGTCCACACCCAATGCATTTTTCTGAGTCTATAATTGGATAACGGAAACCCTCATCGTCTTCTTCCATCCTTATTGTTCCTTGACGACAAGCTTGTACGCAGGCTTCACACCCTACACAAGCAACTTTGTTTCCACTATATAGATATCTTTCAGACATTTTTCTTCGCCTCTTCAATCTTTTCCTAGTATCTCTTCTGCCACTTCCCGTATTGCACCGTCGCCGCCGCGGTGTTGGAGGATACGGATGCCAGGGATGACTTGCACTTGGGGCATCGCGTTCGGTGGGCAAGCAGCGATACCGCCGGCTTTAGCAACGGCTTCAAGCAAATCAATGTCGTTAATATCATCGCCCACGTAGCACACTTCATCCAAACCGATACCTAATTCAGCACAGATGTCCTGGCACGTCTGTAGTTTCGTTTTAACACCTTGTTTGACTTGGCTCCCAACTCCCATAAACAGATAATCCAACTGCAGTTTCTTAGCCCTGCGGGCAACGATTTCGGTTGTTTCAGAGGTGAGGATACCACATTTGATACCGGCTTTCATGAGCCGTACCATGCCCATGCCGTCATACACGCAGAAGCGTTTCATCTCTTCGCCGCTCGCGCCGTAGTACATACCGCCATCTGTCAGGCAGCCGTCCACATCGGTTAAAAATAATCGTATCGGTTTCATGTCAGTCAAAATCTTCTTTATAGGTGAGTTTCTTATTGGTTTCTTCGCCATCAACGATATAAATCGGCACGTTGGGCATATAGTGTTTCACGATGCCGCAATCGTCAGTTACGCAAATACCTTTAGGGTCTTGTAGCGCTATCTCATAAGCCTTGCGGATAAGCGAAAGACGGAAAGCTTGTGGTGTTTGGGCGCGCATAAAGGAAGCCCGTTGCGGAATCTCAGCGATGCAGTTATTCTCCACGCGATATAACGTATCGGTTGCGGGAACAGCAACAGTAACTGCTTCATGCGACTCCAACGCGCGGCAAACATCACCGATAATACGCGCAGAGACAAAAGGACGTGCCGCATCATGTATCAGCACATTCACATCCTCCACATCTTCAAGCGCTCGTAGCGCATTCCATGACGACTCCCAGCGTTCTTTGCCACCGGGTACAAGCATAATCCGGTCATTCTCCAGCATCGCTCGCGCTTCCTCTAAATAGTCCGGATGGATGACTACACAGATAGCATCCACTTGTCCTTCAAAAGCATCAACACAGGTTTGCAAAACGGTCTTGCCGTTTGGCAGCAACCGAAATTGTTTCGGCTTACCTTCTCCGGCACGAACACCTGTTCCTCCTGCTAATATGACAGCAATATTACGCATCTTTTATCGTCAAAAAGGCTTTCGTTAGTTTGTCCCAGCCGTATTTTATCTTTTCCCCTTTAAGGTATTCCGTAAAGTTTTTTTGTCTGTTGTTGGTGAAATAATCCACCAGTGCAGTGGCGATGGCGTCAGCGTTTGGTTCAACTGCATAGCCCATTTTGCCGTCATGCACTATTTCGCCCAGTCCGCCTACATTGGTCACCAATATAGGTTTTTCGAAGTGGAAAGCCACTTGCGTCACACCGCTTTGGGTGGCAGATTTGTATGGTTGCACAATCAAGTCTGCTGCGCCGAAGTACTTGCGCAAGTCGGCATCCGGAATGAACTCGTTGCGGATGATCACTCTGTCAGTCAACCCGTTACGTACAATCTGCTCGCGATATTTCTCTTCATTTTCATAGAACTCGCCGGCAATCAGCAGTTGCATGTTCGGTAGTTGCTCTTTCACTTTGCCCATCGCATCTAATAGCAGGTCAAGACCTTTGTATGCGCGCACAAGCCCAAAAAACAATATATAATCTTTCTTGCCGTCAAGGTCTAATACTTTGCATGCTGCGGCTTTGGTCATTTGTTCGCCGTAATGATCGTAAATAGGATGGGGCGAAGCTATAGCCGGAACGTTGGTCAGTTGGTGTATTTGTTCCACGACGCTTTCGCTCAGGGCAACAAAAGCATCTTGCCGCTTGACGAAGTAAGGCGCAAAGAGTTTGTCCAGCATACTCTTTTCGTGCGGGAACATATTGTGTACAAGTGCCACACAACGTGTTTTCTTGTTGCGCCGAACGATGGAGCAGATAGTGCCGTATAGTGGTGCAAAGAAAGCCATCCAGTAGCAGCAAATCACCATATCAGGTGCCATTTTTTTCAGTTCTCGTCCTACGCGCAGCCAGTTGAACGGATTGCAGGAGTTCAGGCGGCGTGTGATGCGTACTCCTTCGGGCGCAGGGTTCGAAGTATATTGCGTCTTGCCGGGAAAGAGGAAGGAGGGATATTGCAGCGTGAAAGTCCATACCTCCACGTCATGTCCTTCGGCAACAAACTGCTTGGCGAGGCGTTCGTTGAACGTCGCTAATCCGCCTCTGTAGGGCCATGCTGTTCCTAAAATTACTATTCGCATTGCTTTCGACTTCTGACTTTCGACTTTCGACTCTTAAAACGCTTGCCAGCCTTGGGCTTGTAGCATCATTTCTTCGCCG
Source organism: uncultured Bacteroidales bacterium (assembly GCA_902771935.1). Lineage (GTDB taxonomy): Bacteria > Bacteroidota > Bacteroidia > Bacteroidales > Paludibacteraceae > Colicola. The sequence goes on from CACXYM010000003.1 coordinate 72,014, forward strand.
TTGCGACCAACCAAGACTGCGCCGTATTCGGGCTTAGTGATATGGCCAATGATATAGACATCCTCTATCGGCACAAGCTTCTCATAATCGTTGATGTCACAGGTAAAAAGCAGCTCATAGTCTTCGCCGCCGTTGAGTGCACAGGTGACGATATTAAGGTTCATCTCTTCCGCAAGCACCGCAGCCTGATAGTCTATTGGCAGTTTGTCCTCGTAAATAGAGCAGCCGCAGTTAGATTGGTGGCAGATATGCAGTATCTCCGACGACAATCCGTCGCTTATGTCCATCATCGCTGTTGGTTTAATTCCTGCCTCGCGCAGTTTGGCGATTATATCCCGCCGTGCTTCGGGTTTGAGTTGGCGCTCAAGCAAATACTCCTTGCCCTCAAATGCCAGTTGAGCTTTCTCATTGCCTTGTGCTACTAAGCGCTCGCGCTCAAGTAATTGCAGTCCCATATAAGCGGTTCCAAGATTGCCCGTTACACAAACGAGATTGTGCTCTTTAGCGCCGTTGCGATAGATGATATCTTCCGCTTTGGCGGTGCCCAAACAAGTGATAGAGATAGTGAGTCCGGTCATGGATGCGGACGTGTCACCACCGACTAAATCTACACCATATCGTTCGCAGGCAAGACGGATGCCGTCATACAATGCTTCGATATCTTCCACGCCAAAGCGTTTGGATATGCCGAGCGAAACCGTTATCTGTGTCGGCGTGCCGTTCATTGCGTAGATATCGGAGAAGTTCACCACCGCAGCCTTGTAGCCGAGGTGTTTGAGTGGCACGTACTCCAAGTTGAAATGGATACCTTCCAACAGCAGGTCGGTGGTCATCAAAACTCGTTCATCATTACCATAGTTCATCACCGCTGCATCGTCGCCTACGCCTTTTTCGGTGGACGGTTGCACGGGTTTAATATTTTCCGTCAAATGACGAATCAGACCAAATTCTCCTAATGTCGAAATCTCTGTTTTGCCCATAATCACATAATTAGCGTGCAAAGATACTACTTTTATTTGGTATACACAAATAAAAAGTGCAGAAAAACGAAATTTCCTGCACTTTTTTCACTATGCCAACGCTCGATTAGCGCTTAAATTCTTTGGTCTCAAAGCCTTGCTTCTCGACCTGAAAATGTTTATGACTATGCTCATTTACTCGCTTATCGCAGCATTGTTTTGGACCGCATGGCTCATCCAAACGCAGCACTTTTGCTACTTGGCGTGCACTTAAATCTTTGCGAAACTTGTCATAGTATTTGGCTTTCAAGTTAACAAGCTCTTTCTGTTTCTCAAAACGTTGTTTCGCCAGCTTATCTAACTCTGCGTCAGTCAGTTCCTTGCCTTTTTCGCATTGCGAACGATCGCCTTTTTTATGGAATATTTCATCTACTTTGCCCGCATATTCACGGTAGAGAGGAGCGAATTTCTTCGCTTGTTCGTCGCTGAGCATCAGCTCGTTAGTAAAGCGTTTGATAGCAAACTCAACACGCTCTTCCTTACTTAACTGCTTTCCGCCGTTACCTTCTTTTTTCTGCTCTTGCGCAAATACATTTGCTACAAGAATGGCACTAATGGCCAAAAACACAATCTTTTTCATACCTTTTCAATTTAATGGTTTCACCCGGATTCACGAATATTCCATAATCACTAATAAATATTCATTAATCATTATTCATTATCCATTTTTCCCGGCTTACTAACTGCAAAACAAATTCCGTGCCAAACCTTTTTTCATCATTCTTTTTTCCTCATCATCCTTCTTTTTTTCGCGCTATTCTTCTTTTCTCATCGTTTTCTTTTTTCTCGTCATTTTTCTTTTCTCATCATTTTCTTCTTTCTCCCCTCTTCCTCCCCACATAACTCTACAACATTAACACCTCATCAACACAGGATTAACACAGGATTAACACAGGATAAGCCTGTTCCTGCCGTGGGGCTGATGTATCAATAAACGTAATTTCGGGCGCAGCAATTGAATTTTTTTATTGAATTCTGCATTTTTTTTTGCGTAATTCAAATAAAAGCAGTACTTTTGCGGGCTTAATTTGCGCGTATTGTATATATACGTGCGCTAATTCGTACGGATTATGATAGAGTACATCAAAGGAAAATTGACGGAACTGAATCCGACTTATGCGGTTTTGGAAGCTGCCGGAGTGGGGTATGAAATAAACATCGCTTTGCCGACATTCTCGGCACTTGCGGGACAAGAGAATGCTGAGGTTCGGCTCTTTGTGAATGAGATTATTCGCGAAGATACGCACGACCTGTATGGTTTCTTCACCAAAGGTGAGCGGCAACTGTTCATCATGCTGATGACGGTTAGCGGTATTGGTGCCAACACGGCGCGAATGATTATGTCGGCTTATACGGCGGCTGAGATTCGTCAGATCATCGCAACAGGTAACTCGCGCGCTTTGGCTCAGATCAAAGGCATGGGACCGAAGACGGCACAGCGTATTATCGTGGACTTGAAAGATAAAGTGCTGAAGATAGATTTGGGAGACGGAAACGCTTCGCTTAATGATGCCAATGATACGAATGATGTACTGTTCCCTGTGGAAGAGAATCCGGTTAAAACAGAAGCGGTAAGCGCTTTGATGATGTTGGGCTTCGCCGCAAACGCCAGCGGAAAAGCGGTGGATAAGATACTCAAAGGTGATCCCTTGATGAAAGTGGAAGCTGTGATTCGAGAAGCACTAAAGATGCTGTAATTAGTCGAAAGTCGAAAGTCGAAAGCTGAAAGGTCAAAAGTCGAAAGCGATTTGAAAATTAAACGGATAGTACATATTTTAGTTCTGTTACTGCTGCCAATCATCTTGCTAGCACAAAGCCGTCAGCCGCTTATTCCGTCTGCACGTAATGACCGCCGGATGGCAGAAGAGCGTGAACGGGCAAGACAGGATTCCATTCGTGCTGCCAGCAATGTGGTGACTACGGATGGCACGGAACTGACTGCAGCACAAGATTCATCCATCATGAATCCTCTAAGTGCTGACCGTATCGGCGATGTGAAAACAGAAGTGGTGTACGATCCGGTTACTGGCGGCTACATCATCCATACTAAAATAGGCGATACCGATATTGCAACGCCGTATCTGCTTAACGAGCAAGAATATAAGGAATATTCCGAACGCGAGATGATGCACCGCTACTGGCAGGAGAAGATTGGCGAAGTCGAACACAATAACGAGCGCAAGTTCGATATAACGGACATGAAGTTCAATATCGGTCCTGCGGATAAAGTGTTTGGTCCCGGTGGTGTGCAACTCAAACTGCAAGGTAGTGCGGAATTACTCTTCGGCTTCAAGCACCAGTTCGTTGATAACCCGAGTCTGACTCTCAAAGCGCGGAATAATAATATCTTTGACTTTGACGAAAAGATACAAGTTAATGTCAACGGTAAAGTGGGAACGCGCCTTAATTTCAACCTCAATTATAATACAGAGGCTTCATTCTCCTTCGACCAACAAAACCTCAAAATGGCTTATAAGGGCGAAGAGGATGATATCATTCAGTCCATTGAGGCTGGTAATGTGTCGATGGATTTGAACTCGTCCCTTATCCGCGGAACGCAAGCGTTGTTCGGTTTCAAGACAACTCTGAAATTCGGCAAACTCAAAATACAAGGTCTTATTTCGCAACAGAACTCCGAGAGCCAAACCGTTAATAGCCAAGGTGGTGCGCAGATGACCAAGTTCGAAATTGATGCCGATAAATACGATGAGAACCGGCACTTCTTCTTAGGCTATTTCTTCCGCGATAAGTATGAAGAGGCAATGGCAGCGTTACCCTATGTGGCCAGTGGCGTAACGATTAACAAAATTGAGGTGTGGGTAACGAATAAGCGTGCCACATATGACCAAGCACGTAATATCGTTGCTTTAGTGGACTTGGGCGAAGTGCAAAACCATATTTACAATCCCAAATGGGTGCCGAACGGGCAAGTACCGCAGAACATTTCCAACTCCATGTACGATAATCTGCGATCGCTTCCGGGAATACGCGATATTCAGCAAGTTAGTACAGTGCTGCAAGGCGAAAATATGGAGAGTGGCGATGAGTTTGAGAAGATTGAGTCGGCTCGATTGCTTTCCAGCAGCGAATATACACTCAATAGCGCTTTAGGTTATATCTCTCTTAAATCAGCATTGAATCAAGACGAAGTGCTGGCTGTAGCCTATGAGTTTACTTATGGAGGCCAAGTGTATCAAGTGGGTGAGTTCTCAACCGATGCCAGCGATGAATTGAAAGCACCTAATACGCTGATGCTGAAGATGTTGAAATCGTCCATTAATGCACCTCACGCCTATAACTCTGCCCGTAAGAACGACAAATATGGTACGTGGGACTTGATGATGAAGAACGTCTATTCACTGGGCGCGTCATCTCTCACTAATGAGAAATTTGAGTTCTATATCAATTACCGCAATGACTCACTCGGTACGGATTTGCAGTATCTGCCAGAGTCTGTGATTAAGGGCAAGCAACTCTTGCGTGTGATGCAGCTTGACCGCTTGGATGCGCGCAACAATCCGGCTTCCGACGGACACTTTGACTTCATCGAAGGATATACCGTACAATCCGGAACGGGACGCGTCTTCTTCCCTGTACTGGAGCCGTTCGGTAGTTATCTCAGGTCGCAGATTAAGGACGATAAGATAGCCGAACGATATGTTTTCCAAGAACTATATGACTCCACATTGGTTATTGCGCAGGAATTAACCGAAAAGAATAAGTTCACTCTCAAAGGTAAGTACAAGGGCACCAGCGGAAGTCAGATAAGTTTGGGCGCAATGAACGTTCCTCGCGGAAGTGTAACCGTTACCGCCGGCGGTGCTACGTTGATTGAGAACGTGGATTATACCGTTGACTACGCGATGGGAACGGTGACTATTTTGAATGAGTCCATTCTGGAATCCGGAACAGCGGTGCAGTGTAAGCTGGAGAACCAGTCGACCTTCTCTCTACAAAGAAAGAGCTTATTTGGTGCGCATTTAGAGTACGAGTTCAACAAGGATTTGGTTGTGGGCGCTACGATTATGCACTTGCGCGAAAAACCGCTGACAACGAAAGTAAACACAGGTAGTGAACCATTGGCGAATACTGTTTGGGGCGTAAACGCTTCGTGGAAAACTGATTTGCCATGGCTGACAAATGCTTTGGACAAGATTCCGTGGATGAGCGTCTCGGCACCATCTACGTTCCAAATCAATGCGGAGTTTGCGCACTTGATACCGGGGCATACGAATGATGTGGGTAAAGCTGGAACAGCGTATATCGACGACTTTGAGTCTACAAAGACCAATATCGATGTGCATTATCCGAGTATGTGGTTCCTCGCATCAACGCCGTATAACCCGTCATCGTCCAAGCAGTTTAATACCGAAGATGCAAAACTGTCTAATGATATTCGCTATAACCGTAACCGTGCGTTGCTGAACTGGTATCATGTGGATCCTATTTTCGGTTATCCGCAAGCCAATACGCCGGCGCATATCAAAGATGACTTGAATGCTTTGAGTGACCACCGCACACGTATCGTTCTGCAAGATGAGATTTATCCAACCAAAGGTCAAGCCGCATCGAATGAGGATGTGCGTTTGACAGTGCTCAATCTCTCTTTCTATCCCGATCAGCGTGGACCATACAACGTGAGTGCTTCGGAGTTTAATTCGGATGGTAATCTGACTAATCCTCAGAATCGTTGGGGTGGTATCATGCGCAAACTGGATAATACCGATTTTGAGAAAGCCAACATCGAATATATTGAGTTCTGGCTCATGGATCCGGCTCTGACTAACCCCAATGGTTTTGATGGTGAGTTATACATCAACTTGGGTGATATCAGTGAGGATATTTTGCGAGACGGTAAGAAAAGTTTCGAGCACGGTCTGCCGGTTAGCGCAACAGATGCTGTTCGCCTCGATTCCACGATATGGGGACTTATGCCGCGCACTACTTCTACAACCGTTGCCTTCTCTAACGAATCTGGCTCTCGTATTCATCAAGATGTAGGTCTTAACGGTTTGTCCACGGAACAAGAGTTACAGTTCTCCTTCAACGGCACATATCCTTACCGTGACTTCGTGAACGCGATGCGTGAAAAAGTGACTAACCAGACTGTTCGTCGTGAATGGGAGAACAACCCGTTCTCTCCGTTTAATGACCCGTCCGGTGATAAATATCACTACTATCGTGGTACCGATTATGATGAACAGGAAGTATCAGTTCTAAATCGCTACAAGCAGTTCAACAATACCGAAGGTAACTCACCCGATTCGGAGAATCAAACCGAGTCATATGGTACGGCTTCAACTCTTTCTCCGGATATAGAAGATATCAATAATGATAACACGCTGAGCGAGATAGAGCGTTACTATCAGTACAAAGTTATTTTGCGTCCTGATATGATGCAAGTAGGTAAGCAGCATATCGCTGAAAAGAAAGTGGCTCATGTGACTTTGCGCAACGGCGAGAAAGTCGACGTCAACTGGTATCAGTTCAAGATACCTCTTCGTGGCGACAGCGCAACAATGCAAACGGTAGGAAACATCCGCAACTTCAAGTCTATCCGCTTTATGCGTTTGTACATGACAAACTGCCAACAGGAAACACACTTGCGTTTTGCTACCTTGGACTTAGTTCGTGGTGAATGGCGTGCCTATAACAAAGACCTTGCACCTCTTGGGGCAACTGTCAATAAAGGTGCTTCACTTGATGTGGAAGCTGTGAACATAGAAGAAAACTATAGTAAAACTCCTGTCAACTATATCTTACCTCCTGGTGTTTCGCGTCAAACCGACCCGGGACAAGCACAACTCGTTCCGCTGAACGAACAATCCATGGTACTCCGTGTACATAATCTGTCGCCAAAGGATGCACGTGCCGTCTACAAGAATACGACCTACGACATGCGCAACTACAAGCACTTCCAGATGTTTGTTCACGCTGAGGCAATGGAGGAGGCACCGAATCTGAATAATGGAGATTTGACCTGCTTTGTGCGTCTTGGTACTGACCTAAAGAATAACTATTACGAATACGAAATTCCTTTGGTACTTACCGAACCGGGTATTTACAATAACGATAACGAAAACGACCGCTATAAAGTTTGGCCGAAAGCCAACTATTTCGACTTCCCGTTCAAAGTGTTGACAGATGCAAAAACGGAACGTAACAAGGCCAAACGGGCAGGAAACACCAATGTAGGTAATACAATTCCGTATATCATCTATGATGAGGCCAACGGTAAACCGCAGAACCGTATTACCGTCATGGGTAACCCGACTTTGCAGGAAGTGGAGTGCATCATGATTGGTATCCGCAACAACGGTGTTGAGATGACAAGTGGTGAGGTCTGGGTCAACGAGATGCGACTCAGTGAATTTAACGAGCAAGGTGGTGTCGCGGCTATGGCTAATGCGTCACTCGCTATAAGTGATATTGCGCAAGTGAATGTGGCAGGTCAATTGGAAACTGCCGGATATGGAAGCATTGAATCGAACGTGCTCAGCCGTAATATGGAGAATAATTACCAACTCTCTGTCTCGGCAGCGATGGAAGTGGGACGTCTCTTCCCCGAAAAGGCTAAACTGCAGATTCCTGTATATGTGTCCTATTCAACGAATACCTCGTCACCTGACTATAATCCGTTCGACACGGATGTTAAATTGAAAGAGTCATTGGACGAACTGGAAACCAAGGCAGAGCGGGATTCGCTCAAACAGATATCCAATACTGTGATGGAGTCCACTAACTTCTCCGTCACGAACTTCAAGGTAAATATCAAGTCGAAGAAGAAAGATATGTTCTACGACCCGGCTAACTTCTCTATTTCTGCATCGTACAATAAACAGCATGAGCATTCGCCTGAGATCGAGAAAAACGTTACAACTGACCATAAAGGTTCATTTAATTATTCATACTCTTTCAATCCCAAACCTTGGGAGCCTTTCAAGAATAAGGAGAAAGTGAAGAATGTGAAACTTATCAGCGAGCTTAACTTCTACTACTTGCCGCAGTCGTGGGGCTTTAACACGAATATGCATCGTACATTCTCGCACATGAAACTGCGTGACTTCAATGCCGACCCGTCTGCCAAAATGGACCTTACATATTCAAAGGACTTCACGTGGGATCGTAATTTCGACTTTAAATACGACCTGACCAAGAACATGAAGTTCACCTTCCAAACGGCTATGAACTCCACTGTGGATGAGGGTACGTTCACAAAAGAAATTATTGATGAGTATCACTTCTCCAATGACTATTACGAGGCATGGAAAGATACAATCCAGCGCAGTCTTGCTAAATGGGGTGCTCCTTATACCTATCAGCAAGTATTCACGGCTTCGTGGAACGTGCCGTTCAACCGTATTCCATATGTAGAGGCACTCTCCGCAACAGCATCCTATAATGCTAACTACAGCTGGTCTCGAACTACCAGCACCAAGACGGATCAGGAATTAGGTAATACCATTTCATCTGTTCAGTCGTGGCAGATAGACGGAGGCATTAATTTCGAAACTTTATATGGCAAGTCTAAGTACTGGAAAAACATGACCCAGAAGTACACAAGTACGCGCCGTGGACGTGCCTTCAAACCTAAGACTTACACTCAGACCGTAGTTGCAGAAAAAGGTGTAGCACAAGAGATTATACACCGTCTGGGTGCGGAACAAGTAACTATTACTGCCAATGACTCAACCGGCAAGCGAGTACCTGTAACCTTCAAAGTGATTGATATGAACAAGATTTCTATCACGCCGAGGGAAGACTGCAAGGCACTCACCATTAATATCGTTACCAAAGACCCGAATATCACAACACCGGCTCAGACAGCACGCGATATGTTCGCTTATCTGGGTACAATGATTAGACGCGTACAAGTGACTTACCGCAAAACCAACTCAATGACAGTACCGGGCTTCAATCCACAGATAGGGTTCATGGGACAAACCAAACAGGACGGAATATACGCACCTGGATGGGACTTTGCCTTCGGTTTTGTGCCAAAAGACTTTATGGAACGTGCTAAAGCTAATCACTGGCTAAGCGGTGATACAATGATTGTGCAACCTGCTACTCGCGCTACCACGGAGGATATAGATATCAAGATCAATCTCGAACCGTTGCCCGGATTGAAGATACAACTCGCTGGTAAACGGTACTTTGCAAACTCAACATCTATCATCTACTCGTACGAAAGAATGCAGGAGAACCTCACCGGTTCGTTCAATATTACATCGGTTGCTATTGGAACTATCTTCTCGCGTGTTGGCACGCAGGATGAGAACTTCGCCAATGAGATATTTGACCGTTTTATCCGTAACCGCGATGTTGTTCAAGCACGCGTGCAATCGCAATACAATGGTATCCGCTATCCAACCACCGGTTTCATGCAAGGAAAGATTTATTCTGTAGATGGCAATTATGATCCTAAGAACGGAAGCGTCTCGAGTAAATCCGCTGATGTGCTGGTGCCTGCTTTCTTAGCAGCATATACCGGACGAAGTGCGGATAAAGTGTCACTTAATCCTTTCTTGGGCATCCTCGCTATTCTGCCTAACTGGAATGTTTCTTACGATGGACTTGGCAAGTTGCCTTGGATGAGAGACCATTTCCGTTCGGTCACTTTGACCCATGCTTATACCTGTAAGTACTCGATCGGTTCTTACTCTTCGTTCTCGACTTGGGTACCGGCCGACGGAGATAATAAGATGATTGGTTTCGTCCGTGACGTGACAACCGATAATCCGATTCCATCATCACAATACGATATATCGTCTGTGAGCATCTCCGAGTCTTTCTCTCCGCTAATCGGACTGAACCTCGCGATGAAGAACTCGCTATCGCTGAAATTTGAGTACCGCAAACAACGTAACTTGGCACTGAATATTACTTCCGTGCAACTGTCCGAAGGACATACGGACGAATATGTTGTGGGAGGTGGATATACCATCAAGAACCTCAACTTCATTACCAAGAATAAATCCGGTGTGCAGAAGAAAGTGTCCAACGACCTCAAGTTGTCTGTGGACTTGAGTTATAAGAATATCATGACACTCTTGCGTAAAGTTGAGGAAGGTATTACTCAGGCTTCGTCCGGCAATAAGGTATTCACAATTAAGATTGCGGCTGACTATGTCCTCTCGCAGAAGATAAACCTGCAACTATTCTATGACCATCAGTCCACGCTGCCGATGCTCTCTTCTTCATACCCTGTTAAAGCCGATAATGTCGGTATCAACATCAAACTTATGTTGACGCGATAATGTATAAGGTAGGTATCATAGGACCGGAGTCTACAGGCAAATCTACCTTGGCGCATTATTTGGCTAAGCGTTATAATGGCGTTTGCGTGCCCGAGTACGCGCGAGAGTATATGGAGAATCTTCATCGCCCGTATACTATTGAGGATGTGGAGACTATCGCGAGACAGCAGATACAACAACTGCAAGAGTTGAAGGACCGACTTTATTTTTTCGACACCGAGCTTGTGATTACGAAGGTGTGGTTTGAATATAAGTATGGTTCTTGTCCTTCTTGGCTCGAACAAGCTATTCATGACTATCCGATGGACGTTTATCTGATTTGTTACCCCGATATAAAATGGAAACCGGATCCTGTACGAGAGAATCCGGATATCCGACTTGAGTTATTTCAGCGCTACGAAAGCGAAATACAGAAACTTGGTATTCCTTATTATATCATTAAGCATTGAAGCTTGGTATAAACTTGTTCTACGGGGAATCCCATCACATTGAAGTACGATCCGACCATCCGACTTACTCCTATATATCCGATGTACTCCTGTACACCATAAGCGCCGGCTTTGTCCAAAGGCTTGTAGTTTGCTACATAATAGGATATTTCCTCCTCACTTAGTTCGCGAAAAGTGACATCGGTCTTATCTACCAGTGATTCCATTACAGGAGCACCTTCGATGATTCGCGTAAAAGTGACACCGGTATAAACTTGGTGCGTCTTACCGGATAATTGCCGCAACATTTTGCATGCATCTGTTTCATCATTTGGTTTACCCAACATCTTGCCTTCCAACCACACAATCGTATCGGCTGTTATAAGTAACTCGTTCGCACGAAGTTGCGGCGCATAAGCTTTGGCCTTTTCCTGTGAAATATACAAAGGAATATCTCCCTCCTTCAAATCATGAGGATAGGACTCGTCTGCATCAATACTGATAGCACGAAAAGGAATATCCAGTCCGGCCATTAACTCTCGACGGCGAGGCGACTGCGAGCCGAGAATAATGTGATATTTAGAGGTGAAGGAAGAATGCATAGATGATACCGGCAAACATAGTGAGTTTAACAAATAACTGAGCGCGACGATAATCGGTAGGGATCTTAGCTGTCCACAAAAGGAACACCTCGCAAATCAGTAATACCAGCAAACAGGAAGGAATAAGGAATGGATAGTAAACCATTTCGCGTAACCGGAAGGCAAAATAACCGATTAACCAACCTGTGCCTATAATAAGGATCGTGAGAATAATCTTTGTCCATTGTTCGCCTAATACGATGGGTAGCGTATGGCATTCAAGTTCCCTATCTCCGGTTTGGTCTTGCAAGTCCTTAACAATTTCTCTAATCCACGTGAGCAAGAAAGCGAACATCGCAAAACCACTCATCCAGTAAAAGATATCCTTACTAAAAGTAAGGTATGGCATGATTGCCGTAAAATGAGAATTCAGCCAACCCACATTAGCCATGGCCAGCAATATCGGCGGCAATGCGGCGGAAAGAGCTATAATCAAATTGCCCAGCAAGAACTGACGCTTGTAAGCCGAGGAGTAAAACCATAGTAGTCCCGGCACAAAAACAAAGATGACCGCCATGGACCAACTCCGTATCAACCACGAAGCACATAGGCCCATTACTACGCCGATTCCGGTGGCAATACGATAGGTCCAAATCGCCTGATCCTTACTAATTGTTTGCGTCACAATAAGCTTATCCGCACGATTAATGCGGTCAATTTTGATGTCGAAATAGTCATTTATGATATATCCTCCTGCAGCTATGCCCACTGCTGCACCAATCAGTAGTACAAGATACCACCAAGGCAATATCTCGTAAAAACCATTGGCATACAGCACTTCTGCGCAAACGCGCTCCATCACCCACATGAGGAACGCTAAAAAGAGCAGGTTCTGCCATCGCATCAAGCGGAAGTAATCTGGAATATAGCGCCTTTCCATGCAGGTAAATTAATTGATATAGGTTGATTCGGGACAAAAGCTATAGGTTCGAGTGCTTTGTCGGTCAGTAAATCCACAGCCTTGGCTTGAGGCAATGGCATTTGCTTGAGGTATCGGAATGCGTCGTCAGGAATGGTAACTGCCACGTCTTTCTCTTTGTCATCAAAATTAACAACAATAAGTAGCAATTCGTCTTCGGACTTACGTAGGTAAACAAACTGTTCGTGCCTGTCAAAGCCGTCACCTTGCGCATATTCAAGGTCGTACATTAAACCTGAATGAATTGCACTATGGTCTCGAGCTATAGTGAGCAGACGTTGGTAGAAAGTACGCAAAGCTTTTTGCTCGTCGTTCAATAGTTTGCCGTCGAACTTACCATGATTTGTCCATGCTTGCAGAGCCTTCACTCCCCAATAATCGAATATAGTGGTGCGACCGTCAATACCGGAGAAACCTTCCATATCCATACCTTTTTCGCCAACTTCCTGTCCTGCCCAAATAAGAACAGGATTACGTCCAAGTGTTGCTGCAACCACCATAGCCGGTTCGGCATTACTACCTCTGCCGCTAAAGAAACCGCTGGCAATACGTTGCTCGTCGTGATTCTCGAGGAAATAAAGCATGTGATCCTGGATGTCATCAACTGTCTGCCAATGGCGAGTGATGCCTTCCGCTGCCCATGCTTTGGTCGTGACACCACGCAAGTAGTCGTACATCCCCACTTTATCATATAGGTAACTAAAGCCTGCCCCGATAAAATCCCGATACATCAACGGGTTATACACCTCACCGATAAATTCGATATCTGGGAAGAAGGAGTGTATGTTCGGAATCACCCACTGCCAAAACTCAAGAGGCACCATCTCGGCCATATCTACACGGAACGCATCAACGCCCTTACGTGCCCAAAATGACAAAATGGACATCATCTTATACCATGTCGATGGGATAGGGTCGAATTGCTTTTCTCCGCCGCCTTGATAGAACACACCATAGTTAAGCTTGACGGTCTCATACCAATCGTCGCGACTCGGGTGCGCTGTGAAACAATCGTTGCCTGTTGCCTTAGCTGGAAACTCATCGTAGTCACCGATGTCAAAGGATGGCGCGAACTTCTCGCCTGGTATATAGTAAAAATTATTGAGTGGAGAGAATGCCCATTCGGGATGATCCGTTTCACCCAAATCTTCGAAGCCCTTGGGCTTGCATGTGGACTTATACTCGCGTGCAACGTGGTTCGGCACAAAGTCAATAATAACTTTCAAACCTTGTTTGTGTGTGCGACGTAAAAGTGCCTCAAACTCAGCCATTCGCTTGCTCTCATCCGTGGACAAGTCAGGATCAACGTCAAAGTAATCCGTGATGGCATAGGGACTACCGGCTTTACCTTTCACGATAGAGGGAGTGTTATACTCTGCTGTCGCGTGACGAATAATGCCTGTGTACCAAACATGCGTAGCGCCCAGGTCTTGAATAGCTTTCAGCGCCTTCGGAGTGATATAGGCAAACTTACCGCAACCATTCTCTTCTTTGCTGCCGTTGATTTTCCGCGTCTCGTTATAATTAGTGAATGTGCGCGGAAAGAGTTGGTATATTATTGGTTTCATTGAATCAGCGCTAACGTGTCTCTTGCAATCATCAACTCCTCATCGGTCGGGATAATAACTACTTTCACTTTGCTCTCAGGTGTTGAGATAACAATCTCTTCACCGCGGGTCTTGGCGTTCAACTCCTCATCAATCTGGATACCCATCCAACCCATTCCTTTCAAGGCGTCAGAACGGACACCGGCTTGGTTCTCACCTACACCTGCGGTGAAGACGATAATATCCAAACCATTCATGGCTGCGGCGTAAGCGCCAATGTATTTCTTGATACGGTAGTTGTACATATCCAGACCGAGTTGCGCTTGTCTGTTTCCTTCGGCACAAGCAGCCTCAATCTCACGCATGTCGGAAGAGATACCTGTTACACCCGCCATACCGCATTTCTTGTTCAGAAAATCTGACATCTCATCCGGACCGAGATTCAACTTCTTCTGAAGATAGGTGATAGCGCCGCCGTCTATATCGCCGGAACGAGTACCCATCATCAAACCCTCTAACGGAGTGAGACCCATCGTCGTGTCGATACATTTGCCGCGCTTGATGGCTGCGATAGATGCACCGTTACCGATGTGGCAGGAAATAATCTTCACCTTATTGATATCTACGCCCAAAAACTCGCAAACGCGTTGGCTGACATAGCGGTGACTCGTACCGTGGAATCCATAGCGACGAACACCGTAGCGGTCGTACATCTCGTGCGGAATCGCGTACATATAGGCGTACGCTGGCATAGTTTGATGGAATGCGGTATCGAATACACCTACTTGCGGCAGACCTGGCATCAACTCCTGAACCGCACGAATACCTTTCAAGTTGGCAGGATTATGAAGCGGAGCCAAATCACTCACAGCCTCAAAAGCGCGAATAACACGACCGTTAATAACAACCGATTCCGTAAATTTCTCACCACCATGTACCAAACGATGACCTACTGCGTCAATCTCGCTTAAAGATTTAATAACACCATTCTCGGGATCTGTCAGCAATGAGAAAATGAATTTTACACCCTCAGTGTGTTCAGGAATGTCGTGCATCACATTCCGTTTCTCACCTGGATACTTGATTTTAACAAATGAACCCTCCATGCCTACGCGCTCTGCGCCACCGGCTGCCAAAAGAGTTTGATCTGTCATGTCATACAGCGCATACTTAATTGAAGATGAGCCGCAATTCAATACTAAAATTTTCATGGTATTTATGCTATTAATTATTAGTTATTCTCGAGTTACTATCACTTCATCGCCTGATTGGCGGTAATAATCACCATCTGTACAATATCCTGTACTTTGCATCCGCGACTCAGGTCATTAACAGGTGCCGCTATACCTTGCAGAATCGGACCAATAGCATCTGCACCAGAGAAACGTTCCACCAGTTTATACCCGATGTTTCCCGCTTGTAAGTCTGGGAATACCAGCACGTTAGCCTTACCTGCTACCTTCGATCCCGGAGCTTTCTTCTCTGCCACAACTGGTATCAACGCAGCATCTGCTTGCAACTCTCCGTCAATCTCTAAATCAGGCGCCAATTCCTTTGCAAGACGGGTCGCTTCAGTCACTTTATCGATCAGTTCGTGTTTTGCACTACCTTTCGTGGAGAAAGAGAGCATGCCAACACGCGGCTCAATACCTACAAGCGAACGAGCTGTTTCTGCAGTAGAAATCGCTATCTGTGCTAATTCTTCTGCATTCGGACAAGGATTAACGGCGCAATCTGCAAACAGCAACACACCATTTTCACCCAACTGCGTAGCAGGCGTAATCATCAAGAATGCACCACTCACAATACTTACACCCGGACGAGTCTTAAGTATCTGAAAGGCAGGACGAATAGTATCTGCTGTCGTGCCGCGAGCACCGGCCACTTCGCCGTCAGCGTCGCCTGCTTTAATCATTAAACAACCCAAATAAAGCGGGTCTTGAGCTTTCTTCTTCGCTTCTTCAAGCGTCATCCCTTTCGCTTTGCGAAGTTCGTATAGTAAATTAGCGTATTTGTCCAGATTAGGATTATTCAACGGATCAATAATGGTTGCCTGACAGATATGCGTCAAACCTTTGGCTTGAACTTGTTGAGCAATCAAAGCCGGATTGCCGATTAAAATCAATTCAGCCACTTTGTCACGTAACAAAATCTCAGCCGCCTCAAGTGTGCGGGACTCATCTCCTTCCGGCAAAACAATACGTTGAACATTCGCTTGCGCGCGAACTAACATCCTATCTAATACTTCCATACTGCGAAAAATATCAATTGTTAATTACTATTCTCAATTCAACTCGCAAAGTTACACTTTTTCCCGCATATGCGCAATATAGAGTATGTACTTTATATAAAATCAGTACAAAAAAGCAAAAAAATGCTATTTTTTGTAAAAAAACTTTGGTAATTCAAAAAAAAGCAGTAATTTTGCGGGTCGAATATGTATGTTAAACACGAAACAAACAGATTTATTATGAATAAAAAGGTACTTCTTGCGTGTGGTTTAATGCTTTGCTCGCTCGGCTTATTCGCTGCGGAGCAATCGGACGAACCTAAAGGTGCTCACCCTTGGAAACTGGAGGAGAATGCGAATGGCGTTGCACCTAAGTTTGCTCACTGGACGTTGGTCTTAGAGGGCGGCTTTAACTCGTTTGATGGTGACTTTAATAGTGAGATGAAACACCCTGTTTGGGCTCCCGGTGCCGGTTTAGGTTTGGAATACCACTTTACTCCTATGTGGGCGTTGGGTGTTGAGGGCTACTATGACTGGTATAAAGTAACAGGCCAAAACAATGACCAACACGCTGCAGTACTCTTAGACGGTATGATGGCGCGTGCACAAGGATACTTAGAATTCGACCTTATGGGGTCCTGCTATCCGAAAACCCAGAAGAAGATATTCGGCCTGAACCTCTTAGTCGGTGGTGGTGCTGCGTGGTATAAGAATAGCACCTATTATCCGGATGAGACAAAAGGTCACACTGCCGATTATACACCAAAATCCGATTCAAAGTTCATGAATCCACTGCCGTTCGTACAAGCGGGCGTACTCTTTGACTTCAACCTTGGTCGTGTTACATCGTTGGGCGTTAAAGGTACCTATTCCTATTTCGTAAAAGATATTATTGATGGACGCGGTCCTTCTACTCCTGCTTCTAAAAATAATGATGGTATCTTCGATGTTTCGCTTGTTCTGCGCTTTAAGTTAGTATCTAAGAAGAAGACCCACGTGCAGAATATTGCTTCCTATGCTGAGGCTGACAGCTTTAATGCTAAGAATGAGAGCAAGGCATACGGTAAGGATACGCTCGTTATTTCGCACGTTGATACATTGTATATCAATACAACTTCAGTTGCAACGAACTCCGTACAAGTCATCAACGATAACTTCGTTTACGTTTATTTCGACCATAACTCCAATGCTCTTAATGACGCAGCGCTCATCGTTGTTCAACAACTTGCAAGCCAATTGAAGTGGGATCCGTCACTCTGCGTAGAGATTATCGGTTATGCTGACAATACGGGTACGGAAGATCATAACTCCAACCTCGGTGTAGCACGTGCACAGAATATCCGTGACGAACTCGTTGAGGAGCATAATATTGATCCGAGCCGTATTACCTACTCCAGCGGTGGCGCTATCCATGGTGGCCGTTCCACAGGTGCTTATACGCCTAATCGCCGTGCGGACATCCGCGTAATGCAATGCAGCGACTTCGGTGCGGTTAAACAACGCAACGATGACCGCGAGGCACAAGCAGAGCAAGCACAAAAGCAAGCTCTCGCAGAACGCGATGCAAACAACATGATTACTGCTCCGGAAGGTATGACACTCAGCGCTATCTCGCGTAAATACTATGGCAATACCTATTGCTGGGTATTCATCTACGAGGCTAACAAGAAAACGCTGAAGTCACCGAACTATATTCCGCAAGGTGCACGTCTCGTCATCCCTGACTTGACAGACGAACAAAGACATATCTCGAAGGCAAAGGCAGACGCCTACTACGAGAAAATTAAATAAGTCGCGCTTGTCGCGCGGGTCCCATAGCTCAGTTGGTTAGTAGCACCTGACTCATAATCAGGGGGTCCTTGGTTCAAGCCCAAGTGGGACCACAAAAAAGCACCGCATCGGTGCTTTTTTGCAACAGAGAAGAATAATGATTTCGGACAAGTTAACACAAGAACAGGTAGAAGGAGTACGCCGTTTACTCGAGCCGGCACAAAAGGTAGTCGTTCTTACCCATATGTCACCTGATGGCGATGCCATGGGAAGTGCTCTTGCGCTCTACTGGTGGTTGAAAGCAACTAAGGATGTGCAAGTCATTGTTCCTAATGTGTTTCCGGATTTCTTCAACTGGATGCCTGACGTGGATACTATCCTTATCTGCGAGAAGGATGCAGCTAAAGCAAAATCCCTCATCAACGATGCTGACTTGCTTATCTGTTCCGACTTCAATGAACCAAAACGAATCGGGCAACTCGGACAAATGGCAATGGAAGCCACGTGTCCCAAAATACTGATTGATCATCATCTCTTCCCGTCCGATTTCGCGGATGTGACTATTAGTTATACCGATGTTACTTCCGCCTCAGAACTTGTTTTCCGACTGATTTATCAAATAACCAATCACCAGTTACCAATCACCAATTACCAGGAAATGGCAACCTGTATCTATACAGGCTTAATGACAGACACAGGTAATTTTGCTTTTAACTCCAATTACCCCGAAGTGTATGAGATCATAGCCATTCTCATCGCAGCCGGTGTGGATAAAGATGCGGTTTATAACCATATATTTAACGCGCACACGGAAGGACGGATGCGCCTTGTAGGGTATTGCTTGAATAATAAGATGCGCATTTTCCCCGATTGTCATGCTTCGCTAATCTATATCAGCGGTAAGGAGTTATATCGTTTCAATTTCAAGACGGGCGATGCAGAAGGTATCGTCAATATGCCGCTTTCCATTAAGGATGTCTATTACTCCGTTTTTATGCGCGAGGATAAGGTCGCAGACTGGGAGAAAGAGCGCGCTAATGGCAGTAAGACAAAGATAAAGATTTCTATGCGTAGTCAAGGTGACCGACCCGTTAATATTTTCTGCCAAGAAATCTATAATGGTGGCGGACACAAAAATGCATCCGGAGGAGAATACTACGGCTCACTCGCGGATGCAGTTAACTTATTCCTAAGTAATTACGAAAAGTATTTTAAGAAGGATTAGTTTGCGTAGGTGGCGTTAGTGACGCGGGTTTACCGATAGCCTCGAATGCTTTTTGCAGGGTAGGGATATCGGTTTTGTTGGCGTCATAGGTCACGACTACGGTTTTGGTCTTCAGGTCGCATTGTAAATCACGCACGCCTTTCTCATAGGCGATATTCTTATAGATTTTGTCTATGCACCCTTGACAATGCAAATCCACATAGAACGTGACTTGTTGTTTATCTACTTTGGCGCTTGCCATACCAATTGACAGCGTCAACATCATCATAAATAACACTACTCGTTTCATACTTTTGACTAATCTTCCTTTTTCTCAAGGTCATACCTAAATCCAACATACACTTTCCATCCCGTAGTCGGCCCGCATACCATAGATGCATCGAAATCGGGACTGTAGGGATGGAAACTATCCACAATAGGATGATCTTGCCTGAAGTTGGTCATATTCTCTGCACCTACGTAGAGACTGCAGGTCTTCCAGTACTTCGTTATTTGAGCCATTAGTTGCGGATACCATGTGAGTGGCTTAGGCGTACCGTAACCGCCTCGTAGGTTGCCGTAAGCAGTGAATCCGTCCGGCATTCGGCCTATACCATTAAACTGTGCTGTGATGTCGAATTGCCATTTCTTGAGAGGCGTCTGGTAACTCGTTGTAATAACGCCTTTGTATTTATTCGATAGCGCTTTCGGGCGTAACTTATACTCCGTAACCGGTAACCCATCCACCGTGACCGTGACTCCGGTCGTTTGCTCTATATCTGTCCAACGGAAAGCTGCTGTCCATGTCCAACCGCGTAGCACTTCGATAGTGGCCTCTATCTGTGCGCTGTGAGCAAACGACTTCGCGCCTTTGATGTCGCTTTGGTTATAGATATAAACGCCGTGCGGGTCTTGGTCCAAGTCCACTATAGCGGAGTTGAGAAAATGGGTGTAATAATACTCGCCGGATAGTTGCAATTCTTTGCTGCCCAATGGGATATAGAAAGTGGTACTTATACCTGAATTTACGGCGCGTTCCTGTTCGATTTTGTCCGTGATATATATCGTTCGGCTTGATGGTAGTATAAATGCGTTGTCGGCTATCACGTTAGGCGAACGGTAGCCCATACCCACACTTGCCCGGAGCGTCCACCATTCCCATGGCGTATAGCGGATATTCATTCGTGGCGTGACGAAGAAGCCATATCGGGTAGAGTAGTCGGCTCTAACGCCTGCCACTAAAGATAATATCTCTTCGTACTTGAGACTATATTCAGCGAATATACCGGGCACCACTTCCCAACGGTTCAGGTTGTCCGGGAGGATATTGAGTGTTTCGCCGTACTTATCGAAGTTCACACTTACTCCGGCACTTAGTCGGTGGTCATTGTCTATTTCGCCTTGTCCCTCGAAGTTCCCCTGATAAATGGCGTTGGCATATACATTGAGTTGGTCGGCTTTCCAGTTACGCAAACCGTATTGGTTATCCAGGTTGTGATAGCTCACGGCGGTAATGAGTGCCACGGATGAACCGCTTTCTTCGTCAAACACGTAGCCGTTTTTCATAAATCCTTCCACTCGCCATGTGTTAAGGTGGATATGGTAGGGATTAGCAATTGTGTCGGCGAACTGTCCTCCTCTGCGGCGGTCGTATAGTCCGCGTACGAAAGCCTGGAACGTGTAGTTGCCTTGTTTGTAGAACCATCGGTTGGCGAGATTGGCGTTGATGGTCTTGGGCATGTCCATAAACGAGTCATGGTTGCCGTCCATGGCCATGAAATTCTGCCCATAGTGAGCAAGAATACCTGTATATAGCTTTCGACTTTCGACTTTTTGCTTTCGACTCTCAATCTTCCATCCTCCGGAGATATTGGCTTCAGCCATCAGGTCGCTGTTGAACATGAGGTTGACGGACAGCGGATTCTGTATCTGCGGTTTGAGTAACTCTACATTTATTTGTCCGGAGGTTGCTTCGTATCCATTGATAACAGAGGATGTACCTTTGCTCACCTGTATCGAACTCATCCAGGGGCCTGGTATATATTCTAATCCGAAGTTCTGTGCGAGACCTCTAACGGCCGGGGTGTTTTCTTGAATGAGTTGCACATAGGTGCCGTTCAGTCCAAGTAGTCGAATCTGTTTGGCCCCTGTAGCGGCGTCGGCATATGCCACATCCACCGAGGCACTGGTTTCGAAAGCTTCGCTCAAGTTACAACAAGCTGCGCGGCATAGTTCCTCGCTGTTGATGCGTTGCGTATCGAAGGCGTCTGTGCGGCTTTTGACCGTTCCTTTGCGCCGCTGAACTACTTGTACTTCCTCAATATGGAAGTCGTTCGTGTTCAGCGTATCTTGGGCTGTAACAGGGAGTGCTACAAGCGAAAGAAACAGTATTATATGATTTTTTATTCGTTTCATGCTGCAAAATTACTGCTATTTATTTGAATGCGCAATACCTAAAAATGGGGATTTGCTTTTATCTTTCGACTTTTTGCTTTCGACTTTCGACTTTTGACCTTCGACTAAATCTTAATCGCTAACCCTACGAAGTAGGTCCGTGGTGTGGATGGGCCGTAGATATAGTTGGCGTCTTTGTTAGGTCCTTTGTCTAAGTCGCGTTGAAATTGGTCGAAGATATTCTTTACACCTGCGCTCACTTCCAAACTATATTGTTTATATAGTCGTATCTCGTATGCGAGGCGGATCCCTAAATCGAAGAATGTAGGCGTTTTGGCTTCTTCGTCTTGAGGAATATATCCTGCCAAGTGCGGCACAATCATAGACCCGGTTACTTTGCCGTTGATCGATATGGTGAAGTCTTTGACCGGTTTAACGTCGAGCAACATGTACCCATAGTGGTCCGGGGTATGGAGCATACGTTTTTGTGGTGCCACGTCGGGGCTCCATTGTTGGGCTACGGTGTATTGACTTTGCTGGTAGGTATAACCTAATTGTATGGTTAGGAAGGGCGCATAGCTCACTTTTCCTTCGAAATTAACTCCTCCGACCCAAGCGCCTGCAGCATTGGTTCGGGTCAGTAGCAGATTGCCTTTGGCATCGTGACCTTCTTCCCGAAGAAAGAAAACGTCCTGTAAGTAGGTGTAAAATCCTTCAGCAGTGAGGTTCACTTCCCAACGGTCGAAGTGTCTATTCCAATCGATACTCATGGTAGCGCTGTGTGAGTATTCGGGTTTGAGGTTTGGGTCAAGGGATATGAGTGACACTTCCCCTCCCACAGCCGCTACGTGCAGGTCTTCGTCGTAGGCTTGCGGTGCACGATAGCCACTGCTGTATCCGGCACGTAGAACAAGCCCTTCGATGGGTGTATAGCGGAAGTTAGCGCGTGGGGTCACCACCACATTGCGCAGCAGGTTATGCTTCTCTATGCGGGCACCAATTAAGATGCTCCAGTTCGTGTTCTTCCATTCGTTCTGGGCATAGCCGCCTACTACATGCACATGCTGATTGATGATGCGTTTGTAACCTAACATTTTGTCATTCAATCCGTTGTAGTTATACTCTGTTCCTACCGTCAGGTCTCCTGTCATTTTTCCGCAGGGGTAGGAGAATCGGTATTGCAGACCGGTGTTGGCGGTGAGGTCAGAGCTTCTGCCGTACGCGTCAGGGTCATGGTTGGTCCCGAAGTAACTCTCTCTGCCGATATGTTGCACGGCGCCGTAGGCGGAGACGAAGTGTCGGTTGTCTTCCGAGAACCAGTCGAAGCCTAACGACCCTGCGTCGATATTATGCCGTAGTTGTTCCGCGATATCGGCTTTAAAGGGTTCTTCGTCTCTATTGTTGCCTCCGCGTCGGTATTCGGACGTGTGGTGATATTCGGCAGTTATCTTACTGTATGCACTTGTTTTAAAGAACGCGCGTGCGCCTGCGGTAGTACCGCGCAGTTGGGGCACTTCGCTAAAACCGTCTTCGTCTCTGTCGTATGCAGAACGCGTACGGTGGTTGGCAAAGAGATAGGCACCTATTTTGCGGTTCTCGCTCACTACCGATGCGTTGAGATTCGTATTGATGTCGTATCCTGTGTGCTCATTGATACCGCTTGTGTTCGATAGGTTAACAAAATTGCGCACAGGCTCTTTGGTGATGATATTCACTACACCGGCGATAGCGTTCGCTCCATATACGGCGGACCCGCCTCCGCGCAATACTTCGATGCGGTCAATCATGGCTGCCGGTACTTGCTCTAAACCATAGACTGACGCCATCGACGAGAATACAGGCCGACTGTCCATCAGTATCTGGGTGTACTGACCCTGAAGGCCATTGATACGCAAGTCCGTCTTTCCGCAGTTGGAGCAAGTGTTCTCTACACGTAGTCCGGGTTGAAAATTCAGTGCATCGGCTACACATGATACAGCCGTCGTCTCAAAGAGACGTGGCGATATGACATTCACTATCGAAGCCGTTTCTTGACGCTTCGTAGCATACCGATTGGCGGTCACCACCACGCTGTTCAACTCATGTGATGCTTCGCGGATGGTCGCTTTCA
The DNA here is from genome assembly GCA_902771935.1 of uncultured Bacteroidales bacterium. Taxonomy (GTDB): domain Bacteria; phylum Bacteroidota; class Bacteroidia; order Bacteroidales; family Paludibacteraceae; genus Colicola. The sequence goes on from CACXYM010000003.1 coordinate 95,536, forward strand.
GCTCAATGGTCTTATCTTGAACTAAGGTGACGGGTAATTCTAATGTCTCGTACCCGACGTAACTGAACACTACGGTTTGTTTGCCTATGGGAAGGTCTTTTAGCAAGTAGTGTCCGGATTCATCTGTCACGGTGCCTTTATCGGATCCTTTGAGTTGCACGTTGACGTAGGGAAGGTGTTCTCCGGTTCGCTCGTCAAGCACGTGTCCGGTTATATGCGCATCGTATTGGGCGTAAATGGGTAAAACACAACTTAACAGAAATACTAATACCTTTATTTTTTGCTTCATGAATAGCCTGTTTTCGAAAACGGCGGCAAAGGTACTGCTTTTTTTCCACATACACAAGTTTTCACCTCTCTTTTCTCTATTATTTGGGATATTCTCTTTTTTACTTCTTCCCCTTTCCCGAGTGTCACTCGGGCTTCGTTCCGTGCTCTGCCTCTTTCCGAGCTCGGGCATAGGCGGTTTAGCCCTTCGCTGTCCTGCAAGAGGACGGTTGGTCTCGAGCCCTAAAATTGGTGAAAAATTAAGAAAACAGAACAAAAATTACAAAAATCGCCATAAATACACACCCAAAAATTTGCACAATCCAAAATTTTGTACTACTTTTGCACCCAAAATACACCCAATATGTATATGAGGTGGATAGGTGGCTCATATGTGATTCATATGTGATTCGTATGTGATTGCTATGTTATTCATATGTCGTTCCTATGATATTGATATGAGGTGTATATGTTAGTAATGCTTTAGTAACGGAACAATAGTATAATTTTAAAAAAATTTCAATATGGCAACAGTTCAACTTACTGATCCCGTTCATTCAATACATGGACGAATCGCAAAAGATCATTCCGTACATCGGAGAAAAACGTATCGTGACGAACAAGGAAACATCATCGGAGAAGGCAAACAAGAACAGTATGATATCCTGAATCCGCGTAACTACAAGAAACATCCGCCTAAAGGCACCGAACTCGCTAACATTAATCGTTGGCAGGAGGCATGCCACAGAACGACGCAAATTCTGCAAGTCGCACAGCCGGAAGAACTAACCAGAAAACAACGGCTAATCCACGAATTCCGCCACGTGCCAACCTACTACACTCCGGAAGAAGCGCAAGAATTGTATAATGCGTATCAAGTTCAGTTTAAAGCTCAGTTATCTCGCAAAGTCGGCAAACACTATCTCCAATTCTCCGGCTTCGTCCGCGCAATGATCTACCAAGACCTCAAATCTGCGGAAACACAAGCCTCCGAACCAACTAACTAAACTCAACCATCTTTAACAAATAGCACAAAAAAATGCGGAACAATCACATTCCGCATTTTTTGTAGTTCGTGTCAATCCTATGTATAAGTAAAGACTTCTGATATAGCACAGTCAGTTGCGATTATACAAATCCGGTCTTTGAGACTTTTTCGCCGCAAAGGTACAACATTTTTATGATATCTGCAAAAAAAAAGTGCAGAAATACTCAAATTCCTGCACTTTGTCGAGTAGCAAATGCGTATGTGTTATCCGTTTCTTGCGCTTGTGTTGAAGTTTTAGAACTTCAGCGCCAGGCCGACACCGTTTCCTCCTACGTTGAAGTTTAAGGACATCGGGGCTTGTTGCTTGGCGCAACTCTCATTGTAAACTTCGTGCGAATTGTTCTTTTTGATGGAGCCGATAATTAACAGCGGCACGCTGGCAGACAGAGCTGCAGAACCGAAGGAAAGGAGAACCGCTCCAGAATAGAAACAAGCCTCTTGCTCAGATGTTAAACTTGAACTTGAGTTAATAACTTGTCCGGTTGACTTATTATAGGTATATTTAACAGTATAAACACCCCAATCTCCTGCAGCGGCTAACGCGATACCAGCCAAAAATAGTCCTGAACCACCTCCAAACAAACCCCATCCTGTATAGAATAGTTTGCGACCGGTATTATAGCTGTCCCAAGCATCCTTGCAATTGTTCTTGATGTACTCGAAATATACTTCTTCGTGCATGCGGAGATTGCCGAGCCAGTAGTAATCATCGTCATCTTTTCTGATGGTCACTCCGGGTTGATATGCTGGAGCTTTGTCGCCTTCCAAGAGCGTTACAGTACCTTGTCCCGTCGGTTGATAGGTGGTCGGCTGTGGTTTTTGTTCTTCCTGCTTGAAGGTTTGAACGTTGCCATTCTTGTAAATGATGGAAGCCAGTTCGGACGTCGCAATAACGAATGTCGGACCCTCGAGGTTGTCCATTCGTTTGTACTTAATTTCGTTTTTAGACACTTCCAGAATCTGAGCGTCAATTCGTTCAGATGCGGTTGTGATGATTATGTCCTGTGCCCATATCGGCGCGAGAACTGCTACGCAGAGCAGTGTAAGTAAAAATTTTTTCATTGCAGTATAAATTAAAATATTAAGAATTATGATTAATTGTTCTTGCGATATAATTTTGTGTTGCACCTATTTTTTATCAGATTTTCGGCAGACTCCGTTATATTATATTATGTTATTTCAACACAATATCTTGTCCTGTTAACGTATATGTCTTTTCACCATGAAGAATATAAATTTGTCCGTTGTGGAGGAGTTTGCGGGTGTGCGTCCTATACGAATCTTCCTCTATATTCGATAAAGGAGTGGACGCGTGTTTAACACAAGAATATGTCATTTCTTCCGTATCGGAATTAAATGTAAAGGTAATATCATAGAGGGCATCTTCCGAAACGGTCAGATTATCACCGAACTTGCCCCCTTGACCATAATCGAAATTATCCATTTCTCCAGATGGTTGCCCGTTTTTGGTCCGAATCTTAAAACCATAGCTGGTAGTAGTGATATGTACTAGCGATGCCTGCCAAGTGTATAGATTGCCGTCTCGAACAGGTGTCCCCAGCGGATATACATTTCCCCACTGCCAATCTGACGGATCCGGGATGGCGCCTTCTTGGTTGGCGATAGCATCACCAATAAGTTCAAGTTCGCAGTCCTCATAGCTCGGTTTAATTAGCGTTCCATCTTCAAACAGGAAGCACTTCCAAACAGGTGCCGCCTTATAAAGCGGTACTGATTCCTCAGGAACTATCAGCAAGCATGCCGATCGGTCAATACCATAAAAAACGGATTTGCTAATAGGTTGAGGTGTAGTTGCATTGTTACATATAGTGTCCAAAGATGTACAGTTGAAGAAGGCGCCATCTCCAATGCTTGTGACAGTATTCGGTATGGAGATAGAAGTCAAGCCAATGCATCCAAAGAAAGCATATGTTCCTATAGAATTAAGCTCTTCGGATAGGTGAATCTTTTTGAATAATGTTCGGTAATTATACCATGGTGAAGTATTCCAGTCGTAATTATACATATCACCAGAGCCTATTATTTCAAGTTCTGATGTATTGCAATTTATCTTCCATACCAAATCATCTCCGCATTTTCCATAGGCAGTAATACAAGGCGTTGGTTCTTCATGAGGGAAGAAGTCTTCCCATTGATTGGCTATCTTGTATAGGTCTATACTGGCATCTGGAAGATGCAGCGTAATAGTTTTATCTATATCTCTAAATACTGCGGTCCCGCAAATCGGTGGAGTGAGTGCTTTACATGTAATCTCTTTGACATTGGAACAGCCGCTGAATGCATAATCACCAATGGATGTAATGCCCTTAGGCAAAAATATATATTCTATAGAATCTCTGAACGGATACCAAGGAGCTTCATTCAGTTCCCAATTGGCTGTCATGTCGCCAATACCCATTATTGTTAGGACACTGCTGTCGCAACTGACTATCCACCCCAAGCCGTCGCCGCACATTCCGTACCCAGCAATACAAACGGAAGTTGTATCAATTAAGAAGTCTTTCCATACAGGGGCTGATTTGTATAAACCATATGACTCGGCAGGAACTAATAATAGGCAAGTAGATTTGTTAACATCGCCAAATACGCCCTCTGTAATCTGTTGTGGAATCTCCGCATGATTATAAATAATAGAAAGGTTGTTGCAACCTTCGAACGCATTATACCCAATGCTTGTGACGCTATTAGGAATAGTAATAGAAGTTAGTTGACTCATGCCATAGCACAAATACCTTGGGATGGTTTCCACATTCTCTCCGAATGTAAAAGATGTGATCTGACTATATATAAAACTGAAAGGAAAATAAAAACCACTTGAAGGCGTGGCACAATTTTTTGCCTCCCATACAATACTCGTCAGATTAGTGCAACCATCGCAAACCGCATCTTCAATGCTTGTGACGCTATTGGGGATGGTAATACTTGTCAAACCGACGCAACCAGAGAAAGCACGTTCTTTGATGCATGTGACGCTATTTGGAATTTCAATACTCGTCAGACCAGTACATTCAGAGAAAGCATATCTTCCAATAATTGTGACGCTATTGGGAATGGTGATAGAAGTCAATTTATTCAGACCACTGCAACATCCTGCAGGAATGTACTCAACTTCATTTCCAAAGGAAAAGAATTCTACATAACTGCCCCATGACATTATACTCTCGGTATAATTCTTTGCATTCCATGTTACAGATATTAGATTGGAGCAAAAATAGAATGCACCATCTCCAATGCTTGTGACGTTTTTTGGGATGGTGATACTTGTTAGACCAGAGCAATATTCGAAAGCAGAATTTCCTATAGTTGTGACGCTGTTGGGAATGGTGATACTTGTTAGACCAGAGCAACCTTCGAAAGCAGAATTTCCTATAGTTGTGACGCTATTGGGAATGGTCACATTCATCAAACCGGTGCAACCATAGAAAGCATAATCGCCAATGCTTGTAACACTGTTGCCAATAGACACTTCAGTTATTGATGAACGATACAAATACCAAGGAACGTCTCTGTATCCAAAATCATACATTACTCCGATACCGCTAATAGTAAGCACTCCATCCTTTAAATCCCACGTGAGGTTTTCGCCGCATGTTCCGCTTTCGGCAAACAGTGTTCCTACGCTTGCTGCAAGCGCGAGAAAAAGAGTAAATAATGTTTTTTTCATAATTGTCTCCCTAAATTCGTGTCGGGTGCTTATATGTTATAATTTATTCTCCGATAGTTAGCCCCGAATCGGATTCGGGATTAATAGACGGAGTACTTATCTCCGATTATACCCCTCCGACTTTGGACACGGTAAATTCGATTGTTAGAATTCCATTACTGAAAATAACTTCATATGTCGGATAAACATATCCGTCCTTTCCTTCCGGCAGATTATAGTTGTCACTATCCGCTCCAAACACAATATATCCATCTTCATCTATGTTTGTAATAATCTGCAAATAGTGTCCTGCTTCCTTAATCTTTGCAATATACGCTTTTACATCTTCGGCTGTGGCACCGTCAATCTTAACAATCACATATGCCACGTCGTCAATATTGCACTTCGGTAGCCAGTCCACCTTAGAATTATTCACACTCTTGCCCCATTCAAACACTCGGTCCACTTCCATTGAGGCAATCTTGCCCGAACCGGTATATTTGAACACATAACCTTTATCCTCCATATCCTTTGGATATAATTCGCTCAGCCACTGGCAATTCATTTTTTTGTATTGAAGCACCATCTTCGAAGGCGGAACAATCGGTCCTTGCGTTTGATAACGTTTGGCAATCTCTTTGTAAGTACCTTCAAAATCGGAAGCGTCTGCAATCTTTGTATAGCTACTCAAGTACATAAAATGTGGTCCGTATGTAGCTTCCATCATCTCTTTTGACGACTCGTCCCATTCCGTCTGAGTTTTGTAGAAGATGGTATCTTTGAAATCGTTTGTGAAGACATTGTCGTCCATTTCATTGTAATATTCCTGCCAGAATTCATAAGTACTCCACTTACCGTCGTAAGCATGATATGCGCCAAACTGACAACTGGTCATCAGGGCGCCCTTTGCCTCTGTTCTCGGGAAATCCGTTACATCTTCGATATGGAAAGCACTTCCGTCCGTTCCTTTTGCGAGTAACTGGTTGCCGTTCATGTAGATACCCGGAGCGGCTTTGCGGTATGCCTCTGCCCAGCCGGTTGCTGGATTATCCGGATCGGTTGGTTTGCTCGGGTCTTGGGTTGTCTGCTCTTCAGGTGCGTTCGTTTTCTTTTCATTGCAGGCCGTGAACATCGTTACAACTGCAAAGCACATCAGTGCCAGATAAATTTTCTTCATAATGTAAATGTTTTAGTTGTTAGTTTGAAAACATCTAAGTTTTATATTATTCATTTCACGTTGCAAAATTATATCTTTTTTTTGACATATGCAAATTTAATTTACTTTTTTCTCACATGCACAAAAAAAAGTGCAGAATTTATGATTTTCTGCACTTCCCTCCTTTAATCATCATTGATATTCGGTTGGATCAGTTGTGTGCGCCAGGACGTGAAACGCAAGCGGATAGGCAGTAGCCATCGTTCAATGCGCTGCGCAAGCGGTCGTTCGCCGTCCGGCACAATCTCACAAGCGACCTGCTCAAACGTCTTCGCATCCACAGCATAATAACGCGAGTCGGTGGCAGTATATTCGGTAATCGTCCAGTGGAAGAGGTCACCGACAATAGTTATCTGCATCTGCTGCGGATCGTACGCATCGATACCAACCATAACCGTCTGTCCATCTCTCGTGACCGCGAAGAGTTGGTCGTCATTAGATACTACCAAACCTATCAACTGTCTGTTCGCCGGCTCTACTGTAAAGACTTGCTTCCAGCCGTTTGTATTATCGGTCTTTATCTCACGTACCCACGGCACTCCCTTAACCATCTTGAGTTGGAAGAGTCGGTCATTAGCATCGGTACTATTTCCCCAGATGAGTTGCACGGGGAAGGTAAATCCGTGTTTAGTCAATTCGCGTGAGAATGAAAGCGACTTGGCCTTATTGACCTTATTCGTCTCGCAATCTATAAACTCCAATCCGTTTGTAGTAACTCGGAACACATCCGGTGGAAGTTGTAGATCCACTCTGCCGGATGCCGATTCAAGCAAAGTGTATAATCCGACAGCCGGTTTGTTAAGTTGCTTAGGCGAAGTCTTGAAATGAAAAGCATTCTGTTGTATCAGTTTAGGAGTAAGCGCTACGCCATACAGCGAATCGGGTAGGCGTCCTTCTGCTACTAATTGACGGAAAGCAAAAAGGGGCAACAGACTATCTGCCTGTGCTTTGCTAAACTCCTGCCCGCGGAAATCTACATAGCGGACTTGCTTATTGCTACTCTCAAAGCGAATAAACGTACTATCTAAACACGAGTACACAACAAATGGCATTTTGTCCGTACGTGGTATAACTAATTCGTATAGTGCCGGTAACAACCAAGCTATCACAATTAGCGATAGAGCGATGATAAGGTATTTAATATATCTCATTGTTTTCCAAGTTTAAAGCGATATATGGAATAGAAAGGAAGGCAGACTGTAGCAATTAACACTACTAGCAGCCAGGGCCACATAGTAATATAGCACGCAGGTTGAGTTGTGAGGAAACAGAGTGCTACCAATGGCGCGCCAATTAGGAAGTTCACACAGCGCATTTTCCAAAGCGGTTCCAATAGACACCATGAAGTAACATTATAACCAATGAATCCACCTATGTACCACGGCAAGCACGTAATAAATGTTCTCCAAACCAGTTCGCGCGGGAGCCATAGCTGCTCTACAATTGACAGCGTCACAGCATCAATGCTGAAAAGGAGGCACAAACCTATCAGGCTGCTCAAAAGCATAATCCCGATAGATTGGGAATAATCAATGGGTAAGTGCAGGGTCAAGCGTATTCGTTTATTTTGCATCTCTGGTAGCCATTGGCACAAGGCAATGCATATACCTGTGATTAAGGGCAAGTACGTTAATTGGTTAATCATTAGTACATCCCGACTTATCATAGTTGCCCATGTCTCTACGGTGCCGGCTGACAGAAGAGTGGCACGCAGTGCGAGAAGGAGATAGGTTATCAGACCAATATGTATCACGAAGGCAAGGCACCATACAAGGCGCAACTTGAGCCATTCTTTATAAAATATTGCGTGTACCATAATTAGTATTTACCGGTTAAATCAATAAACGTATCTTCCAGCGTCTTCTGAGGCGTAATCAGTTCACTTACAGGACATTGTTTGAGAATATGTCCATAGTCCATGATGATGCAATCGTCCACAAGTCGTTCCAAGTCTTGAATGATATGGGACGTGAGAAACACTGTTTTCTCTCCGCGTTTGCAGAAGTCTCGTAAGTATTCAACAAACAGCCGTCTGTAGCCAGGGTCTAATCCTAATGAGAAATCATCCAAAATGAGCAATTCGGGATCTTGAGCCATCAGTAGTCCTAATGCCACTTGGCTCCGTTGTCCGTTCGACATCTGGCTGAGCGACTGATAATCCTTAACTTGTAGTAATCGCATCAGTTCATAGTATGCGTCTCGGTTCCATTTAGGAAAGAATGGAGCATAGAATCGCTCTATTTGTGCAATGGTCATAAACGGATATTGTACATGTCCCTCAAGCAGTAGTCCAATTCGAGCGCGTACTTTGGAGGGCATCGTACGTATATCATAACCTAAAAGTCGGCATGAGCCGGAGTGAGGCTGAATAAATCCTGAGAGGATATTGATTGTGGTCGTCTTGCCGGTGCCGTTTTTACCTAATAGACCAAGTATGCGTCCCCGTGGTACAGAAAAAGACATGTTCTCGTAGATAAGTCGTTTCCCGTAATAGTGGGTGACGTGGTCATATTCTATCATATTTGTATCCATAGCGACTGCAAAAGTACTGCTTTTTTTCCAATTAACCAAGCCTATACCCCTAAAATCCCAACTAATGGGGATTGTGCAGGTGGGTAAAAAGCAGTACTTTTGCACCGTGAAAAAAAGGCTACTTTTTATACTAATCTTTTGCGGACAATGGGTCTGGGCGGCGCAGCCGGATTCGTTGCGGTTAGATAGTGCCCAACAAGCGCTATTGGATAGTATAGATAAGTTGTTTACCATTCAGGAAGTAGTAGTGACCGCGGAAGAATCCACGGGGCAGAGTAGTGCCAGCGTGATAGGTAAAGAGGCGATTCAGCATATTCAGCCTTCCTCCTTTACAGATATCCTCCAGACACTTCCGGGTGGTACGACAAAAGACCCTAATCTATCTAATGCCAATACCATTCGCCTCCGAGAAGCAAGTAATAGCGCGAGCAGTAGCGATTATGATGCTTCATCTCTTGGAACCTCTTTTGTCGTTGATGGAGCTCCGGTTAACACCGACGCTAATATGCAATATGTCCAATCTGACGTCAGTGGTGCAGACTCTAAACGTAATAGCGTGGGAGCAGGTGTCGATATGCGAACTATTTCGACCGATGATATAGATAAAGTGGAGATTATTCGCGGAATAGCGGGTGCTGAATATGGGGATGTGACATCCGGAGTCGTGAAGATTGAGCGTACGAGTAAGCCGACACCTTGGAGAGCACGATTTAAGGCAGACGGATTTAGTAAGTTGCTCTTCTTCGGTAAAGGAATAGGATGGAATAACGAAAGGACGGTGCTTAATTTTGGAGTGGATTACTTAAATGCCAAAGCCGACCCGACCAACACCTTGGAAAATTATCAACGTATCACTGCCTCGGTGCGTTTGCAGCAGAAGTGGGAGATTAATGCCATTCACTTGCGTTGGCAAAGTCATTTGGACTATACCGGTAGCATTGATAACGACAAAATAGACCCTGATATCCATAACAACCGCGAGGATAGTTATCGAAGTGAATACCATAAGTTAAGTTGGAACAACACTTTCTATCTGCACAGCCACGGTGTCGAGTGGTGGAGATGTAGTGTGCAAGCCAATCTGTTAGGCGAGATGGATCGTATCGAACAGACGCGATTAGTGCAATTGACAACGCCTAAGAATCCTGCCATCGATAATATGGTTGAAGGCGAGGCTACCGTACAATTCCTGCCCTACAAATACACGGCTAAACACATGGTAGAAGGTGTACCGATTAACGTCTTTATCCGCCCTAAAGCCGAGTTCTATTTCTCAACATGGCGCATAGAGCATAAGGCGAATATAGGTATTGAGTGGCGTTATACCAAGAACTTCGGTAGAGGACAGATATACGACTTGAGTCGTCCACTTAATTACTCCTCGACCTTGCGTCCGCGTGCTTACTACGATATCCCCGCCACGAACCAGTTAGCGTGGTATATCCAAGACGATATCACTTTTCCCATTGTGGAGCACTTACGCCTCGACCTCAATATAGGACTACGTGGAACCTCTTTATTGGGGCTTGGAAGTGAATATGCGATTAGCGGTAGGTGCTATTTAGACCCACGTGCAAACCTTACCGTCAATTTCCCATTTACTAAGGGTAAGTGCTACGTTGCTGCAGCTATCGGGCAGCATACAAAAATGCCTACCTTGCTGCAACTCTCACCCAATCTGTTATATATGGATTTGCAAGCGCCCAATGCTACTATTGCTCCCCAAGACCAAACCATGCAAATCTATACGCATATCATCGATCCTACCAATTATGCACTGCAGCCGGCGAGAAACCTTAAGTGGGAAGTGCGTGCCGGACTTGATATAGATAAGCACCGTTTAACGATTACTTATTTCGAAGAAAACATGAGCAATGCTTTCAGGGGGCTGATGCAAGTCGAAGCGTTTCACTATACCATTGGGTCAAGTGATTACAAACGTTTGCTCACCTATTCCACTACTACTAATGGTAGCCGTATCTTCAAGCAAGGAGTAGAGTGGCAGTACCAAAGTCCGCGTATTCAGGCTATATGCACTCGTTTTACGGTTAATGGGGCATGGTTGAGAACCACCTATAGCAATAGTGAAAAGATGTTCTCCACAGAGAAAAGTCCCGGCGTCGTTCAGGGAGTCAATGTGCAAGACCATTATATAGGCTTATACGACTGGACGGAAGGGTATATTCGCGAGAGCTTGAATACCAATCTCGTTGCGGATATCTATATTCATAAAATCGGACTCACCGTTAGTGCTACATTAGAGACGACTGTATATACGGCATCAAAGACCTTGGAGAAGAACGGACGACCTATTTCCTATATATCGTCTGAGGATGGAGAACTCCATCGCTATGATGCTGCGGCGGAGCAGAATGCAATCCTTAAGACGTTGATTTTCGATTATAATAGCGGACAATTTGTGCGTCGTACGGTGCCTTTTGAAGGCTACCTGAACTTGCGCGTACAGAAAAGTATAACTCGTTTTGCTAATATCGCGCTATATGTCAATCGGTTATTAGATATACTTCCAGATTATCAGGTAAGTGGCCCCAGCGGCGGACAAGTGACTATTCACCGAACCGCAAGTCCTTATTTTGGCATGGAGATAAATTTGAATATATAAGATGAAATGTAAAGTTATTAGTATGGGTTTCATGGTGTGCTTGCTGTTGGCAGCATGCGAACCTTCCTCTTTGAACCGGACTGCACGTGTAACGGTTGTTTTGCAGATGGAGCAATTGGAGGATGTGTCGCATATACACATCACGGCTCATGACGTCAATATGAACAAAGATTATACGGATAGTACGTTATCGCTGACTATTCCTATTGGGTATTACGATTGGTCTATATCCGCTGAGAATAACGGCAGACCTATTCGAGGGTATCTACGTGGAGTCGCAGTGTCGCAAGATTGCTCCGTCACTATCCAAACCGACTATATGAGCACAGGGGAAAGTGATTTCGTGCTTGCTGAGATTTTCTTTGCGGGAACAGAGACTCCGGAGGGCAAACGGTACGTCGGCGATAAGTATTTCGTAATCTATAATAACTCCGAGGACACTTTGTCAGCCGATGGATTGATTTTAATGGAGGCCGACCTGAACTCCGTGCAGAAGTATAAATTAGACTACGACTTTCGTAGCGAGTATTTTGCAGTCGATGCGTTGTATCGTGTTCCCGGAACGGGTACAACCTATCGCGTCGCACCGGGGAAGGCATTGCTTATTGCTGATAACGCGATGAATCACAAGGAGGCTAATCCGAACTCCTTTGATTTAAGCGAGGCGGATTTGGAGTGGTTTGACGTCTCATCCAGTGCCGGTATAACGGATGTGGATAATCCGCAAGTGCCGAATATGGATAAGTTGTATTGCTATACCTATACGATTTGGGTGCCGCATAATCAGGGACATAAGTCCTTTGGTTTGGCGCGATTCCCCGAAGGTATGACAGTGGAGAAGTACTTCGCAACGGATACGTATTACCTGAATTATACGTATGAGTTAGTAACCTCAGCCGGTACGTTCTCGCAGTCCAAGAAGTCGTATGTCATCCCAAACGAATGGGTTGTGGATGCGGTTAATCTCTCACCTTCGGAGACGTTTCAGTGGTTAACCTTTAGCCAAACCCTTGATGCAGGTTATACCTACGTGGCACCTACAGGTAGTGATGTTACGCGATTTGGCAAGGCTGTGCGTCGTAAGGTGCAACAGATAGTTAATGGACGGCGTGTATTACAGGACACGAATAACTCTACCGACGATTTTGAGCATGGAGTACCTGCTAATCCGAATTATTTCAAATGAGTATATTATTGGTCATATTAACAGCATTGGTTACCGATACGGCGCGGACTGATTTGACCTTATCCGGTCACTTTGGACAGGGCACTGAGCTCTATGACGGCACGCAGATAGGTGGTTTTTCCGTTGAGGCTCAGTCCATATACGATATCACTTCGAGTAGTCGTATTTTCGGTGAGGCGTCGTATCATTGGGAGGATTGTAAGCAGACGCGGTATGTGGACAATGCCGACTACCGATTAGTTGCTCCTTATTGGACAGTCGATAGTGTAGGAGGGGATATGCGACGGGAGACGTATGCTTTTTACGGAGGATATAGAATGCTTAAGAACCATATCTTATGGCATGCCGCTTTGCAGTTCCGCGCAGAACAGAGTTATCGGATGCGTGACCCGAGAGCTAAGAATAAAGTTACTGACTTGCGTGTAGAAGCGTCTATTGGGTACCAGTGGCAACAATATGCCCTCAGCCTACAAGCGTACGGGGGTAGGTATAAGCAGAATAATGAGATACGATTCTATTCCGAATTAGGTGAGACCACTATCTACCACATGGCGAATGATACGGAGCCCTATGCGCGCTTCTCCAGTAATAATAAACTCAGTTACTACACCGGCTACCGCGCCGGAGTAGGCGTGCAACTTCTGCCTACCACCGGTTTCATGGCGGGAGTTCAGTATGATTGGTTCCGGTTTAAAAAAGAGCTCTCTATCAACACGCAAGTCCCTATTGCCGCACTCACTACTCACACCCTTTCTGCGCAGATAGGATATGTGGCTACGCGTTGGAGAGTAACCGCTACTGCCGGAGCGGAACTTAAACGTGGTGAACTATATCTCTATGGAGATAATGCCAATAACTACTATGAGTTGCTATTCATTGTGCCGAATTACCGCAAGAACTTGGCGTTTGCCCATGTTTATGGAGACTATCGTTTACCATTGCCAGTAGGAGATATGCTCTTTGCTGCAAAAGTAAACTATGACATGTTCCTGCAGCGGGTAGAGGAGGGAGTTCAGGTGCAATATACCTTCCCGCTCAAAAAGCGTTACTCGTGGTTAGTTCGTGCGCAGGCACGATTGATACAGTTTGATAATGCACACGCTTGGCAAGTTGGAATAACAACAGGTTTAACATTCTAATTTTTAATTTTATATTATGAAAAAGATTCTATTTATCGTTGCAGTGGCGCTGGTGGCGTTGACTGCATGCCAAAAAGGACAAGTGAAAGAAACCGTCTATTCAGTGGACGAAGTGTTTGTACAGGGTGATTCGCTCGTGGGCGATACCATCTCGGTAGAAGGTATGTGTTTGCATTTGTGCAAGCATGGTGGTCGTAAAGCGTTTTTGCGCAGTAGTGATCAAGGTGAGTTTATTCGTGCTAATGCTGTTGCCTTTGAGTCTTTTGCGCCTGAGTGCGTGAATAATAAGGTACGCGTGCGCGGTGTGTTACGCGCGATGGAAGTACCGGTAGAGGTTAAGGAAGCGGAAGAGTCGCACGAAGAGGGCGAAGAGGCTTGCTCTGTCTGCTCGACTGTTAAGAAGTTCTACATTGATGCCGATTCCTACCAAATCATTCTCCCTGAGAAGTAATTCGTCATTTTACATTTTTAACAAAGCAAGAGCCGCATGTCAAACGACATACGGCTCTCTTAATTCTTCTATTTATCAATTCATCATTCCATTAGTCCTCCAGTGATGTTGTACAGTTTTCCATTGTGGCGGATAAGCAGTTGTCCGTTCTGGATGAACTTCTCAGCACGTGTAGCCGGTAGTTGAATGCTTTCAATGGCGGTTGACGGGCTCTTGGTGTTCAATGTAGCAAGTACGCTGTACCAGTTTGTTTTGTCTGCGAAGTTAAAGGTCTGTCCTAAGAGCAGGTAGTCAGCGGTCGTTCTTGCGCGGCATCCAATAGCTGTTTGTGTAGCATCTGCATTGCGTGCTACGCAGCTGATAGTGGACGAACCGCCACCTGTACCTAACGTATCTGTGCTGATCAAGGTCAAGTCCTCATCGTAGTTAAATGCCAGCTGGATACCATTTAGCGTCTCGTGGTTATATGCTATGACACCGGTAGCGGTCGGAAAAGCAGCTACGGTGATGTTCAGCGCGTCATTAGCTGCGGCGTGGATATCGGCATTGAGTGCCTTGCCATTCGCTTGGTTGATTACATAAACGAGACCATTATTCATGTTGCCGGAGGTAGAAATAGTCTTTTCACCGATCGTGATACTACCTTTACTGATAGCGCCGCAGATGTAAATTCTGCCTTTTTCGAACTTGGTCTGTTGGAATTGCAGGTTACCTGTTATCGGGTGATATTCGATAAACTCACGCTTTAGGTCTGTTCCGTAAGCAGCTGCATAGATACCGCTCTCTGTACTGTTTTTGTAGGTACCAACCACATACAGCTTGCCGTTCTCATAGTGCATACCAATAGGGCGGTCGTAAACTAAATCGTCGCTATTGATTACGTAGGCGAGATATTTCATTTGGCTGTCGTATTTGATGATAACGGTGTTGCAGTTACTGCTCTTTTGCTGTGCATTGCCATTCCAATTGTTCGGACGCATTGCGATAGTGTCCATCCAGGTAGGGAAGAGTGTGTCAGCTTGATAACCGGCGAGATAGATGTTATTTGCTTCATCTTGTGCCAGTCCTGCCCAAGCGTATGAGTCGTTAGGGTCTGCAGTCATTGTGGAGGTGCGCTCATAACTTGCAGTGATGTTGTTACTCTCGGTTACGAAAGAGGTGTTGTCGTGCACGTTGATAAACGTTACGTAACGACCTTTCTTATTGCGCATCTTCTGCGCAAAGATTGCTCCTCCGTCTTTGGTAGCCATATTGACACTACCACCGAGGTCAAACTGATACGTCGTGTCCGGAACAGTCCATAAAACCGTACCTTCTTTGTCCACTTTTGCCATAAAAGCATTTGTGAGCGCTTGCAACCCCAATTTACTTGCCGTACCTCCTTGATAGGTATCACCATCGAAATGCAAACCAACTTCGTCCTTGGAAGCCGTAGAGTAACTCGACAGCAGTAGCAGACTGCCGTCAGCATAGTAATCGAGGTTGTACAATTGCGTTTGTCCTTTGGTAGCGTCTGCTTGTTCTGCTACTAATGTTTTGAAATAGCCAGGTTCTGCTGCCTGTGCCATTACGCTCAGCCCTAAAGCTGCTAAAAAGATAACTTTTTTCATAAGCATAATAATTTAATTAATAATTTGTATTTGGTATTTATTTCCAATTAGGCTATAGCCATTTGTTTTCGACGACAAAATTACTACTTTTTCCCCGTCCTTGCAAGCCTATACCCCCAAAATACCAACTATTTGGGATGGTAGAAAGCATTAATAATATAGAGAAAAATGGAGGTTGCTATTGACAGGCTAAAGTCTCGCAATAATCCCGCAATAATCAGGCAGTTAAAAGAAACAAATTGGGAACAAAAATGGAGAAAAATGCATATTGATCAAACTCTATTGTGGGATACGACCATTCCACATCCCTAAAAATGGTGATTTTGGGCTCCGTATTTGGCTAAACCGAATATTTTTACTACCTTTGCAGCCAAATTACGATTTCTACTATGTATAAAGCTACGGATAAGATAAGCGACTTGATGGCGCACGAAGAAGATGCTATCCAGATTATCAGTCGGTTTGGATTAGAATTAGGAGTAGGTGAGCAGACCATTGAACAGGTGTGCGAAGCGCATCATGTGCATACACCTACTTTCCTCGCTATTGTTAACTATAAACTCTACAAACAGCCTGTTACAGCGGCGGATATCGATGTGCCGACCCTGCAGCGGTTCCTTGGTAATGCCCACGCGTACTTTTTGGACTTCCGCCTGCCACGACTGCGTCGCGCTTTAGTGGAAGCAATAATTCCTGCCGACCCTACGACTCAGATACCCGGACTTATACTCCGTTGCTACGATGAGTTTGTGGACGAGATACGTACCCATATAGAGCATGAAAACGAGGGACGATTTGAGGAACATGAGCACGATGACCAACGCATCACCGATAAACTCACAGAAATCAAGAACCTCATCATCAAGTACTTCCAAGGTGGCGACTCCTATCTGCTTATCAGCGTTATGTCCGATTTATGGCATACCGAGCAGGATTTTGCAGACCATTGCGCTATCGAGGACGATATTTACCGTCCTGCCATAACCAAGATACAACCTTCGAGTCCGCGACGCATACAAATAGCAGAAACAGAAGAACTGAGTGACCGCGAAAAAGAGGTGCTTATCCAAGTCGTTCGCGGACTGAGCAATAAAGAGATTGCCGATGTGCTATGTATCTCTACGCACACCGTTATTTCACACAGAAAGAATATTTCTCGTAAACTCAATATTCACTCAACGGCCGGTTTGACCATCTACGCGATAGTCAATAAGATAGTGCCGATTTGATAAACTACAAATGCCATCACCCAAGCAAGTAACAGGGAGTGGATCACCGTGAACCACGCCCAGCGTCGTCCTGCCTCGCGACGAAGAGTGGCTATCGTTGCAATACAAGGGAAATAGAGTAGCACGAAGAGCATAAATGTGAAGGCTGTCAGCGGTGTAAAGGCGGATGTGGTGGCATCTCCGCCGTACAGAATACCCATTGTGGAGATAATAGCTTCTTTAGCCGGCAGACCTGTCAATAAGCACACAGAGGTCTTCCAGTCAAAGCCTAACGGCTGAACGAGCGGTTCCGTCCATTTACCAATCATAGCCAAGTACGAGTGCTCCAGGTCCATTGAGTGCGTCGGAAAATAGGTCAGCGCCCAGATAATGATACTTGCCCAGATAATAACGGTACCAATCTTTTGCAGGTAATCCCAAAGTCGATCCCACACATGCACACATAAAGCCTTGAACTGCGGTTTGCGGAACTGTGGCAACTCGGATACATAGTCACGAGCAGACTGGCGGAACCACTTCGTGCGCTTCATCACTAAAGCAAAGAGGATACTGAGCACAATGCCTATCGCGTAAAGCGACATCATCACCAATGCCTTATGGCCAGGGAAGAAAGCACTCACAAACAGCATATATACCGGAAGGCGTGCAGAGCAGGACATAAACGGTATCATCAGCATTGTCAGCGTGCGGTCCTTGATATTATCAATATCGCGTGCAGCCATAATAGCCGGTACGTTGCATCCGAAGCCTACCAACATGGGGATAAAACTGCGTCCGTGCAGACCGACGGCGTGCATGATTTTGTCCATCAGGAAGGCAGCACGCGCCATATAACCTGAGTCCTCCATCAATGCTAACAGGATAAAGAGTATCAATATATTCGGCACGAAAGAGAGAATAGCGCCTACGCCGCGAACAATACCATCAATAAACAGACTGCTCAGCCAACCGGCAGCAAGGACGGTGTCAAGCCACTCGCAGAGCGCGTCTATCCCTTGTGCGATCCACTCTTGCGGATAACTGCCGATAGCGAACGTCAGCTCAAAAACTGCGTACAGCACCACAATCAAGATAGGGAAACCGAGCCATCGGTTAGTCAGCACCTTATCAATGCGATCCGCCAGACTATGGCCGGTATCATCGGGAGCGTGATGAAGTGTCTCCTCCAAGGCTCCGTGGATATAACCTTCTATACTGTCAATACGAACAGGACGGAAATGGTTCGGCATAGCCAGTATGGTATCTTTGTCCTCAATGCGACCAATACGCACTCCCATTAGTTGGGAGAGTAATTCGTAATCGAGCCAGTGGTGCGTTTTAAGAAGGTCTTTGTAATGCGTAAGGAGAATAACGAAGTGTTGCCGTTGGTTAAGCAACTGTACCGCTTGCACGAGCCCGGATTCCAGGTGACGTGCGTCCACTTCTACAATGTGAATTCCATTCTCAATATAGTCAGTACTATGTGCCATAAGTTATCAAATTGCGTTGCAAAAGTACTGCTTTTTGCGCATTCCCACAATCCCCAATTGTTGGTATTTATATTTTGGGGTCCCCGACGCAACTTTGTTGTGGTGGGGAGAGGAGGAAGTGCGAGCCGCCTATTTTCGACGGGGTCGAAAATTTTTTAGGCGAGCCACTTCCGACGATGTGACTCCGCTGGGGCTCAAACCCAGAACCTTCAGAACCGGAATCTGACACTCTATTCAATTGAGCTACGGAGCCTTATATGTTTAATCCCGTCTTCCGAGGAAGATGAGGATATAGTATATCAATGTAGCGAGAGAGGAGAGGGCAGCTACCACATAGGTGTATGCGGCACTATGCAGTGCAGAGGAAGCCATCTCGGTGGTATCTCGGTCGGTTATGCCTGCTTCTTGCAACCAGTTCACGGCACGTTGGCTTGCGTTCACTTCGACAGGAAGGGTGATCAAAGAGAAGAGGGTTGTGAGTGCAAACAAGCAGATACCTGCCAATAGGAGGTAGGGGAATACTCCCACCAATAAGATACCTGCGAGCAGCACCCACGTCATCCATGTGCTGGCGAAGTTAACGACCGGCACCAAAGCGGAACGCAGTTTGAGAGGTCCGTAAGCCACTGCGTGTTGCACGGCGTGCCCGCACTCGTGCGCTGCGACTGCAGCTGCGGCTACGTTGGCTTCGTTATATACGTTCTCGGAGAGGTTAACGGTTTTATTAGCCGGGTTATAGTGGTCGGTCAGATGCCCTTTTACGCACGTTACTTTGACATCTGTGATGCCATTGTCGCGCAGCATCTTTTCTGCCACTTGCTTGCCGGTGAGATTAAGCGGCACTTGGGCGTAGCGCTTCATGCGCGACTCCATTATGCTGCTCACAATCCAACTGACTAAAGCGATACCGATAAACAGTACCCAGTAGATGAGATTGGGGTTGTTGTATACTACTTGTTCCATTATGCTTCTTGATTTTTGATGATGTTCTCTTTTGCGAGCAGACTTCGGCAGACCTTACATTTGCCGTACACGGTAAGCGTATAGTGCTGCATGACAAAATTATTGAACTGACGGTTGTGTATAGCTTTGCTTATGTTGTTGTCTTTAATCTTGGATATGCGTCCGCAGCGGGTACAAACGAGTTGGATACAGGTGTGCTTCTGAAAGAAGAAGTCGTACTGGCGGTATTTCTTATCCACAGCCTTTCCGACGCACTGCAGTATCTCGGCATGTACAAACGTATCGATGGCGTTATAGACGGTAGGACGACTGATGCCTCTTTCTCCGGCAATGAGTACGAGTCGCGCGGTAGAGATAGGCGTGGGCTCGTTACAACATATCTCGAGTACGGCATTTCGCTGCGGCGTCATACGTAAGTGGTTACGCTTGGCATAGGCCGTGAGCTTCGCCATCAGGCGGTCATATGGATTGACCGTAATCATTCAATCGACTTGATATACGCGCGACGACGTTTATGGTACTTGTGCTCGAGCAGCTGGAACTGTTGCTGGTTCTTCATATTCGTCTCGAGGATAGATGTTGTGTCGAGAGTCTCAACGCCGTATTTATTGAAGTACGGTATCTGGTCAGCGAAGAAGAGACTGTTGATACCTTTATCTTGGTAGTCGGGCCGTACTGCCACGAGCAGGAGGTCAAAGTGTTTCATATGTTTCGCCTTGAGTGCCTTGAGAATATGGTACCAGCCGAACGGGAAGAGTTTACCGCCGCATTTGCGGACTGCATCGCTGATATCCGGCATTCCCAGTCCTACGCCTACGATCTCATTTTTTTCGTTGACGATAATGGTCACGAAGTCGAAGTTAAGAATAGGGAAGTAGATATCGCGGTAGTAGAGCTTCTGGCGTTCGGTCATCGGCTGGAAGTTATAGAGCTTCTGATATGCTTCATCGAGTACGTCCATAAAGGTATTTCCGTACTTGCGTACAAGTTCTTTGGCGCTCCTGACTTTATCGACGCGGACGTGGCTACGCTCTTTCACTATTTCGGCGACTCGAGCCATTTTCTCCGGCACTTGTTTCGGGCAGGTGATAAGCATTTCCACCCAGTCAGCGTCCTTCGTCAGGCCGTATGCATCCATGTGCTTGACGTAGTACGGGTAGTTATACAATGAGGCAAGCGGAGCGACATAATTATATCCTTCGAGCAGTAGTCCTTCGTGGTCCCAATCGGTAAAGCCGACAGGTCCGTTGATTTCGGTCATTCCGCGTTTCTTACCCCAGTCAGCGACGGCGTCGAGCAACGCGCGACTTACTTCGAGGTCATCGATAAAGTCCATCCATCCGAAGCGGACGTGCTTCACGTTCCACGCTTGGTTGGCTTTCTCGTTGATAAGTGCCGCGATACGTCCGACGATTTTAGTGTCACGGTAAGCGAGGAAGAGCTGGAAGTCGCTGAAATCCATAGCCGGGTTTTTCTTACGGTCAAAGACTGCCATCTCATCGAGGAAGAGAGGAGGACAATAATAGGGACATTCTTGGTACAGGTCGTTAGCGAACTGAATGAACTTTTTGATTTCTTTTTTAGTACTAATTGCTTTTACTTCTACAGCCATAATTGTACATTTTTTGTGGAGATAGCGGGAGTCGAACCCGCGTCCAAACAAGGAACCGATATGCTTTCTACACGCTTATCTTGGCCTTGATTTTCGAGCAGCGGCAAGACCCAAGCCACCAACCGTTGCCTTATCTGCTAAAGTTTTCGTTATTGCATCGCAGCTTGCACTAACTATCCTTGCTATTTCCGCACCGCTATATCCTATAAGCCGCAAGGCTTGGCTTGGAGCGATGTCTCGTTTCAGCACCTTGTGCCGAAATGACGCC
>CACXYM010000004.1 GCA_902771935.1 uncultured Bacteroidales bacterium
TACAGTAAATGATGTGAAGTAATCACCATAGCCGCTGTTGCCGCCATAGTAGCTTCGGAAGTTGTACGTTCCGCTTGTCCAGCTGTTCCAACCAATTACAGGGGCATCAGCGCCTTGCCAGCAAGTATCTGCTTTAGCCACATTAATGCCACCTGCCTCGTTCTCGAAGGTAGCCACTTTTGTCTCAGCCATCAAACTAAAGGCTGCAAAGGTCATAAGACCCAAAAAGAAAAATTTCTTCATAAGCTTTAAATTTGTTTTAGTTGTTAATAATTTATTGCATTAGGTATATGCCTAAAAATAACAATCCACTTCGTCAATGTCTGAGAAGTGGATAAATTCATCATACGTAAGGTCAGCCCAACGTCAGCGTAACCTCTGCTATATGAAATGTTCACAGCTCCATTCCTCGAGAGCATTGTTGAACGAAAACAGAGGCAGGTATTCTGACTTATCCCTTTTTCTGCGCCTTCCCAGCTCAAGCCAGTGACATATTGCAGAAAAATATTAGGACTTACAGCAGCGGGTCTGTCCCGGATTTGCACCGGATTCCCTTTTAATTACACTACGTGTAAACCACTATTTTCTATGTCTAAATTCAGTTTAGTTCCGAATTCGAGTGCAAAAGTACTACAATTATTTGGATTGTGCAAATTTTTTAGCGAAAAAATCATGCACAACTGGTTTCCAACCTATCGTTAAGTACACAACACGCGCAATTAAATGCACAAAATATGCAGCATATAGTGCTTGTATACCCCATATACGATATAAAGCAATATACGTAATAACAAATCCTATTGCCGCCATGATCATCGCATTCCGAATAGGACGACCAGCTGTTGCGCCGATATAGATACCATCCCACATAAATGCCAAGGTAGAAACCAATGGCATGGCAATAAGCCAAGGAATATAAGGTTTGGAAGCGTTAAGCACATCTATTTCATCTGTCATGATAGCAATACTATTAATTCCACTTACAGCATACACAAGCGTGAATAACACTCCTACTCCAATACTCCATCCAAATAGATCTTTGAGCAAAGTGGAAAGTCGTTCATGGATATCCACATGTTTATCGTGTTCACCAAATAGTTTACCGACCAATGCTTCTCCAGCATATGCAAAACCGTCCACGAAATAACTAAATAGCATAAACAGTTTCATCAATATACTACTAACTGCCAATTCTATATCGCCATAACTGCCTGCGATGGATGTAAAGCCAACATAGACAATCATAAAGCACAAGGACCGAATAAACAGATTGCCATTAAGCGATAACAGATGCCGTAACTCCGACCACCGCATTACATGCTTTAAGTGTTCAAACTCTTGCAGATAAGGCCTATATTTGGTCAACAAGAAAATAGACGCAACAATCAATCCTACATATTGCGCAATCACCGTTCCGTGAGCTACTCCTAAAGCCCCAAGAGGTGTGTAAATAGCTAATACGTAGGAAGATATTACGTTTATCACATTGATTATTACATCACAAATCATTGGAGACATGGCATCTTGCATACCGATAAACCATCCTCGGAAAGTCATCAAGGCTAATGTGGCCGGAGCAGCCCAAATACGAATAAAGAAGTATTTGCGCGCAAAAATTTCCACCTCAGGTGAGCAGGAAACACAGGCTAATACTGCCGTAACAAACAACCATTGTATAGCCCATACAAGCATTGTTCCGAAAGCAGATAAAGCGAAACTCTGCGCCAATAACTTCGAGCACTCCGTTTTATCTTGACGACCAAAAGCCTGTGCAGTCATACCGGAAGTACCTACTCTCAGGAAACCGAAGTTCCAGTATAGCAGGTCAAACAACATGGTGCCGATAGCAATACCACCGATAGCAGCAGCATCAGAGATATGCCCAATAATGGCCGTATCTACCAAGCCAACAAGAGGTATTGTGATACTCGCTAAGATACTTGGGACAGCTAAACGTAATATTTGAATATTGGTATTACTCAATCAAACCTCCTCCAACTAATAAATCGTTCTGATAGATAACAACAGACTGTCCTGGTGTTACTGCCCAAACGGGTTCTTTGAAGGTCAACACTCCATCTTTATAGACTGCTTCACTTGGCTGACTGCGATAACGAATCTGCGCGAATACAGGTTGCGAATAGTCTCCGTTAAATTTATATTCACTAATTCGCACATTATTTGTGTATAATTCATCATGTGTTCCGAGAGTCACTTGATTGCGAGCCGCATCAATTTTAGTCACAAATGCGGGATAGCCAAGTGCTATGCCTAAACCTTTGCGTTGACCTATTGTATAACATGTGTATCCTGCGTGTTGACCCAATACTTTTCCTTGTGCATCTATATAGTCGCCGGATGTTGTCTCAACGCCTTCGGATGCAAGGAATGAACGATAATCGTTGTCTGCGACAAAGCATATCTCTTGCGATTCACGCTTCTTCGACAGTTTCTCAAATCCATGCTGCAAAGCGATTGCGCGTACTTCATCTTTTGTTAAGTCGCCTAAAGGAAAGATAGTGCGACTTAGGTTCTCCTCTGTCAACATCCATAGGAAATATGTTTGGTCTTTATGCTTATCAACGGCTTTTCGGAGAAAATAATGACCATCTTTCTGCGCGATGCGAGCATAATGCCCCGTTGCGATATAATCACAACCATATTCATCTGCAGCAGCCATCAATTCTCCCCACTTGATATGCGAATTACATAAAACACATGGATTAGGCGTGCGACCATGACGATATTCGTCCACAAAATTTGCAATCACATGCTTTCTAAACGTGTCACGGAAGTCCAATATATGGTGTTCAAAGCCTAGTTGTTCGGCTAAATACTTGGCTTCCATAATAGATTCAATCGAACAGCATCCTTTCTCTTTAGCGATACAACTCTCCCGAATTGAATCGTACGTACGGAAAGTGACACCTACTAATTCGTAGCCTTTTTCCAATAATAGCATGGCAGCTACAGAGCTGTCTATACCGCCTGACATCGCTATGAGAACACGTTTTTTGCTCATATGGACCAATCTAACATCTTTTGTATCGGTTTAACAGCTTTTTCGGCTACTTCTATAGGCACAATCACTTCATTGGACTCGTTCAGCAAGCACTCGTAGAGTTTCTCCAATGTATTCTGCCGCATATACTCGCACTCATTACAACTGCAACCAACTCCTTCCGTCATTTCAGGAGGCACAGGAATTAGGTTTGCTTCGGGACAAGCCTTACGCATCTCGTGAAGAATACCACTTTCGGTAACAACGATAAAGTCCTTCTCTTCAGGATGTTGGCGCACATAATTCAGAATGGCTTGTGTGCTACCAATCACATCTGCAAGGTTCAAAATAATTTGCTTACATTCTGGATGAGCCAAGACTTTGGCATTGGGATATTGCTGCTTCAAATTCAAAAGTGCCTCTACGGAGAAACGAGAGTGCACATGGCAGCAACCATTCCACAACTCCATTGTTCTGCCGGTTACAGAATTGATATATGCACCTAAATTCTGATCTGGTCCAAATAGGATTTTTGCATCTTCAGGCAGATGGTTCACTATCTTGAGCGCATTGCTACTTGTCACAACCACATCCGTTAGCGCTTTGACAGCAGCCGATGTATTGACATACGAAACAACCTGATAATCAGGATGTTGTTTCTTCCATGCAGCCAGATCTTCCGCCTTGCAACTATCAGCCAAAGAGCATCCTGCTGATGGA
Organism: uncultured Bacteroidales bacterium; assembly: GCA_902771935.1. Taxonomy (GTDB): domain Bacteria; phylum Bacteroidota; class Bacteroidia; order Bacteroidales; family Paludibacteraceae; genus Colicola. The sequence continues at coordinate 3,722 of CACXYM010000004.1, forward strand.
TCCGGTATAAGCACTTTCCTCTTGGGGCATAGGATTTTTGCCGTCTCTGCCATAAAATGCACGCCGCACATCACCAATATATCCGCATCTGTTTGCGCGGCTTTTTGCGCCAAAGCAAGGGAATCACCAATAAAATCGGCTACATCCTGTATCTCTGAGCGTTGATAATAATGTGCCAAGATTATCGCATTTTTCTTCTTGGCCAACTCTCTAATTTGCTCCTGTATATTCATATAATTACAAATCACAAATTACAAAATCTCTTTAAGTATCTCACTTACTGTCGGATGCGGGAAGACAACTTGTTTGAATTCATCAACTGTGTACCCCATTCGTACAGCAAAAGATGCAGCTGCCACGAACTCCGAACATGGATTACCAATCATGTGAACTCCAAGAACGGAGTGCGACTTCTTGTCTATCAGCATCTTACATAGTCCATTTTCTCCCTCGTTCTCTGCTACAAAACGTCCGGAGAATGTCATGGGCATAGTACGCACTTCGGCATCAAAGTCCTTTTCGGTGATGCCAACACACGCGATTTCCGGATTCGTATAAACCACTGAAGGAATAGCATTATATGCTATCCGTTGTAACGGAATCTGCTTAAGCATTCGACCTACAGCCACTTCGGCCTGACGACTTGCCACATGCGCCAACATAATCTTTCCCGTTACATCTCCAGCGGCATAGACATTAGGCAGATTGGTCTTCATGAAGTCATCCACCACGATTGCACCGCGATTGTACTCAAGGTCTGTGAGTGCTTCAAGGCCTTGCAGATTGGCTCTGCGGCCTACGCTGACAAGGATTTTGTCGGCTTCAATAATTTCTCCGCTTTCCACTTTCAACTTTCCGCCTTCAATAGACACCACCTTAGTATTGGTGAGAATCTTGATACCACTCTTTTCGTACTTTTCACGCAAGATGGCAACGATATCCTGATCAATATTCGGTAGAATTGTCGGCATGGCCTCAATAACCGTTACCGGCACTCCCAACTCGTGGTACAATGTAGCAAACTCCATACCTATTACGCCGCCACCGACTATAACGATAGAAGCCGGCAACTCTTTGGCGTCCAAAGCCGTTGTAGAGTCCCAGACATGTTCATTGTCCTTAATGCCAGGAATAGGCGGTACGAAGTTTGTCGAGCCGGTACAGATAAGCAGATTTTCTGCTTCGTATTGCTCTTCTCCGCAAGCGATGGTCACTACATCGTCCGTGCGGCTGACAACGGATGCGGCACCATTAATAACCGTGCAATGCTCATTATTGAGTTTCGCCCGAATACCGGCAACCAGTTTGCGCACCACTTTAGTCTTGCGCTGCTGTATCTTGACGTAGTCAAACGACACATTCTCTGCCTTTACGCCGTATTTATCAGCATGGGCGGCGTTATAATACTGCTTGGCGCTATATAAAAGTGTCTTAGTCGGAATACAACCCACATTGAGACATGTTCCGCCTAAAGCGTTCTGCTCAAAGAGAATGACATCTTTACCTGCTTTAGAGGCTATTTCGGCAGCCGTATAACCGGCAGGGCCTCCACCTAATATGGCTAAATAATATTTCATATTATCGTTTATTTATTTCACATTTTACTTCCGGCGTCGATTGGATAACTCGCGAGCAAGGAGGTACATTGTTCGTCAACCACACGTTACCGCCGATAATGGTGTCATGTCCAATGCGGATACGTCCCAAGATAGAACTATTGGAATAGATGGTCACATTATCCTCTATTATAGGATGACGCGGTTCATCTATAGGCATACCGGTTTTATCAAAATGGAAGCTTTTTGCTCCAAGCGTAACACCTTGATATAGAACTACATGACTACCTATGATTGAAGTAGCACCTATTACCACTCCAGTCCCGTGGTCTATGCAGAAATATTCCCCTATTTGTGCGGCTGGATGGATGTCTATTCCTGTGCGACTATGAGCCATTTCGGTTAGCATACGCGGAATACGCGGCACGCCTAATCGATATAACAAATGCGCCAAACGGTAATGCGTCATTACCAAAGGTAATGGATAACACAATATCACTTCGCCAATATCCGTAACAGCCGGGTCGTTGTGTAATACCGCTTCCACATCCGTATGCAGTAATCGTTTTAATTCCGGCAGTTGGTCCATCACTTGTTTGGCAATATTATCGGCATGATCCGGCAGGACGGTAGATATCTGCAGATGCAGAATCTGTCCAAATCCCTCATAAGGATCTGTTTCCGCTTCGAAATAGTTCGGAAAGACTATGCTGCGCGTGTAGCGCATTAGTTGTTTAAGATTGTGTATGGTTGGTACTTTTTCCATTTTCATTGTCTTTGTTGACTGTTTCCAAATACATCTTTACTGCTTCGCCAACCATTTCCACGCACGGGCGTTTCTTGTAATAGGCTTCCGTTCGAGCTTCCGGTGTCGGCTCCTGCGGTTTAGGGGCAATGCCCAGTAATTCTGCGCAGGTTATCGAACCATATTGGTCTTTGAACTTCTGCGCCAAATCTTGCACTAAGGCATAGTTAGCCGCTTTGCCGTCATGATCGCCGGGAATAGCACTACCCTTTTCCAATCCGGCAAGCATGAACATTCCGCATGCCGCGCCGCAAGTGAGACGCATTCTGCCAATGCCTCCGCCGAACGATGCCGCCAGCCGCAGAGCCAGTTTCTCGTCCTTGATGCCATATATATCGCAGCAAGCTGCGAAAACCGATTGAGAGCAGTTAAAACCCTGTCTGAACAAGTCTTTTGCGCGTTCAGAACGACGTTCGATTTCTTCGTTTGTCATAGTCACACAATTTTGCGCTGCAAAATTACTGCTTTTTTCGCACACATGCAAATAAAAAGTGCGTGTTTCGTGAAAAACCCGAACTTTTTCATTCGTTAGTTTAATACTTGCGATTTAAAGGGAGCAGATTCTTCGGTAAGTTGGGTGAGAAGCGCGGAACGATTATCGATGGGACAAGCACGATAGCGGGAATAGCCTTCGAGTAAGGCAGCAGCGAAGGTCTCGTCCGATGAGAGACGGTTGTAAATAATGGACGTGAGCAGTTGCTGATTGCGCATGTAAGATTTGTTAGAGCGCTGGATGATTTCGAGGCGCTGCGTGTTGATTTGTTCAGCAAAATCAGCGTCCTGTAACCACAATTTGGCATAGAGGGAAGCTGTTCCCATCTTCTGGCGATGGAGCGTTTGTGCATCACTCCAATGTTCGGGTTTGTTTTGATAACAATAGCTCGTTTCGTAAATGCCGAAGAGTTTGCGTTGCGAGATGTTAGACTTCTTGCCAAAGAGTTTTCCGGAAACGGTATCGACCGGGTCTTTATAAGTAATTTTTGCCATAAATATATTGATTTTTTGTTATTAGGTTCTTATAGCCTTATTGCAGGAGCAGCATTATCCTGTGTTAATCCTGTGTTAAAGCTGTGTTGATGAGGTGTTAATGTTGTGGCTTCATTTCGGGTGCAAAGGTACTGCATTTTTTTGAATCGTGCAAGAAAAAGGAAATTTTTTTATAAAAATTTGCATATATTAAAAAAAAATATTACTTTTGTCGGCTGAAATGAATATAGAAATATACATCTACTGCAAAGTAGGAATACACATCTACTGATAAGAAGGGATATACATCTACTGCTAAGAAAGGATATACATCTACTGGTAGGAAGGGATTACATCTAGTGGTATGAAGGGACCTATAATACTGCTATGGGGAAGTTTATAGTATACTCATGGAGAAGGTTGTAATCTTACCATGGAGAAAATTATAATACGGATATTAAGAAATAAACATATACTGCTATGAAGAAATTTACATCTTTTATTTTATTTTTTGCTTTGTCTATCAGCGTGTTTGCGTGGGATAGTCCGATTGCGTTACCGGATGTAGGCGATGCTTCTATTCGCGTTGTGAGCCAGAACGCCAAGAACTACATCACGAACTTTGAGGCAAGTAATCTTGATTGTTGGGGATGCCCCAGAACGATGGAGTTATTTGAAGAAAAGACCACTCTGATGGCGAACGTGTTTCTGGCACTACAAGCCGATATCGTTGTTATCTGCGAGGCACAGCGTAATGACGAGATTTTGAGTTATATCTCGAATGCGATGAATACGCTGTCCGGAACTGATAGCTACACCTATATTATAGATGGTATTGCTGGAACAGTAGCACCAGCCGGACAATATCAATCCATTAAGACGGGATATGTATACAACTACAAGAAACTGGCGTTGGAAGGTAATAGCGGTTCGCCTTATGCAAGTACAAGCGAAGAGTATTACTCACGCTTGCGCATACAAGAGTTTAGGGAGATAGCTACCGACGAGAAATTTATTCTCTCGGCGAACCATTTTAAGGCTAAAAGCGGTGGTGGAGACCAAGGCGAATCGACTCGTCTTAAGAATGTGGAAAACTTGGTAAATGAGTTGAAGTATAACTGGAATGATGACCCGGATAAGCTGATTGTAGGTGACTTGAACTCCTATACCGGCGAGCAGCCAATTTTGAACCTTGAGGCAGCAGGATATGCGGAGCAACTGACACGTTTTGACGAAAATGCTTACACGTATATTTATGGCGGCGAAAAAGGTATTTTGGACCACGTGATGGCTAACTCTACAATGGCCAAGCAGATTACCGGCGCGTACGCTTTTAATATCAATAACGGCGAATATACGGATAGCTGGAAATACAACTATTCCGACCATGATCCGGTGGTGGTGGGTCTGAAACTGAAAGCGGTAGCACCGACGCCAGATCCTGATCCCGATCCGGATCCAGACCCAACCTGTCCTGATTACCAATGGGATTTCCGTACAGGCTTGAATGATTTTGCGGCACAAGGCGTTTCGGGTAATGCCAATTGGAATACCAACGAGACCTATGGTCTAACTATTAACGGATACAACAAAGAGGATAATCAGGAAAGATGGTTAGTTTCGCCTAAACTGAACCTGTCAAAAGCGAAATCAGCTACGCTGAAACTGGATCACCAGATATATTACGATAACGGCGAAATAGGTGACTACGTGAACGATCAGACGATGTGGATAAGCTCCGACTACACGGACAATGTGACTACGGCTAATTGGACGCAGTTAGTACTATCCGACTATCCGCAGAAATCCTACGCAGAAGCGACATCCGCCATTCCGTCCGCATTCCTGACCGATAACGTGCGCATCGCGTTTAAGTACACAGCTGCTACGGCTGCGAACTCCAACTACTGGGAGGTTAAGACCGCTGCTGTTACCGGTGTGTGTGAGGCTGAAGCCATCGAACAGACAGAGATGCCTACCCTGCCGGCAAGTAAGTTCTTCAGGAACGGCGTGCTCTATATTTACCGCGACGGCAAGGTTTATAGTATAATGGGTACGCGGATTGAGTAAGCGTGCGGAATGAAGGAAAATGCAATTATAGTGCCTGAAGGATTGAATGAAGTACTGCTTCATGCATGTTGTGCGCCTTGCTCGTCAGCTATTGTAGAATGGCTGCTTGCACATGCTATTCGGCCGACGATTTTCTACTACAATCCGAATATTTTTCCGCGTGAGGAATACGAAATCCGCAAGAACGAGAGCAAACGGCATGCCGACTCCTTGGGCATAGAATGGATAGACGGCGACTATAATCACGAAGCATGGTTATTCTGTGTGAAGGGTCTGGAGAATGAACCGGAACGTGGCAAACGATGTGTAGAGTGTTTTTACCATCGTCTGTTTGCCACGGCGCGCAAAGCCCAGGAAATGGATATACCCTATTTTGCTACCACCCTTGCTTCGTCACGTTGGAAAGACTTGGAGCAGATTAATGCGGCAGGAATGAAAGCGGCAGAGATGGTGAATAAATATCCGTCGGATAGCGTCGTTCATGAACCGGTTCAGTTCTGGGCTCAAAACTGGCGCAAGGGAGGCTTGCAACAGAGACGCAACGAACTGCTGAAAGAGTACAATTTTTACAATCAGCTCTTCTGTGGTTGCGAATTTAGTCAGCGGAAAGGGTGATAGTTGTGCAAACAATTTGCCCAAAAAATAAAATTAATTGTATTTTTTTGTTGATTTATTTGTGTATTTCAAATAATTGTAGTACTTTTGCAGCCGCTTTTGAGGAAAGTTGTCTGAGTGGTCGAAAGAGCCACACTCGAAATGTGGTGTACCCATTACGTGGTACCGGGGGTTCGAATCCCTCACTTTCCGCCGGTTAAAAGAGTAGGATGTCCATGAGGGGCATCCTACTTCTTTTATAAGGGAAGTGAGGGATTCGAAAAATGCAGCATTTCGGACGCCGCCTTGCCTACGGCAATTCCCCCGAAATTACGTTCGCACAGTTGTGCAAACGGCAATCTTTTTCCCAAAAACAATAAAATATACAAGTATATTTATTTTTTTTTAGTCAAAAACTTGCACATTTGTTTTTTTTGTTGTAACTTTGCAGCCGGAAATGAAAATAATTATCGACACAATGCTTCCAAGCGAGTGGTTTGGCCGCTTAGCTGAGCATGAACTTATCCCAGATACCGCGCTATATGGGGAGAGTTTTGGTTGTGAGAATACGGAGAAAAGGAAAGCTTTAGAAGCCGAAGTGCTGACAACTAATTTCTATAAGCCCGTGCGCAGAGAGTTATTAGACAAGTTGCCTAAGTTACGCCTTGTGACACAGTTCGGTGTGGGATACGACAATATTGATGTAGAGGAATGTCATCGCCGCGGTATACTTGTAACCAACACCCCGCAACCGGTAATTGAACCAACAGCGGAGTTATGCATGGCTCTGATTATGGGTATAGCCCGTCGTACGGCAGAATTAGACCGTGGCATACGCAATAATGCTGTGCAGTTCGGCTTGCTGAAGAATCTGGGACATAGTCTTTATGGTAAGACATTAGGCATCATCGGTATGGGCAATATCGGTCGTTCTGTGGCGCGTAGAGCAATTGCCTGTGGTATGAAGGTGATTTATCATAATAGGCACGAAATCAATGGTGACATACTGGCTGCACTTACTGGTAGAAATAATGAATTGATTAAATACGTATCGCAGGATGAGTTGTTGCAAACGGCGGACTATGTGAGTTTGAACCTACCCTATACTGCCGCTGTGCATCATTTGATTGGTGAGCGTGAGTTAAAGATGATGAAGAAGGATGCGTTTCTGATCAATACCGCTCGTGGCGCCCATGTGGACGAGAAAGCGCTGATACAAGCTCTGCGCGAAAAGTGGATAGCCGGTGCGGCATTGGATGTTTATGAACATGAGCCACAGATAAGCGAGGAACTCAAGACCTTGGACAATGTGCTTCTCGTTCCTCATATCGGCACCGGCACATGGGAAGGCCGCAAAGCAATGTGCGACGCGATGATAGATAATATTATTGCTTTCGCTGAAAATCGGCAGAAAGATATGACCATTGTTAATTTTTAGACAGATAATAAGCACATATGGAAAACAATAAATTAGTAGACCGCTTTTTGAAGTATGTAAGCTTCTGCACGACGTCGGATGAAACAACAAACCTCACTCCATCGACGCCAGGACAGATAGAGTTTGCCGAATACCTGCGCGATGAATTGAAAGCAATCGGATTGCAGGAAGTGGAATTAGATGACAATGGCTATATCATGGCCACGCTGCCCGCTAATACGGATGGTAAACCCACTATCGGTTTCATAGCCCACATGGATACATCACCCGACGCAAGCGGAAAACATGTACAACCGAGAATCGTGACTAACTACGACGGTAAGGATATTGTGCTAAACGAGGCAGAGAACATTGTTCTGGAGACTGCTAAATATCCGGAAATTGTACGCTATAAAGGCAATGATATCATTGTTACGAACGGCAAAACGCTTCTCGGAGCCGACGATAAGGCAGGAATAGCTGAGATTGTAACTGCCTGCGAGTACCTCATTCAACATCCTGAGATCAAACACGGAAAGATTCGTGTAGGCTTTACACCGGACGAGGAAATCGGTCAAGGAGCAGATCACTTCGACGTGAAGAAGTTCAGCTGTGACTTTGCTTATACCATGGACGGAGGCGCTATCGGAGAATTAGAGTTCGAGAACTTCAATGCCGCAAGCTGCAAAATCATCGTTCACGGAGTGAACGTGCATCCGGGCTATGGCTACCACAAGATGCTGAACTCCATGCGTATCGCCTACCAACTGGCGGTTATGCTTCCTCGTTGGGAGACGCCTGAACATACTCAAGGCTACGAGGGATTTTATCACTTGGTAGGTATGTCAGGAACGGTAGAAGAAACAACCCTGAGCTATATCATTCGTGACCATGACCGCGCCCGTTTCGAGAGCCGGAAGCGTGAGATGGAGCATTTAGTTCGCAAAGTCAATCGCGAATACGGAGAAGGTACAGCAGAGATTATTCTGCGTGACCAGTACTATAACATGCGCGAAATGGTAGAACCGGTAATGCATATCGTTACCCTTGTGGAAGAAGCGATGAAAGAAGTTGGAGTGACGCCGAAAGTGCAACCTATTCGTGGTGGAACAGACGGTGCACGCCTTTCTTTTGAAGGACTACCCTGCCCGAATATTTTTGCCGGTGGAGAGAACTTCCATAGCCGTTTTGAATATCTACCCATACAAAGTATGGAAGCTGCCAAGAATGTAATCCTTAAAATCATAGAGAAATGTTAAAAACAACACCATTTACAGACATTCACATTGCGCTCGGTGCGCGTATGGCCGAATTTGCGGGCTTTAATATGCCTATTCAATACCCGACCGGTATTCAAGAAGAACACCGTATCGTACGTGAAGGCGTAGGCGTTTTTGACGTCAGTCATATGGGCGAGTTCTGGGTAAAAGGACAAAACGCCGTTGATTTCCTGCAATATATAACGACTAACGACATCAACCGTCTAGATGCAGGTAAAGCACAATACTCCTGCTTCCCTAATGGCAAGGGCGGTATCGTGGATGACCTGATTGTATATAAATACTCCACAACCAAATACCTGCTCGTTGTTAATGCAGGTAATATCGATAAAGACTGGGCTTGGGTAAACAAAGTAAAAGAAGAGAAGTTCGCCAATGCCGATTTGAGTTTGGAGAATGCTTCCGACAAATATGGTCAACTCGCCGTACAAGGACCGAAAGCAACCGAGATGTTACAGAAATTGACGGACGCCGATTTAAGTGCGATCCCTTATTATTCTTTCCGTGAATGGTCATTCGCAGGTATTCAGGGCGTATTATTAAGTAATACAGGTTATACCGGAGCAGGCGGATTTGAGCTCTACTTCAAGAAAGAAGACGGCATACAGATTTGGAATGCGCTGTTTGAAGTAGGCAAAGAATACGGTCTTGCGCCTATCGGTCTGGGAGCACGCGACAGCTTACGTTTGGAGAAATGGTATTGCCTCTACGGACACGATATTGACGACACTACTTCACCTCTCGAAGCAGGATTGGGATGGATAACCAAGTTTGATGCAAAAGACTTTATTGACAAAGAGTTTTTGCTTAAACAGAAAGCCGAAGGTCTGACGCGTAAACTCGTACACTTTGAGTGCCTCGAACGTGCTATTCCCAGAAACGGATACGAAATCTGCGACCAAGACGGTAACACTATCGGACATGTCACTTCCGGCATTATGCTGCCTACTACCAAAGTCGGTATCGGTATGGGATATGTACAAATAGCTTACGCTAAAAAAGACACCTTAATATATATAAAGATACGCGAGAAACTGAACGCGGCTAAAATTGTATAACAACTAAACATAATAATTAATTAATAGTTAAAACAACATGGAACAGAAAAAACGTGTTTACACCTTCGGTAATGGTAAGGCCGAAGGAAACGCTCAAATGCGTGAGCAACTGGGTGGCAAGGGCGCCAACCTTGCAGAGATGAACCTCGTAGGTGTTCCCGTACCTCCGGGCTTCACTATCACTACCGACGTGTGCAACGAGTATTACGAAGTTGGTCAGGAGAAGATTATGGCCCTGCTGAACGATGACGTAATGGCAGCCGTTAAGCACATCGAGAACTTGATGAACTGCAAGTTCGGCGACCCGAAGAACCCGCTGCTCGTATCAGTACGTTCAGGTGCTCGTGCTTCAATGCCGGGTATGATGGACACCATCCTTAACCTCGGTCTGAACGATGAAGTGGCTGAAGGCATGTGCGTTAAGACGCAGAATCCTCACTTCGTTTATGACAGCTATCGTCGTTTCGTACAGATGTACGGAGACGTGGTACTGGGTATGAAACCGGTGAATAAAACCGACATTGACCCGTTCGAAAAGATTATCGAAGAGGTAAAAGAGATTCGTCACATCAAGCTTGACAAAGACCTGAATGTGGATGAGCTCAAACTGCTTGTAGCTCGCTTCAAAACCGCTATCAAAGAGCAAACAGGTAGTGACTTTCCAACCAATCCTATTGAGCAACTGTGGGGTGCTATCTGCGCTGTGTTCCGCAGCTGGATGAACGAGCGCGCTATCCTGTATCGTAAGATGGAAGGAATTCCAGACGAATGGGGAACAGCCGTATCCGTTATGGCAATGGTATTCGGTAACATGGGTGAGACCTCCGCAACCGGTGTTTGCTTCAGCCGTGACGCTGCTACTGGTGAGAACCTCTTCAACGGTGAGTACCTCGTTAACGCACAAGGTGAGGACGTTGTTGCAGGTATTCGTACTCCGCAACAAATCACACTGGAAGGAAGCCGCCGCTGGGCTGCTCTGCAAGGTATTAGCGAAGAAGAGCGCGCTGCTAAATATCCGTCTATGGAAGAGGCAATGCCTGCTCTTTACGCTGAACTGAACACTATTCAGCAGAAACTCGAAGACCACTACCGCGATATGCAGGATATGGAGTTCACCGTACAAGAAGGTAAACTCTGGTTCCTCCAGACCCGTAACGGTAAACGTACAGGTACCGCAATGGTGAAGATCGCTATGGACCTCGTTCGCGAAGGCGTTATCTCCGAGAAAGAAGCCATCCTTCGTTGCGAACCGCAGAAACTGGACGAACTACTCCACCCCGTATTCGACAAAGACGCGCTGAAGAAAGCCAAAGTCATCACACAGGGTCTGCCCGCTTCTCCGGGAGCTGCTTGCGGTCAAATCGTATTCCACGCAGATGACGCTCAGGAGTGGCATAAAGATGGCCATAAAGTAATCATGGTTCGTATTGAGACCAGCCCTGAAGACCTCGCAGGTATGTCTGCTGCAGAAGGTATTCTTACCGCACGTGGTGGTATGACTTCTCACGCTGCCGTTGTTGCTCGTGGTATGGGTAAATGCTGCGTATCCGGAGCCGGTGCAATCCAAGTGGACTACAAAGCTAAGACCGTCAAAATCGAAGGCGTTACTTATAAAGAAGGTGATTACATCAGCTTGAATGGTTCGACCGGACAAGTTTATGCCGGACAAATCCCGACTAAGGCTGCTGAACTTAGCGGTGACTTCAAAGCTCTTATGGACCTCTGCGACAAATATACGCGTCTCCAAGTCCGCACTAATGCCGACACCCCGCACGATGCACAAGTTGCTCGCGCTTTCGGAGCTAAAGGTATTGGTCTGACTCGTACCGAGCACATGTTCTTTGACGACAAGAAGATTATCGCTATGCGCGAAATGATTCTGGCTAAAGACGCTGCCGGTCGTGAGAAAGCTTTGGCTAAACTCCTGCCTTATCAGAAAGCTGACTTCAAGGGTATCCTTGACGCAATGGACGGTTACCCGGTTAATATCCGTCTGCTTGACCCACCGTTGCACGAGTTCGTACCTCATGATCTCAAAGGACAAGAGCAAATGGCTAAAGAAATGGGCGTTTCAGTTGAGGAAATCCAACAACGTGTTGCCCAACTCGCAGAGAACAACCCGATGCTTGGTCACCGTGGTTGCCGTCTGGGTATCACCTTCCCTGAGATTACCGCAATGCAGACTCGCGCTATCATGTCAGCTGCTTGCGAGCTCAAGAAAGAAGGCAAACACCCAATGCCGGAAGTTATGGTTCCGCTTATCGGTATCCTCTACGAGTTCAAACAACAGAAAGAGATTATCGACCGCGTAGCACACGAGGTATTTGCTGAATACGGCGTTGAAGTTGAATACGAAGTAGGTACTATGATTGAGATTCCGCGTGCAGCTCTGACCGCAGACCGTATCGCTACCGAAGCTCAATACTTCAGTTTCGGTACCAACGACTTGACCCAGATGACTTTCGGCTACAGCCGCGACGATATCGCGTCCTTCTTACCTGTTTACCTCGAGAAGAAGATTCTGAAAGCCGATCCGTTCCAAGTGCTTGACCAGAAAGGTGTTGGACAACTCATCAAGATGGCTGTTGAGAAAGGTCGTGCTATCCGTCCTGCCCTGCGCACAGGTATCTGCGGTGAGCATGGTGGTGAACCGAGCTCTGTTAAGTTCTGCGCTCGCGTGGGTATGAACTACGCTTCATGCTCACCATTCCGTGTTCCAATCGCACGCCTTGCCGCTGCTCAAGCTGCTGTTGAAGACGAGAAATAATCGCTTACGGCAATAAAAAATCAGCGCCCCGAATGAGGCGCTGATTTTTTGTTGCTCCGTATTATATATTAAGGAGTAATGTTTTTGCAGTATGGATTATCTTATTTATCGTCCTGCATTTTCATCATAGATTTAGCAAAACGCTCACCAAGGTCGTTGAATCCTTCACCAAGCAGCGTGCTCCAAGCACCTTGTTTACCACCCTTAGAATCCATAATCGTGCTTCCAAGAATAGAACCATCTGCATTGTGAAGATAAACACCACATTTCATCGAACCGGTTGAAGTCATCTCCATTGGCTCAACACTGATGTAGATAGGCGCTTTAATGAAGTCCTGAATGCCAATAATACGTTTACCGAACTCTTTGTTAGCACCGGCTACAAAAGCGGCATAGAGGTCACAGTACTGGATGTCCTTCCAATCGCCTGCATTAAGATGTTGCTCGTTGAGGAAAGTTTGGAAAGCTGTACCATTATACAAGGCTTTGTCAAAATCCAATACTAAACCCACACGTTCTGCGCCAATTAACGCGTCCATACTACCTGTTACTTTCGGTTTAGCACTCAATGCTACTACACTTGCGAAACAAATCGCTAAAAGAATCACTTTTTTCATATCAAATACTATAAATTTTTGGGTTAATTATTGCGAATAATTAAAAATCAACTGCAAAAATATAGTTTTTTTTTGATATGTCCAAAAAAAAGTGTATCTTTGTGCCTGAATCGTATAAATTTAAATATTATCGTTATGAAAAACATCTTTTCAGCTGCTCTGATTGCTGTAGGCGTTGCCTTAGCGGGGCTATTTATTTACATCGGTATTCATCAGTTCTCCAATCGTGACCGCATCGTATCGGTAAAAGGTCTATCCACACGCGAAGTGAAGGCAGATCACGTTGTTTGGCCGTTCAGCTTCGGATACATGGGAAATAATTTGCAATCGGTTTATAACGATGTGGAGAATATGCACAAAGTCGTTCGCAAGTTCCTGATTGCTAAGGGCTTCAAAGACGAGGAGATTAAACAAGGTAACACCTCTGTTTATGACAAATGGGCAAGTTATTACGGTGAAAGACCTGAGTATCACTATTCTATTAGTTCATCTGTTATAATCTCAACGGATAATGTGGATTTAGTTATTTCCAACCAAGGCTGTCAAACTGAACTTTTGGCTCGCGGTTATATTATCAACTCTGACGAATGGTCAATTGACTATCAATATAATGGTTTGAATGAGCTTAAACCGGAGATGATTGAGGAGGCAACAAAGAATGCACGAAATGTGGCACAGAAGTTCGCCGATGACTCAGGTTCTAAACTCGGCGGTATTCGTCACGCATATCAAGGTCAGTTCTCCATTGAAGATGACCAATATCAGCCATGGATGAAGCACGTACGCGTAGTGACAACTGTTGATTATTCTCTCAACTAACTGACAATTTGGCAGAAAGTACTGACAAAAGCATGTTTGGCACAATTGTTGAACATGCTTTTGTGGTGAAATAAGCACCTTAGTACGTATAATCATTAATCAAAACAATATAAATCATGAATGTTAAACCATTAGCAGACAGAGTACTGGTGAGACCGGTCGCTGCAGAAACAACTACTGCTGCCGGAATTATTATTCCGGATAGCGCAAAAGAAAAGCCTTTACGTGGCGAAGTATTGGCCGTTGGACAAGGCACTAAGGACGAACAAATGGTTCTTAAGCAAGGTGACCAAGTGCTGTATGGCAAATACGCAGGCACGGAAATCGAAATCGACAACGAAAAACTATTAATCATGAGGCAATCTGATGTCCTCGCAATTATCGGATAACTATGGCAAAAGAATTAATGTATAATATTGAGGCACGTGATGCTCTCAAACGTGGCGTTGACCAATTGGCAGATGCCGTTAAAGTCACTCTCGGTCCGAAAGGACGTAATGTTATTATTGACAAGAAATATGGTGCTCCACATATCACCAAAGATGGTGTAACGGTGGCTAAAGAGATTGAACTTCCTGACGCACGCGAAAACCTTGGCGCACAACTCGTTAAGGAAGTGGCATCAAAGACCGGAGACCAGGCAGGTGATGGTACAACTACCGCAACCGTTTTGGCACAAGCGATTGTTGGCGTAGGTCTAAAGAACGTTACCGCTGGTGCTAATCCAATGGATCTCAAGCGCGGTATTGATAAAGCCGTTGCCGCTGTCGTAGCTAACATCAAAGAGCAATCCGAAGTGGTAGGCAATGACTTCGATAAAATCGAGCAAGTTGCTACTATCTCCGCCAATAATGATGCTGAAATTGGTAAACTTATTGCAGATGCAATGCGTAAAGTAAGCAAAGACGGCGTTATCACTATCGGTGAAGCCAAAGGTATGGACACTACTATTGACGTTGTTCAAGGTATGCAGTTCGACCGCGGTTATATCAGCCCATACTTCGTAACCAATACTGAGACAATGGAAGTGGAAATGGACAAGCCTTATGTACTTATCTACGACAAAAAAATATCCAATCTGAAGGAACTACTTCCTGTTCTCGAACCCGCTGTTCAAAGTGGCCGTCCGTTGCTGATTATCGCGGAAGATGTTGATAGCGAAGCACTTACAACACTTGTTGTTAACCGTCTTCGTGCACAACTCAAGATTTGCGCAGTTAAAGCTCCAGGCTTTGGTGACCGCCGTAAAGAAATGTTGGAAGACATCGCCATCCTTACAGGTGGAACCGTTATCAGCGAAGAAAAAGGCATCAAACTTGAACAAGCTACTTTGGAAATGCTCGGTACAGCCGAAAGCATCACCGTTAGCAAAGACAACACTACTATCGTTAATGGTGCTGGCGACAAAGAGACTATCGCAGCACGCGTTGCTCAAATCAAAGCTCAAATTGCTGCCACCAAGTCTTCGTACGACAAAGAGAAACTGCAAGAGCGTCTCGCTAAACTCGCTGGCGGTGTAGCACAACTGAATGTTGGCGCTGCTTCTGAAGTTGAGATGAAAGAGAAGAAAGACCGCGTTGATGATGCATTGAGCGCTACCCGCGCTGCTATCGAAGAAGGAATTGTTCCTGGCGGTGGTGTAGCATATATCCGCGCGCAAGAGGCACTTGTTAATCTCAAAGGTGCAAACGAAGATGAACAGACCGGTATCGAAATCGTTCGTCGCGCTATCGAAGAGCCGCTTCGTCAAATTGTTTGCAATGCAGGCAAAGAAGGCGCTGTTGTTGTAGATAAAGTGCGTGCAGGCAAAGGAGACTTTGGTTATAACGCTCGTCTTGATGAGTACCAAAACCTCAAAGAACACGGCGTGGTTGATCCGGCAAAGGTTGCCCGCGTAGCACTGGAGAACGCAGCATCTATCGCAGGAATGTTCCTGACGACAGAGTGTGTCATCACCGATAAGAAAGAGGAGAATCCTGCTCCCGCAATGCCTAATCCGGGCATGGGAGGCATGATGTAAGCATAGTTAACGTTCTTCGAACGTTCCGTCAGAGTAGAAGACAATTATCTTCTCAACGGTTTTGGAAGGCGCAGTAACCATAACAGAAGGTTGCTGCGCTTTTTCTTGTATTCTATCAGTCGGTTCAGTAGACGCAATCTCCGGCTCCACAGGTTTGATATCGAATAAGGTGTTATTCGGTCCTTCTCCGTTTTGGCGGTACATAGAACCTACGCCTAATATCAACCAATCGCTTGAAAGCGTGCGAAAACGGTTCAAAATGCGCTGCATCACATCCAAACTGGGATTATTACGTCCTGAAAGGATATTACTGATAGTACCGGCCTGTATTCCGACTTCTGCAGCAAACTGTTTTGCAGTCATTTGTTCGTGTTCAATGACTTGTTCTAATCGTTGACGTTCGTTCATAACAAAATTGTATTCAAAAAACGCTGCAAAATTATGAAAACTTTTTCACATCTGCAAATATTTTCGTGATAAAAATTCAACTATTCATATGTTCACATTTGAAAACTTTACAGTAGTGTACAATTGTGAACACCAATATTAAATGGTGGATTTGCTTACGATGTATTGGTTAAAGTAAAAATCAATTATTATCTCATTATTAATGTGTTACGATTATTTGTTTACATGAAATTCACAAAATTTAACAGATAATAACAAAAAATGTCAGTAACATTTATTTTGCACTTAAAGTAATATTGATATTTGCTGATATATAATAAATTACATATATTACTTTGATGTTTTTCACAAATCTATTATTTTCGTATCTGTCTACACCAATACATGTTGTTTCTCAATTCACAAATAGCGTAACAGGTGAATCATGATTTGTGCAGATTTGTAAATTTTAGGCATAAAAGATTTGTGAAGTACACGAATGTACCTCATTTTTTATGTTCACATTTCTATGAGCACACTACTCTATTTTTTATTGTGAAGTTTTTGCCAGAGAATGGCATCAGACTCGAGAGTCCACCCTTTTAGCAAAGAAGATGGTGAATAGCCGAGATTTCGGTATAATTGTGTGCATGGGATGTTGTTCGTAGAAATAACTGCATAAAGCAAGCGTAAATCTAATTGCTGAAATGCGTATTCTTCCAGAGCTTCTACAGCTTTCGTCCCTATTCCCTTACCGCGGTATTCGGGTGCGATATACATCCCGATAGCTGCCCGACGGTTACGAATATCAAAGTCAAAGAGGTCGATACAACCTACCGTTATACTGCTGCTTTGTTTGATTGTTGAGTTGTTTGACTGCTCGGCTGGTAGATCTTCTATGATTAGGCGGAGTTGTCCGTCACGATATATGTCGCCAGTAGTTGATTCTATGTAATCACGCAAGTCCTTTTGTGATAAAGGATTATGGTTTGCACCATTCGCCCATGCGGAAGCATCATTCTCCCATTGGTACAGGAAAGGTAAGTCGGTAGGTTCTAATTTACGAAGTCGTATCATAATCCCAAGAGTTTCTGCCACCAGGACTTTTTTTTGCGAGGCAATTCGTAAGACATGGGAGCTGGTTTATGCGCATTACCCGTGTGAATCATCTGATAGATAATTCCCCAATCCGGGAGACCGCCAAGATTACGGTCATCAATATATAAATCCGCCGTAACCTTGCGATTAGGGCGTTCTTCCGGCTTTTCCTCCGGATAATTGGTATTTACCGCATAGAACTCAAGGCCTCTTTTAGCACAATACTCAACTGCCTCGTCCAAGAGATGTCCTTCACGCACGGACCACAAGATAATCTGGTGGTGATCCTGCTGTTGCAGACGTTTCAAGGTGTCGATAGCGAAAGGTATAGGTTTACCTATTTTTGGATATTCGTGAGTGACGATAGTGCCGTCAAAATCTACTGCGATAACCATTTTTAATGAATAGTTAAAAATGAATAATTAATATTGCTCCTCATCCGGATGGAGTTCGAAATATAGTTTCTTCTCTGTCGGTTTGGTGAAGTACCATCCGATAGCTGAGATAGCTGCTACCCACATCATAGACATATACGCGCCAAGGATATAGAAAGCAGGGATAGCAAGCAGCATCGTGTTGCTAACCAAGCAGATACGGATTGCGGCACAGCGGTAATAGGCTGTTAATTGCGTTTGTTCATCTTCTATCTTTGCTATTTGCTTGCATTGGCGTTTATGCCACCATAGTCCTAATGGAACAGTAGTGAGTACGTCAAAGATGACAGCATATTGTATCACTTTGCCCCAACGTGACTGAGGGTCTACAACCGGCAAAATCTCACGGGTAATGAGCAAATAAGTTACGGTTGCAAGAACAATCAGCAAAAAGAAAACTCCGTAATAATAGATGTTCAAACGTTTGATAACTGTCTTTGTATCCATAATTTTATCCTTTAAATTCAACACGATTGATAATTGAACGACCAAGTGTTATCTCGTCCGTATATTCGAGTTCATTACCTACAGCTACGCCGCGAGCAATTTGAGAAATGCGGAGTTCCGGTTGTTGCAATGCTGATAAGCGACGATAGATATAGAAGTTAGTAGTGTCCCCTTCCATCGTTGTAGGCAGGGCTAAGATAACTTCCTTTATCTGCTCCGGCTCAATTCGTGCAATGAGGGAGTCTATCTCTACGTCCTTGGGTCCTACTCCGTCCATAGGCGAGATAATGCCTCCAAGCACATGATAGACGCCATTATATTGACCTGTGTTCTCAATAGACATCACATCCTGCACATTCTCCACGACGCAGATGGTCTGCTTGTCGCGGTGGTGTGATGCACAGATGGGACAGACTTCCTGGTCAGAGATATTATGGCAAACGCGGCAATATTTGACCTCGTTTTTGAGGCGAGTTAGCGAACCAGCAAAGGCTTCCACGTCCTTATCGGACTGCCTCAAGAGGTGTAAAACAAGCCGTAGGGCGGTTTTCTTCCCCACTCCAGGCAGCGAACCGACTTGGTTCACGGCATTTTCTAATAATATGGACGGATAGTCGCTCATTGTTCAAATCGGCTGCAAAAGTACTGCTTTTATTTGGATTACGCAAATTATTGTGCAAGAATCTCAATGGGATGGAAAGCTTTTTTGCCTGTTCCGCTGGCGATTTGTTCGCGACAGGAGGTGCCAGGAGCAGCAATAATATCTTCTTTCTGGGCATTTCTCACGGCAGGGAAAAGGACCATTTCACCAATCGCCATCGAGGTAGCATAGTGGTCTTTGTCATAACCATATGAGCCCGCCATTCCGCAACAACCGGAAGGAATAACATGTACTTGTCCAGAAGTTGTATATTGGAGCAGTTGAGCTGTTTTGGACACGCCAACTAAGGCTTTCTGGTGGCAATGGCCATGCAACCAGATATCGTTGGTCAAATGCTTAAAGACCGCAGGGTCAATGCGTCCGGCTTGTACCTCTCGCAAGAGGAACTCGTCGTATAACAGGCAGTTAGGCGCAAGTTGTAGGGCTTTCTGCTTGAGTTCATCGGTTGGCATCAAATCGGGATACTCATCGCGGAAAGAAAGGATACACGACGGTTCAATGCCGACAAGAGGCGCTTGTTCGGAAATAATAGGAGAAAGCAATTTGACATTCTTAGTAGCATACTTCGCCGCAAGTTTCAGCCAGCCTTTCGAAATAGGTGCTCTACCCGACTCGGTGTGCTTAGGCACAATCACCTGATAGCCCAGTTGGGTAAGTAATCGCGCAAAGGTAAGACCAAGCTCGGCTTCCATGTAATTGGTGAACTCGTCGGCGAAAAGGTAAACCTTTTTCGATTGATGATTGATGATTCTTTGCCCTGATAGGGCACGATCTGAAGGTATGGATGATTGATGATTGATTTCTTTTGCGATGAGTTGTCGCATGGTGTAGCGTGAAAGTGTGGGGATATGTCTTTCCGCAGCAAAGTGTACCATGTTCTTGAGAATTTTAGCCGTCCAATTCGTGGTAGCGAACCAATTATATATCCTCGGAACCCAACTTCCTATTCGTTCAATCTGTGCCATAAGCGAGATCATCATTACTCGGAAGGGCACACGTGTTTGGTCATAATAAAGTTGCAAGACCTGGCTGCGAAGGCGCGTCATATCTACGTTACTTGGGCATTCGCTTTTACATGCCTTGCAGGCAAGGCAAGATGATAGCACTTGCTGCACTTCTTTACTTTGCGGCAAAGAGCCTCTCGTGAGCACTTCTCGGAGCACATTAGCTCTGGCACGAGTAGTCATCAGTTCATCCCCTGAGACTTTGAAAGCCGGACACATCGTTCCACCTATGCGATTGGATTTGCGGCAATCGCCGGAACCATTACAACGCTCTATTCGTCGCATCAGCGTCTCGGCAGCGTCTCGTGAAGCGCTCGCAGCAATGGTGTATGGTTGATTTACTTCGTAGCGTAGGAATTGGTCCATTGGAGGTGTATGGACAATCTTCCCCATATTGAGCAGTTTATCCGGATCAAAAGCATCTTTGAGTTGGCAGAATAAGTCATAGACTTCTTTGCCGTACATTAGCGGAATAAACTCTCCTCTTAGCCGTCCGTCCCCATGTTCTCCTGAAAGGCTGCCACGATGCTTCTTGACGAGTAGAGCTGTACGGGTAGCCACTTCTCGGAAGAGTTTTCGATGGTGCTCCAATTTAATGTCTAAGACCGGCCGCAAATGCAGTTCGCCGGTGGAGATGTGTCCATAATAAACGCAACTAAGTCCGAGTTCCGCCATCATGGAGCGGAAATCGCGCATGTATGCATCTAATCGCTCCGGCGCAACGGCAGTATCTTCGATAACTCCAATCGGTTTGGCATCGCTATCTGTGCCTGTGAGAACACCCAGACCAGCTTTGCGCAGATTCCAAACGGAAGCAATTTGTTCGCTTGTCGTTACGCATTGATAAGAGTCTGTAGGAAGTTCGTCTGCATTAAATTCAGCCACAAGCAAAGCGGCAGGAAGATGATTTGTATCAAGCTTCAGTGCTTCCATATTTCGTCGCGCTTCCGGATTGCCTAGTGCGAGTTTAAGTATCTCACCATCAATGAGTTCAACGGCTGTTGGATGTTTTGTTAGGAGCGCAAGATTGGCAGGCCATGCTTCGTCCATATCGCCCAATTTTTGTATAAGCAGCGCAGACGGTTTGGGTAATGGGTCTAAAGACAGCTTTATCTCCGTAATAAAAGCGAGTGTTCCTTCCGATCCGGTAAGTAGAGCCGGCAGATTGATAGAATCTTCTTCCAAGCACTCGTCAAGCGCATAGCCACAACTGCGACGGCGTAGCGATCTATCGGGGAAAGAATCTGTAAGTAACTGTCTGATAGACTTATCGTTATGCCACGACGACAGCAATTCTTGCACTTTCTTCCCCACTCGACTACTCGGCGCAAAAGTAAATGTGTTAGTCGTGCACTCGAAGTCCGTTCCATCGGCAAGAACACCTTTAAGCGCCAACACATGATGCCGCGTAGAACCATATACGAGCGAGTGCGTGCCGCAAGAGTTATTGCCCACCATACCACCAATACAACAGCGGTTAGAGGTGGATGTCTCTGGTGAGAAGAAGAGTCCATATGGCTTGAGCGCAATATTGAGTTCGTCACGAACCACACCGGGTTGTACGCGAACCCATCGTTCGTCGGCATTGATTTCGAGGATACGATTCATGTAGCGGCTTATATCCACTACTATTCCCGACCCGACGACTTGTCCGGCTATACTCGTTCCGGCAGCGCGAGGAATAAGATGCGTCTTGCGTACGCGGGCTTTCATTAAAAGCGCTTTGATATCATCCGCCGTCTTAGGATACGCCACTCCCATCGGCATTTCGCGATAGATGGACGCATCGGTGGCATAGGCTATTCGATGTAGCGCGTCGGTTAATATGGGTACGGAAGGAGCAATCATTATGCTGAGTGCGTCTTACGAGTTAATATACTCCACATTGTCAAGAAGAAGTACTTTGTATCCGTCCATAGCGGATGTTTGAAGTATTCGTCAAGATACTTATTTTCGGACGCAAAGAGTTCGTCAAAGGTATCCGGATGGTCAATATAGAATGGCGGAATAAGTCCCGGTTTACATCGTGTACGCTTTTCCTGCAGTTCGGGAGGATATTTCTCGAACATGGCTTTTGACAACGGCCTAATACCCACTAATTTGACATCTCCTTTGAGAAAATTGATTAGCATAGGCAGTTCGTCGAGCCAGTATTTACGCATAAATCGTCCCCACGTGGTAATACGCCAATCGTTGTCGGACTTATCGGCAATATTCATTCCTCCGCGCTGGTCAAAGACATAGTTTTGAATATATTCAGCATATGGATGCATAGTGCGTGTCTTGTAGAAATAGACAATCTTTTTATCTTTGCATATACGCGGCAATTTGATAAGTGGTCCGTATATTTTGACTTGCTCTTGCGGATATGGCTGAGAGTGACGATGTGCAAAAATGTATTCGATATGTCCCATTCTCACCACCTTATCCACCTCAAAGCCACAATAATAAAGGCGTCCGAACACTTCTGTTTTGGAAAGCATGCGTTTACGTCCCTTGTTCAGATCATAATAAAGACGGCTAACCAAAAGCAGACGCGGAATAACCCGTCTCACTAAGAACCAGAAGCCATATACTATATAATTGATGCCTTTTGGATAGCTATTCAACATTTTCTGCTTCACGTACTCTTGCGGGCGATAACAGCATACATATATTCCTTCGTCGGGTAGCTTCTGATTGACGACGCAGAATCGTTTATTGATACCGCGGATATTGTTTAATATCGTCATATCAACAATAGTGGAATAGCGATAATCTGTCATCTGGAGCAACGTGAAACGGTCAGTATCAGAGATAACGGCAGCATTCTTGTTATTGATTTGTGCATTCTCGACGAGCATTTGGTAATCATCTTCGTTGGTGATGGAGAGCACGGCTTGATGAATAGCTTCGATATCTTCTTTAGAGCGCTTCTCGAGACTACCTTTGTACTTTGCGTTTTTCCGTTGTTTAATCTTCATGACCGGCACGGTCATATTGAGTGCGAACTTCCAATAATGCTTCAACAGAATCAATACGGCATCTATCATCATCACGATACCAACAGTCCACAGAGCAACCGTAAGTGACAGGTCATAAGGCACTTGTGGGATTAGCCAAGCGCATAGTCCCATCACCGCTGCGCCGGTAAGAATAGTGAGAGCCACTTCCTGCCAAAACCAATACTCTTTGTAGCTCTTTGTATATTTTTGAAAGATTAGTCCGATAACAATCCATGCCGCCATCATAATAGCAAAGAGTGAGACGTAGTCTGCAATCACACTTTTATCAGCCACCAAACGCCAAAGAATGATTATGACAGAGGCGCCAATCCAAATTAGAATATCACTTAATATCCGTTTCCACATGGTTTATAGTAAATTGATAACCCAAACTCCTAATTTATATCTGTGTTTAGCTTGTATTCGTATAAATCGTCCGAATTCGTGCAGTTCTCCACCCATCCGTAACTTAAAGTCACGTACGCCGTATTGTTTGTTCGGTTCGCCAGCTCCCATCGTGTCCAAACGCTCAATTTTATTCTTTTCGCACCAATCTTGCAATGCGAAAGTAGCCATTACAGAACCGCAAATATACCATTCGTATGCCGTTTTGCCCAACACAGGCACTAAAGCGCCACCGACGATGTGACGATATCCATCTTGCACAACGACGACTCGGCAAAAGCCATTTTTCCATGCCGTAAGGAAGAATTCGTAGTCGAAAAGCGGACGATGTACTTTGTTGCGGTAAAGCGTCTTAAGTAAGTAAAACCAAGAATGCAGTTCCTCTTCGCTTTGCGCTTCGTGCCACGAGTAACCATCTTTGATGCATTTGGTAACTTGTCGTTTTTTAGCATCCTGTAGTCTATTTTGCCATCCGGATGTGGTGTTCATATAGACATCGTAATGCGGCTGGTAATTCCACCCTGCTCTTTCAAAAGCGGTCTGCCAACGGCTGTAGTCACTGAAGTTCCGCATCTCGCAGTATATACCGTTACGTGGAACAGCGTTGAGCAAAGCCGCCAATTCGTCGTCGGAGATATCGCTTGCTAACAATGGTCCGCCTTGAATAATCGTCCGTTTGGAGAAGAAGCGTTTGAGTGCACGTCCTTCTGCGACCGTGTAACCGACAATAACGCCTTTGAGTTCTTTTTCGCATACCGCAACAACGAATGGCTTTACACTCTGTGGCACAGACGCAAAGAAATCGTAAGCCTCCGGCGTCTGAAACCATGAAGCCACAGGCGATTGGGCTGCTAATGCGCTCCATGCACTTCGGTCAATCTGCGATATGTCAGTTAGAATGGTCATTTAGTTGCTACTAAGACGCGTTTAACGATATTCTTTGCTTTCTGCATGGTGAGTTCTTTGAGCCATTCGCCATTATTATCCGTCCAGCGTTGCGGATGTGTCGTAATCATTAGATTACGTTTCGGCTGCGAATCGTCTTGCAGCCATGAAATGAGTTGTTCCGTTGTGTGAAAAACGAGTCCTTGACGAATCCACTCGTCTTGCCATTTCTCAATCTTATCGCGTAGGCTGACTTTATATCCGTCCCAACAACGTCCCGTATCTGTCAGGTAAACAACTTGCGAGAAATCCACATCGAAATACGGCTCTCCGATAATGCCGTAGTCGCGATAGTTATACTTTTTCCACAGGTCACGTCCGTCGTAACGGCTGGTTGGAGCACCGTGCATGCAGATTGTTTGTACAGGATAGAACGTACGGAAATACGCCAATTGTTGCTCAAAATGCTTAATCGCCTTTTCTACATCTCCATTGGCAATAGACATATCCTCGTAGTGATAGCCTATTTCGTGGCCCATACGAGCAATCTGACGAATAATCTCCGGTTGGTTACTTTGTGGTACGACGCGGAAGAAATAGGAAGCGTGCATGCCCAATTCGGCTTCTATCTGCGCGGTCTTGAGACTATTAGCGGCTTTCAAATCCACATCATGACGCAGAATAACGAACTGTCCGGCAATACGCACACCTTTTTGCACGGCTTTGCAGTAATCTTCAAACGTAAGCGACTTATAACCGGCAGCATGCAAAGCGGAGAGTAAATGACGATAAGTATGCAGCGTGAAATCTTTCATTATTTATATATCTCGTTCAAGCTCTTTGCCAGACGCACTCCGGCGATAAACAATTGTTTGTCCAATGTATCTTTCCAGCGGTATGCATAGTGATAAGTGTTCGTATCGCCTAAATCGTTATACGCATAGATAGCCGAAGTGATGTGATAGTTATTGATTGTCAGTTCTTCTTGCGTCATCGCTTCTATAGCCTTTCTTTCGCCATCAAAACGGTCTATGAGTATCTGGGCATACTCTGTATAGGAATAACCGCGGAAGTCTATCAAGTTCTCGTCCCAAATGCGATGCAGATTCGTAGGTGTGCTGAACCACTTGAGTTTGATCGTGTTGCCGCCTTTATCCTCAAGGTGTCCCATGTGCATCGGACAATATCTGTCGCCGGATATATGCGCAAAGAAGCGGAGTGCGTCAAAGTTCGTTTTATCGTCCTTTAGCAGTATCTGCAGGCTATCTAACGCACGGAACATATTTCCTCCAACAGCGGGATAGTCGGTAAGCATATTAGCAACTTGCTCATCCGTCAAACCGGCTTCCATGTCTTGGAAGTGCCAATCAAAACTATTTGGATAGATGGTATCACTCTTAATCTCGTCCGGCCAGTTTGCCCAAAAAACGAGTCCGCTTTTGCCCAATACTTTGTCCACCTGTTTAACGGCTTTCTTGTTCATGTAGGCATAGGCAATTTTAGCAACAATTCGATGTCCTTCAGGGCCCCAGGCAAATGATGGTATAGACAGCAAGACCGAGAAGATAATGACTAATGTTTTTCTCATATTAACGTTTCAAAATAGTTGCACTTTGTGGTGCTACAGTTACTGTTTTTTGATATTCTGGCAGCGCTTGGTAATCCACTACTCCATTCTCAACTACCGCCTTATAGCGTTCTTCAGTTGGCAGATTCATTGTGATTGGATGGCGATTAGCATTGCATATAACCACAATATCATTCCACTCGTCGCCTCCTGCGTTATCTTTGATTCGATAAGCCACCACCAGATCCTCCGTCGGTAGGAACTCCAAGCGTTGGCGCACCAACTCTGCGTCTCCCAGATGGAAAGCAGGATGAGCTTTGCGGAGTGCTATCAGTTGACTTATGTATTCAAACAAATCGATATTTTTTGCTTTAAGTGACCAGTCGATGGCGTTAATGGAATCCGGACTGCAATAACTGTTGTGCACACCTTTCTTATCGCGCAGCACTTCCTCTCCACACCAAATAAACGGCATGCCTTGCGAGGTGAGAATAATCGTTTGCGCCAGTTTCTCCAGACGTTTCACTTCGTCATCTTTAATCACGCCTTTGCCCTTAGCCGGTTTAACGCAGGAACGCAGGCGGTCAGTAAGCATCATGTCGTCATGACACGAAGCATAAGCAATCATCTGTGTCGGTTGCATTGCCCACGGCTCGCGGCTATAGTTCACTTTCTCCATATCCACTTGCGGATGACGAATAGCACCTGCAACGCCAAACTTAATACTCTCTTCACATCCGACTTTGCCAGCAAGGAAGCCCGGGTCTTTGTCGTCGAAGCATGAACCGCGCAAGCCGTCACGCAACTCATCAGAGAAAGCGCCTATCCCCTTCATTTTCAATACATTAGCCTTCATTGGTCGAATAGCTTCATCGGTAAGTGGTGTCTCTGCAGCCCATCCTTCGCCATAGATGATAATAGACGGATCTATTTCGTCCAACATCTTACGTATCTGACGCATGGTTTCGATATCGTGAATAGCCATCAGGTCAAAGCGGAAGCCGTCGAGATGGTACTCTTCAGCCCACCAACGAAGTGATTCGAGCATGAACTTACGCATCATTGGTCTTTCGCTGGCGGTCTCGTTACCACAACCGGAAGCGTTGCCTAAAGAACCATCTTCACGAGTACGATAGAAGTAATCGGGACAAGTGAGCGTGAAGTTCGAATTGCCCACATCAAATGTATGGTTATACACCACGTCCAAAATAACGCGAATGCCTGCCGCGTGAAGTGCCTGAACCATTTGTTTGAACTCCTTAATACGGCAAATAGGGTCATATGGATCAGTAGAGTAACCACCATCCGGCACGTTATAGTTCACCGGATCATAGCCCCAGTTATAGCGATTGAGTGCCAATTGCGTCTCATCAATCGAACCATAGTCATACGACGGAAGAATCTGCACATGCGTTACGCCTAATTGTTTAAGATGGTCTATTCCGGTCGGTTGTCCGTCTTTAGTCATGGTTCCTTCTTCGGTCAGCGCAATAAACTTACCACGATGATTGATTCCGGAAGAAGGATGGATACTGAAGTCGCGATGATGCATTTCATAAATAATTGCATCGGATATTTTATTCAGTTCCGGGCGCTTATCTTCAGCCCATTTTTCGGGGTTTGTTTCTGCCATATCCACAATAGCGGCACGACGTCCATTTACGCCCACGGCTACTGCGAAGATACCGGGTGTTTCTTTTAATTCCCACTTCGTATTACTTTGGCGCACAAGAAAAGTATAGAAGTAGCCTTTCCAATCGCCAACTATAGAAGTCTCCCATGCACCATCTACACGGCGCGTCATCGGACGACGAACAATAGGTTCGGGTTCCGATTGGGTTGCATAAATGGATACAATCACAGAATCTGCATTGGGACTCCACATGGTAAATGTAGTCTCTTTCGGGGAATAGACCATTTCCTTGACAGAGGTTTTTTTCACGGGATATTCGTCCACCGAGTTATACTTCGGTTTACTGCAACTTATGCCAGTCAAAGTTAATCCGGCAAGCATCACAAGAAAGATTTTTTTCATGGTTATAGTTCATTTTTGTTGACTTTTTTACTTACAAAGAATCCCGGCAAGTAGGTTTCTACAGCTCCTAAGATGACCGGCATAACCAGATACAAAGGTACCGGTTGCATATCTTTGCGGACATACTCTACGCGGTATGCAAGCGGCTCTTTCAAACCAGCACGAGGATTAGATTTCGGAATAAGGTGATTAACGAAATACTCCAATGCGCCTGCATTCTTGCTTATGATTTTGAAAGGAATATCATCGGTGCCATACACTTTACCCTTCAAACCGTGGTATGCAAACAGCACGTTGCCGCCCAAACGCTCGTTATCCGCTGAATATTTGAGGTGCATAGAATCGATGGCGCAGTTGAGTTCGATAGCAGCCAACGGACGAGTCATTTGAGCCAATTCGTTCGTATTGATATCCTTACCTTTGATTTCGATATCGAATTTGCCGGCTTTATTCATGTACATCTTGATCACACCATTCACTTTTCCGTCACCGACATGGGCGATTGCGTTGATTACAGTGGTACTACCCCGTTTGTTACTGAAATCGCAGATAGAAGCTGTTACATTCTTAATCTGCATCTTGCCTAAGTTCTTATCGGAACAAAGTACGCCTACATCCAACGTATTCAACTTGGCATTGATAGCGTCAATCTTTATCGGCAGTTTGATTTGCATGAGCACGGTTTGTGGCATCGGATACGGATGCGTTGGCGCCAATCGTGCGTCACGGAATGCCTCGAAGCGGTCGCCATTAACGGTAATCTGACTGAGCGCTATACCTTTAGAGAAATCCGTACGGAACGGATTAAGCGGGCTTATCACGACGCTATTCAGATGCAAGTCTATCCACGTTGCCGGTTCTTTCATCTTCGGCGCTAAGTCACGGCGACCGCATGTGTTCCAAATGCGTGTCTGTCCCAACGTAATCTCTCCTCCGTTTTCGGTAAACACTTTCTTCGCTTCGATACCCATCATTGTTTGTGCCATTTTCACTTGGAAGCGATCCACATTGAGATTGTAAACGGAGTCATTATATCCGAATGTCGAGTCCTTCATATTATAGAACAAGTCGTTCAGTCCGACGGAAAGGCTATCAATCTCGAAGTTTATTTTCTCTTTCGCCATGCGGATCTTGGCATTCATTAATCCTACACCTAATTGATTGATAGCAAGGGCAGAATCTTTGATGCTATAAGCAGGATGACGAAGCGAAATCGACAGACTGTCCACATTAAGCGCAACTTTGGCTTGCGACAGTTTAGTGGTAGCACTCATCTTCAGAACATCAATGCGGCGGGCTGCCACAATCCGTTTGCGGAGCAGTTGTCCGTAATGAATATTAGACACTACCACATGCGGTATCTCCACGCGCAACGTGTCCAAAATCTTTTGACTTTCGTCTTTAGGACTTCTTCCTGACTCTTGGCTCTCGGTTTTTAACTCTTGGCTCTCGGCTTTTAACTCTCCGCTCTCGACTACTATACCTTCCACATCCACGCAGCCGGTCATAAGCAGCACGTGAATATGCTTAAAGTCAATTGCGACAGGCAAATCTGCCTTCTCTAACTGCTGACGAACTATCTTCTCCGCGTAACGGGAAGTCCATACGTCTGCACACGTAACAAAGAGGATAACTAATGCGGCAAGAATGCCTACAACCCACAGGGTAATTTTGACTCCTTTTTTCATGGTCTTTCTTAATTAATAGTTTATAATTGATGGTTTATAATTAATGGCTTATAATTGATGGCTTATTTATCGTGCTGCAAAAATAAGCTGCACACAATTCCGGCTGCAAAGATACTGCTTTTTTTGCATACATGCAAGATTTTTGTTTATTTTTTTATTTATTGCTTATTTTTGTTATTTTTTGCAAAAATAATCGTTCAAACGGTAGTGAGATAAGACATAAAAAGTGTTTTTTGCACTTTTTCTTTTCTTCGTCCATTTAAGGCAGATACTATCCACCTTTGTTTCGTGCTCCGGACGTCAGGCCGGAGCTTCGTCGTTCATTGTGCCGGATGTCATCCGGCTTTTTTCTTCGTTTTCAGACGGATACTATCCGTCGCTTTTTTACATTTTCCTTGCTTTTTATTCCATTTCCCTTCATTTTTTCTTCCAAAATTCATGCAAATTTTCCCTTTTTCCTTGCACATTCCATTTTTTTGTACTACTTTTGCACCCTCATTCGTTTCCGTCTATTCCGACGGTCACCCGACGGTCGCCCGACAGTCACCCGACGGTCGACAGACGATTGAACGACGATGAGGTGTCTGTCAATCGACAGTGAATCGACGGTCAAGTACACTTTTACTATACTACAAGTATACTTCAACTATGAGACACAAAAAATTGGAAGTTCGCTATGCTCCAGCAGCAGTGGAAAGTAGAGCATCCTTTTGAGCAGTGGTATGACGAATACCTTGCAGAGATCTCTGCTACTGCTACCGAGAAGACCTCTTCCGAAGACGTCTCCGACTACATGCTGAGACATCAGGCCGAAATCCTCGAGGCCCAAGCTGCTGCTCTCCGTGCCCAACTCAAAGCACGCCACCAACCACAACCTACTCCATCCCCTACTCCCGAAACTACATAAACCGCGTCCACTACATTACCACATAGCAAAGGCGCAAACCCGTTCATTCGGAGCTGCGCCTTCTCTAATCTCAAATTTCCAATCTAAAGTCTCAAATATTACTTCACTTCCTGTCCTTGCACACTATAAGTCTTTCCGTCACGGAGGATGTACAATTGACCGTTATGGATAAATTTGGTAGTCGTTGGCACTTGGTTAATAGTCGTTTGACTTGTCGGCGTAGTTACCTCGTCTGTGGTGAACGACATGACCTTTTGATCAAGGGTCGTGCCACTACTATTCTTCGCTGTGATAGTTAAATCGTACCCTGTTCCGCTATCTAAGCCCGTTACAGTAAAAGAGAATCCGTCTGCTTGTGTTTGATTCGGGCTTCTGCGACCAGGTGCATTAAATGCAATAGAAGTCAATTGCCCTTGCTCATTAAATAAAAGCGTACAGATTACATTACCTGATTTATCTCTGATAACGAGTTCATAACTCGCAGCACCACTAATAGAAGGCCAAACGATAGTAACAGCTGTTTCAGTAGGCTCTAATTGCACCTCTTCTGTGGTAGTGGGTTTTGCACCTAAGGGACGCACGTCATATAGTCCCCAAGAATCGTGCATCACGTAATTATTTAAGTAATCGGCAGGGACATAAACAATCGTGGAATACGGCAGCCCTTCAAGTGCGTTATTATTTACAGTTGGCGGACGCTGACTATAGCAGGTTATCATTTCAATAGACGTACAGCCTGAGAAAGCCTTAGCCTCAAGAACTTTAACAGAAGAGCCGAAGATGACAGTTCGTAAGTCGGTAAATTCTGCGAATGCGGATTTCCCTATAACCGTTATCTCGTTGCCGATAGTCAACGATTTTACATATGTTCCATAGGTGTAGTTCTCTGAGAGTGTGCCACTACCTGTAATATCCAGAGACATTAAAGTAGTGTCTAAAATCCACCTGAGCGCATTGTTTTGACCGCAAAAATTGGACAATAGATAGTCGAATATTGCCTCCATTGTAGTATCTTGCGTCAATTCTACTGTCCGTGGGTTATTCGTACTGCCATCTGCCCACTGCATAAAGCGGTATCCACGATTAGGCATTGCAGTGAATGTTACCAAAGATTCGCATATAAGCAATTCACTAATATTATTGGATACATAACCATTTTGTGCTAACATTGAAATCTTATATGGCCGTGGTGCATACTGAACTCTATCATCATTTAACATTTGTTTGAAACGTCCTATCTCTCCACAAGGCACATAGATAGAAGCCAAACTCGTGCATCCATAGAAAGCAGAACCTCCAATACTTGTGACACTATTGGGAATAGTTACAGATGCCAAACTCGTGCAATCATAGAAAGCAGAACTTCCAATACTTGTGACACTATTGGGAATAGTTACAGATGCCAAACTCGTGCAATTCATGAAAGCATATTCTCCAATACTTGTGACACCATTGGGAATAGTTACAGATGTCAAACTCGTGCAACCATAGAAAGCCCTATCTCCAATGCTTGTGACGCTATTGGGAATAGTTATAGATGCCAAACTCGTGCAACCATAGAAAGCATTGTATCCAATCCATTTTGTGCCTTCTTTGATAGCATAGGTTGATAACGACTTGTCAATAGCCTCTACCAAATATGTATCTGCATAACGAATATTGTCAATAATTGGTAAGTTGGTACATCCAGAGAAAGCACCAATTCCAATACTTGTGACACTATTGGGAATAATAACAGATGTTAAACGGGTGCAATTCATGAAAGCCCGAGGTCCAATCCATTTTGTGCTTTCTTTGATATGACATGTTGATAGGGACGTGTCAACAGCCCCGATCAAATACGTATCAGCATAACGAATATTATCAACAACTGGCAAACTCGTGCAACCATAGAAAGCAGAACTTCCAATACTTGTGACACTATTGGGAATAGTTACAGATGCCAAACTCGTGCAACCATAGAAAGCAGAACCTCCAATACTTGTGACACTATTACCAATGGTTACAGATTCCAAACCAGTGCAACCATAGAAAGCCCTATCTCCAATGCTTGTGACGCTATTGGGAATAGTCACTGAAGTTAGATTAGTGCAACTATAAAAAGCATATTTTCCAATGCTCGTGACACTATTGGGAATAGTTACAGATGCCAAACTCGTGCAACCATAGAAAGCAGAACCTCCAATACTTGTGACACTATTGGGAATAGTTACAGATGCCAAACTCGTGCAACCATAGAAAGCAGAACCTCCAATACTTGTGACACTATTGGGAATAGTCACTGAAGTTAGATTAGTGCAACTATAAAAAGCATATTTTCCAATGCTCGTGACACTATTTGGAATAGTGATAGAGCTCAGACTCGTGCAACCAGAGAAAGTCTCGGCTCCGATGCTTGTGACACTGTTTGGTATAGTTAAGGCAAGCATTTTTTTGCAATTCATGAAAGCATATTCTCCAATGCTTATAATGCTGTTAGGGATAGTCACCGAGGTCAAACTACTGCAACTAGAGAATGCGTTCTCTCCAATGCTTATGACACTATTCGGAATAGTAACAGATGTTAAACGGGTGCAATTCTTGAAAGCCTGAGATCCAATCCATTTTGTGCCTTCTTTGATAGCATAGGTTGATAACGACTTGTCAACAGCCCCTATCAAATACGTATCAGCATAACGAATATTGTCAAAAACTGGCAAACCACTGCAACCATAGAAAGCATCACGTTCAATACTTGTGACACTATTGGGAATAGTTATAGATGTCAAACTCGTGCAATTATAGAAAGCATTGTATCCAATCCATTTTGTGCCTTCTTTGATAGTATAGGTTGATAACGACTTGTCAATAGCCTCTACCAAATATGTATCTGCATAACGAATATTGTCAATAACTGGTAAGTTGGTACATCCAGAGAAAGCACCGATTCCAATACTTGTGACACTATTGGGAATAGTTACAGATGCCAAACTCGTGCAACCATGGAAAGCAGAACCTCCAATACTTGTGACACTATTGGGAATAGTTACAGATGCCAAACTCGTGCATCCATAGAAAGCATCATCTCCAATGCTCGTGACGCTATTAGGAATCGTCAAAGAGGTTAAGCTCCTGCAATCTTCGAAGGCTCGTGCTCCAATACCCGTAACACTATAATTTGTTCCATTATAGTTAATAGAGGCAGGAATATTTGCTATTATTAGACCAGAATAGTTTTCCTGTAATAATTGATATTCGTACGTCACCTCTGCTTTTTTATTTTCTACATCAAGATTATAGTACAAATCGCCGATTTGAACCTTTTCGGCTGCAAAAATAATTCCTACGCTTGCTACTAAAGCAAGGAATAAAGTAAATAATTTCGTTTTCATAATGGTATATGCTTTATAGATGTTAAAATAATTAACAGCTGATGTGCTGATAATAAAGATAACTTCCAAAAGTGAATGATTATTTTTGTCTACTTCTATTGTCAAACTCATGTTTTATTTGGTTCATAATTTTGTCTGTTTCGGGAAATAACGCAGCTTCGTTAATACCAAAAACATTAAGATCTCTCAAAATAGCATCCTTACTCTCTGCTAGAATTCTAATTCTTATTATAGAATCAGTAAATTCAGCCGGTTTTTCTTTTGAATTGTCCAACCCGAAAATTAAAAATGCCCCTTGTTGACGAAGAATTCTTTCATTGTTGAATTTTGGTTTAACACATATGATTTGGTTTATGGTTTCCGATTTTAGATATTGTTCTTTAAAGTGAGGATTATCCTTCTGTATATCATATAATAGGTGTTTGTTATCTCTGGAAAATACAAATTCGGCCGGCTGTTTTGCTAAATTAGCTAATATACGAACTTCATCACTGTCATTGTAATGAATTTGTTCTCCAAGCATAGGGAAAATTAACACTTCACCATCTTTTTCTTTTTCTTCTTTGCAAGCAAAATACAATGCCACTAACGGATTAGTTGAAATATCAAGTAACCTAGTAGGTAATCCATAATGTTGAATCTTTACCAGATTATCAAAAGTACTCATATCATCTGTAAAATCATACGAATCTCTCCTTATGGCTTCATAGTACATTCTATGTTCGTATTTCATATAATTTTTATCTCGCAATACACTAGGAGACGGTTCAAAAGTACAATCGGCATGTCCTCTGAAAAAATACTCTAATTCATCATTCTCATCAGTGAATATATTTTTTGATAATCTCTCGTAAAAAGCAGAAAAGTTGTCTATGGTATACTTGATATCACATTTCTTCTTTTTTTGCAATTTAGACAAAGGCATCCTCTCAAGGTAAGAGTCTTCAGTTGAATATACGAGATAAACTTCTTCTGCCGATGTTGCTTCCTTGTATAGTTGAAGCTGACTCTTTATGAAATTATAATTTCTATTTACAGCATTATACGACCTTATCTCATACAGAAACTTGATGCTATTTTTCTCCAAGACCACGAGATCAAATTCATACGTAGTTCCATCTTTTTTTACATATCTATAATGAGTTTTTATATTATCTACTGTAGTACCCAGTTCTGATGAAAGAATTTCTTTTAACTGATTAAACAGTTTTTCTTCATATTCATGATATGACGATAACGGTATCATAGTTATTAATTATTTATGTTGGTGATCATTTTTTATGTCTATCTTTCCTATTCGGCAGAAGGGTGCGATGATTTTTATATTTATAACATATTTGTGCATATACACACATAAAAAGCGTAGGCTTTCACTCGCTTCATTTGATGTCTTGAGGTCTTCGACTACCTTAGTAATTCAAACTTACGCACGGAAAACTCACGCTATTAACGTGAGCGCGCAGAAACCGTACTTGAATTACTAATAATTTGTTAAAATTGTCGAAGTTTCAACAAATCAAGTTTGGCTTATTACGCTATAATTCTTATGTCACCCCATTTAACGTCTAAGGTCTGACGTGCTCCATTTTACGTCCGGAGTGGGGACGAGGTTAAACTCGGCTGCAAAGATACTGCTTTTTTTTGAATTGTGCAAATAAAATATGGGCATTTTCATTTTATTCGGCGAAAAATACCCAAAAATTTGCGTATGTGCATTTTTTGTTGTATTTTTGCACGGTTTTTGTAGGCTTATGGAAAAGCAAGGAACAAAAGGAGAAAAATGATGCGTAGAAGATTATATATATTATTAGGAATAATTAGCATTTTTTCCACAGCTCTGAGAGCGGATAAATACGTTGGGCGAGTTGTTTCAACAACCGGCGAACCGATTAGTTATGCAACAGTTTATCCAATGGACGATCCAGTTCTTGGAACAGCTACAAATAACGACGGTTGGTACGAGTTCGAGTGTAACCTACTGCCTACCAGCCGAGTAATCATTTCGTTTATTGGCTACGAGAAACAAAATCTGCCACTTGCCGCCTTAGTTGATACAGCAACCATCGTTCTCAAAGAACAACCAATAGCCCTGGAGCAATTAGTGGTAGAAGCAAAGCCTTCCAAGCAACGCAACAAGCGCAAACAGTTGGCACTTTTACTACATGAAGTGTATGTGCAGATGGATAAGGACTTTCCGAAAACCAACGCGGAATATCGCATTGTGAGCGACGTGAGAATGGACTCGGAGAATGAGCCATGGGGAATGGAACAAATGATTGCGCGTGTGGTAATGCTACCCGGACAAAAGCAAAACGGCAAAGACTCCTGCCAGATGGCTGCGGAATACTGCAAACGCTATTTCAAGCAGGAAATTCGTCGGCGCGCAGATACTATTTATGCGGGCGAGACCTTGGAACGAATGGACAAGAATATGCGCAAAATGGCTACCGCCATCGACTCCGGAGTGGTGGTTCATGAGGCTTTATTCGCTTTTGGAGACGTCCGCGATATGTTTGAGGACTGCCTTAACGACATTAAACATTGGACAGTAAGTACCGAATCCGAAGGCGAGACTGTACTGAAGCATACTATCAAAAAGAACTATTTCGGCATCGTGCGCTATAGTTTGGTATATAATTATATAGTGGACTCGAAAACCCTCCGCATCAAACGCTTCTCCGCCAATGGCGATGTCTATGTCAATATTCCGTTTGGCGTCAAACTGAATGCAGACCAACTCCAGATGCTGAACCTGCTGAACATGTCCGAACAACAGATTGAGAAATTCCGCTTGCGCAAAGCCGATGCGCACATGGTTGTTAATACGATTTACCAGGAACGCGATGCACACCTATATATATTAGAGAAGAATCTGCGCGCAGACGCCAAGTTATTAGGCACGAAGAAAGCGGAAATACCACTTAAGATTCAGGCCACGCAACGCGTTACACGCCTAAAAACGGACAATGTGAAGCCGCTAAAAAAGCAAGAAATAACCAAACGTATTAAGCGACAAATAGTAGAAATTTACTGATGCTTATGCTTTTGGCATAGAATTTGCATATTCGCAGTAGAAAATTATAATTATCATTATATGGAAACAACAATCGATATTCGAGAATTGCAAGAGCGCATAGAGCGCGAAAGTTCCTTTGTGGACACCCTCACACTTGGAATGAACCAAGTAATTGTAGGTCAGAAGCACTTAGTAGAAAGCTTGCTTATAGGCCTGTTGAGCGACGGACACATTCTGTTGGAAGGTGTTCCTGGTTTGGCAAAAACATTAGCCATCAAGACGCTTGCTGACCTTATCAAAGCTAATTTTAGCCGTATCCAGTTTACTCCCGATTTGCTTCCTGCCGATGTATTAGGCACGCAGATATATAGCCAGAAGACGGAAGAGTTCAAAATCAAACGCGGTCCAATCTTCGCTAATTTTGTGTTGGCAGATGAGATTAACCGTGCGCCGGCTAAAGTACAATCAGCTTTGCTTGAAGCCATGCAGGAACGCCAAATCACTATCGGCGAGCAGACCTTCAAACTGGATGATCCGTTCTTGGTATTAGCAACTCAGAACCCAATTGAGCAAGAAGGAACTTACCCGCTTCCTGAAGCACAAACAGACCGTTTCATGCTGAAAGTGGTTATCGGCTATCCAAAGAAAGATGAGGAGCAACAGATTATTCGCCAAAATATTGGTGGCGAGCGCAAGAAAGTCACTCCTATCCTATCCACCGCCGACATTATCAAAGCGCGCGAAGTCGTTCGTCAAGTATATCTGGACGAGAAGATTGAGAAATATATCGTAGATATCGTATTTGCAACCCGTCAGCCGGAACAATACGGTTTAGAGAAACTCAAACCAATGATTAACTTCGGCGGTAGTCCGCGTGCAAGTATCAACTTGGCTCTGGCAGCTCGTGCTTACGCATTTATTCACCGTCGCGGTTATGTTATTCCGGAAGATGTGCGCGCCGTTTGCTACGACGTACTGCGTCACCGTATTGGTCTGACTTACGAGGCAGAAGCCAATAACATGACGACGGAAGATATCATTACCGAGGTATTGAACGCGGTTCAAGTGCCTTAATAGTCGAAAGTCAAAAGTCGAAAGTCAAAAGTTGAAAGAAGTCGCCTAGTTGAAAGTAAAAAGTTTTATGACTAGCGAAGAATTATTACAAAAAGTTAGGAAGATAGAGATTAAGACGCGCGGTCTTAGTCGCAACATCTTTGCCGGTGAATATCACAGCCAGTTCAAAGGTCGAGGAATGGCCTTTAGCGAAGTGCGTGAGTACCAGCCTGGTGATGATGTGCGCAGTATCGACTGGAACGTCACAGCGCGACTGAACAAGCCATATATTAAGGTGTTTGAGGAAGAGCGCGAACTGACTGTGATGTTACTTGTCGATGTGAGCGGAAGCCGTAACTTCGGAACAATCAGTCAAACCAAGCGCGATATGATGGCGGAAGTGGCTGCTACCCTTGCATTCTCTACCATTGAGAACAACGATAAAGTGGGTGTGATATTCTTCTCAGACAAAATAGAGAAATTTATTCCCGCCAAGAAAGGTAAAACCCATGTGCTGCACATCATTCGCGAGTTACTGTCGTTTGAGCCGACATCTGCCGGCACCGATATAGCAAACGCTTTGGAGTACTTCACGAACGCACAGAAACGTCGTTGCACGGCATTCCTTATAACCGACTTTATCAACGAATGGTGGCGGAATAAAGAGGCTGCGCAGAATATGGAGAAAGCCTTTATGATTTCTGCTAACCGTCACGATATCAACCTGATACAAATATATGACCGTCGCGATGCCGAGATGCCCAATGTAGGATTGTTGAAGGTCAAGGATGCCGAAACAGGCAAGCGTATTTGGGTAGATACGGCAGTGGAAGATGTGCGCAAAGCATATGACCAAGAATGGGCTGACCAACAAGCGAGTATCCAATTACTGATGACCAAAACCGGCACAAACTCCGTATCCATCAGGACGGATGATGATTTTGTGAAGAAATTAATGACATTATTTAGATGAATATCTTATTAGCCATAGTAGTTAGTGCAGCGATAGATTCAGCAACCCTGTTCATCGGCGACCAGACAAACATACACCTACAAGCGACATGTGACCCGTCGGAACAGGTGCAAATGCCTGTTTACGGTGAAACGCTGATACCAGAGATTGAAATCGTAGAACGCACGAATGTAGATACGACCAAACTGAAAGACGGCCGCTATCAACTCAATCAGACGCTGACCGTAACGTCGTTCAAAGATTCGTTGTTCTACATTAATCCGCTGCCCTTTGTGTCAGGTGAAGACACGTTTTGGTCGGAAGGGATGACGTTTAATGTCATTCAACCCTTCGAGATTGACACGACACTTGCAATAACGGATATCAAACCCATTGCTAAAGCACCAATCTGGCTGTGGGGCATCTTCCGATGGATACTATTAGCAATACTTCTAATCGGCTTAGGCATAGGCAGTTACTACTTGTACGTATTTATCGGTAAGCGCAAAGGCGTTATTCCTGAGAAACCTGCTGAGCCTGCCCGTCCTGCAGAAGAAGTGGCATTGGAAAAACTGGATCAAATCAAAGAAGCGAAGATTTGGCAGTCCGGTCAAGTGAAAGAGTATCATACGGAATTGACCGACGTGGTGCGCGAATATATAGGTGCACGGTTCGATGTCCGTTCGTCTGAAAAGACTTCTGACGAGACACTTCGCGCCATGAAGCCAATTTTGAGCGAAAAGAGAGACTTGTTCGAACAGTTACGCAAGATGCTATCATTAGCAGACCTTGTCAAATTCGCCAAGTGGACCACCACTCCGGACGAGAACGAGATGGCACTACGTACTGCCTATACATTTGTTCATGAAACGACTCCGGAACAAACTGAAGAAGAAAAGGAGGAAACTGTATGACCTTTGCAAGTCCCGCATATTTATTTTTACTGCTACTTCTGATTCCCGTAATCGGCTGGTATATATGGCGTTTGCATGACCAAGATGCGAGCATTCAAGTGTCATCGGCACAATCGTTATCACGCCAGCAGAGGAGTGCACGAATCTATTTACTCCATGTTCCTTTTGTACTTCGTGTGCTGCTGATTACATGCTTATCCATTGCCTTAGCGCGTCCGCAATTGAGTAATAAATGGAGTTCCGAATCAACTGAAGGTATTGACATAATGATGGCTTTGGACGTATCCGGTACGATGTTAGCCGAAGACCTCAAGCCCAACCGTTTGGAAGCGGCGAAGAATGTAGCAACAGATTTCGTCATTGCGCGTCCGAACGACCAGATAGGTCTGGTAGTGTTTGCAGGAGAGTCCTTTACACAATGTCCGTTGACTACTGACCATGCCGCATTGGTTAATCTCTTCCGCGCTGTGAAGTTCGGTATGATCGAGGACGGAACAGCTATAGGCTTGGGTCTGGCTAACTGCGTAAACCGTATGAAAGATTCGCAGACCAAGTCCAAAGTGATTATTCTGTTGACGGACGGAAGTAATAACCGCGGCGATATTGACCCTATGACGGCTGCTGAAATAGCCAAGACCTTCGGTATTCGCGTGTATGCAGTAGGTGTGGGCAGTCACGGCCAAGCACGCGTACCAGTGCAAACGCCTATGGGCACGCAGTATATGACGATGGATTCGGAGTTTGACGAAGTGACGCTACGCAATATCGCTTCCACGACAGGTGGTGAGTACTTCCGCGCTACAGACAACACTTCGCTCAAACGTATTTATGAGCAGATTGACCAGTTGGAGAAAACCAAGATGCGGGTACGCGAGTACTCCAAACGCACGGAGAACTTTGCTCCATGGATTCTGGCTGCCCTACTCTGCCTCATTGCCGAAGTACTGCTAAGATATTTTGTATTAAAGACTTTGAGTAACTAAGACTATGTTTCGTTTTGCACATATAGAATACTTATGGCTGTTGCTGCTAATACCTGTTTTTGTAGCAGGCTATATTGCCATTGTGCAGCGTAAGCGACGCCAAATGAAAGAGTTTGGTGACGAGGAGTTAGTGAACGACTTGATGCCTAATGTGTCACGCATCCGCCCTGCTATTAAGTTCGGTCTGGTGATGCTTGCTCTCGTGCTCCTAATCATCGCCGCTGCACGTCCACAGTACGGACAGAAAGAAAAGACTATCCACCGACAAGGTATTGAAGTGATGGTGGCACTTGATATATCCAATTCAATGCTTGCTGAAGACGTAGCGCCTAACCGTCTGGATCGCGCTAAACAGATGCTTAGCAAGCTCATTGACAATATGGTGGACGACAAAGTGGGACTGATTGTCTTTGCCGGACAAGCCTATATCCAACTGCCTATCACATGCGATTACGTGAGTGCAAAGATGTTCCTCAGTACCATCAATCCCAATATGATTAAGACGCAAGGTACCGCTATCGGTGATGCTATTCTTACGTCCGTTCGTGCTTTTGGGGAAGCAGACAAAGAAGTCTCACGCGCGATAATCCTTATTACAGATGGTGAAAACCACGAGGACGACGCTCTCGCAGCTGCCAAAGCAGCTGTTGAACAAGGGATAAAGGTGTTCGTTGTAGGTATCGGTAAACCGGATGGTAGTCCTATTCCAATCCCAGGAACGAACAATTTCCGTAAAGACAGAAACGGCAATGTGGTGGTATCCAAACTCAACGAAGATATGTGCCGTGAGATAGCACAAGCCGGACAAGGCATTTACGTTCGCTGTGACAATACCAATACCGCTACACGCGCCATACAAAAGGAGTTGGACGATCTCGCAACCTCCGAGTTAGAAACCAAGGTATATGCGGATTACAATGAGCAATATCAAGGTTTTGTACTCCTTGCGTTGCTGATACTTATTGCAGACTTCTTTATCTTTAATCGTAAAAACAAAGCGCTCAGCCGCATAGATATATTCGGAGAGAAATGAAACGCATACTTATAATATTAGCCGTAATCCTTTTACCTTTCACCTTTCACCTTTCACCATTGATGGCGCAGAAAGAAGCCCCCGATGTGCGTCATGGTAATCGTGAATACAAGAAAGATAATTTTGCTGAATCCGAAGTGGATTACCGTCGCGGACTGGAGAAAAACAACCAGTCTTACGAGGCTCATTATAACTTGGGAAATTCCCTCTTCCGGCAAAATAAATACCCGGAAGCAGCAGAAGAATTTGTCAAAGCGGCACAATTCGTCGATGCTAAAAAAGACAGGCAAAAAGCTGCGCAG
This sequence comes from uncultured Bacteroidales bacterium, assembly GCA_902771935.1. GTDB lineage: Bacteria > Bacteroidota > Bacteroidia > Bacteroidales > Paludibacteraceae > Colicola. The sequence continues at coordinate 45,817 of CACXYM010000004.1, forward strand.
ACCTATCATAACTTGGGAAACAGCCTCTTCGCACAACAACAATACGAAAAAGCTATTACTGCCTACCAACAGTCCTTGCGCGCTAATCCAAAGGATAATGACACGCGTTACAACATGGTGAAGGCTATGCAACTGCTCCAGCAACAACAGCAGCAACAAAATCAGCAGAACCAAAACCAACAACAAAATCAGGATCAGCAGCAACAGCAGCAAGAGCAAAATCAAGACCAACAGAATCAGGATCAGCAGCAACAAGAACAACAACAGCAACAACAGGATGAGCAGCAGATGGATCAAGAAACCGCTGAGCAGATTCTACAAGCATTGGAACAGGACGAACAAGAAACACAAGAGAAACTACAGCGTCAACAAGGCTCTAAGCGACGCGTAGAGAAAGAATGGTAGAATATGAGAAAGATTTTATATATAACACTATTATTAAGCATCACTTTAAGTGTATGTGCAGAAGAAGTGGAGTTCCGTGCTCAAGCACCGTCGCAAGTGGTTGTAGGTAAGCCCTTCCAATTGACTTATTCCGTCAACCAGCGCGCAAAAGACCTTCAAGCACCGGAGTTCGCTGACTTCGATTATTTGGCAGGTCCGTACACATCGCAGTCATCGTCCACCTCGTTCATCAACGGCAAGCGCACTTCGACTTTCCAACAAACGTACACCTACACGCTTATGGCGACAAAGGAAGGTAGTTTTACCCTTCCACCTGCTAAAGTGACCGTCAGCGGTGAACAATACACCTCTAATGGTGTGCGTATAACTGTACTCCCGGCAGATGAGCAACCAACATCCAGTAGTCAATCATCCACTGCAGGCAGACAAACGGCAAGCCAATCGTCGCAAACATCGGCACAAACTTCGTCAGAGAACATCTTTGTTCGCACGATTGTGAGCAAAACCAAGGTGCATGAGCAGGAGGCCATCCTACTCTCCTACAAACTTTACTTTGCAGGGGTGGATGTGGCGCAACTGACCAATAACACCAAGTTACCTGAATATACCGGTTTCCTCAAACAGGACATTGAGCAAAGTGAGATACAGACCGAGTTGGAGCACTACAATGGTCGCAACTACCAGACCGCTACACTCTATCGCACACTCCTTTACCCGCAACACAGCGGCGATATCGTCATTGACCCTGCCACGTTTGAAGCCGTTTTACGCGTGCAGACCCGTTCACAAGTACGTTCCATCTTTGATGATTTCTTCGGCTCCTATACCAATGTCACCAAGGCGCTTAAGGCTCCAGGTGTCACTATTCACGTATCAGCACTTCCTTCGGGCAAACCAGCCGGATTCTCCGGCGGTGTAGGACGCTTCACTATGGCATCATCTATTTCGTCCACCGAACTCAAAACCAACGAAGCCGTGACCATCAAGATCGATATCCAGGGCTCAGGTAACATGAAACTGCTCAAGACGCCGGCTATCGACTGGCCAGAAGGATTTGAGGCATACGATCCCAAAGTGAACAATAACTTTAAGACCACCACTTCCGGCGTTTCAGGAAAGAAAGAGATTGAATACCTCGCCATTCCACGTGCCAGCGGTGAATACGTTATTCCGGCTATCGCCTATTCTTACTTTGATACCCAAGATAATCAGTATAAAACGCTGACAACGCCTGAGTACACCTTACACGTAACAAAAGGCGCCGGCAGCGATGAAGCAACGCAAGCTATTGTGCAGAATTTTGTTAATAAAGAAGATGTACAGCAGTTTGGTTCCGATATTCGTTATATCCATAGCAGTGAGCATTCGGGAGTTAGTTATCAGCCTGCAAAATTGGTATTCGGTTCACTGAGATATTGGTTGTACTACCTTATTCCACTACTGATTGCCATTGTTCTTTTAGTTATATTCCGCAAACAGATTCGCGAGAATGCCGACATCACGCGTGTGCGCTATAAACGTGCTAATAAGGTGGCACAAAAACGTCTCAAAGCAGCTTCCAAGCTTCTTGCGGAGGGCAATAAAGCCTCTTTTTATGAGGAGATTGAGCGCGCTGCAGTTAGTTATTTGTCCGACCGGCTTTCTATTCCGACAGCCGACTTGAGCAAGGACACAATAGCTGAGATTTTGCATACCAAACATGTACCGGATGAACTGATTACAGAAGTCAAAAACGTGATTGCAACCGCAGAGTTCGCACGTTATGCACCTTCAGCAGATAGCCAGATGCAGCTGCTTTATGACCGTACGACGGAAATTATTAACCAACTCGAAAATCAGAAGTTATGAAACTGCTATTGATATGTTTAGTCGCGCTTTTTAGCGAAGCGAATCAGCTGTATTCCGACGGTAACTATGCCGAAGCCGCTAAGGCTTACGAGGAGATTATTGCCGAACAGCCTAACTCGGAAGTATATTATAATTTAGGGAATGCGTATTTTAAGCAAGACGAATTAGCAAAAGCTATTTTGGCTTATGAGCGCTGCCTACGTCTTGATCCGCGCAATAAAGATGCGAAATACAACCTCGCCTTTGCACAGAGTCGGATTATTGATAATGTGGAGGATAACCAAGCGTTTTTCATCAAGTCCTGGCTTCAATCCCTCCGCAATACTATGCGTGAGACGACTTGGATGATATTAAGTATCATCACTTTTTTCATTGTTCTTATCGGTGCTCTACTCTTCGCACTCAGTAAAGAACAATGGTTACGCAAAACGTCGTTCTATACAGCCCTTATTGCGCTTTTCATCTCTGTGTGCGCTTGTGCCAATGCTGGAAGTCTCCATCGCAGGGATACCATTCGTGAGGAAGCTATCATTACGCAAGGCATTGTTAACGTCAAAGCATCGCCTGACCGTTCCGGAACAGAACTATTCACCCTTCACGAAGGCACCAAGGTCATCATTCACGAGACCTTAGGAGAATGGTGTAATATACATGTAGGAAATAATGTTGGATGGATGAAGCTCAGCTCTTTAGAGAGAATCTGACAACTTACTTAACCACGGATACCTTATCTGAAGCGCACGGAGTTCTTCCTCTGTGCGTTTTTTGAATGCGATGTCTTCCGCACTTCCCGGATGCAACGAACGATGGTTGAGATTCTGCCACAAAGCATGAAGATTCTCCATCTCTTTCCTGGTTCCTGAACCTATAAACGCATCAACGAAGCGCTGCCAGATATATGCTATCGCCACAGGACTCGGATGTAGCATATCATCCGAATAGAAGCGATAGTCACGCAATTCGTCCATAATTATCTCGTAGGCAGGGAAATAGATGGAATATTGGATATTGGATATTGAAGATTGAATGAGTTGCTCAACGGCTAAATGCAGAATAGCTTTGCTCAAGTTATTCTCATGCAAACCGTCTTTTATATGCCGTATAGGAGAAACGGTGAAGATAAAGCGCTTGTCCGCATAGCGCTTAATAATAGGTTGCCATAGCGATACAATATCTTCCACGCTCAACCTACGACGAATAAAGTCTGATGCTGGACGTTTCTGACAATTATCGACCACTTCGTTTGTAGCTTTATCCACGTACACCCAAGCCGTTCCGAAAGTTATGATTACCACATCCGCTTTAGGCGCAACATCGTCAATGTGGTGAGCTATTGATATAGGATTATAGAGTGTTCCTGATGGATTGCAGGTCACTTGAAAATAAAACTCGCACATCTTGCGGGCTATGTTATCGCTAAAGCATGAACCCAATAGCGCTATCCTATCCTGATACGCAATCTCCCACGGCGCTTTTTTAATCTCTATTTCTGTCCTAAACACCATATATCTTTTACTATTCAAACCGCATCACCTCAGCCGGGGATACTTTCTTCACAATCGCACTAGGTGCAAGCAGTATCACCGTAGAAACCAATATTGTTCCCACATTCAGAAGCAGCAACCAACCGACAGGAAAAGCAATTGGCACATAGTTTACATAATACGTTGCAGCATCGAGAGGAAGCACGCGGAACCAATACTGTATAGCACAAAGTGCTAAACCTATCACGTTGCCCCATATCACGCCCTTTCCAATCAGCATCACACCCTGCGTAATAAAGACGCCACGAACTTGTTTGTTTGTCGCGCCTAATGCCTTCAGAACGCCTACTAATTGTATCGAATCCAAAATCAGGATAATCAATCCAGAAATAATATTAAAGCCAGAAACAGCAAGCATGAGTAGGATAATGATAACCACGTTCATATCCAATAGATCCAGCCAGGAGAACACTTGCGGGTTGAGTTGTTCCATTGTTTCCATGTAGTAGCCGTTTCCTTTTTCGTCAAGGCGGTTCGCTGTTGCAAAGAACACATAATCCGATGCTTCATACAGATTGCGCAGATTATCAACTCGCAATTCTATACCAGAAACCTCATCATCACTCCACCCGTTCAAATGTCTCACCACGTCCATTTGACCAAGGATAAAACGCTCATCGAATTCAGTGAAACCTGTACGATAAATACCAGATACAACGAACTTGCGCACTTTGACGTTCTCGCCAACGAAATAACTCAGCACAGCGTCCCCAACGCTTAATTCCATCAAATCGCATAACTTACGCGACAATACCACCTCGTTCTCTTTCTCCGGCAAATGCCCTTCTATCAGGTTGTCCTCAAAATACGTCCAATATGTTGTTCCCTTGAAAACAATCCCTTGAAACGCCTCGTCTGTCTTCAGTATGCCGGGCTTCGTGACAAACGTGTTCACACTTTCTATATGCGGTAAGGCACCCAATGCCTGGAGCATCGAATCGCTCGCCATGATTGGACTCAATTCAAACGTATTGTTGTTTTCGAAGTTCACTACACGCAAATGCGCCGCAAAACCAACCACTTTATCCGTTACAGTCTGCTTAAAGCCAACCACCACGCAAACGGTTATAATCATCACCATCACGCCGATGATAAGTCCTGCTAAGGCTACACGAACAGCAGGACGGGATGACCTGCTCTCCGTTTGTTGTGAAAAATACAACCTTTCTGCTATAAATCGTTCAAATTGCATCACTTTTTTCCACTTTCAGCACCTTGCGGCACGATTTTTGTGGTAGATTTTTGTGTATGAGATATTGTTATTTGGCTATAATGCTTGTATGTACGGCTGTGTTAGTTAATGCTCAGTCTTCATCTTTTTCGTCCGATCAACCTAAAAGGACACCTGAGGAAATAGCTCGTAAACAAACAGTTATGCTTATTCGAGAACTCAATCTCAAAGACTCCATGGTTATTGACTCGCTTTATCGTATCAACGTACGCCATAACAAACGACGTGAGGCAGGACAAACGCGGGCGCAGGAGTTCGATGGCCTTCAGCTCTTTATGTCAGAACTCAAAAATATCCTTACGCCAGAGCAGTATAATAAGTTCATGAACCAGAAGGTAGACAAGCCTCGTCATCCTCATGCACCTTACGCACCCTCTCGACCTGATTCAATAAACCGTAGACAATCAATGCTATAATCGTTCCGACTATTAAACCGCCGATAATATCACCCGGATAATGTACTCCTAAGTACATCCGACTATAGCAGTTTACTGCGACATATATCATCAGCCACCATCCTTGGCGGCTGATTTTGTTCCATATTAACCCAAACAACACCGCAAGACTCATTGTATTCGCTGCATGGGAGCTCACAAAGCCGTATTGCCCACCTACATAGCCGTTTACGATATGTACCAGCCCTTCCAAAGTCGGCTCATGTGTAGGACGAGGACGACATACCCAATGCTTTATCAATCCTGACGAAATCCAGTCGCTCAGACCTACAGCCGCTACTAACGCTACCGTGTACAGCAGAGCACGTTTCCAACCAAACTTCCACATTAGCAGACCTATCAGCACGGCGTATAGTGGTATCCATATCCACGCTTGACTGATGTACCACATGATTACATCCAGCCACTCGCAATGGGCACCATTAATTGCCAATAACCAGCTCTTATCTATTTCTATCAGTCTATCTATCATATACTAAATAGGTTGCAAATATGGCAAGCGACTATTCCTGCTGTTTCTGTGCGTAAGCGGCTGTCTCCAAGGCTAACCGGCACAAAACCGTTTTCAAGCGCTGTGGCAATCTCTTCTTCGCTAAAATCCCCTTCAGGACCAATCATCACCACCACACTCTTGCTAGGCTTTATCTCGTTCCGTAGTTCTCTTTTATCCTCTTTATAACAATGAGCTATAAAACGTGTCTGCTCGTCGGCGTTTTTTATAAACTCCTTGCAATCTGTCAACTCGTTCAGCTTTGGCAAATATGGCGTCAAAGACTGTTTTGCAGCCGACAGTATCACTTTTTGCAGCCTATCTACCCGCAACTGTTTGCGCTCCGAGTAACGGCATAAGAGAGGCGTTATTTCATCTACTCCTATCTCCGTGCACTTTTCCACGAACCACTCAATACGCTCAATGTTTTTCGTCGGCGCAATAGCGATATGGATATAATTGCTGTGATGCTTAGTCTGTTTCTCGGCAGTCAGCACCTCCAGCTCACAGCGCTTCGGATTCGGATTCGTTATCCGTCCCGTGTAGGTCATTCCCTTGCCATTTGTCAGCAGTATCTCGTCTCCCCTGTCGTAACGCAGCACACGAACGCAGTGAGCGGACTCCTCCGCATCCAAACAATAGCGCTTACCAATTTCTTCCGCGCCACCCACTATCTCCGGTGTATAAAATAGATACATATTGCCTGCAAAAGTACTGCTTTTATTTGATATATGCAAAAAAAAATGCAGAAAGCGTTAAAAAAGTTCAATCGTCAGGTCAGGAGTTAAGTATTTGTAGAGTTGAGCCTTATAGTAGGAGCCGTATTATCCTGTGTTAATCCTGTGTTAATCCTGTGTTGATGAGGTGTTAATGTTGTGGATTCACTTCGAGTGGAACGGCTGAGAAGAACGGCTGAGAAGAATAGCCCATCAGCAATAAACAGACAATTAAAACAACAGATAGAAATATATTTCCTCTCGCAATCATGCCGCAAAAGCAGTGTATTTTTTCGAGATATGCAAAAAAAGTATGCAAATTGTTTGCATGTATGCAAAAAATATACTATCTTTGCAGCGATTTTTTCATTTGATACTTATACCATGGAACTACCTTTTGCAGAATCGTGGAAGATTAAGATGGTTGAACCCATACACAAATCCACTCGTAAAGAACGCGAAGAATGGCTTCGCAAGGCTAAAAACAATGTTTTCCTTCTCCGTTCGGAGCAAGTGTATATCGACCTATTGACCGACTCCGGAACAGGCAGCATGTCAGACCGCCAATGGGCAGCCATGATGACCGGCGACGAGAGTTATTCCGGTGCACGTTCGTTCTTTGAGCTCAAGGATGTAATCACGTCACTTACAGGATTCAAGTATGTTATTCCTACGCACCAAGGTCGTGCAGCTGAGAACGTGCTGTTCTCACACTTGGTGAAACCCGGCCAAGTTATACCCGGTAATGCGCATTTTGACACGACGAAAGGTCATATTGAGGCACGCAAGGCTTTTGCTATAGACGTGACCTGCGACGAGGCACGTGACACGCAGTTAGAAGCTCCGTTCAAGGGTAATGTAGGGCTTGAGAAACTGGAGAAAGTGCTGAAAGAGAACGAGGGGAACGTTCCGTTTATGGTGCTGACAATCACAAATAACACCGTAGGCGGTCAGCCTGTCTCCATGGCTAATATCAAAGCCACGTGCGAGCTATGCCATAAGTACGGTGTTCCCGTGAACATGGACTCTGCGCGCTTTGCGGAGAATGCTTATTTCATCAAGACTCGCGAACCGGGTTATGCCGACAAGAGCATTAAGGAGATCACGAAAGAGATGTTCAGTTATGTGGACTCCATGACGATGTCGTCAAAGAAAGACGGTCTTGTGAACATGGGCGGTTTCATCGCCACGAACAAAGAGGACTGGTACGAAGGTTGTAAGCAGTATTGTATTCCGTTCGAAGGCTTCATCACATATGGCGGAATGAATGGTCGCGATATGGCAGCTCTGGCTGTAGGACTGATGGAGAACACAGAGTTCGATATGTTGGACACACGTATCCGCCAAGTGCAGTATTTGGCGTCTAAGTTGGACGAATACGGCATTCCCTACCAGCGTCCTGCAGGCGGACACGCGATCTTTATCGATGCCGATAAGATTTTGACGAAGATACCGAAAGAGGAATTTCCGGCTCAAACATTAACTTGCGAGTTATATTTAGAGGCCGGTATTCGTTCCTGTGAAATTGGTTATATTCTTGCGGACAGAGATCCAGTGACGCGCGAGAACCGCTTTGGAGGCCTTGATTTTGTACGATTGTGCATCCCGCGTCGAGTTTATACAAACAATCATATGGACGTTATTGCGGCGGCGCTGAAGAACGTTTATGACCGCAGAGAGAGCATTACTCGCGGCTTGAAGATTGTGAAAGAAGCACCGCTAATGAGACATTTCACTGTAGAACTTGAAAGATTATAATATGCAACCTGACGAGCGCTATTTACGGCTACTTAGTGAAAAATTTCCGAACAGCAATGCCGTAGTGTCTGAAATGATTAACCTGCGTGCCATTATGAGTTTACCCAAAGGCACGGAGCATTTTGTTAGCGACCTACATGGTGCCAGCAATGCGTTTATTCATATGATTAAAAACGCATCCGGTGTAGTACGTCGCAAGGTGGACGATATCTACGGGGAGACGCTTCCTGAAGCGGAGAAACGGGCGTTGTGTGCACTCATTTACTACCCTGACGAGCGTATCGAGTACCTGCATAATGGTAAGCTGAGCCTCTCCGATGAAGGTGTAGGTATAAAGACCATGCGCGAGTGGTATCAACGCCGTTTGCATCAAGTGACCGACGTAGCTCGTGCGGTAACAGTTAAGTACACACGCTCGAAAGTGCGCAAACTGCTGCCACCATCCTTTGCCTACGTAATCGAAGAGTTGCTGCATGAATCCAGCATTGAGCACGACAGATCGGATTACTTCAACGCGATTATAGATGGCATTATCGAGACAGGCAGCGCAGAAGATTTGCTGATACAGATATCGTACCTTATTCATGGTTTGACAATAGACACAATCCATGTGGTGGGTGATATCTTCGATCGTGGACCTGGCGCGGACAAGATTATGCAAGTGCTTTCTACCATCCATGATTACGATATTCAGTGGGGTAACCACGATATCGAATGGATGGGCGCAGCAGCAGGCAACTCAGCACTGATTGCAACGGTTATTCGTGTGAGCATGCGCTACGCTAATATTGAGACGCTGGAAGAAGGTTACGGCATAAACCTGCTGCCATTAGCTAATTTCGCGATGGAGACCTATGGAAACGACCCATGCACTATCTGGCAAACCAAAGACTTTGAGAATAACCCGCGCCTGACACGTTCTGCCCAACTCATGGCTAAGATGCACAAGGCCATATCAATTATTCAGTTCAAACTTGAAGGACAAACGATTTTACGTCATCCGGAATGGAAAATGGACGATCGCCTGTTGTTGGACAAGATTAACTACGGCGAGGGCACGATAACTATTAACGGCAAGAATTATCCTCTGACAGACAGCAATTTACCTACGATCAATCCAGCTGCCCCATATGCTTTGTCACAGGAAGAACAAGAGTTGATGACACAATTAGAGCGCTCCTTCCGCAAGTCGGAAAAGATGCAACGTCATCTCAAAATGTTGTATCAGCATGGTTCTCTATTCTTGGTACGCAACGGCTTCCTCCTCTACCACGCGGCTATTCCGCTTAACGAGGATGGCTCATTCATGGAAGTGGATGTTTGCGGTAAACGAGTAAAAGGACGTGCTCTAATGGAGCGTATTGACGAAGTTATACGGCAGGCCTATTACGGAAAAGGTAAAGAAAAGGACAATGCACTGGATTATATGCTGTACTTGTGGTGTGGTGAAGGTTCTCCGTTGTATAACAAGGATAAGATGACAACATTTGAACGATACTTTATCAAAGATAAAGAACTTGATGCAGAGAAGAAAGGTGCATACTATACCCTTGCCGATCGAAAGGATATCTGTGAGAAGATATTGGCCGAATTTGGCTTAAACCCGGAACAAGGACGCATCATCAACGGACATATTCCTGTTCGGACCATCAAAGGTGAAACACCTATGCGTGCAGAAGGTAAACGGTTTGTTATAGACGGCGGTTTCTCAAAGCCATATCAAGAGAAAACAGGTATCGCAGGTTATACCCTTATCTACAATAGTCATGGTATCCAACTCGTTGAGCATGAGGAATTTGAGAGCCGTGAACAGGCTATAATTTCTGGCAGCGATATTAATTCTCGCACATTATTGCAGGATTTCACAGGTTGCCGAATGCTGATTAAAGATACAGATTTAGGCAAAGAACTTCAGCGACAAGTCTTAGACTTGCAGCAACTATTAGCAGCATATCAGGCGGGAATTATTAAGGAAAAGGAGTAACGGCGGTATTGCCGAAAAGTTTACCAAAACTTTTTTATAAACGAATATATTTGCTCCGCTAAACGTCGGTGCGCTCTTTCGTTAGGGTGCTTGTCGGCACCTAAATCGCGGCGATGGTTCGTGTAAGCATCAAAGTCACAGGCGAAAAAATAGGCATTTGGATGGTTACACTCCAGTACTACACGCTCTACATAACGGCTGAGTTCAGTGTCCTTGGTCTTGGTGCAGCATAGAACTATCATGCTATCCGGCAATTCATTAAGAAGGCTGAAATAAGCATCACGGAACTGTGTATAATCGGGTGTAACGCCGCATGAGAAATCATTGCCACCGAGCAAAATAACCGTCATTGGACACCACTCACTGTTACCATACCATGGATTGTCAATAGAATCCATATCAAAACGGAATTTGTAGCGCTTTGGCATTGTCCATCCGGGGAACTTGGAGTTGTAATTACGACAGATACCCATTCCCGAATGCGCGATGACCTGATAGTCAGCATTGAGTTTATGTGCAATTATAGATGCATATGTCTTGCACACATTCTCCGTTTCCGGGGAAAAGTGGGCCGTAGAATCGGTGTCTTCAATACCGTAACCGCAAGTGTAACTATCACCTATAAACTCTATTTGACGATTGCGCAGTGGTTCTGCTTGCAGGAAATGGCCATTGGTTTCAGCATAGAAGATAGTGGTTCTCCCCTGCTCTGCTTCGGTACGTTTCTGCAGCGTAATATTATGCGCTTTACGGCAACGGCAGAGAGGGAAGGTATAGATACTATCTCCCATTGTAGCAATTATTTGCGATGGTTCGTCGCTCATCTCTCGGTCGATGTACACATTAAAATAGTTGCGTTTCGTATCAGCAATATGTAGACGCAAAGTGTCACCTGTGCAACGAATACGACAGTAGATGCCAGTCCAGTCAAAAGAAACCGAACCATTATAGTCAAAATTTGTTCGGCCAACCCATGTGATACGCGAATCACTTGCATCCACCCTTTCGGCAGAAGCAAGTGACACGCTACTGAAAGCTGCAATTAGCAGCACTAATACCTTATTATATATTGACTTATTCAAACGCACCCATTTGCAGCATTTGTACCTCTTTCTGCGTGAGGAAGCGGTAATGACCACGAGCCACATTTTTCTTCGTCAAGCCTGCAAAGCTAACGCGGTCAAGTGCCGTCACTTTATAACCAACTTTTTCGAAGATACGACGTACTACACGATTTTGGCCGGAGTGGATTTCCAGGCCCAAGTGCTTACGGTCCTCTTTCGGGAACTCAAGTGCATCAGGCACTATTTTCTCGTCATCAAGGGTAATACCGTTGCGTATTACAGTCTCATCTGCCTCATCTAACTCACGATCCAGAGTCACGGCGTATATTTTCTTTTTGCCGAACTTAGGGTGTGTCAACTTGGCTGCCAAATCACCATCGTTAGTGAGCAGAAGCACACCAGTGGTGTTGCGGTCGAGACGCCCTACAGGATATATACGCTCAGCACATGCAGTACGAACGATATCCATAACAGTGCGACGTTCTTCCGGGTCGTCAGTTGTGGTAACGGTATTCTTCGGCTTATTGAGCAGCAGATAGACAAGATGTTCGCGCTTAACCGGTTGGTCGTGGAACATGACTTTGTCTGTCGGAAGCACTTTTGCACCAAGAGAGGAAACGATTTCACCATTCACAGATATCACACCCGCTTGGATGAAGTCATCAGCTTCACGGCGGCTGCATATACCTGCGTTAGCAAGATATTTGTTCAAGCGAATAGGTTTAGTCGGATCTTCTATGCGTTGTGCATATTCGATACGTTTTTTCTGGCTATAGACACCTGCGTTGCGCTGAGGTTTAGGTCTATTAGCTGGGCGTTGTTGATGGTTGCCAAAAGCAGGGTGCTGTCCATTACGAGCACCAAAAGTATGACGCTGCGTACGTTCTCCGTAGGCAGGGCGGTCAGTACTATTAGGATTAAAACGTGGACGTTGTGTGTGTTCACCAAATGCGGGACGGCCTTCTACTTTTTCTGCGCCGCGTACGAAACGCTGACGTTTATGTCCACCATTGAATTGTCCATTTTGCTCACGCGGGCTCTCGCTCTGACGGAAGCCTCCCGGACGGCGGGAGAAATTGTTACTATCGAACATCGTGTTTAAAATTTAAAAAACTACCCTCACGGGCTGCATATTTGATTAAGTATTCTAGTTGAGGTTTTGGTCGATTTACGCAACAACCGCCCCAAGTTACCTTGAGGCGAGTTGTTGGTTGGGATCAAGTACATTTATGCTTCAGCAGCTTGCTCCACAGCGAGTTTACCACGGTAGTAACCGCAACTTGGGCAAACAGTGTGATAAATGTAATGTGCACCACAGTTTGGGCAAATGGCTAATGCCGGCATCTTAGCGACGTCATGGGTACGACGTTTCGCTTGTCTGGTGTGCGATTGTCTTCTTTTAGGATGTGCCATAATTCTTTATTTTACTCGTTAGTTTATTCTGTTATTTATGCTTCGGGCTCTTCCGTCGTGCAGAGGTGGTTTTGGAGAAGGTTATCCATTTCTGGATTACAACCACCATTTTGGTGACTATGCACTATTGGAAGATTAACTACTGTCAATTCATAGGCTAACCAGTTGAGGTTAACCAAGTTACCTTTTTTATTCTCGCTTATGGCATCCACAGCATCTGCTGTCATGTCGTCTTCAGCGGAAACGGCTATGTCCATAGGTTCAAGGCATCTGTCGCAGGTGACACTCACTACTCCGTGCACTGTCATCGTGAGCTCAAAACCCTTTGGCAGGAGGTTCAATGTTGCCTTTGCATCAATCTCTCCGCCAAGTAATTCAGTCTTCTCTATGCTCTGTAAATAGGCACTATCCAGATGAATATCAAAGGTATGAATACCCGGTTCTAATTGGTCCAGATTGATAACATTTTCCATAGTCCGCGCAAAAAAGCGTGCAAAAGTACTGCTTTATTTTGGAATACGCAAATATTTTCAAAGAAAAAATATTTTTTCTTCGTTTTTTAGCAAAATTGATACTTGGTAGTCGCAAATTATTACAGGTCAATCGGATGCCTGTTACAGAGAATTTGGTATGGGCAGTAGCGACACGCATCTTCCTTCTCTGCCAATTGAGGTTTTTCAAGTGACAGCATAGCATGAATAGTTTCAGAGAGTGTGCTGATAAATGCCTGTTCATCACCCATTTGCACCTCATGTACTAACTCGTCAGGTTTATTCTTACAGAGATACAATACCGCTGTTGGTTCTATACCTTTTTCTTGATGATAAGCCAAGCGATAGATGTTAATTTGGAGCTCATTATCTTTCTTAAGCGAACCCGTTTTGTAATCTACAATGCGGATTTGTCCGCCTATTCTATCCACTCTGTCAAGTTTGCCGCCAATTTGAACGACACCATGTTCCGGAATATTAAGATTAAGATAGTGCCATCTTTCTGTCTCCAATATCTCAAGTCCTTGTTTAGCAAGTTTTCTGTCAGCCGCCACAATACGGGAGATATATGTTGTTATCGTTGTGAACTCCAGCGGATGATTTTCCTGCAGACCCTCTAAATGCTTTATTTCCGACCAGTTAATCGGGTCAGAAATCATGGCTATATCATTGTAGCGCGAATACAACTCTTCCAGTGCGTCGTGTACGTATATACCCAATTCAGAATGAGATAAAAGCACATCTTCTTCCTCCAATTCGTGAATTCCCATTCTGTAGTGGAGGAAATACTTCATCTCGCACTCGCGGAAGGTGTTAATCGCGGAAGGCGACAGTTTAGGCTGCTCCTTATCAGACTCAATATTCGTCAATTGCTCAACCGGCACGATAATCTTACTGTCATTCGGCTCCAGAAGTAAATGTTTGGTAACGCGGAAATTATCGCTTGCCATAATTTGCTTGACAAAACGCGACATGGTTTTACTATTCTTGCTCGTTTCGCTCCCTGCAAAAGTCATGGTAATTTTCTTTGCACGAGAGAGCAGACGGAAGAAATTATAGGCATAGACATCCGTACTTTCTTCGTGCGTCTGCAAGCCGTAATACTTACGCAAATAATATGGCAAATACGAGTGATCGGGCGACACGTTTGGCACGATACCTTCTTCTACATTTAGCAGTAACAAATTATCGAAGTCTATCGCACGTGTTTCGAGCACACCGGTAACTTGTACATCCGCTAAAGGCTCTCCGTGGAACGGAAAAGAAATACTGCTTAAATATCTGCGAAGTAGTATTACGAATGTGCGTTGTGGTATATTCGTAGGTATTTTTCCATCCTTTTGCATCTGACAGAAACGCGTCAAATGAGACAGCAATTGGAAGGTGGATTCCTTAGCAAGCAGTTCCGTAAAAGTCATCTGCACCACTTCTGAAGGATCATTTTCCCCTTCATTCTGAGGCAATTCTTTCGTCGTTTCTGCAATAAATTCTTCCAGCAATTTCCCTTCATCAAGCCACTTCATCAAGCGTGAGTAAATCTCCGTTTGGCGAAGCGGAAATCCTTTCGTGATATTGATGTGCCGGAAGCGCGGATTCGGGTCATTTTCATCATCTTGCGGTAAGGCATATATAACCTGTTCAAGCACCGACTCATCACAGATGATAACCGCAGTCCTGTCGCCCGTGTTATGATGCTCCATGAGCCAGTTATAAACGTATTGCGCTTGTGAATGACATGATACCGTAGAAACTAATTCCACATCCTTTGTTTCCCAATGGTGTTGTGCAGCCGCATTACCGAAGAATTCCGCATTACGTTGAATCCAACGGAAGGCTTTGTTGTTAGCCGTAAAGGAGGTAGGAGACGGGTAATCCCAGAAGAAAGTGGCTTTTCCAACCTCTTTGAGGTTGGTCATCAGTTGCTTCTCAGCCGGAACTAGATAGTTAAAACCAGCAAATACAAAGTGTTGACCAGCAATCTTGCGTTGGATAGCATTGTCAGTCCAATGCTCTATAACAGCCTTCATTCGTGCACCTTCGTAACCATATTGTCCGAGTGCCATGCGGAAGCGCTGATAAATAGCTGTGAGGTTCGTCCAAATAGCTTCAAACTCTTTTCTCTTGGAACCGGATACTGCAGTTGACGGGTTGTCGGAAACAAGTTGCTCCAGTCGTTCACGCACATCGTCATCAATATCAAGTTGTGAGAGGATATTTGCCTCGGCTGCATTACTAAGGAAACTCTCTGCCGTTACAAGCGGGTATGTCTTGTCTATATTCGAGAAATCCTGCACGAGTTGCCTTCCCCAACCATAGAAGACATCCAGCGGCAACATATCTTTGTCAGGCATCGCATCTTTCTCGACTTGCAGATAGATATCGTATAGCGTGCAAACGGCTTGTATCTCATCAATCTTATACAGTGGACTCAGTTCGTCAAAGAGCACGCTTAAAGTCGTCAAACGCGGTAATTGAACAGGCCCTTGTAAATTATGCGCAGCCATATATTCGCGGAAGCAGTCTTTCACATGCAACATAGCACGACGGGACGGCACCACTATTGTGGTAGATGCCATACTATTAATGCCTTTATCGGCAATAAGTTGCTCTATGACTTCGTATAAAAAGGTGTTCATTTAAGCGTCACTGGTTGTAGATATTTATCTTGTGCAAACCACAAATATCCTTCCACATGCTGAAAGCCCAATTCTGCCATAATGCGCATATAATCACGTACTTGCAGTGGATATTTCTGGTCATGATGTTGTCCGAATTTATAGTCGAGCACGATAGCTGTGGATTGTTCGCGATCTATCATCACCCGGTCGGGACGCATTTCGCGATTAGCTGTTAGGAAAGTTACTTCGCGTAGCAGTTCCCATTTACCGGAGAACCAATCGCATAGTTTCTCATTCTCCCACGCGCCGTCAATCAGTGCTCGTATCTGCAGAAGCGTCTCTTCGTCAGGAATAAGTCCGCTCATTTGCGCATCCTCAATAGCATAAGGTTCGTCCTCACGTGTTTCCATGTGCTCCATAATACCGTGGCATACATTACCCAAATCGATGTGAGAGAACGTTTCTTCACCTTCCTGCACACCGTATTTGAGGCAATCCATTGACTCACGGCTTAATCTGAAAGCAACCGGTCGTTCGCCCACGTGCAGTTCGGCTGTTTGCGTCGTAGCATCTGTAAAAGAGAACCGGTCATGCATCCTCCCGATTGTTGCATTTTTTTTAGTAGTAGAAACACTCTCCAACGCAAGAAAATCAGTCTTGTCCTGCTCCGTCCATCGGTCACGGAACATCTCGTGCAATAAGGCTGCGACGGTTTTGCTGTTATCTAAATCGGAAAGTTGGTATGCGCCGTAAATATATAAGTTGTCGCGTGCACGTGTGAAAGCGACATAGAGCGCATTGATGTTGTCTATATGTTGCGCTTCATGCTCAGCCGTTATTTCCGGCTCATATTCGCTTTCCTTCAAGTCCTTTTTTAAGCGCAAAGGGATCATCTTGAGCGGTTCGACAGCCTCTTTACGTAGACCTTTTGCCTGGCACCATAGATAATCGTTGGCTTTATCTTTCTCTAGGGACCAGTGGCAGAAAGGAATAAACACATTCGGCGCTTCAAGACCTTTGGCTGAGTGAACCGTCATAATTCGTATTGCATCTATTTGCGGCGCAGCTATTGATTGCTTGTGCAAGTTATCTTCCCAGTACTCAAGAAATGCTTCTGCACTCGGATCATGTGTGCCTACAAAATCATGCGCAAAATCCAATAGGCAATTGATATATGCCAAGTCATTAGGTTGGGATGTTGGTAGGAGTTTAATAATCTCTTCCAACAATTCGCATAATGGTGTGTGTATATTGATGCCGTCCAATGTGGCAATCGGCAATTCCGGACAGACCCACTCTAAATATGCTTTCGACACTTCATCTCGCTTTAACAGCCACCTAAGTGATTGAATAATAATAAGTACTGAGGTTGAGGTGTCCAGTTGGAAACTATCGCACGACACGATAGAAACGCCCTGTAGCAACGGATTGAGCGTGGCATAAGCACGATAATAATTCACGATATCTTGTGCCTCTTTATGCGTACGAACGAGAAGCAACATATCGGAGGGTTTCTCACCGTTAGACAGAAGTTGAGCAATAGTTTGGAATACTTGCTCACAGATATAATCTTTAGCATCTTGGAGTTTCGGTCGCAGTTGTGCCTCGTCTTTATATGGCACGAGTTGCATTTGGACGTATCCTCCGTCGTGAGAAGGCGAATAGGCTGAGGTGTCTATATCTGCTATAAGGCCCATGTCGGCAAGGCGTTTAAACACATCCACATTAAATTCCACCACTTGTTTCTGCGAACGGAAGTTACAATCCAAAGACTTATCAGTAAAGAAGTTACCTAAATATGGTGTATTCGGTCCAAGGTTCTTCATTATTGTCCAATCTCCGTTTCGCCATCGATAGATACTCTGTTTGATATCACCCACGATAAAAACCGTACCGCCATTCGCCAAGATTTCTTGCAACAAAGGTTTGAAGTTCTCCCACTGCAGCACTGACGTATCTTGGAACTCGTCAAGCATTATATGGTTGTAGCGGATACCGACTTTCTCCAATATAAAGTCTGCGTCGCCATGCTTCATCGCGTTTTGCAGTTTAGAGGCTGTTTGGGCAAGAAGAATTAGGTTTTCTTCCGATAGAACAGCTCTAATTTCGTTGCGAATATCGGACATAAGTGCCATATCGCCAAGCAGTTGCGTCGTTGCTTTATGCGTGAGATAAACGCGTTTGCAGGCCATGCACAACTCATATAACTCCAGCAACACTTCCCGGTCTTGCGCATTAACCTTCTCTGAATCTTTATTCTCGCCCCGTAAAATCTGTATCACCGACTTGGGTCCGCCGCGGAACATATTCTCTTCTTTGCATGTTCCGTCCAAATAAGTGTCAATCTCCGCAATGAACTTCTTAATAACAGACACCGAACAACCCACTGTATGGCGCGTATATGCTTCTTTTAAGTCCTTGTAACACTGAGCTATACGGTAGTCTATCGCACGGCGGTATTGCACGATTTTTTCGGCATCAAAGACAATTTCATCTTGTGAATCCATTTGTTGCACGGACTCATTGTACATGTTCTTAGCAATATCCTTGAGCGCACTTCTCACGTCCCATGAGTAGCCGTCTTCTAACTTATCGGCCACATAACGCGATATACGCTGCATCGTATCGGAGCCATCCAAAGGTTTGGAAAGCAGATTATCCACCGCTTTGGCTATCACACGGTCCAAATCTAATTCCACACGAGCTCCGGCAGATGCATTATCGAGCAGTTGTCCCAAGCCGTTCAGTAACTGCATGAGAAACGTGTCGATAGTTGAGATATGCATATTGTCGTAGTCTTCCAAAATGGCGGAATATAGTTTCCCTGCCATTTCGCGCAACTGAGTGTCGGAAAGCGATGTATTACGAATCATGTGCGATCGCACTGCCTTCAAAGCATTGTCGGCATCTTCACCCGTATTACGTGCGATATTGTCCAAGAAAAGCAATATACGGTCCTTCATCTCTTGTGTAGCCTTATTGGTAAAGGTTACAGCCAAGATCGAACGATAACTCTCTCCACTAAACAGCAATGCCACGTAAGTCGCGGCAAGCGTGTACGTCTTACCTGTTCCGGCAGAAGCGCGGCAGACGGTTAATGTGTTGGAGTTAGTTGCTGCCATAGGCTGTCTTCAGGCGTAGGAGCAATAATGTTTATCTGTTCGTGACTAACGGGATGTTCAAATTCTATCTGTCTGGCATGCAAGCAAATACCCCCGTCAGGATTACTACGTTTGGCACCGTATTTAAGGTCACCTTTCACCGGACAACCGATAGCAGCCAACTGGCAACGTATCTGGTGATGTCGTCCCGTCTCGAGGCTGATTTCCAGGAGCGAATAGTGTTCGCCTACGGTTAGTGTCTTATAACTCAGAATCGCCAATTTAGCGTCTTTAGCACCTTGCTTGGCGATATAGGATTTATTCTGTTTTTCGTTGCGTATCAGATAGTTTTCCAGCCGTGCCTCCGGTAATTTTGGTTTACCTTGCACGATAGCCCAATAGGTCTTGTGTATCTGCTCATGCGACTGGAACATCGCATTCAGTCGTGCCAGCGCTTTCGATGTGCGCGCAAAAAGCACTACTCCACTCGTCGGACGGTCTAAGCGATGCGTTACACCTAAAAAGACTTCACCCGGTTTGTTGTATTTGTCTTTGATGTATGCTTTGACGATTTCGCTCAGAGGCGCATCGCCGGTCTTATCGCCCTGAACAATTTCGCTGCAGGTCTTGTTGACGGCAATAATATGATTATCCTCGTAGAGTACCGTCATATTAGAATCTGAAGGAGAAGCCAGCCATGGCTGTGAAGTTCTTGCCTTGCCAGTAAACAGGCGCATACAGATTCAGATAATCCTGCGCCGTACCGGTAATCTCGCTGGTCACAGATGAAGTAGTATTGTCGTATCCGCGAGCATTATTATATGTCAGGTTGATGCGCAGATACATATTCGGGTGCACTTCGTATATACCATCCAATGCGATGAGGTCATTGCGGAAAATGGCCTTATCAAATGGTTTCTGCGAGATGGTGGTACCGATACCTCCGGCAGCTTTTTCAGCCGGCGTTCCGCCACGCAAGTACTGATATGCGTTATACTTTGTGTCGTTAGTGTAACTGAGTTTAATGACCATACCGCGAATCGGACGATAGCTTGCTTCCACGAAGATAGATTGTGCGTTGTCACCCATATAATGCCCCATCTCATAGCTATTGGATTGCCACGTTAGCACATCGATTGAATGCGTGTAACATGCTATATATGAGCGCATAAACTCACCCTTCAGGCTCAATCCTTTGACAGGCCAACCCGTCCAATCAAAGCCAACCAAGTACGAAATAGGATTACGTTGGGGATTGGATTTCTTCAATCGGTCGAACTTAAACTCGTCGAGATAGAATGAACCATAAAGCTTCAAGTGCTCAATCGGTCTAATTGTCAGAGTCGCAAATGCTTGCGAGTTCTGGTTCTCTGTACCTACGCCTTTGGTCAGCAGGTGATCCAAGGACTTGTAGAACGCAAATGGAATAAAATATGCCGCTTGCACGTTGTTTTCTGCATAAACAATTGAGTTACCAAATGCAAACGAGATATACTTAATCGGCGTGAAAGTGAACATATTTGCCGCCATGAACTTATTATGCGGCCGATACATTCTCGTTTCTCCACCGGACACGTTATTCTCCAAATAGTACTTTGTACTATCTATCACATTGCTCACGAGCCAAGCGTGGAAATAATCGAATTGGAACCACTTGCACGGCGTGAGTTGAATGGAGAACATCGGCACAGCCGGATTGCGACCGGAAAGGATATTCGATGCATGGTAAGCGTCGCCGAACTGGATATTCTCGCGTTGCAGACTAACCGAACCGAACCAAGCGTAGAGCGATATACCGCCTTTGCTATCCGAGAAGTCGCCTCCGTAGTTTGCCTCTTTGTACTGCACGCCGGCTTCTGTATTCAAAAAGCCCGGTTTGGTCAGCTTCGCACCATCAATCTTGGCGTAATCGTCCGGATAATACTTGTTACGCAGGCCGATTTTACCATTGTAACTGATGTCGCGGAGTGAGCCCCAAATAGACACATGGTGCGCAATATCCATTTTCAAATCAGCACCCCACCAGCGCTTGATAATAGCGCCTTTCTTTGAACCATAGATATCCATTCCCAATATCGGTTCGATGGACATCTTGAACATCTTGTTCTTCGTCATGTAAGAGAACTGCGGGTTCGCAAGTGAGAGATTATAAGTCCGATGGTCAGTGTATTGCACGTAGTTATCCATCATTGTGTCGCGCTCCATCGCAAACACATTGAGATAGAACTTCAGGTCATCCCGCTGCCGTTTGTTGAGCAGCGAGTCCCTACTCTGCGCCTCAACCAGCATATCGGCCACTTGTTGACGCGAATACGGTCTCACGGCTGTCTGATGCACAATCACACCATCCGTCAGCAACTCGTCCAGATAGTCATAAATCTTCGTATAGTTCAGCGGCACAGGGATATTTTGCGCCTGAACTGCCAGACAAGCCAGTATAGATACTATGAAAAGAACCTTTTTCACCTTTCGACCTTTGACTTTAGACTTTTGACTTTACTTCGTATAGCGTGCATTCAAGCCTTCGATTACTTCGTCGGTAATATCGTAGCCGGCCACTTTGTTCATCACAACAGCATCGTTCACAATCAGGTGGAAACGTCCGTCGGCATTGTATTCACGAAGATATTGTTGTACCGAATCAGCGAGTTGTTTGTTGAGCACATTCTGTTGCTCCATGAAGTCATTGCTCAGTTTCTGACGCAGAGCCTCAAGGTCTTGCTGTTTCTTGAGCAGTTGTTGCTCTTTTGTTTGCAGACGTTTTTGCTCACTCTCTGCACGTTCGCGGCTCAGAAAAGCATTAGCCTCGACTTTGCGTTGGAAGTCCATTACATCGCGTTGGAAAGACTCGTACTCTTTCTGGAAAGCGCGAGCTTGGTTGTCTAACTTAACGGTTGAATTCTCGTAACTGGTCATCAGTTGCTCAGTCGATTCAACGGCGAGCGTGTAGTGTTTCAGAATCGAATCCGTATTGACGATAGCTATCGGCAACACCTCATCCACTTGCACCAATTCAGGCGCTTTCTTACCGCCAAATTGGAAAACAAAAACAAGTACAAACAAGGCAACTACACACGCTGCCAAAACGGAACTGACAATAATTTGAATTTTGTTCATAATGATATTTTTATATTTTTACTTTCTGCTAAAGACTTTCCACTTTTAACTTTCGGCTTTCCGCTTTCTTCGCTTCGCGATCTTGACTTACCGCACAATGGATTCCTTTTTCGCGCATTCGCTTATTCTCGCTGATATGCTGACTTCGGAACTGCTTATCCTTCCTAAACATCACACCGACCGACAGCAGCAAAACCGCTATCAACACGGCTCCCACAGCCACTAATATTGCATACCAAATATCCATCTGCGCAAATTAAGCGCACAAAAGTACTACTTTTTTTGCATGTATGCAAATATTTTGCGCATTTTTATGCATTTTTGAGTCCGTTGAGGATGATAGCGCGAATAAAATTGTCCAAACGCAAGTAACGTTTTGGTAGATTTGTAGCGGGATTTTTGGGTGCTTGCGAATCCGGTTGCCCGTCGATTTGTGCTTTAAATCGTGCTTTGTAATCGTTATATTCAGCGATTTGTTCGGGTGTTGGGTTGTTTGCAGGATTTGCTGCCTTGAGGATAGCGTACACTCTGTTGCATGCTTCGCGGAAGCGATTGATTTTGTCGAGCTCTCCACCTTTCGGCGGATTTTTCTTCCAATCACGAGGATTTGCCACTTTGTAGACTTCCTTTTTTCCGACTCCAATGACTTTGCCATTTTCGTCGCGATAATACTTACGGCGGTAAATTTCGCCGTGTTTTTCGACCGCGCCATGCACTTCGTTGACGGGGTCATGATAAACTACTCCAGCCATAATTGAAATATATTTAAGTTATACTAGGATTCCGATGGAATCAGGCTTCTAACATACTAAGGTCATGGTAATAACTTAGTAATATCATAGTAATGTCATACTAATCACATAGTAATCACATACTAATTTCATAGTAGTATCACTATAGTGATATAGTTACGTGATAGTTATGACATAGTTGTTTCATAGTAATGACATAAATTTATTTAGGGTGCAAAAGTAGTACAAATTTTTGAATTGTGCAAATTTTGAGGAAGAAAAAATGAAGGAAAAGTGAAGGAAAATATAAAAAAAGTGCAGAATTGTGATTTTTCTGCACTTTTTCGCTTAATGTTATGACCTTATAACGAGATAACGTGATAATGCTCTTGTTAACCTAAAGGAACAATCACTTTACTTCTTGTCCTTGGACGGTGTAGGTCTTTCCGTCATGTTGGATGAAGAGTTGCCCGTTGCGGAAGAACTTGGTTGTTCCGACAGACTGAGTTGATGGATTGACGTTGTCGATTACTGTTGTTCCACCGCCCGGTGTTACAGGTTCGCCACCAGGAACGACTTCGCCCTCGTAGCCGGTGGTAGCAAACTCACCCTGATAGTAAACGAGTTCTTCATTATTTTCATCAGCAACAGACAAGTTATACGCATACTTGCTGGCGCTACTCAGACCGGTAACGGTAAAGGACATTCCTGCCACGGATACCGTTGCAGCCAGAGCATGTGACGAACCATCACGCGAAGGAGCAAACGATATTCCAATAAGTTGACCTGCGCCGTTGAAGATAAGTGTGCAGAAGACAACACCATCTTTGGTAATTTGCAAGGTATATGTAGCTGCATTGTTGTTTGTCGGCCACGTAACTATAGCGGAGTTTTCGTTGGGTATAATAGTGACGTTTTGGTCAGTGGTTGTTTCTGAAGCACCGATGGCATAGGTGTAGTAGAAATCGCGCCAAACAGAGGCATTCTTATACATATCTATCGAACTTGGCAGAACGTATAGTTTGCAGTCAAACTTATCCACTCCATCAAAAGCCGTGCTATAAGCATTGGATGGCGTCGAGCGGTAGTTGAAGATGGTTTCGAGGTTCACGCAGTTATAGAATGCTCTGTCGTAGATGGTTTTCACTGACTCACCGATAGACACTTTCTTCAGCGTGCCGATGCCAGCAAATGCGTTTTCACCGATGGCGGTAACAGAGTTGCCGATAACCAGTTCTTCCATTTCGTTCGGTGCTTCTACGCCAAATCGCATGTTGTCCGTAAACTCGCCGGCATTGCCTATAGTTAATACTTTTGTACTATGGTCGTATGACCATGTGAGTGCAAAGTCTTTTCCGCACGTTCCTACGCGGTCTACCGCAAATTCAGCGGTAAAAGTGGTATCTTGTGTCAATACTATTGTGCGGGGATTGTCGGTATTGCCATCAGACCATTGAGTGAAATTGTAGCCATAATTTGGAATAGCTGTAATAACATCTTCACATGCATTTTGGGGAATTTGAACACTGCCCGCTTCTCTTATATTTACATTGCAGGTAATACTATATTTCAACGGAGCATATTTAACTCTACTATCATTGTTAAATAACTGCTTTACTCTTTCTAAATCTCCACATGTAGCATAAATGGAGGTCAAACCGCGGCAATCACGGAAAGCATTTTCTCCAATGCTTGTGACGCTATTAGGAATCGTCACAGAGGTCAATTGATAGCAGCCATAGAAAGCATATTCTCCAATGCTTGTGACACTATTTCCAAGAGTCACAGAGGTCAAGCCGCTGCAACTATAGAAAGCACTACCTCCAATGCTTGTGACGCTATTAGGAATGGTTATAGAAGTCAAACCGCTGCAACCAGAGAAAGCACTATATCCAATGCTGGTGACGCTATTAGGAATAGTTATAGAGGTTAATCCGGTGCACTTATAGAAAGCAAAACCTGCGATAGACTCTATGCCTTCAGGTATCGTGTATGCTCCGGAATAAGTGGTTGGCATATATGCAAACACATGCGCATTATAAACAGGAGAGGTCAAACTTCTGCAACCCCAGAAAGCACCATCTCCAATGCTTGTGACGCTATTGGGAATGGTTATAGAAGTCAAACCGGTGCAACCAGAGAAAGCAAATTCTCCAATGCTTGTGACGCTATTGCCAATCGTCACAGAGGTCAAACCGCTGCAATAATAGAAAGCATAATCTCCAATACTTGTGACGCTATTACCAATGGTTACAGAGGTCAAACCTGTGCAATCACAGAAAGCATTATTTCCAATGCTTGTGACGCTATTGGGAATCGTTACAGAGGTCAAACTGTAGCAACGCTCAAAAGCGCCCTTTCCAATGCTTGTGACGCTGTATGTCACAGAATTATAGGTCACAGAGGAAGGGATAACAATAGTTCCCGTATAATTCCCTCCGGGAACTACAGTTGCTGTTGTTCCATTCAACTCGTAAGCAATTCCGTTAATTGTAACTGACGCAAACGTTGGAGAGTTAAGAATTGTCATCGCCACTGTGGCAATGAACAAAGAAAGAAATTTGTGTTTCATAATTATTTTAATTTGATGTTATTTATGCTATTAAGATTTTCCATCAATTCGCGATTAGCTTCATTTCTCGCATTATCAGCATCTCTACTCGTGTTTTTACCTAACCTTGCATACTCAGCATCATTGGATTCTTTTTCTTCTAGTCTTTTATATAGCAAATCCCTAAGAGTAGTATTAGATATGCTATCAATAAGTGTTTTTACTTCTTGTATATTGATTTCATTAGAAGGATAATTGGGCCCATAAATTTTATAAATTACCTGTTGATACGGAGGAAATGTAGCATCAATTATAGCCTTTCCGTTCATTCGTGTTAGGAAATCTTTACATTCATCCTCTAATGAAGGATCCTCTTTGATAATGCTACGCAATAAGGATTCTATTCTATTATATCTATTTATTTTACACATAATCGTCACTCTATTTTACAAATTGATATATTATTTCATCATTTTTATGATAGTTATCGTAATATTTCTTTAAGAATAGTATTGTTTGCCAAAGAATAATCATTCGATAGTTTGGTTCTACCATTCCAGTCAGAATTCCCATTTCTATCAATGGAGAAAAGGTATCAATCATTGTCAAAAACTCTCTGGACAAATTATTTGTTCGTAACAAAAATGGGATAAACTTTTTATGTAATATCGGACACCATCCTGTCATAAGAGAAATAATGGTAGAGGCGATGACTGGGGAACCTAAAAAGTTAAACCTATCAACTAACTCTTCACACAATTCTTCGATTTTATTTACATACGCTTTGTGATTATTGCAGAGTAAATTATATATATCATGATTAGTTTCTCTCTCTGAAATATCCTTTTGAACATATCGGATTACATCTGCAAATACATTAGGTTTGGAATAAAGAAGAAATGGATTTGCTTTATAGAGTTGTTCCTTTTTTAGGAAATGCCATATCAAAGAAGACGCATACTCATAATTTGCATTGCGCTTAAATTCCGTTTGAAAATATATCGAGAGACCTATATAATCAACAGGAAGCAATCTCTCAACATAAATTTGATTTGCAAGATATCGGCAATGAGTTTCGGCTAACTTAGAGCCATAATTTTCCATGAAATCGTAATATTCTTCCATCATAATATTAACTATTTATATTCTGCCTCCACTTTATTATTCGGCTTTCGGCATTCTCCATCTATATTAGATTTATTTTGTTCAAACATATACAAACAAAAAGCGTGGGCTTTCGCTCGCTTCATTTGATTGTTTGAGGTTCTGGACAACCTTATCTATTCAAACTTACGCACGGAAAACTCACGCTGATAACGTGAGCGTGCATAAACCGTACTTGAATAGATAATTGATTTGTTGAAAGTGTCCAGTTTTCAAACAATCAAGTTTGGCTTATTACGCTATAATTCTATGTCACCCCATTTAACGTCTAAGGTCTGACGGCTCGGGTTTAACGTCCGGAGCGGGGACGAGTGTACGTTTCTGCCTGCAAAAGTACATTAAATATTTTATATATGCAAGAAAAATGACACTTTTTTCATGAAAAATGATAATTTATTTGCACAAGTGCAAAAAATATAGTACTTTCGGCACGCCCCTTCCCTAAACAAGTTTAGGGTGGGTATCCACTCCGAAAGTACAGTCGCGTCCAGCGGAACGTACGCAAAGATGGATATTTTTCGCAAAACCCAGAGGCTTTCGTATTCAATGTGCCTACAGGTCATTTTATGCAAGCATAAATGCCCCATATGCCCATTAAATACATAAAATTTCATTTTATTTGACGAAAAACATCCAAAAATTTGCGTATGTGCAGTTTTTGTTGTACCTTTGCGCGCTAAATGTGTGTTTAGCAGTAAAAGTGATTGTTTAATTTAAGGAAAAGTATAAGAAAATGGCAACACAACAGCAACAACCCGGTGCATTATATAATGCTCTGACAGCCGGCAGTAAGATTATCGGAACCGTAGTCGCAGACTCCGATTTCCGCGTAGATGGAACAGTAGAAGGCGATATTCAATCCACAGGAAAAGTAGTTATTGGTGAACAAGGCAAAATCAAAGGTACTATCGTATGCCAGAATGCCGAAATCATGGGAAAGCTGGAAGGTAAAATCGAAACGAAGCACACTCTTGCACTTCGTGCAACAGGAAATATCAAAGGCGATGTGAAGACACAGACTCTTATCGTTGAGCCGAATGCAATCTTCAACGGATCTTGCTCAATGGGCAAAGAAGAAGCTACTGCTAAAAAATAAAACTATGAGAGTTAAACCATTTAAGGGGATTCGTCCTCCGAAGGCTATTGCCAAACAGGTAAGCAGCCGTCCTTATGATGTATTGAACTCGGAAGAAGCTGCTCGCGAGGCAGAAGGTAATCCGATGTCGTTATACCATATCATTAAACCGGAGATTAACTTCACTCCTATTGCCGACGAACACGACGAGCGCGTATATGCAAAAGCGGTGGAAGAGTTTAAGAAGTTCCGCGAGAACGGCTGGCTCGTGCAAGACGAGAAAGAAAAATATTATGTCTATGCGCAAACGATGAATGGCCGTACGCAATACGGATTGGTCGTTGCTGCTTGGGTGGAAGATTACATGGAAGGCCGCATCAAAAAGCACGAGTTGACCCGCAAAGACAAAGAGGAAGACCGCATGAAACATGTGCGCGTGAACAACGCCAATATCGAGCCGGTATTCTTTGCGTATCCACATCGCGACGACTTGGACGCTCTGGTAGCGAAAGTGTGCGCAGGCGAACCCGAATATGCTTTTGTCAGCGATTTGGACGGCTTTGGACATACATTCTGGGTGATTGACGACGATGCGTTAATAGCAAAGATTACAGAGATTTTTGCACAGATACCCGCTATGTATATCGCAGACGGACACCATCGTTCGGCAGCTGCTGCGTTAGTGGGCAATGAGAAGAAGTTACAAAATCCGAATCACACAGGTAACGAGGAATACAACTATTTCCTTGCCGTTTGTTTCCCGGACAACCAACTCAATATCATTGACTATAACCGCGTTGTGCGAGATTTGAATGGGCTGAGTGAAGAAGAGTTCCTTAAAGCACTTGAGGAAGATTTTGTTGTTGAGATACAAGGCGCAGAAATATACAAGCCGAATAAACTGCATAACTTCAGCCTTTATCTTGGCGGCAAGTGGTATTCGTTAACCGCCAAAGCAGGTCGCTATGACGATGCAGATCCAATCGGTGTATTGGATGTGACTATTTCGTCCAACCTCATTCTGGACAAGATTTTAGGCATCAAGGACTTGCGTACCGACAAGCGCATCGACTTCGTCGGCGGTATTCGCGGTTTGGGTGAACTCAAGCGTCGCGTGGATAGCGGAGAAATGAAGATGGCGCTTGCACTCTACCCTGTTACCATGCAGCAAATCATCGACATCGCTGACAGCGGTAACATCATGCCGCCGAAAACGACTTGGTTTGAGCCGAAACTGCGCTCAGGATTGATTATTCACGAATTAGTGTAGTTGTGGATAGCAACTCCTCGGCGAACGTGGCCACCGGCCACTCTGGTTCGGTCGACCCAAACGCCCTGCACATGTCGCTACGGAGTTCTATCCAACAACAAAGATAAACATGGTAAGAAAACAGATAGTATATTTATTGATTTTGGCATTGATTGCAGGAATGAGTTCCTGCAGTCTCAAGTCTCGTATCAAACGAGCGGATAAGAAATATGCTATCGGAGAATACTACGATGCGGCAGAGATTTACAAACAAGTCTATGGTCGCATTAGTCCAAAGACGGAACGCGAACTGAAAGGGCGCGTGGCTTTTTCTCAAGGCGAGTGCTACCGGATACTGAACAGCCCAAAGGCAGTTAACAGTTTCAAAAACGCCATCCGCTACAAATATCAAGACTCGATTGTATATCTGCATTATGCACAAGTGCTGCAATATCAAGCCAAGTACGGCGAAGCGGAAAAGAACTACACGATTTATCTGGAAGCGCATCCTGATGATTACGTTGCTCGTGCCGGACAATACGCTTGCCGTATGATGCCAGAATGGAAGAAAGAGACGACAAGATATGTAGTTTCTGTTGCGAAGGAGTTTAATCAAAAGCGGACATCCAACTTCGCACCGGCTTTCATCGGGAAAGATGGTGATGCTGTTATGTTCACTACCAATAGGCAAGAGCAGAATTCGGGCGGCAAAAAGAAGTTAAAACGCGCAAGTCCGGTAACCGGCGTGCAATCGTTCAGCCTCTATTCAGCGCGCAAAGATGCGGCAGGAAGGTGGCAGGATTTTCATCTTGCTGAAGGATTATACGAAGAAAGCGGTGAAGAAGGTGAAAACGAGAACGACAGCACATCTGCCAAATCCGGACAAGCCGAATTGGGTGTTTGCTGCTTCTCGGAAGACGGAAAAACGATGTATTTCACCTACTCTTGCCCGGTTAACGGACAGGACTTAGGCGCAAAGATATACACCAGTTCTCGCGCCAGTGGCGAATGGGCAGAGCCACAAGAGATTAAACTATTCAAGGACAGTAGTATCACGGTGGGACACCCTTCTATCTGCGTAACAGGTGATACCCTTTATTTTGTAAGTGATGCGCCGGGAGGTTTTGGCGGCAAAGATATATGGATGGCAGAATTAGATGGCAGCGATTGGGTTAACCCGCAGAACTTAGGTCCGCGAATTAACACTTCCGGCGATGAGATGTATCCATGTGTTCATCCTGACGGAAGTTTGTTCTTTGCGTCTAACGGACACCCTGGATACGGCGGATTGGATATTTTCAAAGCCGTGCGTGACACAGCAGCCGAACGCGTAGATACGATTCCGATTAACTGGTTAGTGTTTAATATGGGCACACCATTTAACTCGAATGGCGATGACTTTGGTATTACGTTTATCGGCAATACGCAAAACGGGATGTTCTCATCCAACCGCGGGCAACTCAAGAAAGGATACGACGAAATTTATGTGTTCGAACTACCGGAAATGGTATTTATGGTGGAAGGTAACGTAGTTGACCATAATAATGAAGCTATTACCGATGCTCAACTGCGGATTGTGGGTGATGACGGAACGAACTCCAAAGTATCCGTACGTAGGGACGGAACCTTTAAAGTCAAACTGAACCGCGACGTAAAATATGCTATTTTAGCTTCTGCACGCGGCTATTTGAACGATAAAGCGACACTCAATACCTATGATTTGAAAGACAGCAAGACCTATAATCAAACTTTCGTTTTAGCCCCAATTTCAAAGCCTGTAAAGATGGACAACATCTTCTATGAGTTCGGTAAATGGACACTGACGCCACAGAGCGAAACAGGTTTGCAAGCACTCATCAAGCTGCTTAACGACAACCCAAATATCACGATTGAATTGGCAGCACACACAGACTGTATCGGCGATTCGATATCCAACAAGACGCTTGCTGAGAAACGTGCTGAGAGTGTTGTTAATTACCTCATCAAAAACGGCATAGAAAAAGAACGCCTTACGCCTAATGGTTACGGAGAAGGTAAACCGGTGACGGTGGATGCAGCATTGCACAAACAGTATCCGTATTTGCCAATAGGTCAAATACTGGACGAGACTTTTATCAAGACTTTGTCGCCAAACAGGCAAGAAGAGTGCCACCAGATTAACCGTAGAACGGAATTCAAAGTGTTAAAAACAACGTACAAACTTTATTAGTTTGTGATTTGTCATTTGTCATTTGTTATTTTATGAAGCAATATTTAGATTTATGTAGAAGAGTTTTGGCGGAAGGAACCGAGAAGCATGACCGCACAGGAACAGGAACGATTTCTGTTTTTGGGGCGCAAATGCGCTATAACTTAGCTGATGGTTTTCCGTTGCTAACGACCAAGAAACTACACCTCAAGTCGATTATTTACGAACTATTGTGGTTTCTGCAAGGCGATACGAATGTGCGCTATTTGCAAGAACATGGTGTGCGTATTTGGAACGAATGGGCTGATGAGAACGGCGATTTGGGTCCTGTTTACGGGCACCAATGGCGTTCGTGGCCGGATTATAACGGCGGTACAATCGACCAGATTGCACAAGTTGTGGATATGATTAAGCATAATCCAGACTCTCGTCGTATGATCGTAAGTGCTTGGAACGTGGCTGAAGTGAATAAGATGGCACTGCCGCCATGTCACTCGCTGTTTCAATTCTATGTAGCTGACGGACGTTTGTCGCTGCAGTTATACCAACGTTCGGCGGATATCTTCCTCGGCGTACCGTTTAATATTGCTTCATATGCGCTTCTGCTGCAGATGATGGCTCAAGTGACCGGACTGCAAGCAGGCGATTTTGTGCACACTTTAGGCGATGCCCATATCTACTTGAACCACCTTGATCAAGTGAAGCTGCAGCTGACACGTGAGCCGAGACCACTGCCTACGATGAAAATCAATCCGGAAGTGAAAGATATCTTCAGTTTCCAGTACGAAGACTTTGAATTGTTGAACTACGATCCACATCCACATATAGCCGGAGTGGTGGCAGTGTAGTTGATAAATAATGAATAATGAATATCTCGTAGTATGATTAGTATCATAGTAGCAATAGCAGAGAATTACGCCATTGGTAAGCAAGGCGGTTTACTATGCCACCTGCCGGAAGACTTAAAGCATTTTAAGGCCATCACGAGTGGTAGCACGGTTATTATGGGTGAACGCACCTTCTATTCGTTGCCAAAACATCCACTGCCTAATCGTCGCAATATCGTTATTACGGATCAAGTGGGCAAGACCTTTGAAGGTGCAGAAGCAGCCTACTCCATTGATGATGCAGTACAGTTGGTAAGCAAGGACGAGGAAGCTTTTATCATCGGCGGCGGAATGGTATATCGTCAGTTTATGCCCATAGCGGACAAACTATACATTACCCATATCCACCATAGTTGGGAGGATGCAGATACATTTTTCCCTATTATTGAGCCTGAAGTGTGGCGCAAAGTGAGTGAAGAACCGCATTTTGCCGATGAGAAGAACCCATTTGATTATACGTTTACTGAATATATACGCAAATAATATGGAACAAGAAAATTGGACCACTGTCATTAAGCCGAAAGAGAAGTTATTGTCGGTTGACCTAAAAGAGATTTGGAAATACCGCGATTTGATGATGCTGTTTGTCAAGCGTAATATCATTACGCAGTACAAGCAAACCATCTTAGGTCCGCTTTGGTATTTGATTCAGCCGCTAATGACAACAGTGATGTATATGGTAGTATTCGGCGGAATAGCAAAAATCTCTACCGATGGTCTTCCTCAGCCGCTGTTCTACTTAGCAGGAATCTCGTTTTGGCAGTACTTCTCGGACTGTTTGAATAAGACATCGAATACATTTGTGTCGAACGCAGGAATTTTTGGTAAAGTGTATTTCCCCCGTTTGGTAACCCCGCTAAGTGATGTAATATCCAATCTGGTGCGATTTAGTATTCAGTTTGGCTTATTCTTGTGTGTCTATGCTTATTATCAGCTATTTACCGACATAACGATTCACACTAATTGGTATGCGTTGCTCGTACCAGTACTAGTAATGATGCTTGCCGGATTAGCCCTTGGTTTCGGTATTCTGTTCTCGTCTATGACCACTAAGTACCGCGACCTGCAACTGCTGCTCAGTTTCTTTGTGAGCCTGTGGATGTATGCAACTCCGGTTATCTATCCGCTGTCAACGATTACGAATGAGAAGATACGTTTGGCGATGATGCTTAATCCGCTGACAGGAATATTGGAGTTCTTCAAGTATGGTGTATTGGGAGTTGGTGCGCATGACTGGTGGATGTTAGCATATAGTTTTGGATTTATGATTATTCTATTGACAATAGGGATCCTTGTCTTTAATAAGGTTCAACGCTCGTTTATGGATACGGTGTGACGTTATTATAGTCAAAAGTCGAAAGTAATATGCTCTATCTGCCGAATTGCAAATTGAATATAGGTTTGCGGGTCGTTCGTAAGCGGGAAGACGGATATCACGATTTAGATACTGTCTTCTATCCTGTTTATGACTTTCATGACGAGTTGGAGATAGAGAAAGCAGATACACTTTCTTTTGACCAAGAGGGTATTGCGATTGATTGTATTCCAGAAGAAAATTTGATTATCAAATGCTATCGTTTACTGGCAAACAAGTACCCGCAAATAGGTGGAGTGCGCATTCGCTTCAAGAAAAATATCCCTTTTGGTGCCGGTTTAGGTGGTGGAAGTAGCGATGCAGCCCATATGGCAATCGCGTTGAATGACTTGTTTGATTTAGGTTTAAGTAAAGAGGAATTAGCCAAAGAAGTGCGTCTGCTTGGTGCCGATTGTCCGTTCTTTATCTATAACACGCCATGTCATGCAGAAGGAATAGGCGATATACTCACACCGATTAATTTCTCTCTATCCGGTTGGCGATTAGTGATGATTAAGCCCAATGTAGCAGTATCTACGCGTGAGGCTTATTCCGGCTTGACACCATCCGGTAAGTTATTACCCGATATTGCTCATTGGAAAACGTATATCAATGACTTCGAGACTACAGTCTTTGCAGCCCACCCGGTATTAGGACAAATAAAACAGCGCCTAGTTACTGCAGGCGCTGTCTATGCTTCAATGACCGGAAGTGGCTCAACAATCTACGGCCTTTTCGAGAATAATGCGGAAAGTACTACCCTTTCCCATTTGAGAAGCCTTGAGGAAGAGTTTTCCTCGATGATAATCTTCAATAATACGCTTCGCTAACGAAAGTCCTAATCCCCATCCTCTTTGTTTGGTGGTAAATCCCGGTTGGAAGATACGTCGCTGCGTACGTCGGTCAATTCCTTTACCCGTATCATTAACATCCAGAAAGATGTTGTGTTCACGCTCATAAAGAACGAAATCAATCTCTCCGGCACCGTCCATAGCGTCAATGGCATTCTTAATGAGGTTTTCTATCACCCACTCGAAAAGCGGCTTGTTAAGCATCACGATAATACTATCGTCCGCAACGGGTTTAGATGTGATATGGTTCAACTGACCAACCGAGAAATTGATATTCACCTTATTAGAAACGCGCGTGCGCATATAAGACATGGCATCTTTAATCACCGGAATAATAGGCATTGGAGTCAAATCAGGCTCACTTCCAACTTTGGAGAAACGGTCTGCTATAGTCTGCAAACGTACTATATCCAAACGCATTTGCGGGATAAGATCGTCGTCCTTGTATTTAGCCTCCAACAAGTCTTGCCATGCATTTAATGATGATATCGGTGTGCCTAATTGGTGCGCCGTCTCTTTGGAAAGTCCAACCCAAACACGATTTTGCTCATTGCGCTGGGTAGTAATGATAGAGAATACAGCCAAAAGTACAAAAATGATAATTACAGCAAACTGAGCATAAGGCACATAGCGTAATTGCGTCAAAAGCATGGATTGATCGTAGTAGATATACTGCAAAACCTGCGTACCGTCAAAGTCCTTAAAACGTATTTCTATCGGGCCATATAGCGTTGTAGGATCTTTGACCGGTTTCTTCACATTCCGCATATACAGCACATTACCTGCTGAATCCAACATATAGACAGGAATCGTTGTATTGCGCTCAATAATAGTGGTATAGAAATCGATATCCTCGTCAGGCTCTGCTTTAATCAGTTTTTGTGTGGCATTTGCCCATAACTCCATGCGCTCTTGTTCCTCTTGCGCAAACTGACGCGAAAGATTATTGGTATACAGCACAGAAACAACAACAAAAAGGAGTAATAACGAAAGAATAAGCGGAATTTGGATGCGGTTATTGAACATGTTACTTGGAATTTATCAAATCATAATAACGACGCGTCGTGACAAGCAATTGTATACGTGCATCAGTTAGTTCGTTTTGGGCTTTCAGTTGTGTAGTTTGTGCAGTAAGCAAGTCCGTTATTGTGGCTAATCCTGCACTATAATTGGCATTAATCAGACGATAGTTCTCAGCCGCATTAGCCAATGACTTCTCATATTCACAAACAAGCAGAGACGCTTCACACATTTGATCATAGGCTTGTCGGTTGCGTAATTGCAACTTGCGTTGTACGTCCTGTTGGTCAAGTTTGGCCTCGTCTAATGAGAGATTATATTGTTTGATTTTATGCCCTGTTTCCCACCACTGTGTAAGAGGAATAGTCATTGTGACAAATAGCGCGCCGTTACCCACTTTACTACCCAAATCGTCGCGGAATATATTAGTTGAAATCTTGCCATATCCATAATTTGCGCCTACCATTATTTGTGGCAAAGCGTCTGCTACCACCATTTTTTTCTGTAGTTCTGCGGCACGTACATGCAAATCCATCAGTTGTGCTTCCGGCGTTTGCAAGTTTATGCTCTCTTCAGCCGGCAGCAACAAGAAACGCGCAGTATCCATTTGAGCCAAAGGCAATGAATCGGCATCTTCTATTCCCACAGCCAAGCACAAAGCGCGAGTGGCCAGATGTAAAGCGTTAGTCAGTTGTATCTCAGTACGATGAACCTCGCTTTGCTTGAGTTCCACTTGTAATAAGTCCGATTGTATCGCCAGGCCGGCATTAACAGCAGCATTTACAACTCTATGCAATGTATCTAAAAGGTTTTGCGCCGCTTCTATCGTTGCACGTTTTTCCTGCAGGCCAACAACCAACCAATAAGCTTCTTCCACTTCTTCCAGCACATCGCGCGCTGCTATCTCGTACTGCAGTTGTGCAGCTTCAACACCTACTTTCGCCAACTTATTACCCTCTACAATCTTTCCGCCGACGAAAACCGGCTGAATAGCCGTAACTCCCGCGTGGTAGCCATATTGGAAGAGCGACAGTGTGTTGCTAAGTCCCAATGCTGCGCCATAATTTCCATACAGCACATTGAGCAAATCACGAACAGCCGAATTGCGCACATCGTCAATTCCCACATCTACCAACGGATATAGACTGTGATAGCCCATCGCCGTTCCCGTTATTTGCGGGAAATATTTGGTTACAGCCTGATTGCGCACCTGTTTGGCTTTCTCCACCTCGATAGACGCTTTTTGCAGTTGCACATTATTGCGCTTCGCCATATTCAGACAACTATCCAACGTCAGCACTTGCGCCGAAACGAACAGCGGCAACGCCATCAGCATCACCAGCAGCAATTGTCTATATGTCGCTACTCTACTCATTTATGGTCGTATATTTTCCAATACATCACCGGCAAGATGGTGACGGTAAGCGGTAAAGTCAGTATAGCGCCGAAGCAAATCACCACTCCCATCGGCATCCACAGCGAGGTATGCGCAATAATCATCGGCAGCACACCCAAAGCGGTTGTAGCTGTCGTCAGGAAAACAGGTCTCATACGGCGTAATCCCGCTTCAAAAGCGGCATCGCGCACGGACAAGCACTTGGTTCGACGCAGTTCTTCTGCATATTCATACATCATGATAGCGTTGCGGACAATAATTCCTATAAGCGAAACAATACCCAAAACAGCCGTTATTGAGATGTCAAGCTGGAAGATATATAGTCCTACAAACGCACCAAAGATAGTGAGCGAAGCAGACGAAAGCGCCAATAGCGACAAGGATATCTTGCCAAAGTGATAGAGCATAAGCACAAACATTACCAGCAGCGCAGCTACTACAGACCACATAATCTGCGGCACCATAAAGCCATTTAATTCGGTCAAACCTCCATATTTGATATGTACTCGCGAACCATTCACTATCAAATCTTCGTTAGGCGAAATATTCGCTTGTACCCACTTGCGCACCTTCTTCTCTGCCGTTACCTGCGATGTTTTGCCCCGCAAATCACAACCAACGGTCACGGTTCGAATTGCATTACGACGATTGATTGTTGCGTGATGCCAAGCCGGTTCCAAATCTGCTACTTGACGAAGCGGCACCCATTTACCTGGAATAGCAGTAGGTATCATCATATCAGCTAATTCACTGACAGACATATCTTTACCATTCGTTGTATAGAGCATCACAGGCACGGAATATTCATTTTCCCAGATGGTAGTTAATCGCGCACCATTAGTGACGGAATTAAGATAAAGTGACAAAAGTGTCTCTGTAATACCCAAGCGTGTTGCCTCATCTTGGCGCAGAACAATTCGTGTCTGCCGCGCCACTTCATCATAGTCGGTGTGTACCCAATGTAACTCCGGCTGCTGCGCCATAAAACGGCGTACCGAATCAGCTAACAGTTCCAAAGCATCGAAGTCTTCACCTTGGAAACGTACTTCCAGCGGATTCTTTGCTACTTGGTAGTCCAACTGTTTGAAGCGCACATAGGCATTGGGGAAATAATGCTCATATATCGGGGTATATTCCTTCAAAATAGCTGCTGTTTCGCGGTAAGAATGCGTATTGACAATAAACTGTGCATAGCTGGGTTTAGCCATCTGTGGCTGATACGTTGCATGGAAGCGCGGACTTGCCTGCCCTACAAACGATGCTACTGATTTCACGCGTTCATCCGCATTGAGAATACGTGCTAACGAATCAGCAACGATAGCTGTTTCCTGCAAGGTTGAACCTTCGCGCAAGTGAATCTCCACGGCAAAGAACTCGCGCTCCGCTTTTGGTAATAGTTGCAAATTTAAACGCGTAAAAAGAAATCCTCCTGTTGCAAGCACAGCCACTAACAACAAATAGACAAGCCATGGACGAGCAAAGCAACCGGAAAGTACATAATGATATGCCGATTGTATTCGTGTAAAGAAGCGTGTCTGTGCTCGTTCAAACCACCCCATTTCAGATTTTTTCTTTCGTTTGACAAAACGTACCGCCATAAATGGTGTTACCCATGCAGCATAGAAGATACTGGCAGTTAACGCAAAGAGAACTGCAAACGGAAAGAGTTTAACGAATTCGCCCAAAGGCCCGGTAATAATCTTCGTCATCGGGAAGAACATTCCTGAGATTGCACACGTAGCCAAAGCCATCGGCACAAAGAGCGATTTTGTAGAAACGGCAGCAGAATAGAACCGCGAATGACCTTTCTCCAGTGCATTCTGGTAGCCGTCTATCACAATTACCGCATCATCGACAATCAAGCCCAGCACGAAGATAAGTGCTGCGAGCGTCACCGTATTCAGTTCAATACCGGTCAAATACATCAGCCCGATACAAATAGCTGTGCACACAGGCACACTCGTTGACGCCACTAAGGCAGTACGAAGCGGGAAAAGCAATAACATTACCGCTATCACAACCAAGATAGAGATTAGGATATCGCGCAGGAAGGACCTTACTGAATCATCCACTACTTTCGGTTGATTAGTAATTCGATGGAACTGTATATCCGGTGGCAAGTCCGTTTTTGCTTCTGCCAAAATCTTCTCTACCTCACCACCGAAAGCGACGATATTATTGCCAGGCATCATCTCCATATTGATGATAAGGCAAGAAGACTTCCCGTCCTCGTAGTAATCGACGTATTTATCTGCTTCTTTGTAGCGTCGTTCAACGGTAGCGATGTCTTTCACTCGAATAGCTGCGCCACTGACGGGATCTGCCCAAACTATTTGTTCGGCAATCTCAAATTCTGTCTTATAGGGAATGGCTACTTGTAAGCGATTATCGTTATTACCGCCAGCCAATGTTCTGAAGCCTTGCAACAAGAGTATTGCCTGAATCTGCGTCTGGTCAATGCCGAAAGCCGATAATCGCGTCGGGTCGATAGTTACTGCTATCTCTTCACTCTGTTCTCCCAGGATACGCAGTTTACCAACTTCAGGAATGGTACGTAAGCGGTCACATACTTTGCGTGCATAGAAAGCGAGTTCGCGTGAGCTACGTTCCTGACTTTCAACGGCTAATAGCATCGAACTTGTGTGCCCGAAATCATCTATTACCACCACTTGCAGGACACCTTGCGGCAGACTCGTCTTACGGAACAAATCCAATCCGGCACGCATACTTGCCCATGCTTCGGGCATAGAGCGAACTTCGTTGCGAAGCATGGTGTAAACATAAACAATACCATCTTCTGAGACAGAATAGGTCTTGTCTTTATCTACTTCCTCGTAAGAGTTGATGAATTCTTCAAGCGGAATAGTCACCTGTTCTTCTACCTCTTGTGCAGTAGCACCGGGATAGACAGCAGCGATTACTGCCTGGCGAATCGTGAACTGCGGGAACTCATCTTTATTCAGCTGCGGAAGCGACCATATACCAAAAACGGTTAAGCACAAGAACATGAAAACCACCAATCCGTGGTTTCTCATTGCGCCTACGATATGGTCACGTGCCTGCTTCATCAATATGTTATTGCAGCGCCGTTATAGAGTTTATGGGAACCGTCCGTAATGACTTTTTCACCTAATTGCAAACCATCCGTGACGAGCACTCCACCTTCTGTGTATGCGCCAACCGTTATTGTTCTGCGTTCAGCTATGCTGTCATTAGCAATCCAAACCATCGTTCCTGACGGCTGAAGTGTTACGCAGGAAGCCGGAATAACGAAACCGCTCTGCTCATGAGCATGCAAGCGAATCTTAGCCACCATACCGGGCAACAAGTCATTGGACTTGCCGTTAATAGCTGCTTTTACCTCGTAGGTATGAGTAACCACATTGGCTTCCATGTTTTTCTCAATCACACGGGCAGGGACATTCGTTACATTTATTGCTGCAATATCCACTTGTGCAGCATCGCCGATAACTACAGATGCTATTTCAGTCTCGGGTACGGAAAAAACAGCATTATACCCGGCAATATCAAGCAAGGTGATAAGTGTTATTCCAGGAGCTACAACTTGTCCGACTTGGATATCACAACGTCCTATAACTCCGGCACGCGGAGCACGTATCTCGCAGTCTGACAATGCTTTTTGAGCCATATCATGCATAGATTGCGCTTGCGCCAACTTGGATTCGATTTCCACCATCTTTTGGGCTGTAACACCACCTTCTTTGTGCACTTGAGTCACGCGCTCATAGGCATCGGTTGCTTCTTGCAACGCAGCTTTGGCGGACTTATAGGCATTGGTTGCCTGTGTCTTGTCTAAGCGCAGCAACACTTGTCCCTCACGCACTTTATCCGAAGCACGACATAGCACTTCCGTCACTTTGCCAGGTGTTTGGACACTCAGAGGCACCATGTGACTCTCCTCAATCTTTGCCACATAAGTATGTGTTGGGACAACCGATTGTGAACTCACGGTCAGCACATTCACCTGCAATGGAGCGATGGATGTTTGATCCGCTTTCTTTGTGCACCCGAACAGAACCAGTCCGCAAAGAAGGATAGAAATATGATATCTAAAATTGGACATTGCAGCTTACTTATTACGCGTGGCGAGAAGGAGAATATCATTTCCCTCCAGTTTGATAGAGTCCGCTTTTAACGATGTACATCGCCCTCTCCGGAAATCTTTACCTTATAATCACGGGAATACACTTCTATTACTCGCTCAAAGGGAGCGAGTGTAATTTTTTTGTTCTTAACTTCAGCCTCGGTCTTATAGATGTCGCCTATAATCATATTAAAAGTAAGCACCAAAGCATTGTTCGATTCGTTAATGTACACCACGCCGGCTTCGTTCGTCAACGGTACCTCCGTAGTATCAACCATGACCATGCCGGAAATCTTATAACTATACTCTCCAGCCGTTTGTTGCAACTCATTCTTGCAACTTGTTGCCATCAGTCCGCAAAAAAGGACAAGGCACAGACCAAATAATTTGTATTTCATAAGTACTTATTTTCTATAGAGGTAACGTTTGATAGAATGTTTCGGGGTGCGCTCTAACGGATCGGTTTGCGTCTCAATCTTAGTGATGCGGCTGTATGAAGGCAGCATCTCGTTGAGTTTATTGCGCATATTCTCGACACTCAAATCCATCTGCGTCACAACAACGGCAACGAGTTGGTTGTTCCAAACCGTTACCAACGACTCATCGACACCATCCATCTCATTCAATATCGCTTCAATCGTTTCGGGATAGACTTTGTTGCCATCAGCTTGGACGATGAGGTTGGACTTATGTCCTTGGACATAAATAGTTCCGTCCTCCTCTACTCGACCGACATCGCCGGTACGGAACCATCCGTCTTCAGTCAGCACTTGTTTTGTCAGTTTCGGTTCGTTGTAGTAACCGAGCATCACGTTCTCGCCGCGCACCCAAATCTCTTCGTCCACGATCTTTGCCTCCATACCGGTAACGAGTCGTCCACCGGAACGAGCTTTGAAGTTCTGCCAAAGGTTACCAGAAACGAGCGGACCGGTTTCAGTCAAGCCGTAACCTACAGTCAGCGGGAACTTGATATCCATGAGCAGTTTCTCCACCTCTTCATTGAGAGCCGCGCCGCCAACGTGGAACTGACGGATATTACCGCCAAGACCCATATTCAGCGTTTTGCAGACCATTTTCTTCAGCATGCGGTTGACGCCCGGCAGATGCCACATGAAGTTGATGTGCTTTTTCTTCAAGATTGGGAAGATGTTCTTCTTCACGAGTTTCTCTATCACCAAAGGAATGGTTACGATGGTGTACGGACGTATTTCTGCAAGTGCTTTTTTGAGTACTGCGGGCGTTGGCATCTGCCC
This sequence comes from uncultured Bacteroidales bacterium, assembly GCA_902771935.1. GTDB lineage: Bacteria > Bacteroidota > Bacteroidia > Bacteroidales > Paludibacteraceae > Colicola. Next base: position 87,876 of record CACXYM010000004.1, read on the forward strand.
TAAGAACCATATATGACAGCCTGCGGGGATTTGCGCTAATAGCTCGCAAACGAGACCGTACATGTGCGCGAGAGGCAGCATGGAAAGCACGTTTTGTCCGTTATGTTCGGGCAGATTCTCCATACAGTTCTGCACGTTGTTGGACAGACTGCGATACGAGAGCATCACGCCTTTAGGCGTTCCTGTTGAACCGGAAGTGTAGCAAATCATCACCATATCGTCAAGACTCTTGCCTTCGTAGTTGATTTGGTCCGGTGTGAGATGAATCTCCGGCTCATGAATAGTTTTAGGTCTTGCCATGCGACTCTCTACGACCATTAATGTCTCAAGGGCAAAGATATACTTCACTTTCGGCAGGTTCTGTCCTTCCAATTTCTTGCGCACTTGCTCGGAAGCAATAAGCACAACAGCTTCGCTATGGTTAACGATACGCGCGATATCCTCAGCTTGGAAATCGGGCATAATACACACATTCACGCCTCCCCAAACAGCTGTTCCCAAGTATGCTACAGCCCAGTTGGCGCAGTTATTGCCGCAAATAGCGACATGCGCACCTTTCTTCAGTTTCAGCTGGTCATAGATAGCGCCAAGGCATGCCATATAATCCGCCATATCGCCATATGTGTAGCGAGTTAAAGTGCGATAATCTGCCAATGCAATTTCGTTCCAATTCGTGCGTATTGTTTCGCTTAATACTTCTAAATAATGTCTTGCCATAAGTCAACTTTTTTCTTATTCCACATACATTAACGCATAATCAGCGCGCAAAGGTACTGCTTTTTTTGCACTTGTGCAAATAAATCGCAAAAAATCTTGCGGCATTATTGCAGGAGCAGGCTTATCCTGTGTTAATCCTGTGTTAATCCTGTGTTAAAATTGTGTTAATGTGGAGTGGTAGAATAAAGGAAAAGTGCATGGACTAAAGGAAAAGTGCCTGGACAAAAGGAAAAGTGCCTGGACAAAGCCGGGCACTTTCACATTTTCTTAAGACTATAATGAATATTTATTTGATTTAACGGTGCAAAGATAGTGTTTGTTTTTGAACTATGCAAATTTATGGGCACTTTATTCCTTTTTTATCACTTCGTTGGTAATGGTGAACGTGTGCTTATCTATGCAGGCACTATATCCTGTATAATCAGCTTCGGATGTATATTCCCATTTCATCTCGGACTCATTTAATTTGCGAAGAAACTCTTTGCTTGAGGTATATATTGAAATGGAAACTACTTTTGCGCTCACAGGCTCACGCATGGTGGATATCTCCACCATATCTTTTGACTTGACCACAAAGGCTGTGTCATTGATTGTTGATGTCGGTTCCGTCGGAGAGAGGTCCAAGCTTACAAATAAATCTTGTGTAGCAACGTTAGAAATATAATACCTGTCAACAGGAAATAATTCTTTTTTTCCACAGCTGCTCGTCGCGAATGCCACAACTATGCATACGAGAATAAAATAATTCCGTTTCATAATGATAAAGATTTATTAGTTTCACGCTGCAAAGATAGTGCTATTTTTTGGAATATGCAAATCTGTTTTGCATTTTTCATTTTTTAGCATAATTATTTGCATATATGCAAAAAAAGTATTACTTTTGCGCGCTGAATTGTGCGGAGAGTCTCCGAAGACAAAAAAAGAACTGTATGATAACAATAGAACAACTGAAAGATATTCAGACGCGTGCGGATAAATTGAAGCAGTATTTAGCCATTGACGAGAAGCGTATTCAACTGGAAGAAGAAGAGTTGCATACACAAGCTCCTGGTTTTTGGGATGACGCTAAAGCTGCGGAAGCGCAGATGCGCAAGGTCAAGAGTCTTAAGCGCTGGATAGAGGGCTATGAAGGTGTGCGTTCAGCAACGGAAGAGCTGCAACTTGCTCTCGATTACCACAAAGAGGATTTAGTGACCGAAGAGGAAGTGGATGCCGCTTATGCCAAGGCGTTGCAGGAAGTGGAAGACTTGGAGATGAAGAATATGCTTTCGCACGAGGAAGACCAGATGCCTGCTGTGCTAAAGATTGTATCCGGCGCAGGTGGTACGGAAGCACAAGACTGGGCAGAACAGCTGATGCGTATGTACCAGCGGTATTGCGAAAAGCACGACTACAAAGTGACGATTGAAAACCTGCAGGAAGGTGATGAAGCGGGCATAAAGACCGTGACGTTCAATATCGAAGGCGACATGGCTTATGGCTATCTGAAGAGCGAAAACGGTGTGCATCGCCTCGTGCGCGTGAGTCCTTATAACGCACAAGGTAAGCGCATGACGAGTTTTGCAAGCGTGTTCGTAGTGCCACTTATTGACGATTCCATCGAGATTGAAGTTAATCCGGCCAACCTTTCTTGGGACACTTTCCGCAGCTCAGGCGCAGGCGGACAGAACGTGAACAAAGTGGAATCGGGCGTGCGGTTGCACTATAAGTTTGTGAACCCGCTGACTAATCAGCCGGACGAGATAGTGATTGAGAACACAGAGACTCGTGACCAGCCGAAAAACCGTGAGAATGCGTTGCGACATCTGCGCAGCCAACTCTATGAGTTGGAGCTTGAGAAACGGCGTCAGGCTGCTGCCAAAGTGGAAGCGGGCAAGAAGAAGATTGAATGGGGCTCGCAGATTCGCAGTTATGTATTTGACGACCGTCGCGTCAAAGACCATCGTACGAACTACCAGACGTCCAATGTGAATGCCGTAATGGACGGCGATATAGACGAGTTCATTAAGGCATATTTGATGCAGTTTCCGGATTAAGGATTAATGAATAAAGAATATTAGGATGAATAAAGTTATTTCAACTATTGCGCTTGTTGCGCTGAGTATAGGAGCTTTCGCACAGACGGATAGCACCGCAGTGAAGAAAGACAGTATTGAAGGTTTTCAGTTTACGACCGTTGATAGCGTTGCTATCACACCCGTTAAGGATCAACACCGTAGCGGCACCTGCTGGGCATTCTCAACCATCGGTTTCATCGAGTCCGAGTTGCTTCGTATGGGAAAAGGCGAGTATGACTTAAGCGAGATGTTCGTGGTAAGCAAAACGATGATGGACCGCGCAGAATACTGCGTTCGGATGTATGGTGATGTGAAGTTCGCAGCGGGCGGTAGTGCGTACGATGTGATTTACTGCATGCAGAACTACGGACTTGTTCCGCAAGAAGCAATGCCAGGTATCCAATACGGCACAACGAAAGCCGATACTCTACCCGTTCATGCTGAGTTAGACGCGATTGCCGGCGGATACGTTAAAGCGTTGACAACCAGCCGACTCAAACGTCTGACACCTGTTTGGAAACAAGGTTTGCAGGCTGTTTATGATACGTATTTAGGCAAATGTCCTGAGACATTCAAATACAAAGGCGAAGAGTATTCTCCTCTGTCGTTTGTAGAGAGTTTGGGACTGAAAGCGTCTGATTATGTGAGCATTACGAGTTATAGCCACCATCCGTTCTACTCCACTTTCGCATTAGAAGTGCCGGATAACTGGCGCATGGATCAGATGTACAATGTGCCGCTGAACGATATGATGGAGATTATCGACTACGCGATAGCCAACGGCTACACGCTGGCTTGGGGTGCCGATGTAAGCGAACTGGGTTTCTCTCGCAAAGGTATTGCTCAAGTGCCGGATGTGGATCAAGGTGCAGACTTGACCGGCAGTGATATGGCACACTGGCTTGGTTTAAGCGACAAAGAGAAAAAAGACGAACTGACCAAGAAACCTCTTCCCGAGATGACTATTACCCAAGAACTGCGCCAACAGGCGTTTGACAACTGGGAAAATACAGATGACCACGGCATGCAGATTTTCGGTATCGCCAAGGACCAAAACGGTAAGAAATACTACATGGTCAAGAACTCTTGGGGTGCGAAACGCTCTGATTATCAGGGTATTTGGTATGTGACGGAAGCCTTTATGCAATACAAGACCAATGATATTCTGCTGCATAGAGATGCTATTCCAAGTCCGATTAAAAAGAAATTGGGAATAAAATAATTGGTGATTGGTAAATGGTGAATGGCAGTAGCGGAAGGGATATATAAGGACAGAGGGTCGAAGTTTTTGGCTTTTGCAGAGCCGATATCCAACGAAGATGAGGCCAAGAGCCGTGTGGCATGGTACAAGAAGAAATACCACGACGCAAGGCATGTATGCTATGCCTACCGCTTGGGCGAGAACCTATGGCGCACGAAGGATGACGGCGAACCACACGGAACAGCCGGACTCCCCATCCTACGCGCTATAGATGCCAAGAAATTAGATAATATCTTAGTAGTTGTTGTTCGATATTTCGGAGGTACGTTATTAGGCACAGGCGGCCTGATGGTAGCTTATCGCGAAGCATCGAAAGACGCGTTGGACAAATATGGACAAGTTTAGAGAAATACGTGCTTATCACTCATGCGGGTTGGTCTATGTAACGGACTTTCTTTTTGTGTTGCCATTTATTCAGCACCTTATTCGGAAGCAGACCAAAGGTCTGAAACTGGAATATCTGCAACTGCCCGGCAAGACCTTTAAAGAAAGCCGCAAGGCTATTGAACAGGATATCCGTCACGGCGCATTCTATATGACTAACCACCGCGATATTGTGATGGACGCGGCATTCCTCGGACGAAAGATTATTCCGCGCTATTGGCAACATCCGTATATCGGCATCGGCAATAATCTATTCGGCAAATGGTGGATAGAGCCGCTATGCCGCCATCTGCGCACGTTCGTGGTCAAACGTAATGGTACACCACGCGAACTAATGCAAAACTCACAATTACTGTCCGAGTATATCCTGCATCTTCGTAAGAAACACAAATCAATCTGGATGGCACAGCGTGAAGGACGAGCTAAAGATAGCAATGATCGTACGCAACCATCTGTGATTAAGATGCTTACACTATCAGCAAAGAGCAATGCCGAATTGTTAGACCAACTCAAGTTGCTCAATATTTGCCCAGTATCGCTTTCGTATGAGTATGATCCATGCGATTACCTCAAAGCGGCAGAAATGCAGCTCAAGCGCGATAATCCCCATTGGCGCAAGTCTAAACGCGATGATATAATATCGATGAAAACGGGCATTTTCGGGTATAAAGGAAAAGTTGTCTTTCGTATGACGCCCAGTATTAACCACTGGATTGATGCCCATCGTACAGAACTGGAAGTGCTGCCAAAGAACGACTTACTGCGCATGATTGCCGAACAAATAGACCAGCAAATATTTTTAGGTTACGAAATGTTTGAGCGTGGCACGGAATTTGATGCGTATATTGATAGCCGTATCGCACTCATCAATATCCCGAATAAAGACGAGGCATTCCTGCGCGAAAAACTATTAGAAATGTATAGCTTCCCCGTAAAGAATCACGCCGAAGCAGTTGAAAGAATGAAAGTATGAAAAAAGCTATTTTTCCGGGATCCTTTGATCCCTTTACCATCGGTCACTACGACATAGTCAATCGTGGACTCAAATTATTTGATGAAATTGTAATTAGCCTAGGACGTAACAGCACTAAGAAAGAGACTTTCCCCATTCGTGAACGCGAGGAAGCAATACGTAAAATCTTTAAAGATGAACCGCGTATATCTGTGCAAATATACGATTGTCTGACCGTTGATTTTGCCCGCGAAGTAGGCGCACAATTTATTCTGCGCGGCGTTCGCTGTATACAGGACTTCGAGTATGAAAGAAATATGGCAGAGGCCAACAAAGAACTCGGTGGAATCGAGACAATCTTGCTGTATACCCGTCCTGAATATGCACACATTAGTTCCACGCTGGTACGTGACCTCTATTCCTACAACAAAGACGTAAGTGCTTACGTCCCTAATAAATTGAAATAATGATGTTCAAAAAACACATAGTAGCTCTTGTTCTTTGCTCCTTGCTGTTTGTTCCCGCTTTGGCCCAGCAATCACGTACGAGCCGCATTGAGGAGTCACTAACTATCTTTAACGATGTGTTGCGCCAATTGGACATGAACTATGTTGATACGCTGAATTATGAGAGTATTTCCGAAACGGCTATCAACAACGCTTTGCACAAAGTGGATCCATACACCATCTATTATCCCAAAAAGAAAGACGATGATTTGCGTATGTTAACTACCGGCAAATACGGTGGAATCGGAGCAATCATACAGCAACGCGACTCACAAGTCATTATCGCTAATCCCTACGAAGGCAAACCGGCTCAGCGTAACGATGTACTCGCAGGCGATGTGCTTATCTCGGTTGATGGAACATCCGTGCAGGGTAAGAAAGTGCCTGATGTAAGCCAATTACTGCGTGGAGAACCCGGTTCTATCGTCAAACTGGAGTTAAACCGTGACGGACAAATTATTACTCGTGAGTTCGCGCGTGAGGATATCCACCTTGAACCCGTGGATTACTACACGACTCTTCATATAGACAGTACAAATCAGACATTCGGCTATATCAGTTTCCGCGAGTTCACTGAAGATTCGGCTAACGAATTTTCCCAAGCTCTGAACGACTTAATGACGAATCACCACATTTCCGGTCTTGTTTTTGACTTGCGCGGCAATGGAGGTGGTATCATCGAAGAAGCTATACGTATAGTAAGTCTATTCGTACCCAAAGGAACGCTCATCGTTTCAACGAAAGGTAAGATTCGGACGGCCAATAACACCTACGTCACACAAGCTGAACCCGCCTACCCCGACCTGCCTTTGGTTGTTCTAGTAGATAAGAACTCTGCGTCGGCATCAGAAATCGTCAGTGGTAGCCTACAAGATCTCAAACGCGCAACACTTATCGGGCAACGCACTTTCGGCAAAGGCTTGGTGCAGAACCTGCGTCCTATTGTTTACGGAGGGCATCTGAAAGTGACAACAAGTAAATACTATTTGCCTTCCGGACGTTGTATTCAAGCCATAGACTATGCCGAGATGCAACGCGGGAATAAACTGACCAAAGATACCGCAGGAGGTATTCTGCCAGATATTGTACTTAACGATTCCGCAAAAGTAGATATTACTTACACGCTTTACACCAAGAACATGTTCTTCGATTACTCCGTTAAGTACCATCGTGAACACGAGCGCATTACACAACCGACAGAATACGAAGTATCCGATTCTACAATGGCAGACTTCAATCATTTCTTGGAAAGCAATAACTTTACGTATGAAACTGAGACCAGCAAGTATTTCCATGACATGCTTAAAATGGCGGAAATGGAAGATATTGATTCTTCTACAATAGCTGCATTAAAGGAAATAGAGCCACGACTCAAGCCGTCCTTCCAAGAAGCGATACAACGTAATCTAGATGAAGTAAAGGAATATCTTGGCGCAGAACTGATGGAACGTTACTATTTCCAACAAGGTCGCACGGCCTATATGCTACGCTTCGACAAGGAGCTCAAGCGCGCGGTTCAAGAGCTTTCGTCCAACGATAAAAACCGTACACGCAATTGATACACCAGAAAATGTGTTGAGCCACTAAACAATAATTTCCGGCTCGCGCCCACAA
>CACXYM010000005.1 GCA_902771935.1 uncultured Bacteroidales bacterium
GATAAAGAGCCTGTGTTACCTTGCCCACCAGTAATAGAACAAAAAGCTGCGATAGAACATCCACAACAACATGATCTACGACCTATTTCCGTCATCAAAATTGATAGCCGGGTGCTGAAAATTGTGAGCGCTATTGGTCAACAATCGCTTCCTCGACGACAGATTCTGGCTGAGCTAGGACTAAAGCAAAAAAGTCGCAAATCTTTTGTAGATAATTATCTTAAGCCGGCATGCACTCTAGGCTATATTAATTTCGCTTTTCCGGCATCACCCAATAAACCTGAACAAGCTTACCGACTCACCGACAAAGGCATAGAACTATATAATCAATTGACCAAGAAAACAGATTAATTAAGTTCCCTTACACTACAATTTGAAGGATATACACAACAAGGATTATTCCGTTGTGTAAACATTCAGAGTGGGGCTCCTGCCTCGCTCTTTTTTCTTCACTTTCCACTTTCCGCCTTCCATTGCTTATACCTTGTGTCTTTCCACCTTATCCCATCTTGTCTCTTTTCTTTCAACAAAAAAATAAAAAGCTATCACCCACCTTCCAATCACCCACCTTCCTCTCACCCACCTTCCTTTCACTCAATAACATACATAGTAGCCTGTATCTTTTTTTCGTTCTTCACAACGTCACACCTCCATGCAAAATAAATACATGCTACTATTATCTTTCTCTTCTCTCCTCTACTCTACAGCAGCTTGTTATAACAGTACCCTGTATTTTTTTATCTAAAATCATATAGCATGTATTTTTTGCTCAATCACTTGTGTATACCAAATTATTGTTGTACTTTTGCAGCGGATTTGAACAAAACAAATGCAAGAACTAAACATAAATATTAAGACTTTTGAGCAATTAACAACACACGAACTATATGAAATATTGCGTGCTCGGTTTATGGTATTTGTGATGGAACAACATTGTGACTATCCAGACCCAGATAGAGTAGATTACAATGCCATTCATTTTTTCATTATGGAAAAGAATGAGGTTGTTTCTTATGCTCGTTTATTCCAAAAAGAAGGGTCTGACACTTGGCGTTTCGGTCGTATGCTGACCACAATTCGCGGTAAAGGATATGCTAAGCGTTTGCTCAAGGAAATAATAGCTTATACCAAGCAAATGGGCGCGTCCTCTTTGTCAATAGAAGCACAAATGCATGCGGTGCGGTTCTATGAGAAATTTGGATTCAAAACGTATGGGAAACCATTCCTGGATGCTGGCATAGAACATATAGAAATGATTAATAAACAGATACAAGAAATGGAGCAAAAGTAAGGAACCGTCGATAGAACGGAATACCGGAAAAGTGCATGTTTTTTACGAAACTTGCACTTTTTATTTGCATATATGCAAAAAAAGCAGTACTTTTGCGGGCTGATTGTGTGCGCAAGCGTCGCGTAAGCGCGCATAATATTAAATTATTGAATATGCAAAAGATACGAAATATAGCAATTATTGCTCATGTTGACCACGGCAAAACGACGTTGGTTGACAAGATGTTGTACACGGCTAAGGTTGTACAAGAGTCGCGCCAAGAAGGCGTGGCAAACAAGGAGTTGATATTGGATAATAACGACTTGGAGCGTGAACGCGGTATCACTATTCTTGCGAAGAACGTAGCGATTAACTACAAGGGTTACAAGATTAACATCATCGACACTCCGGGTCACGCGGATTTCGGTGGTGAAGTAGAGCGTGTGCTGAACATGGCAGACGGCGTACTGCTTTTGGTGGATGCGTTCGAAGGTCCTATGCCACAGACACGTTTTGTGCTGCAAAAAGCATTGGAACTGAACCTGAAACCGATAGTGGTTATCAATAAAGTGGATAAACTTAATTGCCGTCCGGAAGAAGTGCAAGAAGCCGTGTTTGATTTGATGGTGAACTTGGATGCAAACGACGATCAGTTGGACTTCCAAACTATTTTCGGTTCGGCTAAGAACGGCTGGATGAGTACCGATTATCGCAAGCCAACGACGGATTTGACAGCACTGATGGATGCCATAATCGAGTATATTCCGGAGCCGGAAGTGTTAGAAGGTACTCCTCAAATGCTGATTACGTCGTTGGACTATAACCCATACGTAGGACGCATAGCCATCGGCCGGGTGCATCGTGGCACGCTGTGCGACGGACAAACCGTTTGTCTGGCTAAGAAAGACGGCACCAAAGTGCGTACCAAAATTAAGGAGTTACACACTTTTGAAGGCATGGGTCATGTGAAGACCGATGCCGTTTCCTCGGGCGATATATGCGCACTCATCGGAATAGAAGGCTTCGAAATCGGAGACACAATATGCGATGTGGAGAATCCGGAACCGCTGGATCCGATAGCTATTGACGAGCCGACGATGTCGATGGTGTTCACGATTAACGATAGTCCGTTCTTTGGACAGGATGGTAAGTATGTGACCTCCCGTCATATCCATGACCGTTTGATGAAAGAGTTGGAGAAGAACTTGGCACTTCGTGTAGAGCCGAGCGTGAACGATTCGTCATGGACGGTATTCGGGCGTGGTGTACTGCATCTGTCGGTATTGATTGAGACCATGCGCCGCGAAGGATATGAACTGCAAGTAGGTCAGCCGCAAGTCATCATCAAAGAGATTGATGGCGTGAAATGTGAGCCGGTCGAGCAGTTGACGGTAAATACGCCGGAAGAGTGTTCTGGTAAAATCATAGAGTTCGTGACTGTTCGCAAAGGCGAGATGACGAAGATGGAATTGGTGAATGACCGTGTTCAACTCGAGTTCACTATCCCAAGTCGCGGCATTATGGGTATGCGTACGTACGTGATGAACGTGAGTGCAGGTGAAGCAATTATGGCACACCGATTCCTTGAGTATCAGCCGTATAAAGGCGAGATGCCGACACGAATCAACGGTAGCCTGATAGCAATGGAAGGTGGAACGGCTTCGGCTTATGCGTTAGATAAGCTGCAAGATCGCGGACGATTCTTCATTGAGCCGCAGGAAGAGGTTTATGCCGGACAAGTGGTCGGTGAGAACGCCAAAGAAGGTGACATCGTGATTAATGTGGTGAAAGCGAAGAACCTGACGAATATGCGTTCTAAATCGGCTGACGATAAGGCGATATTGCCACCCGCAATCAAGTTCTCGCTGGAGGAAGCGCTCGAATACATCAAAGTAGACGAATACGTGGAAGTGACACCTCACTTCATGCGTATCCGCAAAATTATTCTCGATGAACTCGAGAGAAAACGTGCTAATAGATAAAACAATATAAACAATTATGCAAATTACAAAATCAGAGATTAAAGATTTGACCGGCGTCATCACGATGGTAGTAGAGCCGGCCGATTATCAAGAAGAAGTGCAGAAAGAACTGCGTCACATTCGTCAGAAGGCTAATATTCCTGGCTTCCGTCCGGGAATGGTGCCAATGGGAATGGTGAAGAAAATGTATGGCAAGGGAGTTCTTGCTGAGGTCATTAACAAAACGATCGGCGCTAAATTAGGCGAGTATATCGAAGCTGAGAAGCTGAATATACTGGGTGATCCGCTGCCAAACGAAGAACTGACTCCCGAAATGGATTTGGATAATCAAGACACCTTCACTTTCGCTTTCGATATTGCTGTTGCTCCTGAGTTTGAAGCGAAGTTGGATGGTAAAACCAAACTGCCAAAGTATGTCATTGACGTTACTGACGAGATGGTGAACAAGCAGGTTGAGGCTTATGCCAATCGTTTTGGCGAGTATATTCCTGAAGACAAGGAGAAAGGCACAAAAGCCGAAGTTAAGCCTTGCAAAGTAGATACAGAGTTGTTCGCGAAAGTATATGGCGAAAATGCTCCGAAAGATGAGGCAGAGTTCCGCGCTAGAGTGAAAGAAGATATTGCTCAAAGCCTGGATAAAGATTGCGAATATCGTTTCGGCCTGGATGTAAAAGCTGCTATTCTCAAGAAGATGGAGAAAGTGGAATTCCCAAATGCTTTCCTCCGTCGTTGGGTGCTGGCAACGAATAAGGAAATGACCGAAGAGCAAGTGGATAAGGACTTTGATGCTATGCTCAAAGAGTTGAAGTGGCATCTGGCTAAAGACCAACTAATGAAAGCATTCGAAATCAAAGTGGAGAAAGAAGACGTTGAGGCTTTTGCAAAAGAAGTGGCACGTCTGCAATTCACCCAATATGGTTTGATGCATATCGATGACCAATATTTGACGAACTATGCGAACGAGATGCTGAAGAACGAGAACCAACTTCGCGGCATCGTTGAGCGCGTAGCAGAGAATAAGATTTACGAGGCTGTTAAGGGCGTGGCAAAAGTAGAAGAGAAAAAGATTAGCCACGAAGATTTCGGCAAATTGTTTAAAGACTAATGCGGATACACTTTATCGCCATAGGTGGTGCAGCAATGCATAATCTTGCCATGGCAGTAGCCAGCAAGCATGGATACGTAGTGACGGGTTCGGATGACGAAATCTTCGACCCGGCACTTACGCATTTGCGCGAAGCAGGATTGTTGCCCGATGAAATGGGGTGGCATCCGGAACGAATAACGCCGGATATTGATGCTATTATCTTGGGAATGCATGCTCGGGAAGATAATCCCGAATTGGTGCGTGCTCGTGAGTTGGGCATAAAGATTTACTCATTCCCAGAGTATCTGTATGAGCAAACGAAAGACAAGATTCGTATCGTAGTAGGCGGTTCGCACGGAAAAACGACTACCACTTCCATGATTCTGTATGTACTCAACCGTTTGGGCATCGAAGCTGATTATATGGTTGGTGCGCAGATAGAAGGCTTTGAGCGCATGGTGCGCCTGAGCGATACGGCTAAGTATGCTGTCTTTGAAGGCGATGAGTATCTCACCAGTCCGTTGGACTTGCGCAGTAAGTTCCTGTGGTATCATCCGCATTATGCCATATTGACAGGAATAGCATGGGATCATATCAATGTCTTCCCCACTTTCCCGCAGTATGTGGATACATTCAGAAAGTTCGTCCATACCATTGAAGATACGTTCATCTACTACGAAGGTGATGAGAACTTGCGGATGTTGGCGGCTGAGGCTCCGAAGAATTTAAAGTGCGTTCCCTACAAAGAATATACGGGCGAAGTGGAGATGCAAGTGTTCGGCAAGCATAATATGCAGAACTTACAGGCAGCCATGTTAGCATGCCATTGCATAGGTGTTAAACCGGAAGATTTCTACCGTGAGATATCCACTTTTACAGGTGCAAGCAATCGTTTGGAGAAAATATGCGAAACTGAAACGAGTGTTGCTTACAAGGACTTCGCTCATTCGCCATCCAAACTGAAAGCGACAGTTAATGCTGTGCGCGAACGGTACCCGGACAAACAGTTGGTTGCAGCAATGGAGTTGCATACTTTCTCTTCTCTAATGGCAGAGTTTCTGCCGCAGTATAAGGGGTGTATGGCGCAAGCGGACAAAGCTTTTGTATATTTCAATCCAAAAGTGATTGAGCACAAGCGTCTGACACCCATTACGGCGGAAGAAGTGAAACAGGCTTTTGGTACCGCCAATGTGGAAGTGTTCACGGATAGTGAGCAGTTGCAAGAGAAGCTTCGTTCACTGGAGTACAAGAATACGGCTTTGCTGATGATGTCGAGCGGTACGTTTGACGGAGTAAATATTAACCAGTTTGCAAAAGAATTACTGAGTAATGGATAAGCAACTTAAACGAGATCACCTCTACATGAAGATGGCTCGTACGTGGGCAGAGAATTCTTACTGCGTTCGTCGCAAAGTAGGGGCGTTGATGGTGCGAGATAACATGATTATCTCGGACGGATTCAACGGCACGCCTTCCGGTTTTGAGAATATCTGCGAAGATGAGAACAATGTTTCCAAGCCGTATGTGCTTCATGCTGAGGCTAATGCGATAACCAAGGTGGCACGGTCTAACAATTCGTCCGAGGGAGCTACAATTTACATTACGGCATCTCCTTGCATGGAGTGCTCGAAACTGATTATCCAATCGGGTATCAAACGTGTCGTTTACGGCGAAAAATACCGTCTTATGGATGGTGTAGAACTATTAGAACGTGCCGGCATACAAGTGGATTTTATGCCGTTTGAAAACTAAAGTGTCAAAGTGTCAAAATGTCAAAGTGTCAATGAAAAAGTATATCCTACCAACCGTCACAATTGTTTGTCTGTTAATCGGTTTCCTTATTGGAAATGCGATTAGTAATAAAGCGAACGCTCAACGTTTCTATATTCAGAACGGCCAACTGTTTGCACAACCTGAGTCGAAAGTGGATCAACTGCTTCAACTTATGCAAAGCGCGTATGTGGATCCGCTTAATATGGATTCTATAACGGATGAGGCTATGACCGAAATTGTCAAGAAACTGGATCCTCATTCGTCGTATATTCCTAAGAAAGATCTAGAATTGGTTAATTCGGAACTATCTTCTTCCTTCTCGGGAATAGGTGTTCAGTTCTCGATTCAGAATGACACCATCGCTATTGTGGCTGTTATTTCCGGTGGACCATGTGAAGGTGTCGGTGTGCTTGCCGGCGATAAGATTGTGACCGTTAACGACACCAACTTCACGGGCAAAGGCATCAACAACGAGAAAGTGATGCATACACTTCGTGGCGAGAAAGGGACTCAAGTTAAGATTGGCGTTAAGCGTTCAGGAACAGATGAGATACTCTCTTATACGATTACTCGCGGCGATATTCCTGTACATTCGGTAGATGCGAAGTTTATGGTCAAACCTACTATTGGTTTTGTTCGTGTCAACAAGTTTGGCGAGAATACCTATAATGAGTTTATTCAGGCTTTGGCAGAGCTAAAAGCTCAAGGTGCGCAGAAATATATCATCGATTTGCGTGAGAACTCTGGCGGATATATGGACCAAGCGATAAAGATGTGTAACGAATTTTTGAAGTCGGGCGATTTGATTGTGTATGCGGAAGGTCGTGCTTATCCTCGCTATGATGCTAAGGCCAATGGTGGCGGACGTTTTAAGAATGTGCCGCTTGTTGTACTGATTGATAACTTTTCGGCGTCAGCTTCTGAGATTTTCTCGGGTGCGATGCAGGATAATGACCGCGCAATCATTATAGGTCGCAGGTCATTTGGTAAAGGTTTGGTTCAACAGCAAATGCCATTCCCTGACGGTTCAGCAGTACGATTGACGGTTGCTCGTTACTACACACCTTCGGGCAGAAGTATTCAAAAACCATATACATTGGGCGATCAAGAAGATTATGACAAGGATTTGCTGGATCGTTATGAGCATGGTGAGTTTTATTCGAAGGATTCGATACATTTAGTTGATACGACGAAGTATTATACCAAATCGGGTCGTGTGGTTTACGGAGGTGGTGGCATTATGCCGGATATCTTTGTAGGTCGCGATACGACACTCAATACGCCGTGGTTTAATCGTTGTGTAAATCATGCTTATACTTATCAGTTTGCTTATCAATATACGGACAAGCATCGGGCAGAGTTGAAGAAGTTTAAGGATTGGCAATCGATGGAGAAGCACCTGCTTGCGGCAAACTGGTTGCCGGAGTTTGTGGCATTTGCCAAGAGTAAAGGTGTCGAACCTAATCAAGCCGAGATAGCGAAGTCGAAACCGCTTATTACACGACTGATCAATGCTTATATTGTTCGTAATATTTTAGGGGATGAAGGCTTCTTCCCATTGTATGAGCGTGACGATGAGATAACGAAGAAAGCAGTAGAATATTTAACGAATAACTAGTTAGTACTTAGTAGATTACGGGTTAATCACCCTTTAATCACCTTTTAATCACCCTATAATCACCTTATTTTAACTGGTATGAAAGTAATAGCTCCTTCGGTCTTGAGTGCAGACTTTGGCGATTTAAGACGCGACATAGAGATGTTAAACCGCAGCGAAGCAGAATGGATTCATGTGGATGTGATGGACGGAACGTTTGTTCCAAATATATCTTTTGGATTCCCGGTTATGGTTCCATTGCGCAAGTATTCGACCAAACCATTGGATGTTCATTTGATGATCGTTCATCCTGAGAAATACGTTGAGCGTTTTTGCGATGCGGGTGCTTGGTCAGTTGGTTTCCATCTTGAAGCAGTAGATGATCCATTGCCGATATTGGATTTGATTAAGGCTAAAGGTGTTCGGACGTGTTTGACAATCAATCCGGATATAGATGTGAAGCGTTTGGATCCGTATTTGGACAAAGTGGATATGATTCTTCTAATGTCTGTTTTTGCGGGTTTTGGCGGACAGAAATTTATTCCGGAGACGATGGATAAACTTCGTTATGTGAAGGAGCAGATAACTTCACGTGGTTTGAAGACGTTAATAGAGATTGATGGTGGTGTGAATGTAGAAAATGCGCACGAATTGTTTGCAGCCGGTGCGGATGTGCTGGTAGCAGGAAGTGCGGTATTTAATGCTCCCTCGCCTGAAGAAGCGATACACAAGATGCTGAATTAAGGCAGATTTTGCGCGAAAGTGACACTTTTTTGCAAAATTATTTGTGTAGTTCAAAAAAAAGCAGTACTTTTGCGGTCGGAATGAGAAAAATGGTCGGTTGCCCGAGTGGTTAGGGATCGGTCTGCAAAACCGGGGACAGCAGTTCGAATCTGCTACCGACCTCATTCAGAACCGCCTTATTTGGCGGTTTTTTTGTTAGGAATGGAAGAAATAATCAAAGATATTACGAGCCAAGATTATAAGTACGGTTTCACTACGGATGTTGCGACGGATATTATTCCGACCGGACTTAATGAGGATGTTATTCGGCTTATTTCTGCGAAGAAAGGAGAGCCGGACTGGTTGTTAGAGTTTCGTTTGAAGGCATATCGCAAATGGCTGACGATGTCAGTTCCGACTTGGGCGCATCTCGCTATTCCTGAGATTGATTTTCAGGCGATATCGTATTACGCGGCACCTCGTCGGACTTCCGAAGACGAGAATGGCCATTCGGTTAACGAGATTGATCCGGAAGTGATGAAGACGTTTGATAAATTGGGTATTCCGTTGGAAGAGCGTGCGGCATTAGCTGGCAATATGGCAGTTGATGCGGTGATGGATTCTGTTTCCGTCAAGACTACTTTCCGTGAGACGTTGGCCGAAAAGGGGATTATCTTCTGCTCCATTTCTGAGGCAGTTAAAGAACATCCTGAATTAGTGAAGAAATATCTGGGTTCTGTTGTTCCGTACAGCGACAATTTTTATGCTGCCCTTAACTCGGCTGTTTTCTCTGATGGTTCGTTTGTTTATATCCCGAAAGGCGTTCGTTGCCCGATGGAGTTATCGACATATTTTCGTATCAATGCGGGCAATACAGGTCAGTTTGAACGGACCTTGCTGATTGCGGATGAAGGTGCATATCTGAGTTATCTGGAAGGTTGCACGGCGCCTATGCGTGATGAGAATCAGTTGCATGCTGCTATAGTTGAGATTATTGTGCATGACGATGCGGAAGTGAAGTATTCCACTGTGCAAAACTGGTATCCAGGTGATAAAGATGGCAAGGGCGGCATATATAATTTTGTGACCAAACGCGGTATCACACATAGGAATGCACGGCTGAGTTGGACGCAAGTAGAGACCGGTTCTGCGATTACCTGGAAGTATCCGAGTTGTATTCTGAAAGGCGATAATTCGTCGGCAGAGTTCTATTCTGTTGCCGTGACCAATAATTATCAGCAAGCAGATACGGGCACTAAAATGATACATTTAGGTTCGCACACGCGCTCACGCGTTGTGAGCAAAGGAATATCTGCTGGTCATTCCCAGAATGCATATCGTGGTTTGATTAAGGTAGTTTCGGGTGCCGAAGATGTGCGTAATTATTCACAATGTGATTCTTTGCTCTTGGGCGATAAATGCGGTGCCCACACGTTTCCGGATATGCAAATTGCCAATCCTACAGCTACGATAGAACATGAGGCGACGACATCTAAGATATCTGAAGAGCAGCTATTTTATTGCCGTCAACGCGGCATAAGTGTTGAAGATGCTGTCGGGCTGATTGTAAACGGTTATGCGAAAGAGGTGATGGATAAGTTGCCGATGGAATTTGCCGTGGAAGCGCAGAAATTACTACAAGTGTCCTTGGAGGGGACTGTTGGATAGATGAATATACTTGCTACCATACTACTTACGATTTCGATTTTGACGGAAGCGCCGAACTGCCAACAGGCGAATATTAGTGTGTTGATTAAGGATGCTGAGACAGGCAAAGTGATTGATTCATATCGTCCGGACAATGTTGTACCGCCGGCCAGTGTGCAGAAATTACTGACGACGGGCGCTGCACTGGAAATGCTTGGTCCGAAATTCCGGTTTACTACGACTTTGGAATATACGGGTTATATCGAGAACGGCGTGCTGCACGGCGATTTGTATATCCGTGGCGGATGTGATCCCTCATTGGGCAACCTGAAAGGAACACAAGCGTTTATTTTTAAATGGATTAAGGCAATAAAAGCGGCAGGAATTCGTTCGATTGATGGTGCCGTGATTGCCGATTTGAGTCTGTTGGACGGCGATGCGACCAATCCGTCGTGGCTGTGGGAAGATACAGGAAACTACTATGCTCCGGGTGTTTTTGCGCTCAATTATATGAGCAATACGCTGAATATAGTTTTGCGCAGTGCTGAAGTTGGCAGTGTTGCAGAAGTGATACGCACGGAACCGGAATATCCGGGACTGAAGACGTTCAATCATATTCGATGCACAGAGATTACGTATGATGGTGCTTATGTTCATGGTTTGCCCTATTCGAATGAGCGCTATCTGACGGGTAGTGTTCCGAGTAATCGCGGGCAATTTGGTGTGCGCAGTGATATGCCTAATCCTGGTTGGTTGCTTGCGACTCATTTGACCAAGTATCTTCAGGAGAGTGGAGTGAAAGTGGCTCGTCCTGCGTCATTTATCTCCGAGAATAAGTTGGATACGGGCGTTCGGACATTGGTTTATGAACATAAATCGGATTCATTGGGTGCTTTGATTGCTGAGACGAATCTTTATAGTAATAACTTGTATGCTGAGGCAATTTTCCGCTATTTGGGACTGAATTACGGCAAGCCGGGAACGATACATAATTCGTGCGATGTGCTGCGTGAGTTTTGGCGTATGCGCGGTGTGACTGTAAAAGGTGCACTTATTAAAGACGGCTGCGGTTTGGCTCCACAAGGTGCGATAAGTGCTGAGGCTTTGGTGGAACTGTTGCAGTATATGGACCATAGCAAAAACCGCGAAGTGTGGATGAAATCGCTGCCGATTAGTGGTAGTAAGGAGGGTACTCTCAGCAGTTTATGTCGCGGGACAGAGTTGGAAGGCAAGATACATGCCAAAAGTGGGACAATAGCCGGAACGAAGAACTTTGCAGGCTATATTGATTTGCCGAACGGCAAGCAATGGGTTTTTGCTATTTTAGTGAATAGCGCGCAAGGAAAAGCCAAACATGTTCAAACAGTAATACAGAACTACTTATTGGATGTATATAAAGCAAACCAATAGTACGAATACATGGCTCAAGGAACATCCTGACTGCGATGTTGTTTGGACGTCCTGGCAGACAGCCGGTCGTGGTCAAGCAGGCAATAGTTGGGAAAGTGAGGCAGGAAAGAACGTGCTGTTTTCTATGCGATTAACTCGCCCGGAAGTGGCTGTTGATAAGCAGTTTGCACTGACGATGATGGCGAGTTTAGCAGTTCTGAACGTGGTGCGAGCATTATTGCCGAATGAGGATGTTGCAATTAAATGGCCGAACGATATTTATGTCGGGAATAAGAAGATTTGTGGCATATTGATAGAGAGCCGTATTGCAGAGAAAAATGTGGAGGAGGCGATTATAGGTATCGGGCTGAATGTCAATCAAACAGAATGGCATAATGGTGCACCTAATCCGACATCTGTTAAGTCGCAAAGCGGAGCTGAGACGGATATTGCGCAAGTAAGCAGCGCATTAGAGCAGACCATACGGGAACAATTATCCTTAATGGGCCGACCTGAGGAATTGAAACAACACTATCTGGCGGCATTATATCGGTTCGGGCAAAAGGCATGGTATGCTGAACGCGAAGTGAGTCTAACGCCTTCGAAGATATTGACAGATAAGCAAGATGAGGCTTTTGAGGCGACGATTATTGATGTGACCGAACAAGGGGAATTGGTGTTGCAAGTGAGAACGGAAAAGAAGAAATATCATTTTAAGGAAATTCAATTTATACTGTAATATGAGAAGTATTATTATTACCGGTGGTGCCGGATTTATAGGAAGCCATGTAGTGCGTCTTTTTGTAAACAAGTATCCCGAGTATCGCATTATCAATGTGGATAAGCTGACTTATGCGGGTAATTTGGCAAATTTGAAAGATATTGAGGACAAGCCTAATTATCGTTTTGTGAAGGCTGATATCTGCGACTTTGACGCTATCTATGCTTTGATGCAGGAAGAGAATGTAGATGGAGTTATTCACTTGGCAGCTGAGAGTCATGTGGACCGTTCTATTAAGGATCCTTTCACATTTGCTCGTACGAACGTGATGGGTACGTTGAGCATGCTGCAAGCGGCTAAATTGTATTGGGAGAGTCTACCGGAAAAATATGAAGGCAAGCGCTTTTATCATATTTCTACGGATGAGGTGTATGGTGCTTTGCGGCTGGATCATCCTGAGGAGTTGTTTACAGAGACCACCAAGTATCAGCCGCATAGTCCGTATAGTGCCTCTAAAGCATCGAGTGATCATTTTGTGCGCGCTTTTCATGATACATATGGTATGCCGACGATTGTGACTAACTGCTCAAATAACTATGGTCCATATCAGTTCCCAGAAAAACTTATTCCACTGTTTATCAATAATATCCGTCATCGTAAGCCTTTGCCTGTTTATGGTAAGGGTGAGAACGTGCGCGATTGGTTGTTTGTAGAGGATCATGCGCGTGCGATTGACTTAATTTTCCATAAAGGTAAAGTGGCCGAGACGTATAATATCGGCGGATTTAACGAGTGGAAGAATATTGATATTATTAAAGTGGTGATAAAAACTGTGGACCGTTTGCTTGGTCGCAAGGAAGGCGAGGATTTAAACCTGATTACGTTTGTAACGGATCGTGCAGGGCATGATTTGCGTTATGCTATTGATTCTCGCAAATTGAAAACTGAGCTCGGATGGGAGCCCAGTTTGCAGTTCGAGGAAGGTATCGAGCGTACTGTTCGTTGGTATCTTGACCATCAAGAATGGATGGATAATATTACATCGGGCGAGTACGAAAAATACTACGAATCAATGTATGCCAATCGCTAAACCTGTGCGTTGCGATACGCCTTAGGAGTTAATCCTATGTGCGATTTGAAGAAGCGGTTGAAGAAAGCCACATTATCAAACCCTAACGACGACGAGATCTCTTTGATTTGCGTCGTTGTTAGTTTTAATTGGGCTTTGGCATCAGTAAGTATAGCTTCTGTAATGATATCTCCGGCAGTACGATTACTAGCGGAACGAATGGTGGAGCATAAATGTGGTAAAGTGATGCGCATCGCTTCTGCATATTGTGACACATGGTGCCATTCCTGATAGTGCTTCATCACTAATTGACAGTAATCTTGATAAATTTCCATTTTTCGGTCGATCGGTTTGATGATGTACTCATCTTGGCTCTGTGCATAGTTGGCATATGCCGTTTGCAGCAAATTGAATACATGCACCATCTTCTCGGAGTTCAGTATTGGAGGCTCTGTGTTTGTAGCTTTAAACATGAGCGATGCAAAGTCTTTGATTATCTCTACGCGCTCGGGAGAAAGATGTATAATAGGAGAGTGTAACTGCAGTGAAGACAGCGACATACGACTATTAAAAGTATTCTTTTCCAAGAAGGATGAAGAGAATAGAATATAATAGACCAATGCATCTTCGGAGAACTGGTGAATCAAGAGAAAACTACCCGGTTCCAGCAGTAGTACATCATTTTCGTGGAATTCATATTTAGTGATATTAATGGTTGCAGAGGCTGAGCCGCGAACCAAAAAAGCATAGACACCACACATGATTTTACACGGGAAACGGCCATATTCATTCATGATTTTACCACTTCCGTCGCCAATAAGATAATCCACTGGACAATCCAATAAGGGGATGTTTTTCTTCAGTTGCATAGTTATACTATTTTTTTCTGGCCGCAAAGGTACAAAAAAAAATCGAATATTACGAATAATATTAAAAAAAAGTTTGTTTTTTGTTAAAAATGCGCTTTTTTGTTGTGTGTTTCAGAAAAAATATGTATCTTTGCAGCGGAAATGCCATTGATTATGAAAGGAATCGTATTACATAGTGTTGTGCCAGTTCGTGCCGAAGCAAGTGAGACCAGTGAACAATTGACTCAGTTGCTGTTTTGTGAAACGGTGGATATATTGGAGGAAAATCCTCGGTGGATTCGTATACAAAATGATACGGACGGCCAAACCGGTTGGGTGGATTTTAAGATGCTTACCAAGTTATCTGATCTAGAGAGTGAATTGGTGTCTAATGCGGATAAATCGGCCAGAGTGAAGATGCCGATGGCATATGCTGTGAGTGAAAACAATGGTCAGACACTTCCTTTGACAGCCGGAACTTGCTTGCCGAACTATGCTGATGGTCGGTTTGAGATATTAGGTGTTGGTTTCCGTATAGATCCGAGTATGGTTGCGGAGAAGCCAATAGAGTTAACGCAGGACAATATGATGCAGGTTGTTCGTTTCTTTTTGAATATTCCTTATCTGTGGGGAGGAAAAAATGCAATGGGTATGGATTGTTCCGGTTTTACACAGATTATTCATTCCCTTTTTGGTCATCAGTTGTTGCGAAATGCCAGTGAACAAGTAATGCAAGGAATGCCGGTGGAATCGTTAAAAAATGCACATGCAGGTGATGTGGCATTCTTTGATCATGAGGATGGTAAGATTAGCCATGTGGGTTTGCTACTTGACTCTGAACGGATAATTCATTGTTCAGGTCGTGTTAAGGTAGAAAAGATAGATGAGTCGGGGATTTATTCTATAGAACAAGGTGGTACTTATACGCACCACCTTGTAACTATTCGGCGATATTAATCGCTATTTTCGTTTTTTTAACGAACACGTTCGCAGTAACTACCGTCACGGGTGTCAACGCGGATGATTTCGCCCTCATTGATAAACAGGGGCACGCGTATTTCTGCACCAGTCTCCAATTTTGCAGGTTTGAGAGTATTCGTTGCTGTATCACCTTTTAGTCCCGGTTCGGTATAAGCGACAGCCAATTCTACCTTAGTGGGTAGTTCGGCAAATAGGATAGTATCTGTTGAAGCATCGGAAACTACGTCGCAGATAAATCCTTCTTTAAGGAAATCAACACCTGTGATAAGGTCATGAGCAATAGGTACCTGCTCGAAAGTCTCCTGATTCATGAATATGTAATCTTCGCCCTCTTGATAGAGGTATTGATATGGGCGACGTTCAACGCGAACGTCTTCCAGTTTCTCACCGATGTTAAAGCGGCGCTCCAAAACACGACCATCAACAACATCTTTGAACTTAACACGCATAATGGTGTTACCTTTTCCCGGTTTAACGTGCAGGAATTCAATCACGAAATACAGACGACCATCCATGCGGATGCATACGCCGTTTTTAATGTCTTGTGAGTTAATCATACTATTTTTTCGTTAAATCTGTTACTATTTTATCATTTCAGCGTGCAAAGATATGAAAAAAAAATAAAATACACAAATAAATTTGCGTATTTGTAGAAAAAAATGTACCTTTGCGAGCTAATTTGTAATACCATGAGTGAATTTTTTGGACATTTTGACATTTGGCAGGTCTTATCATCGTTTGTATTTTTAATTGCCATTATTGACCCATTTGGTAACATTCCAATTACTATCAACCTTGAAAAAAAAGGAATAAAAATCCACCCGCTTCGTGTTTGTATAGCTAGTATCGTCATTTTATTGGCGTTTTTATTTGCAGGTGAGTGGATTCTAAAATTATTCGGTGTTCAGATTGAGTATTTTGCGGTTGCAGGAGGTTTTATTATTTTCCTTATGGCATTAGAAATGATACTGGATATCACTATATTTCAAAATGATAAACTCGAAGGTCAGGGTGGCGGCTCAATAGTCCCATTAGCTTTTCCGATGTACGCAGGACCGGGTGCTTTTACTGCCTTACTTGCTATTACAGCTGAATATAGCATTTTTAATTTATGTATTTCACTGGTTTTATGTATTTTTGTTTTGTATTTAGTGCTTATTGGGACTCACTGGTTGACAAAATATTTAGGACAAACATCTTTATATATTATTCGTAAGTTCTTCGGAATCATTGTGCTTGCGATTGCATGTAAATTGATGTTCGGAAACCTTGCTTTAATTTTCTAAATTATATGAAAGCTTTATCGGAAATGAAGATTGCCTTGGCATCGGATCATGCCGGCTATGCTCTTAAACAAGATGTAATGGCTTTTCTCAGCGATAGAGGAGCCGAGTTAAAGGATTTTGGTTGCTATTCAACTGAGAGTTGCGACTATCCTGATTATGCTCATCCGATGGCTGAGGCTGTTGAGAAAGGTGAATTTGATTATGGAATCACCATCTGCTCAACCGGTAATGGAATTTGTATTACTGCAAATAAGCATCAAGGTATTCGTGCCGCATTGTGCTGGGATGTACCTTTAGCTGAGTTTGCGCGTTTGCACAACAATGCCAATGTGCTTGGCCTGCCTGCTAACTATATAAGTAAAGAGAAAGCGTTGGCTTGTGTAGAAAAATTCTTTACTACAGACTTTGAAGGCGGACGTCACGAACGCCGAGTTAACAAAATACCTGTCAATCGTTAGTTATTTATTTGTGCGTCATTAAACGATTAATTAATATACTGCGCGCAGAATTCTCATACGCATTGTCTCTTTTAGGGATAGTGCGTGTGTGTCATATGCCGACATTTGTATCGGTGGAACCGGCAAATTTCTGTCAATTGCGTTGCCCGGAATGTCCCGTCGGAAAGCGAGAAAATGCTAGTAAAAAAATGCTCACTATTCCCGATTTCAAATGCATTCTTGGGCAAGTCAGGGACTCTGTTCATACGATGCAGTTCTATTTTCAGGGTGAACCATTATTGAATAATCAATTACCCGAAATGATTCAATTTGCCCATGAGGCTGGCATCTATACTATCGTATCTACAAATGCTTTGGCTATTACACCTTTATTGGCTAAACGCTTAATGCTTTCCGGCTTAAGTCGTATTATTGTATCCATCGATGGTTTGTCAGAAGAGAGTTATGGAGCATATCGCGTGGGTGGCAGTTTGCACAAAGCCATGGAAGGACTTGTTACACTTCGACAAGCGAAAGATGCTACTGGTAGCCGGACACATATTGAACTTCAAATGCTCCGGTTGCGTTCTAATGAGAACGAGTGGTCAACGATATCTCAACGATATAGGAAAATGGGGGCAGATAGTCTAACTTTGAAGACAGCGCAACTATATGATTATGAGCATGGCCATCCACTGATGCCGAGCAACGACAAATATTCGCGGTACGTGAAGGGCAAGGATGGTTTATATCATCTTAAACACAAGGCCGGCATAAGTTGTCGCCGTCTATGGAAAGGATGTGTGATAACAGCCCAAGGTGAAGTGCTACCTTGCTGCTATGACAAAGCGGCCCATTTTACTTTTGGCAATATTTTCACCTCTTCTCTACAGGAAATTTATCATGGTGAAAAAGCGAACCGCTTCCGAAGAATGATTCTTCAAAAGCGGTCCAAACCTTCTATTTGTTATAATTGCGAGCCTTAAACAGCAGAGCGTAGACGCATTGTGTCTGCTTTGTTGAGTTTTTCCTCGGCCAATTGCTTTGTTATGACAAATCGGGTATTATTTATGTCTTCGCGGGACGGGATTTCATACATAATATCCATCATAATGGTTTCGGTAAGACTACGTAATCCCCGGGCGCCCAGTTTGAATTCTATAGCCTTATCAACAATATAATCCAATGCCTCCTCGTCAAACTTCAGTTCTACACCATCCATTGCAAGGAGTTTTTGATATTGTTTGGTGATGGCATTTTTCGGTTGTACGAGAATATTACGTAATGCTGCTCTATCCAATGGCTTAAGGTAGGTTATAATTGGCAAGCGGCCAACTATCTCCGGAATTAAACCGAAAGATTTCAAATCTTGAGGAGCGATGTACTTAAGCAAGTCATTCTTGTCGTAGTGTTGGGCTTTTTGAGAGGCATCAAAACCCACTACTTGAGTGTTGAGTCGCTGTGCGATTTTGCGCTCTATACCATCAAATGCGCCTCCGCAGATAAAAAGAATATTTTGCGTATTAACATGAATAAACTCTTGTTCAGGATGTTTGCGTCCACCTTGTGGAGGGACATTCACGACGCTGCCCTCGAGAAGCTTAAGCAAAGCTTGTTGCACGCCTTCGCCACTAACGTCGCGTGTGATTGACGGATTGTCTGATTTGCGTGCAATTTTGTCGATTTCATCGATAAATACGATACCTTTTTCAGCGGCCTTAACATCATAATCTGCTTCTTGCAGAAGTCGTACAAGCAATGATTCCACGTCCTCTCCCACATAGCCGGCTTCTGTCAAAACAGTAGCATCAACAATTGTGAAAGGTACTTTGAGCATTTTAGCGATTGTACGTGCAAGTAGGGTCTTTCCCGTACCAGTAGGGCCGACCAGAATAATGTTTGATTTTTCAATCTCAACGCCATCATCTTTAGGTTGCAGGAGGCGTTTGTAGTGGTTGTAAACAGCTACAGAAAGATATTTCTTGGCATCTTCTTGTCCGATGACATATTGATCTAAAAATGCTTTGATATCAGCAGGCCTAGGCAAATTATTAAGATTCAGTTTGTCCATTTCACTGCCTTTGGCTTCCTTGGCCAGCATTTCTTGTACGATTTGATGACCGCGTTCAATACAATCATCACAAATAAGTGCCCCGTCTTCCGAAGAAAACATATGTTTCATTTGGCGTCCGCAGAACGAACAAGTATCTTTTTGAATGGTTGCCATTATTTACGCGTGTAAATTTTATCAATCATCTTATATTCTAATGCCTCCTGAGCGGTCATCCAGTGGTCGCGATCAGCATCTTGGCGGATACGTTCGATTTCTTGTCCTGAGTGCTGGGCAATAATCTGATAGAGTTCTTCTTTCAGTTTTAGAATTTCTCTTGCTGTAATTTCAATATCAGATGCCTGTCCTTGGATACCGCCAAGTGGTTGGTGAATCATAACACGACTATGCGGCAGAGCAGCGCGCATACCATTCTCTCCAGCCACAAGTAACACGGCTCCCATAGATGCTGCCAAGCCGGTACAGATGGTGGAAACATGGGATTTGACAAACTGCATGGTATCGTAGATGCCTAAACCTGCATATACTGAACCACCTGGAGTATTCAGATAGATATTAATATCTCTATCCGAATCGGCTGAGTCGAGATATAGTAGTTGCGCTTGAATAACATTGGCTGTATAATCATTTATTTCTGTTCCCAGAAAGATTATACGGTCCATCATTAAGCGGCTGAATACATCCATTTGGGTCACATTCAATTGACGTTCCTCCAAAATAGATGGACTAATATAGTTATCCGAGATAACGTTTTGTTTAGCAGACGTACTCATTACTTTCTCCACATGCATGGAGTTGAGACCTTGCGAAACGGCAAACTTCAAGAAATCATTTTGCATAATCGTTTTGTTTTGAGGTTAAAATATGGAGTCGCGTACTATACCCGACTCCATATTTATATTGCACGCACGCGGGCGCGCAGAAGTTATCTATTTTTCAACGCTTTTTTCTCGCGACGGCGGTCTTGTGCACGTTGAATTTCGTATGCAATTTGCGGAGCAATACCGATACTGGAGAATGTACCAACGATTACACCAAGCAGTAATGCAAATACAAAACCACGGATAGATTCACCACCGAATACGAAGATAGCCAGCAATACCACAAATGTGGACATCGAAGTCGAGAACGTACGGCTTAATGTTGCATTCAATGCCTCGTTGATATTCTGAGCGCGGTCACGTTTCGGATAGAGAGTGTTATACTCACGTACGCGGTCGAAAATAACCACGGTATCGTTGATAGAATAACCGATAACTGTCAAAATAGCAGCAATAAAGGCTTGGTCTATCTCCATAGAGAACGGCATTACTTTCCATAAGATGGCATATGCACCAAGAACCAAAATGGTATCGTGGAACAATGCTGTTACTGCACCTACAGAGTAAGCCAAATTGCGGAAACGGAGCAAAATATAAAGGAAAATTCCTATCAATGCGCAGAGGACAGCAATAATAGCAGCTGTAGTGATATCATCAGCAATGGCTGGTCCCACTTTCTGCGATTGCATAATACCAATCTCAGGATTGATTTCTGTTGATTTGAATTGCTCGAGCGTGATACTTTCATCTAAGTAAGGTTTGCATCCTTCATAGAGTAATGATTCAATCTGCTCGTCAACATCACTGGCATTATCATTTATACGGAAGTTCGTGGAGATACGAACCTGGTTTGCGCTACCGATTGTGATAACACGAAGAGATAAGTTCTCGCCTTCGGTATTTTGTGCCATGAAGACATCGGTCAAACTATTCGTTATTTCTTGAGTATTGACATCGTGGGCAAAACGAACAACATAGTTGCGTCCGCCGGAGAAATCAATACCAAGATTCAACTTGCCAAAGATGTGAGGATCCAAACCTATAACACCAACTATTACCAACGTGCCGGCAATGCAATAGAACCATTTGCGAATACCTACAAAGTTGACGTGCATATTCTGCAAGAAATTCTTCATCATCGGAGTGGTGAAAGAGAGTTCTTTTGCATTCTCTCTCTTTGCATAATCCTCAAGCAATAGACGTGTGATAAATACGGCTGTTAGGAAGGATGAAACGATACCAATCATGTACGTAACAGCGAAGCCTTTAATAGGACCAGTACCGAAGATAGCTAAGATCGCACCCGTCAGGAACGACGTTACGTTCGCATCCACAATAGCTGAAATAGCACCCTTGAAACCGTCGGCAATAGCCTTACGCATATTCTTACCGGCCTTAATCTCCTCGCGGATACGCTCATAAATAAGCACGTTCGCATCGACGGCCATACCCATTGTCAGCACGATACCGGCAATACCCGGCAAGGTCAAAACAGCAGAGAAGGAAGCCAATACACCAACCAGTAGGAATACGTTGCACAGAAGAGCTGCGTCGGCAATCAGACCAGGAATCCATCCATAGTAGAAAATCATGTAGATGAGAATCAGGATGAAGCCAAGAACGAATGACCACAAACCGGAACGAATGGCTTCACGACCGAGAGACGGACCAACTACATCCTCTTGAATGATGCGAGCTGGCGCCGGCATCTTACCGGATTTGAGAGTGTTAGCCAAGTCTTTTGCCTCTTCTACAGTGAAGTTACCAGTAATCTGGCTGTTACCACCAGCGATTTCATTTTGTACGGTTGGGAAACTATATACATAACCATCCAGCACAATAGCAATCGATTTGCCGATATTATCGCGAGTGATACGCTGCCAAGCTTTTGCACCTTCGGCATTCATGGACATGGATACGTTTGCATAAGCGCTGAGCTGGCTGAAGTCTGCACGTGCGTCGGTTATAACATCACCTTCCAAACTTGCGCGACCATCTCTTTGTGCCTTAAGGGCTACAAGACGGAAGTATGAACCAGCCTCGTCAATAGCCTTAACATCCCATTTGAGACGAAGGTCACGCGGCAGCACTTGCTTAGCAATATTGGAGTTCAGCATAGCATTCACGCGTGCTGTATCGGTGTAGTGAACAGTACCTACTACAGGACCGCGGAAAGCTTGACCGGCATTATTGATGCTCGGGTTGAGAATAGCAAAAAGAGGATTCTCTTTCTTGTATTTCTCAGCTGCAGCTGCTTGCTCTGCTTCCATTTCAGCCAAACTATCGTTACCCAGATTCTCAACAAGAGAAGCTACATCATCAGATTTTACCTCTGCTTTCGTTTCTGCTTTAGGAGCTTCTTCTACGGACTCGCTTGCATTAGCCTTTGCGTATTCGGCATTGATTTGTGCCATTTGTGGCAGAATATCTGCAAACTCATAGGTCTCCCAGAACTCCAAGTTAGCTGAACCTTGGAGCAGTTTACGTACACGTTCAGGCTCCTTGATACCAGGAAGCTCAATCAAAATACGACCACGTTGACTCAGTTTCTGAATGTTTGGTTGAACAACTCCAAAACGGTCGATACGAGTGCGCAATACATTGAATGAATTGTTAATAGCGCCATCAACTTCCTCGCGAATAACTTTCTCTACTTCAGCATTAGTAGAAGTGAGAGTCACCTTATCTTTAAGTTCAAAGGTGGAGAATACGCTTGCAAGTTGTGCCTCCGGGTCAATCTCGTTGTACGATTCAATAAACAAGGTGACAAAGTCAGCACCACTTGATCTCTGTTTTTGTTGTGCCATCTCCATAGCACGGTTGAAGTTCTCTGTAGTGTTATAACCACTAAGAGCGCGGAGAATCTCCGGAACGGATACCTCCATGGTTACGTTCATACCACCTTTCAAGTCCAAACCGAGATTAATCTCTCGCTCGCGGCACTCTTTCAGCGTGTAGCCGAACCAAACTTTTTGGGTGGCAATAGAGTCAAGATAAACATACTCTTTTGCCGGATCTCCTGCAGCATACTCTTTCGCTTTCTTGTCATAGTGCGATGTTACAATGCTGAAGGAAAGATAGAAGGCGCATACCAATGCAAGGCACACAGCCAACGTTCTAACAAGTCCTTTGTTTTGCATAATAATTATTTTTAGTTAATATTTCCTTATTTCTATATTTCCTTATTTCTTATTGCGCTAACGCACACGAGCGCGCATCACGCACAAAAAGCGTGCAAAATTAGTATTTTTTATTGAAACCTGCAAATATTTATACAAAAATAACAGAAAAATGGCATTTTTTTGCCAAAAAACTTGTGTATATGAAAAAAAAGCAGTACTTTTGCACCCGATTTCGCGGAGTAGAGCAGTGGTAGCTCGTCAGGCTCATAACCTGAAGGTCGGTGGTTCGATCCCATCCTCCGCAACGCAACTAAAGAGCGCGAAAAGCGCTCTTATTTTTTAGCAAAGGATACGCAAGGAATACGCTACGTTTGCAGCAGACCTTACGCTGACCTTGCGCTGCTCGTGCAGCCACTCTTACGCCACTCTTGCGCCCCTCTTACTTATTGAAAAATGGAGATAACTTCCGTGCGGACTTGCATGTTCTTGTCTGCTGTTTGAACTTTAGCTAACCACTCCACAAAATCTTTATACGGCAAATTGCGGGGAACTTGTTGCTTGCGCCAGTTGCGAGCTCCTTTCTTGTCTCGAGCTTTCGTAAACTTATTCGGAGAGAAAATAACATACAATACATTATGTTCCACCTCCGTTTGCGTAGTCAGTACATATTCATCTGCTTCCTTGTCCGTATCGGAACTAAAGAATAAATATTCCTTATTAGCTCGCACATCTTGATAACCTTTATCGCTACGCATATAAGGTAATAGACAATATGCAGTCTTCTCACTATCAATAAGATACACACATAATGCACCGGCTACAGGTGATGTAAAACGCAACAAAATGTCATCGTTGTCGTAGTACGTTGTTCTGTTTTGTTTATCATGTGAATTATTGATAAATGCGTATTGAACATCAATCTGAACACCGCTTTTTTCACGGGCTTTACCTTCTACAAAAACACGCACATGCCATAGTTGTCCATCGTGATAGATATTCAAAATCTTTTCACTTATAGTTTCTATCCACTCACCTTTTGCTACTGTACTACCTAATGAAAAAAACTCTTCATCATTCAAGAGTCTTCCATGGTTGGATGTCTCTTTGTCCATTGAAACCACAATACTGCTCACATCCACACCAAAAGCATTTTCAAGCGCCCTGCGTTTAGCTTTTTCAATAGCGTGTATTTCGGCTTCTGCTTTGGATTCGTTTCGATCATTCGATAAATAGTCATACGTAATAGAGACATTCGTTAATTTGTCCTTGGCCGCAAATAACGGCAAAGACAATACACATAGCATGATTAATACGACTTTCTTCATCTTTAGCGTAGTTTCCATGATTTCCATTCGGTTGCCACGTCAGCAGCCGGAGTGATACAAGGTGTTTGAGACTTATTATTCTCCAAAATGGATTGTTGTTTCACTTTTGTGGTAATATAATTTGCTATTTCTTCGCACGTAACATCACCTTTCGTTTCCTGCAACTTCTTGAGTAGAAAATAGGTGAACATTCCGTGTTGTTGGGCTGCATATGGATAAGCCGTTTCATCACCTTGAGCCGCAGAGAAAACAACCATATTGCCTTGTGGTTGACCGGGTTTCGACTTCAGAGCTACACCGCGAGCCGAATATAACATACCATCTCCACGATTACTTCCGCTAAAGCACGCATCCATAAAAATAACTACTTGCTTAGCCGACATCTCGCCTAATAACGCATACAAATCATCTAACTTATAGCACGTACTTAAGTCTTTAGTCGTTCCGTCAATAGGCATCAGATACGATGTCCGATTACTCTCATCCGGCAAACCGTGGCCCGCGTAATAAAATATCACATTTGCGTTATCAAACACACTCAACACATTCTGCAGCCAGTTAATCTCAGTCTTAATCTGATTGCCTGTCGCATTAGGCAGATAGTGAATCCGCTTGGCATCTACACCTAACGTCAGTTCGCAATATTTCTTGAAGATACTTCCATCATTAAGTGCGTAAGACACGTTGCCTACCGAATGGTACTTCTCGTTGGCGATAATAAGCACAAACGTGTTGCTGTTTTTACTATTCGTCACAGGAATATTATCATCCACATCCGAAATAAGTGAACCTTTCTGTATCTCTTTGTGTTCTTCTTGGTGCGACTCTACAACAATATCTTTGCCGGATACCGTTTGTCCGAATTTGATAACTATTTCCGTGCCTTTCGCGTACTTGCCGTATTTCTCGCTCAGTTGAATAGGAATAGTAACTACATCTGCCGCATTAGCACTTGCCGCTAACTCAAACTCGAATATCTTGGTTTCGCCTGGCTCCAGTGTATTAATGTCAATACGTTGCATATCACCTCCTATCCAACTGATATGTTCCGGGAAGTGAATATCAAAACGCACTTGTTCTGCTTTTCCGTGGGCCGTGTTTTGTACCATCACTTGCAAGGAGAAAATATCACGTCTCTTTAAAACACCCGAAGCATTGCCATGTAGTTTATAACTTACAATCTGAACGTTTGGAGCATCAAACTCATGCGTCGCAATAACCAGTGTCTGTTCTTCTGTGCCAAAACCATTTGGTTCGGTTACTTGGATGGTGAAACGAACTTCTCCGTCTTTTGTGAGTCTGGATGTTGAAATGGGGAATTTAATTTCACGCGTTTCACCCGGTTTGATAGCAGACAAATTTTGGTTGGATGTAGATATGCCATCTACTGTTCCAGTCGCACGAATAACGGCTTGACAACCATAACCATCGCCACGTCCGACATTCTTCACTTTCATGTGAATGTAGCAAACTTCTTGTGCATTAATCGTCTGGTTACCGTCCGCATCTTCAAAATAAACAGAACCATCCTCAACTTGTAGAATGGCAGGAATAACTACTTTCTGAATATTGAAAAATTTCTTCGGTGTCACCGCAGATTGTTGAGCATACACACCCAAACTTATCAATGTATAAACAATCAATATGTATATCTTCCGACTCATTTGCGACTCCACTTTAATGATAACGATACCCCTGCGACAATGGCATGATGCTCATATCCGGCAAATAAATCCATTTGCGCTAATGAAAAACCATATCGCACGCGGGCTGTTGTTGCAAAATACCAGCGGTCGTAATCCGCCATAATATCTAATGATGGTCCGCCAGAAAACACAAATGCCCATTTTTCCGTAATCGGTAATAAAAAACGTAATTGGGGTTCCCAGAATATCTTTGTGTCGGTACCATAACTGTACATATCATCGTCCCAACGAGGCGTAGAAGTGAGTTCGACGGAGAAAGCAACGATGGAAACTTCGACGAATTTATATCGGAATGTTCCGATGCCGAAGTATAATGGCACTTGCCCTTTATGCTCGCGGAAACCGCCACCAATACCTACATCTGCGAACGAAATAGACCAAGTTCCTGCATTGTTATAGAACTTTTTGCATGTTGCCGGATAGCCGTTTAGATAGTAATTTTCACGGTTAATACGTCTGTTGTAGGCATTTAGCGACTCAGAAGGAACGACGCGGAATTGTACATCGCCAACAAATGAATTACAATCCTTCAGCACGTCCCACACAATCTTCTTGTTCTTCCCCTTTCGCACATTGGTTCCTACATCGCCTGAGAGACTGGTCCGGTCTAAAGTCTGAAATGCAGAATTGTTGATGGACATCTGCAAATCGATATTTGCCTCTTTATCCAATGAGTAGGTAACTACTGCTTTTTGACCATCTTCATAGCAATCGGCATTCGTAACCGTTTGTCCGTAAACAGTTATACTTACCATGAATAATCCTATTGCTATCAGTCCCTTCTTCATTTTTCGCCGCAAAAGTACTATAAATAGCTGACATATACAAATATTTGTGACTAAAAATGCACTTTTTGCTTGAAAAATTTGGTGGTTTCAAAAAAAAGCAGTACTTTTGCAGCCGCTTTTGAAAAACGGGATGTGGCGCAGTCCGGTAGCGCAACGGTCTGGGGGACCGGAGGTCGCAAGTTCAAATCTTGTCATCCCGACACTCCATTTATTTTATTTATGAAAGCATTATTAATGATTCTTGATGGTTGGGGAATCGGTCAAAAGACTGCCGCCAATGCCATCTATTCAACTAACACTCCTCACTGGACAGCTTTATTAGACAAGTATCCGCATTCACAACTGCAAGCAAGTGGCGAAAACGTTGGCCTGCCTGACGGACAAATGGGTAACTCGGAAGTAGGTCACCTTAATATCGGTGCCGGCCGCGTTGTGTATCAAGATTTGGTGAAAATTAACCGAGCATGCAAAGATGGTTCGATTCGCCAAAATCCCGAGATTATTTCAGCTTTCAGTCATGCGAAGGAGAGTGGAAAAAAACTCCACATCATGGGTCTGACATCAAATGGTGGTGTGCATAGCTCTCTTGATCATTTGTTCTTCCTACTCCAAATTGCAAAAGAGTACGGACTTGATGGACGCACATTCGTGCATTGTTTCATGGATGGTCGTGATACAGACCCGCATTCAGGTATCGGATTTATCGATCAACTTGAAGAACAAATGGAAAAAACTACCGGTGAAATCGCGACAATTCAAGGACGTTTCTATGCGATGGACCGCGACAAACGTTGGGAGCGCGTTAAAATCGCTTATGACTGTCTTGTGAATGGCAAAGGCGCTAACTTTGAGAATATGCACGAAGCCATGCAAGCATCCTACGATGCCGATGTAACGGATGAATTTATCAAACCTATAGTTCATGTCCGTAATGGTCAGCCTCTTGCTAAAATAGAGGAAGGTGATGTAGTAATCTTCTTTAATTACCGTAATGATCGCGCGCGAGAGATGACTATTGTGCTCACGCAACAAGATATGCCCGACCGGGGTATGATGACAATACCAAATTTGGATTATTATTGCATGACGCCTTATGAGTCTACATTCACGGGTTTGCATATCCTTTTCCCGAAAGAGAATGTGCAGAATACACTCGGTGAAATCGTAGCAAAAGCGGGTATGAAGCAATTGCGTATTGCAGAAACAGAGAAGTTTGCACACGTAACATTCTTCTTCTCCGGTGGACGTGATGCACAGTTTGAAAACGAAGACCGTATCCTTATTCCTTCACCAAAGGTGGCTACCTACGATTTACAACCGGAGATGTCTGCTCCGGAAGTGGCCGCAGCTTTGAATGATGCGTTGGATAGTCAGAAATATGACTGCATTATGCTTAATTTCGCCAACGGTGATATGGTAGGACATACCGGCGTGTATAATTCTATCCAGCAGGCAGTTGTAACGATTGATATCTGCGTGGATCGCGTTGTTAATGCAGCACGTCGCAACGGATATGAGGTTATCATTATTGCCGACCATGGTAATGCTGATAACGCAGTTAATCCCGATGGTACTCCAAATACTGCACACTCACTTAATCCTGTTCCGTTTGTTTATATCCCAGCTGACAGTAAGGAAAAGGACGGTAAATTCCCTTACACGTGTGAGGATGGAATTCTGGCAGACGTAGCACCATCTATCTGTCATATCTTGGGTATTGAGCAACCGGCAGAAATGACGGGCCATTGTTTGATTCATGAAGTGAAGTAGGATTATTCCGCAAAGCGTTTAATTAGCATATCAACTAATTCTGGTACACCTTCGGAAGCTTTCTTCCGGAGGTGTTGAATTCTGTTACGATAGATGCCAAACTCTGGCATACCAGGATCAACAACGTAAATAGTCGATGAAATCGGAGCATATTGCAATAAACTGGCAGCAGGATACACATTCAAACTCGTCCCAACAACAACCAAAATATCTGCCTCAGACGCAATGGCACATGCTTGCGAAAAATACGGCACTCCCTCACCAAAGAAAACGATATAAGGACGTAATAATGATCCATCCGGATGACGATCGCCATAATGTTGTTCCCATCCTTGAAGCGGAACGGTGGCCAATTCATCGTTCTCCGAGCGTAATTTCACGATTTCACCGTGCAAATGGATAATGTTCTTACTCCCTGCGCGCTCGTGCAAATCGTCTATGTTTTGCGTAATAATTTGGGTCGTCGGAATGGCTTCTTGTAAACGTGTAATGGCATAATGTGCTGGGTTCGGTTGCGCTGCCAATGTATCGCGTCGGCGAGCATTATAAAAGTCCACACATAGCTGAGGATTGCGTAACCATGCTTCATGTGTGCAGACATCTTCAATCCGGTATTTTTCCCATAAACCATCTGAATCACGGAATGTTCCAAGTCCGCTTTCTGCAGAGACTCCTGCGCCGGTAAAGACAACAATGTTTTTCATAAGATAACCGATTTTTGAATTATTTTTGGCAAAAATACATAAATATTTGCATACATGCAAAAAAAAGTGTACTTTTGCACGCTTAATGTGCAAAGATGACAGTTTTAGCAATAGAAACAAGCACCTCCGTTTGTTCGGCTGCATTGTCAATGGACGGACAGACGATAGCCTCTCGTGTTAATCGAGAGGGAACGAACCATGCGCGGTTGTTGCCTGTTTTTGTTGAGGAATTGTTGGCAGAACTCAATGCGCGGTCGCTGCAACTTGATGCCGTTGCTCTGTCCGAAGGACCTGGAAGTTATACAGGCCTGCGTATAGGAGCTAGTACGGCAAAAGGGTTGTGTTATGGATTTAATATCCCGCTGGTGCCGATTGCTACAACTGAAGTGCTTTGTGCTGCAATAATGGCGAAGCATAGCATACAAGAAGGCGATTATCTGTTGCCCATGATCGATGCCAGACGGATGGAAGTATATACAGCTTTATATCAAGTGCAAAACGGCATC
The DNA here is from genome assembly GCA_902771935.1 of uncultured Bacteroidales bacterium. Taxonomy (GTDB): domain Bacteria; phylum Bacteroidota; class Bacteroidia; order Bacteroidales; family Paludibacteraceae; genus Colicola. The sequence continues at coordinate 29,624 of CACXYM010000005.1, forward strand.
CCTGTCCTGCAAAATAATATAACTGCTAAGGTAATTGAGTCGCCTAAATCGGTGGAATGGGGAGACGGAAAAAACTATTATTTCGGCGACGGAGCAGAGAAATGTGTGGCGTTATTTGCTGAAAACGCTGATTTCATCGCGGATATTGTTCCGGATGCGGCAGTGATGGGCCAATTGGCCGTATCGCATATTAAGGATAAAAAGAATTGTTTGACAGGCACGGATATCGCATACTATGAACCGTTCTATTTGAAAGAGTTCATAGCGGCGCAAAGTCATGTGAAAGGGCTTGTGTAATGTTGAAAGGTGGAAAGAACATAGTAGTTTTGGCATTAGGACTGATGGTCTTGATTGCTTCGGGGTGTTCTACGCAGAAGAATACCGCGGCTAATCGTTCGTTCCACCAGACAAAAGTGAAATATAACATCTTCTTCAACGGCAATATCGCTTTTGAGGAGGGGCAGCAAGCGACAATTGCGGCACACGAGGATGATTTCTCAACGGTTATTCCGCTGTATCCGGTAAGCGATCATAAGGCGGCAGAAGCCTCTACGTCACAGATGGATAAGATGATTGAGAAATGCCGCAAGTGCATTAAATTACATTCGATTAAAGCAAAACCTAAACCTGACCCCAAAAAACGGCAGGATCCAAAATACAAAAAATGGCTTGAGCAAGAGGAGTTCAACAATCAGATGGATAAAGTATGGATTCGTTTGGGAGAATCGGAGTTTAGTAAGGGAGATTTCCTCGGTTCCATCGGTACTTTTAACTATATCATTAAACATTATGATTACGATCCGGATGTGGTGGCTCAAAGTCAACTTTGGGTAGCGCGCGCGTATGCGGAAATGGGGTGGCAGTATGAGGCGGAGGACATGATTAATAAAGTGAATGTAGATGCCTTAAGTCGTAAACATTCTTCGCAATATGCTTCCACAAAGGCCGATGTGTTGTTGAAAGGCAAACAGTATCACGAGGCTATTCCGTTCATCAAGTTGTCGTTGCCGGATCAGAAACGCCGATTCTATAAACCGCGGTTCCAATATGTCTTAGGACAGATTTATCAGATGGAAGGACGCAATAAGGATGCTATTGATGCGTACAAGAAGTGTATCAAAATGGTACCACCGCAAGCAATGGAGTTCCATGCGCAAATCAACAAGGCCATTCTGCAAGGTAAGTCTGCTATTCGTTCCCTGCAGAAGATGACTAAACTCAGCAAGTATAAGGATAAACTGGATAATATTTACGGTGCCATCGGTGATATCTATCTCGCAAATGGGGATACAGCAAAAGCTGTGGAAAATTACCAACTTGGTATTGATAACGCCACGCAGGCTGGTTCAGCTAAAGCCGCCGTGCTTATCAAGGCAGGTGATTTGTATTATGCACAGCGTAACTATGAAAAAGCGCAACCGTGCTATCAGGAAGCAATAACTATTATTTCTGCCGATCACGATGATTATGCTCGCTTGCGCAAGCTGTCTACTACTTTGGACGCGTTGATTGCTGAGTATAACGTGGTTGTGCTACAAGATTCTCTCCAGGCATTGGCCAAACTGTCGCCGGAGGAACAACGCAAAGTGGCGGAGCAGATTGTGGCGGACTTGATTGCTGCTGAAGAGAAAGCGGCCGAGGAGGCTCTGATAGCCCAGCGCGAAGCAGAAAACAGTGGTTTGCAAAGCGTGGATACCCGCAATATGTTAGGTGGTGGAGGAGGCGCTGCGGCTGACTGGTATTTCTACAACGAACAATTGATTCGTTCCGGCAAGCAACAATTCGCTAAAAAATGGGGTAACCGTCCGTTAGAAGATAACTGGCGCAGATTGAGTAAAACGGTTATGGCATCGTTTGCAACGGATGACAATAACGACGATATGACTCAGGGAAAAGATTCACTTTCCTCCGATTCCACCGCATTAAATGGTCCGAAGTTAGAGACAGATAATCATAAGCCCGAATTCTATTTGCAGCAGATTCCTAAAACCGAAGAAGACTTGGCTTTATCTGATAGCCTTATTGCGGATGCGCTGTTCAATCTTATCTTTATTTATCAGGATGAGGTAGGAGACCAGCAATTGGCGGACGAAACATATGCTGAGTTTAAACGTCGTTTCCCGAACGATAAACGGGTAGAGAATATCAACAACCAGCGCAATCCAGATCCGGAGATGGTGGCTAAGTTGCGCAGAATGATAGCAGAACAGGATTCTGTCTATGAACTGACGTATGATGCGTACAAGCGTAGTGAGTTCGTTACGGTTAAAACGAATAAAAACTACGCGGAAGAGACGTTCCCGATGTCGCCTTTGATGCCGCGTTTCCTCTTCCTTAATGCTGTCGCAGTTGCGCGCACCGACGGGCAAGACGCGTTTGTCATTGCGCTAAAGGATATGGTTAACCGCTATCCCGAAAATGAACTCAGCGCAATGGCTAAAGATATGTTGGCGATGATGGGGCAGGGAATGGAAAGTCAGAAAGGCGACATGAAGTCCGACTTGGACCAATTGCGTTCGGAAGCTGAGGACGAATCGCCGGAAGCAGATGAAACAATTGCTTTCTCATCCAATCGTAATACGCAAAGTCTTATCTTGTTCGAGTTACCTGATGCCGATGAAACCAAACTGAATAAATTGCTTTATGAAGTGGCTTTGTTCAACTTCTCACAGTTCTTGATTCGCGACTTCGATTTGCAAAAAATGCCGGTTTGGGCGGATGGCTGTGCATTGCGTATCTCCGGCTTCGAAAGTCTCGATGAAACCGCCTGGTATTTAGGACTCGTTGATAAAAATGAAGACTTGAGTCGTCTAATCGGCAAGGAACATATCACTACACTTTGTATAACTGAAGAAAACTACCAACTCATACCTGGAAAATTAAGTATTGAAGACTACAAAACATTTATAAACAAATAAAATTTTACAACCATGAAAAATGCTCACCTTTGGCGCGCTTTAGGGCGTAACACACTTATCTCCGTACTTCTTTTCGGAGCACTACTCGGTCTCTTATGGCTGACTGAACTACTTTTCCCGAGTCTCAACTTACTCAAATGGCAGGACGCGGCATGGGTAGTGGGGATTCCCGCTTCTGTTATTGGAGTCGCGTATATCTTGACTATCCGTGACCCGCATAACTTCACCGGATTTTTTGCTGGTATCCTAATGTCTATCCTCTTGGGAGTGCAGTTTATCTTAGAGGGAAGTTATGACTGTACATTCCTGTATTTCTGCATCTTCGTCCCGTTCCAAATGATGTCCATCTATAAATGGAGTCGCAACAAAAACGATGGCGGCGCAAGTTTTGAGCCGAAATTCCTGGAAACAATTCGTATGTGGATGTCGGTGGCAATCTGCTTATCTATCACCATCGGAGACTATCTGCTCCAAACCTTTGCTATTATGCATGACGGCTTATGGGATAGTTGGGCTATTAAACTATTCAATGGATTGATGATTGCCTCATCTTTCTTAGCTAACTATTGGCTTATTTATCGCAAAAACGATGCGTGGATCTACTGGTTTATTTATAGTGTAGCGGGAATTGGCCTCTTCATCATTTTAGGCAATGCTTTCTCAATCGTACTCTTCATCTTCTTCCTTGTTATCAACTCCATGGCGGGTATAGCATGGATTAAAAACACCAAGCACGAAAACCTCGGATGGGTTATAGGAAAGTAGCAGAAACATACCACCTAACAAAGGGTGATTAAAGGGTGATTAAAAGGTGATTAAAGGGTGATTAGCCTGATCCTCGGCTGATCTTACCATCACCGCCCAATACGAGGAGATAACTGCTATCGACGAAGTAACGAGCACTAAGTCTGCTACTATGTAATTTATCTGGCGTTGTGCTGACGGAACTCACGAGGAGATAAATTCTCTATATTGCGGAAGAAACGCGTGAATGATGCTTGTTCTTGGAAACCAAGCATCTGGCTGATTGCCTGAACGCTCAAGTCCTTACGTGAGATAAGTAATAATTTTGCCTTGGCTATGATATATTGGTCTATCCACGCATTGGCACCACATCCGGTAGCATCGTGAATAAGTTTGGACATATATTTGGGCGTGAGACATAGTTTCTCAGCGTAGAAATTGACTTTATGCTCTTTGACATAATGCTCAGCGAGTAAATCCATAAATTTAATGAATACATGCGAGCCGCGTAAAGATGTATCCATATCGGATTTCTTCGCGTCACGAAATGCATTGAGGAACTCAAAGAAAATGTGTATAGTGTTGCATAGTGCTTCATGCCGATGAGGAAGATCTGGCTCTTTCTGCTTCAAAATAGCATCCATGAGTGATATGACCAATAACAACTGCTGGATTTGCGGCTCATTCAAAATTGTGGTTGGCTTAACATGATATTCTTGAAATCTATATCCGAATGCTGTAAGCCGTGCATCTTCAATGAGTTTATCACCGAAGATGACAAGAGTCGCTGTAAAATCATCGCTGGTAGGCAAACCACTAATAATATGTTTTCCGGAGAAGATTGCAATATTGTCCTTCTCAAGATGTAAATTGCAGTGGTCGAAAGTGACATCCGCATCTCCGCCATGAACAATCACTATCACCGTTTTGGGTAAAGTTACTGTATGAACGGTTGGAAAATGGTGCACGTCCCGTAAAATGACGGCATCATTTGTCTCGATTTGCTGCACCTGTTGCTCAACAAGTTGGGGGTCAAGTGTAGTCATAATTCTAAAATTTAGTATTATTGTGTTATTTTTTTATCTTAATCCTATCAGTTTATGAGTCTGTACACTTAGTCTCCACGTGGGATGTTCTAAGATATACTGTATCACCTTTTGTGTGTTTGTTTGTTCTCCCCTTGCTAATGGCTGAAGAAGCCAGTTCTCTGTCTCAATATCGGCTTTCCAGTGCTCAGGATTGATGCCGGTGTAAACGACTTTCACTTCGTCGGCATGACGTAGGCGCAACGTGCTTCCCTCTTTGGGAGAACAAGTAATCCAGTCTATGCCACTGGGCAATTCCCGTGTTCCGTTGGTTTCTATCGCTACCTTATATCCCGCTTGGTGAAGTGCTTGCAATAATGCTTCATCTACTTGCAAAGATGGCTCTCCTCCTGTGAGGATAACATAGCATGTCTCTTTTTGTAAACGTCGCACTTCAGCAACAATATCTTCTGCCGTACGCTCTTCATAAGTGCTGAAATCGGTATCGCACCACGGACAACGTAGGTTACATCCGCTGAAACGTACAAAAACAGCAGGTATGCCTGTGTGGCATCCTTCACCTTGCAAACTATAGAATATCTCTCGTATCTTATAACTCATAGATAGCGATGTTGCCTTCGGACTCTTGAACACTTACTTTGTAACAGTTGTCAATGTGGTCGCAAATCCATTTGGCGATATTCTCAGCGGAAGGGTTGACATCCAGCACATCGTTGATATACTTGTGGTCAAACGTGTCTTTTACCACACGCTTGATGTGGGTGAAGTCTACTACCATTCCGTCCTGATTAAGTGTTTCTGATTTGCAGTAAACAACAATAATCCAATTGTGACCATGCAGTGCTTCACACTTACTCTCATAACTCAAATGAAGGTTATGTGCTGCTGAAATCTCTATCGTTTTTTGTATGTAATACATGCTTCTTTTAATGCTTCTTCGCGCTCTCGACAGGTGCCGCATACGCCGCAAGGCTTATCGCCTCCTTTGTAACAAGACCATGTCTCATCATAGTTAATTCCTAATTGTAGTCCGTGTCGCGCAATCTCTGCTTTGCTGATATTGGTGTACGGCGTGAGTAGTCTGACATTGTTCCATGTTCCGGCACAAACGGCTTGGTCCATCGCATTCACGAAATCCGGTCTGCAGTCCGGATAGATGGCGTGATCGCCGCCGTGATTGGCTAACATGATATATTGCAGCCCTCTGTTTTCAGCCATTCCAGCCGCTATGGCTAACATAATGCCATTGCGGAAAGGAACAACTGTAGACTTCATGTTGTCTTCATCGTAGTTACCTTCAGGTATTGCCTCACTGCCCGAAAGTAAGGACGAATTGAAGTGCTCCTTGATAAAGCCGAGTGGGATAATAATATGCTCTATCCCGAGGCGTTGGCAATGCAGTTTGGCAAATGCCAGTTCCTTGTCATTATGATTGCTTCCGTAGTGGAATGATAGCGCTAAGGCGATGCGTTCTTGATATTCGTAAAGCATCGTAGTTGAGTCCATTCCGCCTGAGAATACTAACAGACTATCTTTCATGCTTGTCTTTGAATTGCTCTAATAGTCGTTGCTGGCGTAATTGTTGGTGATCTGCGTCGCCGTAATTGGCGAAGGGATAGATGCAAATTCCACCGCGCGGTTTAAAGTAACCGGTCACTTCAATGTATTTAGGGTCCATGGCCTTAATCAAATCCTTCATGATGATGTTGATGCAGTCTTCGTGAAAATCACCATGATTACGGAAAGAAAATAGATACAGCTTGAGAGACTTACTCTCGACCATGCGCTCACGGGGAATGTAGGAAACGTAAATGTGTCCGAAATCAGGTTGGCCGGTCATGGGGCATAAGGAAGTAAATTCCGGACAATCAAATGTAACGAGGTATTCGTTATCGGGATGTTTGTTGATAAATGTTTCAATTAATCCTGGATTATAGTCCGAGGAATAATCATTGTGCTTGTTGCCAAGAAGGGTTAAACCTTCCAATTCGTTTTCATTTCTCATTATTGTTTTCAGTTTTTTATGGAGGAAAAACAGTAGCTCCAATTGTTTAGGTCGCAAAAGTACAACTTTTTATTTAAATACACAAATTTTATTTGCATATTTGTGATTTTTATTGTATCTTTGCGCACTTTTAATCTAATATCGCTATGACTATCCAGTTTTTAGGCGCTGCGGAAGAAGTAACAGGCAGCAAGCACTTGATTACCACTGACTTCGGAAAAAAGATTCTTTTAGATTGTGGTATGTACCAAGGAAAAGGTATGGAGACGGATTCTGATAACCGTAATCTTGGTTTTGAACCGAAAGACATTGACTTCATTCTGCTTTCTCATGCGCATATCGACCATTCAGGACTCATTCCGTACGTATATAAATTGGGTTTTCGCGGGGAGGTGGTGTGCACGCCTGCTACGCGCGATTTGTGCGCCATTATGTTGCAAGATACAGCCTTTATTCAAGCGCAGGATGTGAAATGGTATAATAAGAAGATGGACCGCAAACACTTACCTAAAGTACAGCCTTTATACGATTTATCAGATGCGGAACGATGTATGAACCGGTTTGTTACGGTTAGTTATGAACATCGATTTAGACTGACCGACGATGCTTTTGTAACTTTCACAAATTCTGGGCACATGCTTGGTTCCGCCATAGTAACGCTTGAGTTGCGCAAAAAGGATGGATCTTGGATTAATATAGCCTATACGGGCGATATCGGCCGTGCGCAAAGTCACATACTTTGTTCCCCGCAACCATTCCCCCAATGTGATTACCTTATTTGCGAATCCACATACGGTAATAGATTACACGATGATGCTATGGCTTCGGAGGAACAACTGCTTGGAGTCGTAGAAGATACCTGTGTGTATAAAAAAGGTAAATTGCTTATTCCCTCATTCTCTGTAGGTCGGACACAAGAGATTGTTTATGTACTCAATAAGCTTTATCATGAAGAGAGACTTCCTAATATCAAGTGTTTTGTAGATTCGCCGTTGGCTGTTAATGCCACACATATCTTCCGTATGTACGCGGACGAGTTGAACCAAGATGTGCGCGATACACTCCGTTTTGACCCAGATCCATTTGGCTTTAATACTCTTAAATACATAACAGATGTTAATCAGTCCAAGGCACTCAATAATTTGGACGAACCATGTATTATTATTTCCGCTTCTGGCATGTTGGAGGCTGGACGAATCAAGCATCATGTAGCAAATCACATATCTGAAGAGTCAACAACAATACTGATTGTCGGTTACTGTACCCCTACTTCTCTTGGTGCGCGCATTCAGGAACCTAACCTTAAGTGGATTTCTATCTTTGGTTTCGACCGCCGCATCAAGGCGCAGATAACTAAAATAGAAGGATTTTCAGGACATGGTGACTACAAAGAGATGATAGATTATCTCATAAAATCACTCGAAACGAACCGAGTTCGCCGCACCTTTTTGGTGCATGGTGAGCCCGATGCACAAGCAGAGTATAAGGACCATCTCTATGAGGCTGGTTTTATGAATATTGACATTCCGCATAAGGGGCAAATCACAGAAATATAGTCCATAAAACTAAAAAATACACTTTTTTTGCAAAAAAATTTGTGTATATGAAAAAATAGCAGTACCTTTGCGCGCTTTTTCGGGTAGTAGTTCAGCCCGGTTAGAATGCCTGCTTTGGGAGCAGGAGGTCGTGAGTTCGAATCTCGCCTACCCGACTGAAATGAAAAAACCACTTGAGCAATCAAGTGGTTTTTTGTGTTTTTTAGTGTAGCGGGGCCCGGGATTGAACCGGGGACCTCATGATTATGAATCATGCGCTCTAACCAGCTGAGCTACCCCGCCATCAGGAAAGCGGCTGCAAAAGTACTGCTTTTTTTTGAACTGACAAAATATTTTCGCATAAAAATGCAATTTTGCATGAATTTTATGCTGAATAACGCTATACGGACATTAACCGATAGGTCAAATAACCGGAATAGACAACTAACAAAAGGATACCTCCCCAACGTGTGACTTTGCGGTCATGGTTGGCCTTAATAACCAGCCATGTGATTACACCTCCAAGTGCTGCCATGCATGCGTCAACCTCAATCCCCTCGTACGCTGGCAAAGGGTTAATAAGTGCACTCGTACCAAGCACAAAGAATACATTGAAAATATTACTGCCGAACACATTTCCTACTGCAATATCTGCATTGTGCTTATAGGCTGCTATAACAGATGTCGCTAGTTCAGGCAATGACGTGCCAAGAGCAACAACGGTTAACCCAATAATAGCCTCAGATACTCCTAACCTCATAGCGATATTGACTGCACTCTTGACAATCAGTTCGCCGCCTATCACCAATCCTGCTAAACCAATTAGTATTAAAACTATCGATTTCATCAGAGAAATCTGTTTGATTTCCACTTCATCTACGTTTGGGTCATCAGGATTATGTTTAGCATGAACAAAAGTGTTTATCAAGAAATAAATAAATATAAGGAGTAGGACAATACCGCCAATGTAATCAATACCTTTTTCTTCACTATTAATAAGTGGTCTAAGAAAAATACATGCCACAACAAGGCCTCCGGCGAGAATTGACATGGGAATATCAAAATTACGCGTACGTGCTTGGGTGGCAATAGGATAGATGGCTGCTGTAAGACCTAGGATGACAAAGGTATTAATAATATTAGAACCGAGGATATTAGTGATTGCTAAATCTGTCGAACCATGTGCTACGGAAATCATATTGACTACAAACTCAGGCATTGACGTGCCAAAAGCAACTACCGTCAGACCGATAACAAGATCCGATATGCCAAATCGTTTCGCGACGGCAGAAGCACCATCCACAAGCCAATCTGCTCCCTTAATAAGCCCGATGAAACCGAGAATAATGAGTATTACTCCGACCCATATACTAACATTTAACCATACATCTAAGAATCCGAACATAAAACTTTAATTATTAATTAAACATTAAATAGGAAGTGCATTATATCTCCATCTTGAACGACGTAGTCTTTTCCTTCTATACCTAATTTGCCTGCGGCACGGCATGCAGCTTCACCTCCTAATGCAATGAAATCTTCGTATTTAATTACTTCTGCCCGAATAAATCCGCGCTCAAAATCAGTATGGATAACTCCCGCGCACTGAGGCGCTTTAGCTCCCGCTTTGAAAGTCCAAGCACGTACTTCGTCGGAACCTGCTGTGAGAAAAGTGCGGAGGTTAAGTAATGCATAGGCAGATTTAATAAGGCGGTTGACGCCGGACTCTTTTAGACCGATTTCTTCTAAAAACATCTGACGTTCTTCATAAGTCTCAAGTTCTGCTATCTCGCTTTCTATCTTGGCAGCAATAACTAGCACTTGGGCATTCTCATCCTTTACAGCTTCTCGCACTTGTTCCACGTACTTATTACCATTAACAGCTGACGCTTCATCTACATTGCACACATACATAACGGGTTTATTTGTAAGCAAGAACATCTCTTTAGCGGCCGATTCTTCCTCTTTGTTAATAAGTTCCACTGTACGGGCGGAACGACCTTGCGATAATGCTTCACGATATTTGAGAAGAACGTCCAAAGCCAGTTTAGCCTGTTTATCACCACCTGCTTTAGCCTGTTTTTCCGTCTTAGCAATACGTGATTCAACCGTCTCAAGGTCCTTGAGTTGCAGTTCGGCATCAATAATTTCTTTATCGCGTACTGGATCCACAGTTCCGTCTACATGTACAACATTTTCGTCATCAAAACAACGTAGTACATGGATAATGGCATCTGTCTCGCGGATGTTAGCTAAAAACTTGTTGCCTAGTCCTTCACCCTTGCTCGCGCCCTTAACCAATCCTGCAATATCTACGATTTCAACGGTGGTTGGAATGATTCCACGTTCTGGATGACAAAGTTCGCCGAGTTTAATAAGACGTTCGTCAGGAACCGTGATAACACCTACATTGGGTTCAATCGTGCAAAACGGAAAATTTGCCGATTGTGCCTTAGCGTTGGAAAGGCAATTAAAGAGAGTTGATTTGCCGACATTGGGCAAGCCTACTATTCCACATTGAAGTGACATGTCATTTTTTGATTAAAATTGCGTGCAAAAGTACTGCTTTTTGTTGATATATGCAAATAAATTTGCGTAATTGATTTTTTTATATTAATTTCGCGGCATGAAAGTAAGCATGAAAGACTTGTTTTTTCCTCGTTGTTGTCCACTATGCGGTCACGTGGTGGAGGATAATGCTGTTTTTTGTGAAGATTGTATTCGGAATTTGCCGCGTACTGAACAAGCATTTCTTCGTTCGAATATGACCGAAGCATTGTTTGCTCACGAGGATAAGTTCATACGTGGTGCAGCATTTTTATTTTTTGAGAAGGAGGCCCCAATACAAGGTACGCTCCACAAAATGAAGTACGGATTGTTTGCCGATCCATATATTGGATATGCTTTGGCATGTGAAGCTGCTGCTGAGTTTATGCAATCGGATTTCTTCGATGGAATCGACGTTTTATTGCCCGTTCCGCTTCATCCAAAAAGATTACGAGAACGTGGATTTAACCAAGCCGAATGGATATGCATGGGATTGAGCGAAGTAACGGGCATCCCCATGGATACCACTCATTTGATTCGTGTACTTAATAATGCCCATCAGGCGCAAACCGCAGGCATAAAACGTACGGAGAACGTGAAGAATATTTTTGCCGTAACTCATCCGGAAGAATTGTATAAAAAGCATGTGCTATTGGTGGACGATATTATTACTACGGGAGCGACACTCCAGGCATGCATGAAAGTACTGAGTCCGATTAGAAAATGTTATTTTTCTGTCTTTGGAATAGGAAAAACACGATAAATGAGCACTTTTTTTTGTGTATGTCCTTTTAAATGCGTATTTTTGCAAACTGTTATATAAAAAACACCATTATTTATGGTTAAGCATTATGATTTTCTCATTATTGGCGGCGGCGTTGCCGGTATGAGCTTTGCGCTTAAAGTAGCGCGCACCCAAAAGTACAAAATTGCCTTGTGCTGCAAGACCACTTTAGATGAGGCCAATACAGCTAAGGCGCAAGGCGGTATAGCATCTGTGACCAACCTCTTGGTTGATGATTTTGACAAACATATCCACGATACTATGGTTGCTGGAGACTGGTTGAGTGATAGGGCTGCTGTTGAGCAAGTGGTGCGTAATGCACCCGATGGAATCGAGGAATTATTGCAATGGGGAGTGAATTTCGATAAGACAGAGGATGGCCAATTTGATTTACATCGTGAAGGAGGTCACTCCGAGTTCCGCATTCTTCACCATGCTGACGATACGGGTGCCGAAATTCAGCGAGGTTTGATGGCCGCCGTGCGCAATAATCCCTATATCGAAGTATTAGAGAATCATTTTGCAGTTGAAATCATCACTCAACATCATTTAGGTGTTCGCGTTACACGTCGTACACCGGATATTGAGTGCTATGGTGCATATATCCTTAATCCAGAGACTGAAAAAATTGACACATATTTGAGTCGCGTTACCCTTATGGCTACCGGTGGAACAGGAGCTATTTATGCTACAACCACTAATCCGAATATTGCTACTGGTGATGGTATAGCGATGGTATATAGAGCGAAAGGTATAGTGAAAGATATGGAGTTTGTACAGTTCCATCCGACAGCGTTGTTCCATCCGGGTGAGACACATCCTGCTTATTTAATCACTGAAGCAATGCGTGGTTATGGAGGTATTTTGCGTCTGCCGAATGGAGAGGAGTTTATGCAAAAATATGATCCGCGCTTAAGTTTGGCACCGCGTGATATTGTCGCTCGCGCGATTGACAATGAAATGAAGATACATGGTCTTGACCATGTTTGCTTGGATGTAACCCATAAAGACCCTGAAGAAACGAAGCACCATTTCCCAAATATTTACGCCAAATGCCTTAGTATCGGTATTGATATCACAAAGGAGTATATCCCTGTTGCTCCTTGCGCGCATTATATGTGTGGAGGTATTAAAGTCAATTTGGACGGACAGTCAACTATTAATCGTTTGTATGCTGTAGGCGAATGCTCATGCACTGGCTTGCACGGAGGTAACAGATTGGCTTCCAATTCACTTATTGAGGCAGTTGTGTATGCTGATGCTGCGGCTAAACATGCGCTCAGTGTCATCGAAAATTACGATTTCAACGAGCAAGTGCCTGAATGGAATGACGAGGGAACAATGTCTAACGAAGAGAAAGTGCTTATTTCGCAAGATATGAAGGAGGTGGGACAGATTATGTCAACATATGTAGGTATTGTACGCAGTAATTTGCGTTTACGTCGCGCTTGGGAACGTCTTGACTTGATTTATGAGGAGACGGAAGACTTATTCAAGCGTGTAAAAGCCACTCGTGAGATTTGTGAACTGCGAAATATGATTAATGTGGGATATCTCATTACGCGGCAAGCTTTGGAACGCAAGGAAAGTCGCGGTTTGCATTTCAATATCGATTATCCAAAGGATCCCTCATTGAATACGCAGGAAGTTTGGTAGATTACCCCCATTTTTGGACAATCTCGTCCATAATGGAGAATACTTCTTCTTTGGTGTCAGCACGAAGGAGTGCTATTCGTGTTTGCTTGAAGTCATATAAACCTTTGAAAACTGGTGAGTTCGCAAAATGTCTGCGCGAGTGCACTATACCCTTGCGTTCGTCGCCAATCCATTCGATACTGCGTTCTACATGCTCTTTGAGAATATCTACGCACCAAGCCATCGAACGTTTGGGTACCAACTCGCCTGTTGTCAAATAGTGTTTCATATCTTCAAAAATCCATGGACAACCGAACGTAGCGCGACCTACCATAATGGCATCCACCCCATAACAATCAAAGCATTCTTTGGCTCGTTGGGGAGTGGTGATATCACCATTACCAATAATAGGAATATGCATACGTGGATTGTTCTTCACTTCGCCGATTAAACTCCAATCTGCTTCACCGGTATACATTTGTGCTCGGGTGCGGCCATGAATAGCGAGTTCTTGAATACCGCAATCTTGTAAGGCTTCAGCTAGTGCAACGATAATTTTTTGCTCATCATTCCATCCCAAGCGTGTCTTGGCGGTAACAGGTGTATGGACTGCGCTCACAACGGCTTTCGTTATTTCGAGCATCTTAGGCACGTCGCGTAATAATCCGGCACCTGCACCTTTTCCGGCTACTTTCTTTACAGGGCATCCGAAATTTATGTCAATATAATCAGGTTTGGCTTGTTCTACTATTTGAGCTGCTTCAGCCATAGATGCGGCATCCTTACCGTATATCTGTATGGCTACAGGGCGTTCAACATCAGAGATTTGCAGCTTGCGGGTAGTAGAAGCAACATCGCGCACTAATGCATCAGCGTTGACAAACTCTGTGTATACACGATCCGCACCGAAACGCTTGCAAAGCATTCGGAAGGCAGGATCGGTCACATCCTCCATCGGCGCAAGATAGAGAGGGTAGGTGCGCATAAGTTATGCTTTCTTGATAGAAGGATATTTAATACGGTGATGGTTGATTGCTAATAAGCGCTCTTTGAACACTTGACGGATATCTTCTACATCTTTGAATGACAAAGGAGTCTCAGCGAATTGGCCCTCTTGAATCTGTTGCTCAATCATATCATCCACCATCGCATAGACACTATTTTCTGTGTATTCTTTCAAACTGCGCGAACGTGCTTCCACCGCGTCAGCCATCATCAATATTGCTGTTTCCTTGCTGTTCGGTTTGGGACCGGGATAACGAAATAATTCAGGATTGACTTGCTCTTTTCCTTTGGAATTATTAACAGCAGTATTGTAGAAATACCTTGTTAAGGATGTGCCGTGATGGGTGGTAATGAAACTAATTAATATCTCTGGCAATCGATGTTGACGGGCAATGCGTACCCCATCTTCCACATGTGCAATGACGACCTTGGCTGCCTCTTCAGGACTCATATCCAAGAGCGGATTCTGCCCTTCCGGTTGATTCTCCGTAAAGTATTCTGGATGAGCCAATTTGCCTATGTCATGGTAGAGAGCCCCGGTGCGAACTAAGAGTGATTTTGCACCGATACGCTTAGCGGCTTCCATAGCCAATGTGCTCACTTGCATCGAGTGTTGAAAACTTCCCGGAGCTTTTTGAGCGAACTCTAACAAAAGCGAAGAGTTAATATCCGTTAATTCCACTAACGTAATAGAACTAAGAAGCTTGAAACCTTTCTCAAATAGATAAATCAAACCATACGCACAGATGATAAGGATAGTGTTGATGCCGAAATAGAGATAGTTCCATGCATCAATACTACGCCATTCACCCGTGGTACTCAATACATAGGCAGTGTATGTGGCTGCGTACGTCAGTAAAATTAAACCGGCTGTTTGGGCCAATTGTGCGCGTTTAGTCATATCCTTCAATCCGGCTACAGCCACAATTCCTATGGCAATCTGTACCACCATAAACTCACCAATATTACCAACGGCGGGTGCAGCTAACAACAGCGTCATCAGATGCAGGAAAAATGCTGTACGAGAGTCGTAGAAAACACGTGTGATAATAGGCACCCAAGCAAAAGGAACTATATAGATACTTAGGGAAGTATATCGCATCAAAGCGCAGGCTAAGACAAGAATTAAACCCGACAAAATAGCGAAGAAAAGCATCGTCCTTTGTTGTTTTAAGAACTCCGGGCGAAATATGTATAAATAGACGCCAAATAGCAAAATGAATAGTATGGCCAATAATGCTTCTCCAGCAATGGACCAAGCCGATTGCTTTTTGGTTTGTTGCTCTGCGTAAGCTATCTTGAGTGACTGCAGTAACATTGCCGTTTCTTCTGTAACAATATCACCGCGGTCCACTATTTTTTCGCCGGCTTGAACGATGCCTCTCGTCAGTGAAATACCGCTTAATAAAGATGCACGCATCTGGTTGGTCATAGCCGTATCGCGTACCAAATTAGGTGTGAAGTCTTTCTCAAATGCCACATAGGCGGATTTGGGCGTATAAACATCTTTTAGCGGGTAAAGTGTTGCCACTTTATTGTCTACCACCGATATATGCTCCACTCCTTCTTTTACTAACACTTCACGTTCGCTTAAAGACAAAACTAATGGTGTTTGAGGTTCTCCGTTAACATAAGTGTAAATAGGTGAAAAATCACGCAACACTTCAATCTGCTCCTTATTGAGTTGTGCGTCCGACTTGTATATGGGAAAGTCGAATTCAGCCACAAGACGATCGTATGACCAAGGGCGGCCTACTTCGTACCGATATGGGAAAGACCTATCGTAACGAGGGTAGAGGTACACCGTCACAGCGGCCAATAGAACATAGGCTAAAATATTGACTACGTTTTTCGTAAAAGACTTAATTTTCATATTTTGTCATTTTTATCGTTTCTTACTAAAAAAATCTTGCATCAGTTGTCGACAATCGTTCTCTAAAATGCCCGATTTCACCGATGTTTTCGGATGTAGTGCCTGCGGTGCAAAATAAGTGTAACCGCGTTTCTCATCTGCGCAACCATATACCACACGTTTGACTTGAGCCCATCCAATCGCGCCGGCGCACATTACGCACGGCTCAACGGTAACGTATAATGTGCAGTCAATTAGATATTTGCCTCCTAAAGTCTGCGCTGCGGCGGTGATAGCTTGTATTTCCGCATGCGCAGTCACATCGCTTAGCGCTTCGGTCATATTGTGTCCGCGACCAACCACCTGTCCTTCCGCCACTATAACACAACCGATGGGCACTTCGCCTTCTTGTAGAGCTTTATGTGCTTCATGTAAGGCCAAAGTCATATATCTCTCATCTACTTCCATCGAAATGTTTCAATCAAATGAATGATATCTTGTTCCAAATAATCTAGTACGGGACGTAATGAATCAGCATTTGGCCGGCAGTTGCAATAGGCAGCTCCACGGAAAAAATGTTCGGTGGAATCGGTTAAAAAGAACTGATATGGTGATGCAGTATTTCCTTCAAGAGTAAAGAACACTCCGTATACCTTTGCCTCTTCATTTACAAACTCACGTTCCGGTATTGAAGAGGCTTGCGTGACATGTTTATACACAAATTGCACGGCATCATCTGTAAGCTCGCGCAAATTGCCCTTCACTGGCATATATGAACAATGAATATCCGCGTTAAGCACATCGTAGTGGATATTCATCCATTCGCCATCGCCTTTGTTAGGTATCGGAAGCCATAAAGCATGACGGGATATGTCAAACGTATAGGGTTCTTTGGCGGGCAAAGGCATATACTCGGCCTTAGGCAATACAATACGGCAATAACCATATGGACGAGGATAAGATGCTTTGCGGCAACCGCAAAAGGCGATACTTAAAAAAAGCACTATAATCGGTATATATCTGCGCATAGTACACATTATCGGCGCAAAATTACTTCTTTTTTTTGATATATACAAATTTTTTTGTACTTTTGCGGTCGCAAACGTTAAGACTATGTTGCAACAACCCTTACATATTGATCTTCCTATCCTTCATCTTATAGGTGAAGAAGCGGATAGCTTGGGATTGGAGTGTTATGTTATTGGCGGTTGGGTGAGAGACCAGTTTCTTGGCAGACATAGTAAGGATATTGACATCGTTGTAGTGGGGTCGGGTATCTCTTTGGCCGAGTCAGTGGCAAAACGTTTGGGTAAAGGTGCGCATATTTCCGTCTTCAAAACCTATGGAACGGCGCAAGTGAAGCATCGTGATATGGAATTGGAGTTCGTTGGAGCGCGTCGCGAGAGCTATCATCATGATAGTCGTAATCCGATTGTGGAGGATGGAACTTTGGAGGAAGACCAAAATAGACGCGATTTCACCGTCAATGCCTTGGCCATCTGCATCAATAAAAATCGTTATGGTGAGTTGCTCGATCCTTTCGATGGAATCGGCGATATGGAGGCGCATGTACTGCGTACACCTTTAGATCCGGACATCACTTTTTCCGATGATCCGCTGCGTATGATGCGGGCTATCCGATTTGCCACACAGCTGCATTTTTCTATTCATCCCGAGACCTTTGCGGCTATTGAGCGTAATCGCGAAAGAATAGGTATCATTACGAAAGAGCGTATTGTGGATGAGCTGAATAAAATCATGCTTTCTGATCGGCCTTCTATTGGGTGGCTACTGCTTGACGAGTGTGGGTTATTACCACTTATCTTCCCTGAACTGGCTGCGCTAAAAGGGGTGGAGACGATAGAAGGACGAGGTCATAAAGATGTCTTTTATCACACCCTACAAGTGGTGGATAATGTGGTCGCGTTGCAAAAAGAAAAATCCGGTGAAATCGAAGAATTTGATACAAACGACAAGACTTTGTGGTTGCGTTGGGCTGCTTTGTTGCACGATATAGGTAAACCGCGTTCCAAGGCTTGGGACCCTAAAGCGGGATGGACTTTCCGTAACCATAATTACATAGGGGCTAAGATGATTCCACGTATTTTTAAAAATATGAAACTTCCTCAGAATGAGAAAATGGATTATGTGATTAAAATGGTGGATTTGCATATGCGCCCTATCAATTTGATTGAGGATGAAGTAACCGATTCGGCGGTACGACGTTTGCTCTTTGAGGCGGGGGATGATATTGACGACCTTATGCTCCTGTGCGATGCCGATATCACATCGAGAAATGCGCAAAAGGTAGCTCGTTTCCATGCTAATTATGAGTTGGTCCGCCACAAAATGGTTGAATTGGAGGAGCGAGATCGTATTCGCAATTTTCAACCTCCTGTTCGTGGCCAAGAGATTATGCAGTTGCTGAATCTAGAGCCTTGCTCAACCGTTGGTGAATTGAAAAACGCCATCAAGGAGGCTATCCTGGACGGCGTTATCAAGAATGATTACAACGAGGCGATTGCATATCTTTACAAACTCGCCAAGGAGAAATCACTTATATAAGAATCGCTTGATAGAGCGTTTCGGAGTCTTTTCAAACTCTTTTTCCACCAATTCTATTTCTGCCACTTTGGAATAATTCGGCAGTAACTTGTTGAGAGCCACGAGGTTATCCTTCATCAGCTTGTTCAATACTTGAGGGTCTTTGATATCTTCTGGATATACAAGACCTACGAGTTTTCCCTTACGTTCAACAACCACAGATTCGACGACACCTTCAAGCGAATTCAGCTTATCCTCGATTTCTTCAGGGTAAATGTTCTGTCCGCTGGCACCAAGAATCATATTCTTGCAGCGTCCGCGCAGGAACACATTACCTTTCTTGTCTATCACACCCATATCGCCTGTACGTAGCCAGCCGTCTTCGGTAAAGGCTTCGTCTGTAGCTTGCAGGTTCTTGTAATAACCGCGCATGATGTTTTCACCGCGCACTTGCAGCTCACCTTCAATATTACGAGGATCCGGCGAATCTACGCGAATCTCAAGGCGGTCGATACCCTTACCGCAAGAGCGGAATGCATACTTAGTCCAGTGTTCATAGCATACCAACGGAGCACATTCTGTCATTCCATAACCTACGGTATAAGGGAACTTGATTTGTCGCAGGCAGCGCTCAACTTCTTCATTTAGAGCCGCTCCGCCGATAATGAGTATTTCCAACTTACCGCCAAAGGCTTGCATCAGTTGATTATATACCTTCTTGCGAATAGGAATATTGATAAGTGGGGTGTACCACAAGGCCTTAACTAACGGTTTGTTGATAACAGGGAATATCTGTTTCTTAAAGATTTTCTCTACCAACAATGGCACAGTCAGAATCATATACGGATGAACATCCTTGAAGGCTTGCAACAGTAGCGACGGTGTTAGGCTTTTTACTATAAAGTATACGTGTGTACCGCCGGCCAACTGATAAAGAAATTCAAACATCAGACCGAACATATGCGCCATTGGAAGCATTGAAACAATGGACTTACTCGGGTCATTTGGAATCCGGTCTTGTCCGAATACCACGTTCGAACTCAAGTTACGATGCGTTACCATCACACCTTTGGGGTTACCGGTTGAACCGGATGTATAGTTGATAAGTGCCAAGTCATCAAAGTTATCTGTCGGGAAGTTGAGGTTCTCTTTCGAGTAGCCATTCGGATATTTCTTAAGAAACGCTTTGTCTACATCCTCAACTGTCACTTTTTGTTTGCTTTGCATAATGCTGAAATCAGCCAACGCAACAAATGTATCTACCGTAGGCATCTCCTTTAAATCTACGCGCCCGCGCACCCATGGGCCCACGAAAAGCACTTTCGAGTCCGAATGTGCAACTAAATTGTAGATACTCTCTGTTGTGTAATCCGGTAATAAACTCACTGCCACTAAACGGCGAGCTGCTACTGCCAGATAAACAATGCCCCAGTTGCTGCAGTTACGACCGCATATTCCAACTTTGTCACCGGGTTTGAGGCCCAATTTGTCAAACATCAGACCGAGCCACTCCACTTTTTCTGCCAATTGACCGTAAGTGTAATTGATAGTGCCTCCGTAATCCGATACCGCTACTGCGTTCCAGTTCTCACTAATCGTTTGGTTCAAATAATCAAAATAATGTTTCATACCTTAAATATAATATATAGTTCAACTTCGATTTTGACGTGCAAAATTACTTTTTTTTTCTTCCTGCACCAAAAAAATGGTACTTTGAACCTACTTTTGGGACAAAAATGTTATTTGTGGGGTAAAAATGCTTATTTTGGGGTGAAAATAATTGCGTATCTCAAAAAAAAGCAGTACTTTTGCGGCCGTTTTTAGATTGCTGTAATATGGCCGAAGTAAATTCAACTCCTCAACAACCAAAGTACGACGACAGTAATATCATCACCCTCACAGGTCTTGAGCATATTCGCCTCCGTCCTGGTATGTATATCGGTAAACTTGGCGATGGAAGTCATGCCGATGACGGTATCTATGTCCTGATTAAAGAGACTATTGATAACTCCATCGATGAGTTCCGCATGAAGGAAGGTAAGGTGATTGACGTGACGGTGGAAGGTCGCAAAGTGACTGTGCGCGACTACGGACGTGGCATCCCATTAGGCAAGATGGTGGATGCTGTTTCTGTTATCAATACCGGAGGTAAATATGATAATAAAGCTTTTAAAAAATCAGTCGGCTTAAATGGTGTTGGAACGAAGGCAGTAAATGCACTTTCTTCCGATTTCACCGTGCAATCTTTCCGTGACGATAGCACCCGATATGCCGTTTTCCATCAGGGCGAACTCGTCGAAGACTCCGGTATAATGACCATCAAAGAATGGATGGCTAAAACTGGCACTAAAACCGAACCAAAACGTGGTACTCGAATTGAGTTTATTCCAGATACGGATAAAAAACTCTTTGATAACTACGAGTTCCGGGATGAATATATTGAGACCATGCTGCGCAACTACTCGTATCTTAATACTGGTCTTACACTCAACTACAATGGTCGCAAGTTCGTCTCTAAGAACGGCCTCTTTGACTTGCTCACAGAGCGCATGACGGCTGATCCTTTGTACCCGATTATCCACATCACAGGAGAGGATATTGAGATCGCTCTCACACATACCAATCAGCCCGGCGACGAGTACTACTCGTTCGTCAATGGACAATATACCATCCAGGGCGGTACCCATCAAGCAGCTTTCCGCGAGGCTATCGGACGTACCATCAAAGAATTCTTCAACAAAAATCAGGAGTTAGCCGATATCCGCAACGGAGTAGTTGGAGCGATTGCCCTCAATGTCGAGGAACCGGTTTTTGAGAGTCAGACCAAAGTGAAACTCGGCTCGAAAGATATGGCGCCAACGGGCGAAATAAGCATCAATAAGTTTGTCAACGATTTTGTAAAACAGCAACTCGACAACTATCTGCACAAAGTGCCCGATGTCACCGAAATCATGCTGCAAAAGATTCAGGATTCCGAAAAAGAACGCAAAGCGATTGCAGCTGTTTCCAAGGTGGCGCGCGAAAGAGCCAAAAAGAATTTGCTCAATAACCCGAAACTGCGCGATTGTCAAGTGCATTATAATGATCCCAAACCCGTTCGTTCTTCTAAGGATGCAGATGATGATCTGCGCCAGGAAAGTGCCATCTTCATCACGGAGGGTCTGTCCGCATCTGGTTCCATCACCAAAAGTCGCGATGTCCGCACACAGGCGGTCTTTTCGCTCCGTGGTAAACCGCTGAATAGTTACGGTCTTACCAAATCTGTTGTCTATGAAAACGAGGAGTTTAACTGCTTGCAATCTGCCCTGAATATCGAAGATGGCTTGGATGAACTTCGTTACAACAAAGTTATCATCGCCACCGATGCCGATGTAGATGGTATGCACATCCGATTGCTTATGCTTACCTTCTTCCTCCAATTCTTCCCGGATCTCGTGAAGAAAGGGCACGTCTATATCCTGCAAACGCCGCTTTTCCGCGTCAAGAACAAGCAGGAAATTCGATATTGCTATTCCGAAGAGGAGCGTCTCAAGGCCATCAAAGCCGTCAAAAATCCTGAAATAACCCGATTCAAAGGTCTTGGAGAAATTAGTCCCGAGGAGTTCAAAGGCTTCATCGGCCAAGGTATTCGTCTCGACCAAGTATCCTTGCGCAAGGAAGATGCCGTGAACGACTTACTCGCTTACTATATGGGCAAGAATACTACCGAGCGCCAGAATTTCATCATTGACAACCTCGTCTTCGAAGAGGATAAAGTCGATGAAAACGCCGTCCTATGATACCTCTTATTCTTTTCATAGCACTTGGCCTGCTCATACTCGTTGCTTTCGAGTTTCGTGCACGCAAAAAGTCCGGTGAAATCGGAGAAAAAGCGTCGTCAACAGCTTCCGAACCGGCTGATGGTGAGTGTTGTGGACAGCACTTGGTCTGCGAGCGCGAAACACTCCTTCAAACCAATGCACAAATCGAGTATTATGATGACGAAGAACTCGACGCCTTAGCCGATATAGCTCCGCAGAACTATACTCGCGAGCAATACAAAGCCATAAGGGAAGTTTTCGATTCGCTTAACGAAAAAGATGTGCCCGGATGGTGTCGTTCTATCCAGTTACGGCATATCGAACTTCCTCAGGATATCCGTGAAGAAGCCCTGCTGATCGTGCGCGAAAGACGCCAGAAGCAATAGATTCCCAATCCAGTCAGCACTAAACTGACTATTCCGACCCACAGCGTCTCACCAGTACCAAATGTCTCAATCACATCTCGATTGAGATTATTGTTGTATATAATCCAAAACGCCACAACCGTCGCTGCATTGTTCACAAAGTGCATCGTTATCGGAATCCACAGCGAACCCGTCCAGCACAAAGCGTAGCCGAACAGCGCGCCTAACAGCATCCGCGGCACAAAACCAAAGAACTGAAAATGTACCGCGCTGAAAATGATAGCCACAGCCCATATAGCCGCATGTTGTCGCGCGGTCAATCGCTCGCCGCCTGTCGCTCCTCGCTTGGCGATTAAACGTTGCAGCACACCACGAAAAGTCATTTCTTCGGACATTGCTGGAAGCAATGCCATCAAAACCACATTCGCAACCAGTACCTCAGCACCCGTGCCGATTAGAAATCGTTCTGTCAATAGCGCAGCAGCTTCTTCCTGTTGCCGCATTAAATCCTCCAACGACTTCAACCAATCCGGCAGACTCATCTGACTGTTCCAGTATGCTAACAGATTGATTCCCGGAATCGCCACCAACATCAATACGATTGCGACAATAAATATACCAATATTCAAGGATACCGGAGTTCCGGCATTCAGTTTTAATCCTAACCACTCCTTCGGCTCACGGCTACATAAATATGCCACAAGCAACGGAGGCGCAAAGAATGTTGCTAATGTTTGCACAAACTGAAACCACTTGAGTGCTTGGGTCGCCTGATGGTCTATCGGTAGCATAGTCCAAACAGTCATCACCAATACCGTCAGTCCGACCATGATGCCAAACCACACAAATCCCTTCATCCAGCCACTTCGGCTCTCTAATATTCCCTTTCTCTGTTCCATGACGCTGCAAAGGTACAATAAAATATTGACTTGAACAAAAAAAAATACAACTTTCATCAAAAAGCTGCATTTTTTGAATAGATTCTGGGGTCCTAAAGAACTTCGTTCATTCTCGACGGTCGCCCGACAGTCGCCCGACAGTCGCCCGACGGTCGACCGACGATAGAACGACGATGGAATGTCTGTCAATCGACAGTGAATCGAAGGTCAAGCCTGCTTTAAGCATACTTTCACTGTACTTCAACTATGAGACAAGAAAAAGGGTTTTGTATTAAAAATGTAACAAAATGTAAGAATTTAACAGTTTTTGGCATTTTTTTGTCGTTTTTCTTGCGTATATAAAAAAAAGCTGTACCTTTGCCGCGCATTTAAATAACGCACCCCTATTTTTGCCTTTGTAGAAAGGGGTACTTGTATAGTTAAAACCATAAACACATCGGATATCTTGCCTTAAGATATCCCGTAAGTTTGTGTTGTAAAATGTTTAAGGTATGAAAAAGTTGTCTAATTTTTGTCTCGCGTGCGTGCTATTCGCTTCTTCTTATGCCTTCGCTGGCGGTGAAAAAGGATTCTCTGGCGCTTATGTGAACGACCCGGATGCTCTCGTGCAACCTGGTTCCTATTTCGCGATATCTTCAGTATATAATGGCCACCGCTATTATCTTGGTGTGGATACAACTGCAGCCAAGTCGGGCGTATATAAGGTGGCAACATATAGTGCGCCATGTTATGCGACGATGTGGTGGGTTGGTGGCTTATTCAGTCCCACGGGTGCGGTTTTGCCGGACAAAGATTATCTGTGTACTTATAAGTCCGTATATTTGCTTGAAAAGCACTCTCAAACGGCCTATTTGGCATTAGGCACACAATACACGTCCTATCATACAATGACTCTTGCAACGGATACGGCGAATGCTACTTTTTGGCATATTGACAAAACGCGTGCGGCTAAGAACCGTTACGTGGAAGGATATATCTACTACTATTCCGATGCAACGGGTATTGATGTCTATCGTTACCTCGCTTATGATGCCCTCTATGGTTTTGACCGTGCTTATTCAACGCCGCGTCCTACTGCCACAATGTGGGCAACTATCTGGAGACGAAATACAGGTGATAACCTTTCTTGCCAGTTCGGTCAGGTATCGTATGTGTTTGAATGGGCAACTGCTGCAGAAAGCAAGAATATTGGTTTTACTATTCGTCTGGAGGAAGGCGGTGATCGTTTCACCAGTTTGTATGACGGAACGGAGTTTTATGCCGTTGTTCCTACAATTACTACGAACCAAGCGACCTTGAATAGTCGCGTTACTATTAGCGGAGAATGGGCATCTACACATGGTACAAGTGCGGAGCTGAATTCATATTTCACTTCCAATATTGGTGATGTGCTGATGATGACGGCAGCTGCAGCACCGACTTTCAATGCTACAGAGAATAAATTCTATGAAACAATTACCTCTGCCGGTGCTTCGCCTGTTAACTTACTCAATGAAAATGACCAGTGGGTTGATCATCAGGATTACCTGCATTTGCACTTGACGTATAGTTACGGAGGAAAGAATATTTTGAGTGTTGACTCTTTGTTAGTAACTCGCCGTATTTTCCATAGGGAAACAGAAAAAGAAGCAACGTTTAGTCACACTCCATTCGATTATATGTTCCCATTTGCTACCACTGCGCAGCAACAAGACTTTACCGTTTCGGCTAAATACAAAGCAACTACGAAAATTATAAATAAATTCGGTACCGTAGTATCTTCGGTCCCCGGCGAAACTATTGATCCGTTGCCAATTGCCACTCTTCCATGTATCAAAGATACCGTTTGGTCAGACGAGGAACATACCGCTTATACTGCCGTGCATTTGCTTGATACGTTGATTGCAAAGGCATATATGGCGGATGGCGTAACGCCTGCTGATTGGATACAGTCCGTATCTTTGCCTGCATTAAATAAGATTCGCGTCGTGGCGAAACCTTATGCTACCGGAACTATTGAGTACCGCAAAGCGTTGCTTAAATATACCTATACCTACCGTCACTCATCCGCTGCGGGTGATACGGTACGTGTAGAGCAGAATATTTGGCTCATGCAAGAACCGGAAGACCAGAGTGCAGCACCTACTCAATTCTATCATCAGACGGGTAAATCCGGTCTGCCGATGGTAGGTGTGCGTTCGCGTCAACAGGTGGCGGAAATACCTTATACCTATTATGTTATTCCTGAAATAGCGAACCCTCTACCAATTCATCATGATCATTGGGGATATTACCGCTGGTTTATCTATAAGCAAGGTGTAAATGTGGGTAAGGGTGTCGTTCATAACTGGAATTGGATTACCATGCCTACCAACGCACAGAATCCACCACAACCATTCAGTCAGATAAACTCGATTAATACGACTTGGTCACGTGGCTTATTTGAGATGAGGTCCCATTTAAATCCCAACGAAGCCACAGATATCCCTGCGGTACAATTGAATACTACCAAACTTGCAGCAGTATACCCTGGGGCGACTGCTATCAATTTTGATGATACACTTGCGGTAGATATTAGCGGATACACGGATACGCTGTGTACCGGTACGTATCCTCCAATAACGAACTTGACTTCTCTTACAGAACCTACACTGAGTTACCGTCAGTTGTTTGCGATGCGTCCTGCCAAAGAATGTGCGGATCGCATGGCAAATTGTCGCACAAATAGTGCAAATTATATGCAGAAAGACTCTGTCTTTGCACCTATAGGTCGAGCATTCCAGTTACAACCCATTTCACCATATAAAATGGGAAAGGGCGCAGATGAGGGAAACCTCCAATACGTGTACTATTATAATCCGAATCAAACTGATACGATTGACGACTACATGGGTTTGAAACACGGTGCTTCGAATGTCGATACTTTGAATATTAATAAGGGATACGCTTATAATCGTGTAGGACTTGGTAAACAAACGGGTCAAAAGAAATGGCATGCGCGCTTGATGTCGGCATCGGAAGTCTTAGGTTTAGACCCTGGAACAACAAAAACAGTTCTACTCGTCAACCCAAGAAAAAATGGAGGTTATATTTTAGGTTGCGATGGCGATGGAAATAAGTATCCTAAACAAGACATTCTCAACAACCGTACATCCGCCGAAGACTTGCGACAGCATATTGAAGATGAGATCCTCAATGTGCCTGGTTTTGATGTCAACTCCAATTATTATCCACTCACCCTGACCAAGACAGGCGCAAATACGATTACATTAACAAACAACTCATTTGAATCCGACTTGTGTGCACACGTCTCCATAACATTCTTATGGTGGACATTGGGAAAGGGAGTCGATTGGTATAATACAACGTGGCTAGGAAATGCAAGCACACAAATCTCTCTCTCCACTTACACCAGTCCTTGTCCTTCTAACGACAAAATAGACAACATTGATCCTGCTTTATTAAAGATGTTTCTTTCTGTTTCAAGGGATGAGACGTATGAGGGTTATTTGACAGCATATACAATGTACAACGCTGGTTCTAGATGGCGCCCTGATTATAGATATAATATAGCCTCTCTACACCTTGACGGTGATGGTGATGATGATGCTGGTGGCGAGAATACAATTAACCAAGGATGGTGTTTCTACGAAATATCCCAAGAAGACGAATCTTACAATCACCAGGAATGGGCTAAATGGCAACGTAAAGTCAGTGGTGGCACATGGAAAGATAATGGTGACGGTTGGAATGGTACGGAATTAATAGGTGGCTCGCTGGAGACTTCGTATAATGGTACTAATAACGAGGTGGTAGAATACCGACTTATCACGCAACACTTCCAATTGGCACACTTCAAAGTCAGGATGCGTGACGTTAATTCTCAAGGACCATCAACCACTGCTCTTGTTACGGAAGATGAGATAGAACAAAACTATGATGTATTGGCTTCCTTCGGCTTGGAGGAGACTTTAGGTGCACCGGGTACATCCGAAATGGTGTCGCCATACTATCACTTACAGTTCAACCATACGCAGTTCGCATACCATTACCCTGTAGGAACCGCTGAGCACGAGATTCCGGCCGCACAACGCGTCACCGGTAGCGATATCCTCCCTGCGAATGGCGAGTACTGCATAATCAATAAGTTCGAAAAGGCGGGCTATCAAACGGTAGAAGCAGGCGGTGGCGCGGAACACGGATGGATGTTCTGCTACAACCGTGCTTCTAAACCGCTTGTCTTCATCGACTTCGAGTATCCGAAACCTGCTTGTACGGATCAAGACCTCGTGCTCGTTTCTAACTTCTGCAAACCGAACAACGCATCGCAAGAGAACCCGCATGTAAAGGCAGAGTACTTTGGGCACGTTCCGGGTACACCGGATACCGCATGGGTGAAAATCTTTACC
Source organism: uncultured Bacteroidales bacterium (assembly GCA_902771935.1). Lineage (GTDB taxonomy): Bacteria > Bacteroidota > Bacteroidia > Bacteroidales > Paludibacteraceae > Colicola. The sequence goes on from CACXYM010000005.1 coordinate 57,691, forward strand.
TACTTGACCGGTAACTTTATCCAAGCAGGTGCTTGGTATCAGTTGGCATTACCGCTGCGTTGGTCGCAGATTAGTGGTTTTGATAAGTATCGCTGCGTTGGAACACTGAATGCTGCCGAAGGAAATGGCGCATATGTACTCTTTGACAGATTCCGTCTGCTCGGTAAGAAACACGCACTCACCAGTTTCCAGAAACGTACTACCTGCGTGGATGCAAATGACTCCATATATATTATTACGCGTGTGGATTATAATAGTGACGAGCTGGCACCCGGACGCATTATCTGCTTCCAATTCCAGAAGTGGGATAATACCCAGAAAAAATACGTGCCGATGATTGCAAGTGACTATGATGGTTCGGCTTGGCATCGTCGTCCGGCTAACACAACGGAGGTGTATCCGGGTTATTACAAAGTGGGTATGACGGCAGAGGAGTCCGTTGAAACACCTGCCTTCAAGTCGTCTGTCTTGAATGCTGACTACGGAACAATTGTTGTGCCGGAGAAGAAATACAACCCCTCAACGAGTGATGTAAGTCCGTCTCCTGCCCGCGTCGCAGCGATTAATAGAATAGCACAAATTTTGGGTGGTGATAGAAATGCTTATTATGACGAAACTGACCGTATCAAGACCTACTCCGATATTATGACGGCCACTACGTTCGATTTCGGTCCATACAGCAATCCGAAATGTAAGTTCTACGTGAATGAAGGAACAGATGCTAATCCGCACTGGGTAATGTATATTATCGTACGTGTAAAAGCTTCTGACTCTGATGACCGCTCGTTCCGTATCGCGATGAACACAGTCGAGACAGTGGATCAAAGACCGAACTTCAGCGATGCCGCTTGTTCCAACGAGCGTATCGTGCGTGTGCATGGTTCCGTAGATATGTTAATTGACGGCGAAGCAGGCTGGCCTAATAAGGACCGTGAAACTCTAAGGACAGAAGGCAATCTGCTTCCAGCGAATTCGTCAGTCAAACTCAGCCTGCATTACAACGCGCCTACAGATGCAAAACCGGGAACAACAACCAGTTGTCACTTTGATTTGGTGCGTGCATTTGCTTTCATGGACGGTTATACCGAGATGACGCCGGAACAGCAAGCGGCAGCGGATGCCGAGTGGTTTGATATTTATGGGTGTACCGTAGGTGACTTCCAGGAAGCTATGAACGTTTTCCGCGCAGAAGATGCCCTGAACCCGAACCGTGATGTAACCGACTGGAACGATGTAACCAGAGAGAGCTTCCGTTGGATTCCGGGTTATAAAGCTGAAAAAGCAGACTCTATGTATAATCTGCTCGACCGACTGATTGTGCATGACCGTCTCTTCGAAATAGGTTTGAGCGAACGCGATATCTATCTCACCAATATGCAGGACGCATATTTCTATCTTCGTCCTGTTGCCGCCAGTGGTCGATATACTAAGTTGACAGACGATGGCTTGCGTGACACGATTGTGGAAGGTGTCATCTGTAACGCTCCTATTTGGCTTGAGTTACACGCTGGCGATTCGCCTGACTCCTTGCGTTTCGGTTACGATAAGAAATTTGGTGATAACTATGTGATTCCGGTTATTCGTGCAACGAAAACGGCTGCTAATACCGCACTCTCTGTTCGCGTGGCGGCTATCTCTGATCAAGCGGCTATTGGTTGGGACTCTACGTGTGTTGTAGATAGTAACGATCCGGAGTGGCATGCTCGTATGGCTACTCTGGATAATAAACCGACCTTCCGCTACACGCAGGATCGTATGGTGCAAGACAACCTCTTCAGCAATTATTATAAGACAGATCAAGTGGTTATATTCCGTCCGGTAGATGCTGCGCATATCACGCGTCTGAACAAGACCGATTGCGAGTGCTTGAACTACGATGCTACCGGAACAAAATACGATCCGGCTAATCCTCGTGACAAGAATAAGGCTGGAACGAATGTGTTTATTCGTCCGGCGGATGATCCTATCAACGGATGTAATGAGTGGCATGTGTTGCCGCAGACATCTGATCCGAATCCGAAGAATCATATTCCGGGTTATCAAATACCGAATAACTTCGAGCTGAAGGCGGGTTACTGGTATAAGTTCAAGACAACGTTCTTCCACACCGGAAGTCTGATACCGTATAACTTAGGTGATAACCCTTCCGGTGCTAATACGGCGTATTTCATTTTGGCGGTAGTGCCGGATAAGGTACGTTGGACACCTTCTCATCTTGACCGCACGAACTACTGGAACGATGACCAGAACTGGACGGCTGTAGTTAATGGTGAGGACTTTACTGGTTCGCTGGCTACCGTTCCGTTGGAAGAGACGCAGGTGGTGATTGAGCCTTTGGAATCTCAGGATTTGTTGCCTGTTGTTAACTACGACTCGCTCGGTCTAAAGGAGTGGGGCTTCAAGACTGCTACATGTCAGGATATTCTCTTTAAGAAATCCTCACAGATTTTGGGACAAGAGAAACTCACCTATACAGGTAAAGCCTTTGTGGATGTTGTAATCAGACAAGGTAACTGGCAAACCTTCTCGCCGGCATTGAAGAATGTGTACTCGGGTGATATCTATATTCCCGAGAGCACTACTAACGATAAGGACTTCTTGCCGGAAGTATTTGAGACCGGTTCTGCTTGGAGCAAAGACCACAACCGCACGTGGCCATATGCGTTCTATCAAGCATACTATAACTCTACGGTGCCATTAGCGTTCCAGAATACGGATAAGGATGGTGCATTAGATACGGATACAAAAGTTCCGAAGAACTCTGCCGAATGGGTAAAGACGAATGTGTTAGACCAGCCGTTAGTGCCAGGTAAGGCTGTGGCGCTGCTCGGTTTTGGACCAACCGAAGAGGAAGGCACGGAACTGATTGTGCGTTTGCCTAAGCAGGAGACTTCTTACCATTATATCGGTAAAAATGCTTGCACATGGACAGTCGGAAGTGAAGTCACTTTGTCGCGTGCCGCCTTTGAGGATATCAGCGGTAACCTGGAATACGACAAGGCTACGCTTGGTGATGCTGATGGTGTTGTTTATCCGCTTACAAATGCACTGGAGTCAAAGGTGTTCTTCTTCGGAAACCCGACAATGTCGCTCATCGACGTATATCGTTTGTGCGAAGATAATATCACTCAGTTGGAGTACTCAGGCGATGCAAACCATACATACTCCTTCACTACTTATAACATGAAGGACGGTTCAACCTATATGACCGAAACAGTGAATGGACCGGGTAAGGTGTTTATCGCACCGCAACGCGCAGTAGGTCTGATTGCTTCTTCAGCACGCACAACGCTGAACATAAAGCTCAAACCATCTGCATTGGTAGCATTGTCTGCCGGGGGAGAACTGGTACACAATGTGACACCGGGTGCCAAGAAAGCGCAAGTGGTGCGTAAGACTACTGCCGAGGAACCTGTGCAAAACAAGCTCCTCTATATCGCCGCTTCCAATGAGACCAATAAGGGCTTGTACAAAGCATACATCACTCTGGGCGAATCCAATGTAGCTGCTCGTGGCTTCCGTAAGGGCGAAGACGCTATCTCACTCTCTTCGGGTGGAACTTACTACAATTCCACGGCTTTCTCAACGCCACTAAGCATGTACACCATTGCGGATAACCAACCTTTGATGTTGGATATGCGTGATTCCATCTTCTCGGTACCGTTGGTATTTGCTACGTTGGATACCGTAACCAACAGTAACGGTGTACGCGTATGGAGTAAGTATAGCTTTGACAATATTACCAGACTCTCCTTCGCTATGGAAGGTAACTGGGACAAAGCGCTCTATCTATACGATGCACTGACCGGAGACAGCATTATGATTGTTAACGGCTTGCAACTGGGTATCCCGACGCCGGAGTCGGACCAGATTCGTTACTTCATCAACGGAGGAAGACACATCACGACGCCTGTCGTTATTCCTGATGACCCGGGTGTTGTAACAGGAACGGAGAATGTAAATGGCGAAACCGAATCACCATTAAATAATAACCAATCCACCGTTATCTACGACATACTTGGACGTCGTGTGAAGGTGTTGGGGGAATACGAATTGCTCAAGAACGTGAAGTTGCCTGTTGGTGTCTATATCATCCAACGCGGCAACCAAACAGAAAAAGTAGTGATGAAATAAAAGGGAGGTAAGATGAAGAAACTGATACTCATTATATTGATTATAGCAAGTCTGCCTATCCGCGCAGTCGGATATAAGGCGGATGAGCATAATTGGGCGAATAGCACGTATGCTTTCCAGCCTGCCTTGACGTGTGGTCAGTACGACATGCGTTTCCAATCCGTCAGCCAAATCAGTGCCACCAATTACGCGGCTATGCAAGAGCAGAATAATAGTGCTAAGCATCACGGTAACTCGCGTCGCATCGGGCGTGATGATTTGGACGAAGATGATCAAGCAATCGGTGAAGCTGATTGGCGTTCACCAATAGGTGGGGCAGTAGTGCCGTTACTATTGTTGGCGATGATATATCTTATTATACGAAGAAAAAAGTGCTCGTGAGGGCGCTTTTTTTGTTTATATATAAAAAATGAAAGAAAAATTTGTTTGTTTCATTTTTTTGCATTACCTTTGCACCGAAATTGTTAACACCTTAAATCTTATGCCATGAGAAAACTGTTCACCCTTTTGTTGTGTGTGCTGGCGATTGCGTCAGCTTACGCAACTACGTTCTTTCCGTCCCGTACAGACTTCCGTGATGAGCAGATTTATTTTGTTATCACAACCCGTTTCTACGATGGAGACCCTTCGAACAATACACAGTGTTGGGACAACCAGTCCAAAAACGCCGGAGACCCTGCATGGAGAGGCGACTTCAAAGGACTCATAGAGAAACTCGATTACATCAAAGCGCTCGGCTTTACCGCCATCTGGATCACGCCTGTCGTCGAGAACGCTTCGGGCTACGATTACCACGGCTACCACGCTTCCGACTTCTCGAAAGTAGATCATCGCTACGAGTCCGAGGACGTGAGCTTCCAGACTCTAATAGACGAAGCACACAAGCGCGGAATGAAAATCATTCTTGACATCGTGCTCAATCACACCGGTAACTTCGGCGAAGCTAACCTTTGCAAACTCTTCAACCGCGACTGGACGAAAGACCAGAGTCAAATAGACGAGTGCATGGTGCCCTACACTAAGTCACAAGGCGGTAAACTTCCGGACAACTATGCAGACTTATCTGGTGCTACACAGTATCCTGCGCGCTTGTCCAAAATGAAAAACTCCAGTGATGAGAATGGTCAAAAAATCAATAACGACAGCCACAACTACTGGCATCACTACGCTGAAGGCAACTGGGATAATTCAACCCGATGGTTCTTCCAAATAGCCGGCGACTGCGTAGACCTCAATACCGAGAATCCGGCTGTGTATAACTACCTTATCAACTGCTACAAGACCTTTATCGCAATGGGTGTGGACGGTTTCCGTATTGATACGGGCGGACACATCCCTCGTCTAACTTTCAACAAGGCCTTTATCCCCGCTTTCAAGGCGGCGGGAGAAGCGGCTGCAAGTAAGCGCGGCGGAACACCGTTCTATATGTTTGCAGAAGTTTGTGCGCGTTATAGTTCCATCCTTTACCGCGACCAAGCCTGCCTTAGTCCGTTCTACTACACCTGGGCGGAAAGCAAGTCATACTCGTGGGATACGAACGAGAGTTCATGGAACAGCCTCGTAGAGATGGAAGGTTCAAAATGCACATCGCATACAAACTGGCAATCCTGCTGGCAGCAAGGCGAGGACGACGGTGACGGCTTGAGCACTCAACGCACGTCGCAGAACGCCCTCCTCAGCGGTAATAGCTACCATACACCTGACTATTCACAAGCCTCTGGTCTCCATGTCATTGACTTCCCTATGCATTGGCAATTCAAGACTGCCAGCGGCGCATGGAGCATTGCAAAACCAAGTAACGATAAATACTACAACGACGCCACATGGAATGTTGTTTATGTCGATTCACACGACTATGCGCCCGACCATGCACCGGAAGATGTTCGCTTTGCTGGTACGCAAGACACTTGGGCCGAGAATCTCAGTCTCATGTTCACCCACCGAGGCATACCGTGCGTGTACTATGGCTCAGAGGTTGAGTTTCAGAAAGGTAAAACCATCGATAAAGGACCGAATATTCCATTGATTGAATCCGGACGCGCTTACTTCGGAGGCTATATCAAAGGAACTATCAACACAACGGACTTTGCTGAATACAACTCCGCCACGGGCAATATGGCGGCTACTTTATCGCATCCGCTGGCGCAACATATTCAACGTCTCAGTAAAATTCGTATGGCGGTTCCTGCACTGCGCAAAGGACAATACTCCGTGGACGGCTGCAACGGCTCATTCGCTTTCAAACGTCGTTACACCGACGCCAATACCGACAGTTATGCACTTGTCTGCATCTCCGGCGGAGCAACCTTCTCCAATATCCCTAACGGCACATACACCGACTGCGTAACCGGCGACAAAAAGACTGTGACTAACGGCTCACTATCTGTCAGCTGCAGCGGAAAAGGTAACCTGCGCGTGTATGTCCTTACGACAGAAAAGACACAGGCGCCCGGAAAAATCGGCTCTGACGGCAAATATATCTACACCTCTTCTGCAGCGAATATCCCACAACCTCAATGGGACGGCACTGAGATGGAGAAAACTGACGAGCCCGGTGGTGGCGGTGGCGGTTCAACCGACCCAATAGACCCGTGTCTGACCGATGCCAATGAGCACGCGGTGTTCTTCACCAAATCGTCTGACTTCGGCAGTAGTATCTACTGCTATATCTGGCACACCGGTACCGGCAGTACAGTACAGGTTTGCGGAAGTTGGCCAGGCAAAAAAGCCACGTCATTAGGCAATAACAACTATAAGTTCACCATCCCGGACGGAGCCGGAGCAATCGACAGCTCATGGAAAATCATCTGGAACGACGGCAGTGGAAACCAAACAAACGACTTGAAATACCAAGACCAATATATCTACACCGGCGCGAATAAAGGCTCTATCCAACCGACCAAACAGATAACCGCTATCTGCGAACTAGTGCCAACCAGTTTGATTGAAAGTGAGGAGAATCCGACTACGAACAACAAACTGCTACGTGATGGTATGCTGTATATCGTTCTGCCTGACGGAACTATGTACAACATGCGCGGCGAAAAAGTCAAATAAGCGATTAGGTGAAAGTAAGTATATCCATCGCTTGATCGACGATATAGCGCACTCCGGCTGCTTTCAATCGCTCACGCGGAACGAAACCCCACGAGCAACCGACAAAAGGCACTTTGGCATTCAATGCGGTCTGATAGTCTACCAAACTATCACCAACATAAAGCACATCTCCGGGCAGCTGAGCGCGAATATCAAATACTATTTTAGGGCACGGCTTGCGCTCCACACCATCCCTTTCGCCTAAAACAACATCAAATACTTCAGGGAAGAAATGATTCACAATCTTCTCTGTGGCGGCTTGGTATTTGTTACTGGCAACAGCCAACTGATATCCTTGCGCTTTTAGTGCCGCCAGCAGCTCGGGAATATCGTCATACGGACGCGTGTAGTCGCAGTTGTGCGCATTATAATATGGTACAAAATACTCCCGCACACGCATAATATTTTCTTCCGTCCGTTCTGCTTCCGGCAGAGCACGGCGAATGAGATTGTTGATGCCATCACCCACCATAGCGGGATATTCATGGATAAGATGAGTAGGATAGCCGACTCGTTCCAACGCATAATTGCACGCATAGCCCAGGTCGTCAATCGTATTCAGCAGTGTTCCATCCAAATCAAAGATTATAGTCCGTTTCTCTTCCATATGTATCATTTCGCCTACAAAGATACTACATTCTTGGGAAGTGTGCAAATTTTTGTTGTTCATTGTTGCACCATGCCCTTTTTTTGATGATTTATAGCGCAAAATTTGTGCATATCACAAAAAAACAGTACTTTTGCACCCGATAATAGAAATCAAATATTGTAGCAGCTTTTTATGAAAAAAATTCCGACATGTTATGTCACATGGCTATTAGTCGTCATTGCTTTGATGCTTAAATGCTATGCCTTCGAAGCCTTAGTATATGCGCCGAATATTGTTCATTGGAAATTGATGGAATTTTTGAGTAAGGGTGCAACCAGTATGCTGATAGCCTTGCCGGTTATATGGAGTAGGAAGAAATACATGGGCTGGGTGATACTGGGATTGACAGATTTATGGCTCATAGTCAACCTATTATATTATCGCGTATACCATTTGTTCGTCACGTGGCATCTTTTAAGAATAATTGATAATTTACACGGTTTCGAAAGTAGTGTGCTTCCCTACTTCGACGTATCCTTACTTTTTCTTCTTGCTCCTTCGCTGTTGCTGCTACCGAGCATGTTCTACAAAGCAACACGCGCTAAATGGTATGGAACATGTATCATTGTGCTTGTCGGTATCCTGGCAAGTGTAGGAGGCTCATATGCTCATTGGCGTGATTATCGGGACGGTACGGATAAAGACAAGTTCAATTGGACATGGATTAACCCTGGCACTCTGCCCAAATCCAATGCCGCGCCTGTTTGGGAGAGTGAGAAACAAGGTAATTGCTACGTGCGCGCACGGTCTATTTTGGAATATCCCGTATTCCTGATATGCGATGCCATCCGTACACTATCGAACAAAGATGAACTTCCGCAACTAACTGAAGAGGAAAATGCGGAATTGCAACAATTGCTGAATCCTGTAGAACCAGCGAATGCACCCGAAGGCAATCTGTTGATAATTTTGCTGGAGAGTTTTGAGTCATGGCTACTGGATTTTGACTATGCTGAAGGGAAGCCTGTTTGTCCGTATTTGAAGCAGTATATATCCACTCACCCGCTTTTGTATGCTAAGGATGTCACTTCCCAAACAATGTACGGCCTTTCCGGAGATGGACAACTAATTGTAAATACCGGCTTGTTCCCTCTCTTGGAAGGAGTAGCTTGTGTGAATTATGCCTATAATACGTACCCTAATTTAGCACATTTTTATCCATATAGTGCTGTCGTAAATCCCTGCCGCAATGTGTGGAACCAAACAGCAATAACACCTTCTTATGGATATAAACAGTTGATTGAACCACAAACGGATGAAATGCGTAGTTGGAATGACAGCGTGCTAATTGACAATGTCATTGAGACCTTCTACACGCTTCAGTCACCATGCTGTATTATGGGTATCACTGTTTCCGGACATTCTCCTTTTGCCTTTTCTCCTGATCCGCTTACAATAGATGACAGTGTCCCTCCTATTCTGCGTGATTACATGCGAACTGCCCATTTCACGGACCGACAGTTGGGACGCTTGTTAGCATGGGCTGACACCGCGAAAGTGATGGCTAACAGTACTATTGCCATCACCGGAGACCACCGTATCTTCGGCTCATGGGGCGCAGAAGATGTCCGGGACTTTGGCTTGCGAGCCAACCTGCCGTTCGGTACAGGATGTGCAGGATGTCCATTCATCTTAGTCTCGCCGAGAATAACCACAACTCGGGTTGTAGAAAATGGATTCCAAGTGGATATTTTCCCAACTATTATAGATGCTATCGGACAGAAAAACTATTTCTGGAAAGGAGTAGGGCGTGATTTGTTAGATAGTGAACCATCTTCCGAAGACCATTCGCGTATTCGGCATCATTTATCGGACAAATTGATTCGAATGAACTACTTTGCCAACAAATAATATTGGTTCAATTTTTTCCGTATATTTCCTTATTTGTATCCAATTTGTATCCTTCTGTTCCCGAAGGTCGACCGAAAAAATGCCATGATGGCAATAATCGTTCGAGTGACAACGAAATAAGAACGCGGGCGTTGGAGTCCGTCTTCCAAAAAAGGATGGCCATTAGACCATCCTTTTTCAGTCGAGAAGAGGCGACTCGAACGCCCGACCCCTACGTCCCGAACGTAGTGCGCTACCAACTGCGCTACTTCTCGATTTTTCTTTCAATCTCTCGAAAGCGGCGACAAAAGTACTGCTTTTTTTTTATACGTGCAAATTATTTTTTACTTTTTCTCGGAAATGGCGTCAAAATAAGCTTTTTTACGTCATTTTCGGTCAATGTTGCTACATCTACACTCTTCGGAAGACGGAAATTGCCATCTTTAGTCTTGATATATGCCCCATATCGACCGCGAAGAATTTGGATGTCACCAAACGTGCGCAGTGGCTCTTGCTCTTGTTCTCTATTCGTCAATAACTTCTGTACCTGTTCCATCGTGATGGTGTGCGGGTCAATTGACTTAGGTATGCTCACAAACTGTCCGTTATAGCGGAAATATGGGCCGAATTTGCCTTCGCCGATAACTACTTCTTTACCATTCAGCTCTCCCAATGTATAAGGTAGCGCAGTCTTAAAGAGCTGCAACGCTTCTTCAAGAGTAATGGTGTAGATTGATTGACCGCGTTTGAGCGATGTAAACTTAGGTTTTTCGTCATCAGAATCGCCTAACTGCACGCACGGGCCAAGTTTGGTAATCTTGGCAATAACGGGTAGTCCTGACGCCGGATCGATACCTAACTGGCGCGATGCTACCTTACCCGCAGGAACTTGCTCAATCAGCGGATGGAAAGTGTGATAGAATGTGTCTACTGTATCTACCCAGTTGGCTTGACCTTCTGCTACTTTGTCGAAATTTGCTTCTTCTGTTGCAGTGAAATCGTAACTTAGAATAGTGGGAAACTGGTTAACAAGGAAATCATTAGTAGCGAAACCTAAGTCTGTCGGACGTAACTTCTGACTATCCGCACCATATAGCTCGTTCTTCTGCTTGTCGGTGATTTTATTATTCTGCAGCGTCAGGATATTGTATTCGCGTTTTTTTCCGGATATATTGCAGTGTTCTACGTACTTACGTTGTTGTATGGTGTCAATGATCGTAGCATATGTGGACGGACGACCAATACCGAGTTCTTCTAGTTTCTTCACAAGTGCTGCTTCTGTGTAGCGGAATGGCGGACGGGAATAAACCTGCTGTGCTGTCACTTCTTTGGCTTTAAGAGCCTCATGCTTTCCCATGGCTGGAATGATTTGCATTTCGTTCTCGGCTTCATCGTCGCTGGATTGTACATATGCACGCATAAATCCATCAAAAGTAACGATTTCACCGGACGCTACGAAGAGATATGGCGTACCGCTTATCGATACTTCCACGCGTGTCGTCTCAACTTCTGCATCGGCCATCTGACAGGCGATTGTACGCTTCCAGATTAGTTCGTACAAGCGTTTTTCATCCGTGTTCGCACCTGCTGTGTGCACATTCATATAGGTAGGACGAATAGCTTCATGTGCTTCTTGAGCACCCTTCGATGAGGTGTGATACTGGCGAGCGCGATGGTATTTTTCTCCGTATTCACCGATTATTTCTTGCTTGGCGGTTGCGATAGCCAATGTGCTCAGATTTACAGAGTCGGTACGCATATAAGTAATCTTACCTGCCTCGTATAGCGATTGTGCTAGTCGCATGGTCTTAGAAACAGGAAACTTGAGTTTACGGGCTGCTTCTTGCTGTAACGACGAGGTTGTGAATGGTGGTGCCGGTACGTGGGAACCTGGCTTCTTGGCTACAGCTTCTACCCGATAATTGGCGTTCTTGCATGTTTCAAGGAATGCAAGGGCCTGTTTCTTTGTGTTAAAGCGATGATTAAGTTCTGTGCGTAGCACCGATGCATCGGCCGGATTAGTGCCGGTGAAATCGGCCAAAACACGATATTGTGATGTCTCTTTGAAGTTCTGAATCTCGCGTTCACGTTCTGCAATCAAACGTACTGCTACGGACTGTACGCGACCGGCAGATAATCCTGTTGTTACCTTCTTCCACAGAATAGGGGACAACTCAAATCCGACAATGCGATCCAATACACGACGCGCTTGTTGTGCGTCTACCAAATGATAGTCTATATCGCGCGGATGTTGAATAGCCTCCTGAATAGCGCTCTTAGTAATTTCATGAAAGACAATACGGTGGGTCTTCTTCGGGTCGAGATTAAGCACTTCCTTCAAGTGCCATGCAATAGCCTCTCCTTCACGGTCTTCATCGGATGCAAGCCATACTTTATCAGCTTTCTTGGCTTCATTGCGCAACTGCTCTATCAATGCATGCTTACTCGGGTCTATAACATAATTAGGAGCATAGTGATTGTTAAAATCAATACCAAGACTATTCTTGCCCACACCTTCAATATCGCGGATGTGACCTTGTGAAGATAATACATGAAAATCGGGTCCCAAAAACTTCTCAATCGTCTTTGCTTTGGCAGGAGACTCAACAATTACTAAATTTCTACTCATTTTTTTCTTATATATTTTATATATACTTTTTTGCGGCAACTCCTTTATATATAAGGAATTGGAAAATCGGCGGCAAAAGTACTGCTTTTTTTTTATACGTGCAAATTTATTTTTTTGTTTGCGTATATCAAAGATAATTACTATCTTTGCAGCCTGAAAAAAATTTTTAGCTTATGTATATCGCAATTGTAGTCCTTTTATTAGTTTTCGGCGTAGGTCTTTTGCTCGCCGAGATGTTCCTTCTGCCCGGCTTCGGTATAGCTGGCATTAGTGGTTTTGCCTGTCTTGCCGGTAGTGTAGTGGTAGCTTATCTGAAACTCACGCCTATGTGTCCATGGGCTGGTCATGTAACTTTAGCAGCCGCACTCGTGCTCACGGGATTGGCTATCTTTGCTTTCTTACGGGGACGCGCTATCGATAAGATGGCACTGGATGCTCAAATTGATTCTAAAGTTAAGTTGGCCGAGCCGGGTAAGAAAATCAACAACCTCAAGAAAGATGCAGCGGCTGAAGAAAAGAAGTAATTAACTTTAAAATAATACTATTATGGGAATCTTTGAAATTGTTTTAGTCGTATTAATCGGCATTGCGGCCATTATTTTCTTCTACTATGTTCCGTTTATGCTGTGGATTAATGCCGGTGTCAGCGGTGTGCACGTATCGTTGATTCAGTTGTTCTTGATGCGTATTCGTAAGGTGCCCCCTACGAAAATTGTGAACTGCATGATTGAGGCGCACAAGGCAGGTTTGGAAGATGTGAAACGCGATGGATTGGAGGCACACTATCTGGCCGGTGGTCATATTGAGCGTGTAACCCATGCGTTGGTTTCCGCATCGAAGGCTGGTATCCAACTGCCGTTTCAGATGGCAACAGCTATTGACTTGGCAGGTCGTGACGTGTTTGAAGCCGTACAAATGTCGGTGAATCCGAAGGTAATCGACACTCCTCCTGTAACTGCTGTGGCTAAAGATGGTATTCAGCTGATTGCTAAAGCGCGTGTAACCGTACGCGCCAATATTCGTCAGCTGGTCGGTGGCGCCGGAGAAGACACTGTTCTCGCTCGTGTAGGTGAGGGTATCGTTAGTTCTATCGGTAGTGCTGAAAGTCACAAACAGGTGTTGGAAAACCCCGATTCCATCAGTAAACTGGTGCTCTCAAAGGGCCTGGACGATGGAACGGCATTCGAGATATTGAGTATTGATATTGCGGATATTGACGTAGGTAAGAATATTGGTGCCCAACTTCAGATGGATCAAGCCGAAGCGGATAAGAATATAGCCCAAGCGAAGGCTGAGGAACGTCGTGCAATGGCTATCGCCAATGAACAAGAGATGAAGGCTAAAGCGCAAGAGGCACGTGCAAAAGTGATTGAGGCAGAAGCACTTGTGCCACAAGCCATGGCTGATGCTTTCCGCAATGGTAATTTAGGCATTATGGACTATTACCGCATGCAAAATATCCAGGCCGACACCACTATGCGTGAGGCTATCGGTACTACTAAACCGACCTCGAAGAAATAGTCGGCATGCGAATAGCCATACTTCAGTATCCTGTTTTATGGGCAAATAAGGAGGAAAACCTCCGCCTTGCCTGTGAGCGTTTGCGCGCATTGCGCGGAAAAGCAGACTTGGCATTGCTGCCCGAGATGTTCACCACGGGTTTCTGTACAGACCAACCTGAACTGGCAGAGCCTGTGGACGGAACAACTATAACTACCTTGCAGGCCGTGGCTGATGAGTGCGAACTGGCTATTGTCGGGTCATTCATATGTCGTGAGAACGGATGCTTATACAACCGAGGATTCTTCGTCAAACCATACGAAAGTCCCGATTTCATCGATAAAGCGCATCTGTATGCGCATGGTGGAGAAGACCGATTCTTTACCGCCGGAAAAGAGCGCAAAGTGGTGGAATATATGGGCGTTAGGTTCCGATTGCTTATATGCTATGACTTACGTTTCCCCATTTGGGCACGGCAGGATAATGACCATCTATACGATGTACTCTTAGTTAGTGCCAACTGGCCGCAAGCGCGCATCCATTACTGGGATGCCTTAGTTCCTGCCCGAGCAATTGAAAACCAGTGCTATATCTGTGCTGCTAATATAGTAGGTGAAGATAATTTGGATATGCATTATAACGGACACTCAGTAGCTTACGACAGTTATCTAAATCCTGTTGTATGGTTCGAGGATGATGAAGAAGGCACAAAGATTGCTGATTTGGATATTGACCGATTATGGCATTTCAGGCAAGTATTGCCGTTATGGAAGGACGCAGATGGATACAATTTGGAAAATACGAGAACTGACTGATGATGAACAAGCATTGACCATTCAGCTTGCCAAAGAACTCTCTATCAGTGAGTTGTCTGCGCGCATGCTGGTTGTGCGCGGCATCTGTTCGGCCGAGCAGGCACGTGCGTATATCCGTCCATCGTTAGATAAAATTAATGACCCATTCCTCATGCGAGACATGGATAAAGCGGTTTCGCGTTTGGAAAAAGCTTTGCAGAACGGGGAACGGATATTGGTTTACGGCGATTATGATGTGGATGGCACAACTGCCGTTGCGCTAATGTACACTTTTGTCAAGAGCCTGACGGATAATGTGGATTTTTATATTCCGGACAGATATCTGGAAGGATATGGCATATCGTTCAAAGGCATTGATTATGCCCAATCCACCGGCTGTTCGCTTATTATTGCACTGGACTGTGGTATAAAGGCCGTAGATAAAGTGGAGTATGCGACAAAGCGAAATATAGACTTCATTATCTGTGACCACCATACACCTGGAGATGAGTTGCCCAAAGCTGTTGCTGTACTCAATATGAAACGTGCTGACTGCCCGTATCCATACAAGGACTTGAGTGGTTGTGGTGTAGGATTCAAGTTCGTACAAGCTTACTCGCAGACGCATAATATTCCGATGAAATGGCATGAAATGTTACCCTTGGTTGTGATGGCAATTGCTTCTGATGTGGTATCTGTGACGGATGAGAATCGTATATTGGCTTTCTTCGGACTTAAGGAGATAAATAATAATCCAGCACCGGGTATTGCCGCTTTGATTGAGGTGGCAGGTATTGACCCGAAGCATGTAACGATAACCGATTTGGGATATAAATTAGGTCCGCGTATTAATGCATGTGGTCGGCTTTACTCCGGTCGCGATGCTGTAGAGTTGCTTATTACGGATGATGTGGAGTTTGCTAAACAACGTGCACAAGATATTAATTCCTATAATGCTGAACGGCAGACATACGATAGGACTACGGCGGAAGAAGCGTTAGCAATGCTGGCGCAAGATCCTGACAATGAGAAGAAACATACAACTGTTGTCTATTCACCTAATTGGCACAGAGGCGTTGTGGGTATTGCCGCAAGTCGATTAATAGAGACCTATTACCGTCCGACAATAGTATTGACAGCCGGTGATGACGGTACTATTTCTGGTTCAGCTCGTTCGGTGGCAGGTTTTGATGTTTACTCTGCAATAGACTCGTGCCGTGATTTACTAACGAACTTCGGCGGACACCAGTTTGCAGCGGGATTGAGTATGTTAGAAACTTCATTACCTGAGTTCAAAAGACGGTTTGAAGAGTATGTGGCAACCCATATAACGGAAGAACAGCAACACCCTATGATTCAAGTAGAAGCAGAGATTAATTATGCCGATATCACCGATCAATTCTTCAAGGTATTGCGTTGCTTGGAGCCATTCGGACCGGGGAATGAACGCCCTGTTTTTGTGACGCGGAATGTAATTAATAACCGCTATACCAAACGTGTAGGCAAGACGGGCGAACATTTGAAGTTGGATGTGACGGACCGCACAGCAGCCATCACGGGAATAGCTTTCGGCAAAGGCGATTTGGCGTTGCACCTGCAGAATGGAAATGCTGTGGATGTTTGTTATGAATTGGATGAGAATATCTACAACGGAGTTCGCAGTATTCAAATGATGGTGGAAGATATAAAAATCGTAAATAAAAAATAAACACTATATTATGTTTTCAGAAAGAGACACACAAGGACCGAGCCGTCGCAGAGGCGGAATTGAAGTAGTTTGCGGATCAATGTTCTCCGGCAAGACGGAAGAATTGATTCGTCGTATGAAACGTGCGCAGTTTGCCAAACAGCGGGTTGAGATTTTCAAACCGGCTATTGATGTGCGCTATAGCGTAGAGGATGTAGTTAGTCATGACAAGCGCGTTATTCAATCCACGCCGGTGGATAGTAGCCAGAACATTTTGCTTTTAGCGAGCGATATTGATGTGGTGGGAATTGATGAGGCGCAGTTCTTCGACATGGGAATTGTGGATGTATGCAAGCAATTGGCCGAGCGCGGTGTGCGTGTTATTGTTGCCGGTTTGGATATGGACTTTAAGGGTGTTCCTTTTGGTCCGATGCCTGCATTAATGGCAATTGCGGAAGATGTATATAAGACACATGCTATCTGCGTTAATTGTGGTGATTTGGCATATGTGAGTCATCGTTTGGTTGCTTCTGAGAAACGCGTTTTACTCGGTGAAACCGATAGTTATGAGCCATTATGTCGTTCATGCTACAATAAAGCGATAGCGGCGGAAAAAGCATCCGAATCTGAAAGCAATTGATGTTATATTACCTTTAGCCATTTCGGACGTTTATACGTATAGCGTTCCGGAGAATAGTGAGTGCCCGCAATCAGGAATGCGGGTACTTGTTCCTTTGGCTAAGAAAGAAGTAGTTGGTATTGTAGTGGGCGAACGACGTGAGCCGGTGGCAGAACATGTTGTTTTGCGAGATATTATAGCGGTCTTGGATGAGATGCCGATTGTGACCGCAGAACAACTACAATTATGGCGTTGGATAGCGGATTACTATGTTTGCCCTATTGGTGATGTAATGGCTGCGGCTTTGCCGGCAAAGATAGGGGATAAAAGTTATTCTTTTTCTCCAGTTAAGAAACGTCGTGTTCATTTGCCGGAATATACCGGTGAAATCGAGCCTTTTCATACATTGGATACCCAACAATCGAATGCTTTATCGCAAATAAAAAAGGAATGGAAATCGCATAATACGACCTTGCTTTTCGGCGTGACATCTTCGGGTAAAACAGAAGTCTATATGCATCTTATCCGCGAACAGTTGGAGGCAGGAAAGCAAGTATTGTATTTAGTGCCGGAGATTGCTTTAACAACCCAATTGACAGATCGTTTACAGAAAGTATTCGGCGAGCAAGTGGTAGTATATCATTCCCGCGTGACTGACGGATTGCGTGCAGAGATTTATCGGCAACAGTTATATCCAAAGCCGCGGCTTATCGTCGGCGCAAGGTCTGCTGTGTTCCTGCCATTTAAGGAATTGGGATTAGTGATAGTGGATGAAGAGCATGAACCGAGTTACAAGCAGCAAGATCCTGCTCCGCGATATCATGCTCGTTCGGTAGCAATTATGTTGGCGCAGATGTATCATGCAAAAGTGCTACTTGGAACAGCTACTCCTTCGGTGGAATCGTACTATAATGCACAAACAGGTAAGTATGGTTTGGTGACGATGAAGGAGCGTTTTGCGGGCTTGCAGCTACCGAAGATAACGATGATTGATTTGTCTCGGCAGTATCATCGCAAAGAGATGTATGGTCATTTTTCCGATCCGTTAGTGGCACGAATGCAAGAGGAAATAGAGAAGGGAAAACAAGTTATATTGTTCCAGAATCGTCGTGGTTATGCGCCAATGATGGAGTGCGAAGATTGTTCCAAATCGCCGAAGTGTGTGAATTGTGATGTGCCTATGACCTTGCATTTGCGGGACAAACGATTGACCTGCCATTATTGCGGATATAGTATTCCGATGCCGCAGAGCTGTCCGGAATGTGGTGGAAAAATCAAGATACATGGTTTTGGTACGGAGCGTGTGGAAGATGAAGTGCATGAGTTTGTTCCTGCAGCGCGTGTGATGCGAATGGATCTCGATTCAACAGGCAAGAAGAGTGCCTATCAGGATATTATCAACGCGTTTGGAAAGCATGAAGTGGATGTGTTGGTTGGTACGCAGATGGTGTCGAAAGGATTGCATTTTGACGATGTGAGTCTGGTTGCTGTTCTCAATGCCGATAATTTATTTAACCAGCCTGACTTTCGTTGCTATGAAAGAGCCTATCAGATGCTGGAACAAGTGAGTGGTCGCGCCGGGAGAAAAGGTGAACAAGGTGAAGTGATTATCCAGTCATTTGATGTGAAGAATCCGCTATTTGAGTATGTCCTTCATCATGATTATGAGAGCTTTTATGCAGCGCAAATCTCTGAAAGAGAAGCGTTTAACTACCCGCCGTTTTGTCGGATGATAACAGTTATATTGCGGCATAAGGATGCAATCAAGGTGCATAGTGCTGCGAATGAGTTGCAAAGGCGATTGAGTCAGGTGTTTGGTAAGAGATGTTCTGTTGTGATAGAGCCGAGCATCTCGAAGATACAGAATATGCATATCCGCACGATCCAATTGCGGATTGAGGCAAAAGCAAGTTACGCTCGCGCCAAGTCTATGCTTCGTGAACAAGTGCAAGCTTTACCGGAATTGAAGAATGTGCAGGTACTATTCGATATTGATCCGATGTAAATGGCTGAACAGTAGCATAATAACAGCTTAATCACCCTATAATCACCTTTTAATCACCCTTTAATCACCCTTTGTTAGCGGGGAGAGATTCGCAAAAAATGGGATAATTCTGCAGGTTTATTTTGCGTATATGAAAAAAAAGTAGTACTTTTGCAGCGTTTTTTGAATAAGATATTCAAACAGAAGGATAGATAAATAGTCCCCGAAGGGACCAAGTAAAAGAAAAAAGTCCAACAGAAAAAGAGATAAGCAATCCCCAAGGGACCAAGTAAAAGAAAAAAGTCCAACAGAAAAAGAGATAAGCAATCCCCAAGGGACCAAGTAAAAGAAAAAAGTCCAATAGAAAGAGAGATAAGCAATCCCGAAGGGACCAAGTAAGGGAAAAGGGTCTAACAGAAAGGGAGAAAATACATCCCAAAAGGGACTAAGTAAAAGAAAGTTAAGGTAATTAAAAAATTGAGATAAAGAAGTTGAGAAGCGGATATCATTACATATTGTTGGGATTGTCGATTGTGGCAGCGGTTATCTGCGGGATACTGATTCCGCGGGTGAATGTCAATAGCGACATGACGAAATACCTGCCGAACGACTCGCGGATGCGTGAGGGTTTGGAGATAATCACGAATGATTTTTCGGCGGCACAGTTGCAGAATGCAGACGTGAAGGCGATGTTTCCGGATGTACGTTCAGATGAGCGTGAAGTTCTGATGAGTCAGTTGAATGCCCTTCCGGATGTTTACGGCATCACCTACAATGTGTCGGCAGATAGTGCTTACACCTTATTTAATATGGTTGTACCGAAGAGTGTTGACCAGAAGGCGTTGGGTAAGTCTATTTGCGAGCGCTACGGAGATGATGTGATTGTAGAGACGAGTCAGGATGGTGCGACACCTCCGTTCTCGGTTATTGTTATTGCGGCTATATTGATTTTTGCGGTATTGTTCTTTATGGCTCAATCGTGGTTAGATCCGTTGCTGATTCTTCTTGCGACAGGAATAGCGGTTGTGCTGAATGTGGGAACGAACTTCTTCATGCCGAGTGTATCGATTACGACGAATTATATTGCTCCGATTTTGCAGTTGGTATTGAGTTTGGACTATTCGATAGTGCTTTTGAACCGCTATCGTCAGGAGTTGAATTCGGGTGTTGAACGGACGTTGAGTCAAACGATTAATACGGCTATTCTGCGAGCAATACCATCAATTATCAGTAGCGCGATGACAACAGTTGTTGGTTTGCTGATGTTGCTGTTGATGCGTCTGAAGATAGGAATGGACATGGGTATTGTTTTGGCTAAAGGTGTGCTGTGCAGTTTAGTTTGCACGTTCACAGTTTTGCCTTCCATGTTGTTATTATTCCACAAGGCATTGCAAAAAACTACGAAGCGCGTGTTTGTGCTTCCGACAGACAAGATAGGTTGGTTTGTGACACACCATAAAGTGACATTGGTTATCTTTATTGTGCTGCTGTTTGGTTCATCCTATTATTTTTCTCGTCAGACGGATATAACTTTTTCGACGAATGGTAAGTCGCAGATAAGCGAGGTGTTCCCGCGTTTGAACCCGATGCTTGTTGTATATGATACAAAGGACGAGCCAGGCATCATGCAGTTAGCAGACAGCATGAAAAATGAAGAGAGTGTGTTGAGTATAGTTTCTTATCCGACTTTGCTCAAGTCTCAATATACGGCATCAGAACTGACCGCCCATATCAAACGTTTGACCGTAGATATGGCAGACTATATGCCGTCGCTGGACAACAATATGAGCATGCTGACTCCGGAATTGATGCAAGTGGTATATTACCTTCATTCGGGCAGTGGCGACACGTTAACTCTTCCTTTCCCGGAAGTGATGCGATTTATCAAGGATGATTGTTTAAATAATCCGTTGTTTGCTGGTGTCATTGATAACCGGCTGCGCAGTCAGATACAGTTGTTAGACGGATTGATGGCTATTTCGAGCAATTCGGATGACGAAGAATTAGAAGAAGAAGCAGAAGTTGCTGCTCCGACGGTTATTCATCACGAGGATGTGGATGCCCATTTGAATCCTGTTGAGTCGCGAACGGATGCGAATGCTGAGGCAAAGAATGTGCGTCACGGCAAAGGTAAGATGGCTGTTGACGGCAAGATTTCAGTTATTCAGTTTGCTAATATCCTGGATGCTATTTACAGCAATGAGTCCTCGTCTTATCTGCGCCATATCACGGATACGACACAGTTGCACAAGGATATGAACGTCCGTCAGATGGCCGATTTCATCGGTTCATCGAATAGCCAGACGAAACTTATTTATTCGATGAGTGATTACGGCAAGCGAATGACTCCGTTGCAGTATGTGCATTTTTTGACGGACGATTTGTTCCGTCGTAAGGCACTCCGTTCGATGGTTAGCGACGAACAGAAACGCGAATTGACTATCCGTGAGCGATTTATGGATTATGCTGATGCAGATGCGTATTTGTCGGCAGAAGACTTGTCGTCGATGTTGATGGAATATGGTTTCCACACGATGACTGAATCACGTGTTTTGGCGATTGCTCGCGGACAAGATTTATTGCCAGAGCCGGAGGAAGAAGAACTTCTTCCAGAGGATAATCAGGCACTTTATTCGGATGTTGATTCGTGCGCGATAGAGAAAGAAGAATTAGCGGCCGTTTCATCTACTCCGAAAGCGAAGAATGAAAATGAGCGTCGCGCCGAATTGATGGTTGAACTGATGGAGTCAAACAAGGAATACACGAGCGCTGAGATGGTGAAGATATTCAAGTCGTTAGGCGAGCAAGTTTCTCCATCCACGGTTCATTTGCTGTATTGTTACTACGGTAGTCAGCACTATTATAATGATAGTCTTCGGATGAGTCTGGAAGGTTTGCTTTACTATGCTGCCGATACCTTGATTAAGGATCAACAAGTGACAGCATTCCTGGATGAAAAGACTCGTGCTTTAATAGAAGATATTCCGAATCAGTTGAAAGATGGTATTGGTATGTTGAGCCACGACGATTACGCATTGATGGTGCTTGTGACCAATTTACCAGATGAATCTCCCGAGACTTATGCTTTTGTGGAGGAACTTGATAGTTTGTCGTCTGCGATATTGGATGAACCATACTATTTGGTTGGCGAATCAGTTATGTTTGACGAGATGAAACGAGGATTCAGCGCTGAAATGACGAGGATTACGTTGTTTACGATATTGGCTATTTTCTTGATAGTTGCACTTACGTTCAAATCTATATTTGTTCCGATTATTCTGGTGATGACTGTTATGACGGCCGTGTTTGTAAACGTAACCGTAAGTGGTTGGATATCAGGCGGTATGTTGTATCTTGCTTACTTGATTGTTCAAAGTATTTTGATGGGTGCGACGATAGACTATGGAATTTTGTTCGCTAACTATTATAAGGAACATCGGCGTGTGGAGGATGAGTATGAAGCGAGCAAGCAAGCGTATCGTGGTTCGATACGTACTATTATGACATCCGGTATCATTATGGTCATTGGTCCTGGTGTAATGGCAGTATCGGTTGATGATGTGGCTATTTCGTCAATTGTAGGTTGTTTGGCCATCGGTTCGGCAGTGTCGGTATTATTGATTCTGTTCGTACTGCCAGGAATATTGGTGGCTTTCGATAGATGGGTTGTTAATAAAAAGAAGTGCAAATGATACGCGTCAGGAAAAACGATACGGTTTATAAGGTAAGAACGGAGGAACAACTTCTTCCGTTTCTTATGCAACAGATGAGCGGCAAGAGTCGTAATAGTACCAAGTCTTTATTAGCGCATCGGCAAGTACTTGTTAACGGAGCTGTTCAGACTCGTCATGATGTGGCATTGCGAGCCGGAGATGTGGTGACGATATTATCCGGAAAAGGCAATGTGGAGTTGAAACATCCAAAACTGAAGTTGGTTTATGAAGACGAGTATCTGATTGTGGTGGAGAAAAAGCAAGGTCTGCTTACTGTTCCTGTGAATGCGGGAAGTAAGGAAATGACGGTTTTTTCGATATTGAAAGGATACGTAAAGAAGCAAAATCCGCGCAATGGTATCTATGTTGTACATCGTTTAGACCGAGAAACGAGCGGATTGTTGGTTTTTGCCAAAACGCCTGAAATGCAGAATTATATGCGTACATATTGGAAAGAACTGGTTAAGCAACGTACATATATAGCTCTTGCAGAAGGCAGTTTTGCGAAGAAAGAAGATACGATAACAACGTGGCTAACAGAGGATAAACGTAATGCAGTAGTTTATTCGTCTCCTGTTGATGATGGCGGTGATGTGGCGATTACGCATTATAAGGTTGTTCGTGAGCGGACATTGCCTGATAAGAGTGTGATATCTCAAGTGGAATTGCATTTGGATACAGGACGTACGAACCAGATCCGTGTTCATTTGGCATCGATAGGTCATCCTGTTGTGGGTGATAGGAAGTATGGCCACGGCAATACATACAGCCCATTTGACCGATTGTGTCTGCATGCTCGTGTGTTGGAATTCATTCATCCGGCGACCGAGACGGTAGTTCATTTTGAGACTTCTATTCCGAAGGATTTTCGACGTTAAGTGACTAAAAAATGCTTTTAACTGGCAAAAAATGGCTGAAATTGCATTTTTTTGTCAAAAAAATTTGGACATGTCATAAAAATGTTATACCTTTGCACCCGAAAACAAACAAATTTTCATAGTTAAGGTTTAGGTTTTATGGCATCAGGAGGCTGAGAAGTTTCCTGATGTTTTAAAGAAAGAGTACACTTGAGAGAGAGGTGCTTATTTTTTTTACGAATAAGGAAAAGGAAGAAATGAGTAAAACTGATGAACAAAATCCAAATTTAGTACCGGATTTAACGGATACGGAAGAGGCTCGCAAGGCATTTATAGCATCCGAGATTTTTAATCGTAAATATTGATACAAAGAATATGGCAACAACCTACATGACTGCAGAGGGATTGCAGAAACTGAAAGATGAGCTCCAATTTTTGGAGGGAACAGAGCGTCCGCGTGTTATTGCAGCGATAGCTGAAGCACGTGATAAAGGCGATTTGAGCGAGAATGCAGAGTATGATGCTGCGAAAGAGGAACAAGGTCACCTTGAAACCAAAATTGCTCAACTCAAGACCAAAATCATGGACGCAAGAATAATAGATGAGACTACCATCAAAACCGATGAAGTTCAGATTTTGACCAAGGTTAAGGTGGAAAATCTCAAGAATGGTCAGCAGAAGACTTATCAATTGGTAACCGAAGATGAAGCTAATATTCTTGAGGGAAGAATAGCTGTTACCACTCCGATTGCTAAGGGTTTGATGGGAAAGAAAGTTGGTGACATAGCCCAAGTTCAAGTGCCTGCTGGAATTATGGAATTTAAGATATTAGAGATTAGTCTATGACCATTTTTACTCGCATTATCAAAGGCGAAATACCGAGTTACAAGGTAGCGGAAGATGCTCGCTACTATGCATTTTTGGACATTAATCCTCTCAAGAAAGGGCATACTTTAGTGATTCCGAAATTGCCAGAACCTGAGGCAGATTACATCTTTGATTTGGATGATGATTTGTTAGCGGGCATGATGGTTTTTGCCAAGAAGGTGGCTGCAGGCATTAAAGCGGCTACGGGTTGCAAGCGCGTAGGTGTAGCAGTACTAGGAATGGAAGTGAACCATGTTCATGTTCACTTGATTCCGTTGGATTCGGAAAAAGATATGCTTTTCAGCAATCCGAAACTGCAATTACCTAGTGCAGAAATGGCGTCGATAGCTAATTCTATCGCACAAGCCATTGATCCTGTTTAATTGGCTTTAATCCACGTTTGGTTACGCCCAAGGAATCCGCGTTTATCAAGGCTGCCTCTTAAAACAAAGCGGCCTTCTTTTAAGTAAATTTTGCCGTAATAGAACTTTCCGGATTCTGGATCCAAGACTTGTCCCTCGCGTAATTCGCCATCAATTGCTTTCATATTGCGAATAATCACCAATCCCTCCAAAGGTTTGTTATGATCTTCTCCCTCGCACTTGTCGCATACTTGGCCGGAAGGCCCTACTAACATCTTGGCAATTTTGCCATAATATAGTCCATTAGAGCCTTTGTATATTTCTACGATGGAGAAATTGTCTCCTGTTTTGTCGTCGACGGTTTTCCATTTTCCGACGATTTGATCCACTTGACTAAAAAGGCTAATCGGCAATATTAATAGTGCCACAAAAATACAGAAATGTTTCATATTCGTTTAATTTTTGGTGCAAAAGTAGTGTTTTATTTGCAAATGTGCAAATAATATAGTACTTTTGTGGGCATATTTATGAAAATCGTAATATGAATTCATCGAAATCATTAGTTTTTGCATCCAATAATGCGCATAAATTGGAAGAAGTACGTCGTATCTTATCTCCTCGTGAAGTGTTAAGTCTAAATGATATAGGTTTTTATACCGAGATAGATGAAACAGGGATGACCTTGGAGGAAAATTCCATGATTAAGGCAGAATCTGTGTATAATTGGCTTCGGGCCAATCAACGTGCGGACGAATTCGATGTTTTTGCAGATGATACTGGATTGGAAATAGAAGCTCTCAACGGACAGCCGGGCGTGTTCACTGCTCGCTGGGCAGGCGAACCGGTGTGTGATGCAAATAATAGAAGGAAAGCGCTTAGTGAACTGGCAGATAAGACTAATCGTAATGCCCGTTTCCGTACGGTTATTACGCTCATTCAAAGAGGAGAAAAACAGCAAGTGGTAGGAGAAGTTCGAGGTGTTATTGCTAAGAAGGAAGCCGGAGGAAACGGATTCGGATATGATTCACTTTTTATTCCTGAAGGATATGACAAGACCTTTGCCCAATTGCCAGCTGAGGTGAAAAATAGTATTAGCCATCGTGCTCGCGCGTTGGCAGAATTGGCTAAAATAATCAAATAGAGTACTTATGAAACGACCATTTGTTATATTATTGTTTTCTATAATCCTTGCAACGTTGCCGGTTGCGGCAAATGATGAGTTCATGGAACTTGATAAGTGGCGGCTACATCCTGCGTATGCTAATGTTAATTCAATAGCCGCATCGAATGATAAGATTTATGCACTGTCTGAGGGTGCTCTTTTCTCAGTGAACAAAAAGGATGAAACAATAGAATACTATAGCAAATTAGATGGACTATCAAGTGCGGATATTCAGTTGATTGCATTTAACAAGATTGCAAATAAACTGGTTTTGGTCTATCGTAATGGTATGGTTGATTTGGTCAAGGATAGACAAATTGCGTCCTTGTCCGACTTGTATTTAAAGCGAGAAACATCCGAAATTTCATTCAATAGTATTACTCTGTACGATCAGTATGGATATCTTGCGACGTCAACGGGAATCATAGTTGTTGACCTTAAAAAGGATGAGATAAAGGATACGTATTACATTGGGGACAATGCTTCGGACGTAAATGTTCGGGCAATCGCTTTCTGCAAGGATAGTATTTTTGCTGTATCAGATTCGCTGCTATACAAAGGGGCTATCAAGGATAATCTAATAGACTATCGTAATTGGAAAACAGCCTTACTGCCGCAGAAAGAGAATGTTCAATCATTAGCCGTTTTGAATTATCCGTATTTGTTGCAAAACAATACTTTGTACCGCTATGATGCAGGTTCGTGGCAGGAAGTTACTGATACAAAGTATCGTTGGATACGGACGAATGGAAATCAGATACTTGCTGAAACGACATCCAATATGCTTGTTGCTATCCATACCGATGAATCTGTAAAAAACCTAACTGATGAATTTAGGGCATATGATGCAATTTGTGAAAATGGTCAATATTGGTTGGCTGCAGGAGGTGTTGGCTTAATGCGCTATACCTCAGACGGATTTCAACAATTTCTTCCGAACGGACCTATCTGTAATTTGCCATATCGTTTGCAGTTCTTTGGCGAAACATTGATGATGACCCAAGGCGGAAGATGGGCCAGTGCTTTCCGCAGAGCAGGACATGTAATGTGGTATGACAATGTAAATAAATGGCAAGCAATCACACAGGATCGTATTGCGGCAAAAATATCGAATTGGGTTATGGATATTATGAATTACGCTGTGGATCCTAATAACAGCAACCATTTCTTTGCAACTACTAACGGATCCGGACTAGTGGAATTCTTGAATGGTGAGGCCATCAAACTATATACAGAAAAGAATAGTACTTTACGTTCCGATTTGGAGAATGACGATACTCCTTACTATCTTCGTACTGATGGTGCGTTGTATGATGCGGATGGAAACTTGTGGGTTCTCAATACAGGTTCGCGAGGATATCCAATCAATATATTGTCGCCTGATGGTGTATGGCATGGGCTACCTTTGCGCAGTGGAGGTCAGTATATCACACTTACTACCCCTGCCCCTCTTATTGCTGATAGGAAGTATCCAAATAGTAAATGGCTCTTGGATTGCCGTAGTACTCAGGGAGTTATTTTAATAGATGATAATGGGACCCCATTTATATCATCGGATGACCATGTCATGAAAAGAAATACTTTTGTGGATCAGAATGGCACATCTTTCTCTCCTGAGAAGTATTTTACATTAGCGCAGGACAAAGATGGCATCCTATGGGTAGGTACTCAAGCCGGACTATTCTTAATAGAGACAGCAGAAGGCTTCCTTGAATCGGCTGCATGCAAACGTGTCATCATCAGTAGGGAAGATGAGGAGACGCAGTTGGCTGATTACTTGCTGGCAGATGAACAGATTAATTGTATTGTTGTTGATGGCGGAAACAGAAAATGGATTGGAACCGCTGCGTCAGGACTATTTTTAATGTCTTCAGACGGGTTGGAGACTATCCATCATTTTACAGTGGATAATTCCCCACTACCGTCCAACGAGGTATTATCTATTGCTATTCATCCGACGACAGGTGAAGTGTTTATCGGTACGGCCAGTGGACTCGCCTCATATCGTGGTGATGCATCTGACCCAGAAGAGAATTTTGATGAGGTTTATGCTTATCCCAACCCTGCACCGCGCGATTATGCAGGATCATTTACGATTGCCAGATTGATGGATAATTCTGTAGTCAATATTATTGATGCAGGAGGTAATCTGGTTTGTAAAACAAGATCCAATGGAGGAATAGCTGTTTGGGATGGAAAGAACTTAAATGGCGAACGTGTTGCATCGGGCATCTACACCGTTTTATGTAACGGAGAAGATGGAGCACATGCGGTGACCAAGATTTTCATCTTGACCAGATAATTTAATGTGTTTGTGTTAATGGATTAATCGTAGGAATTCGTTCCGTGTTTCGGGACGAGTGAATGCTCCGGTAAAATCCGATGTGGTAGTGATGCTGTTTTGTTTTTCAGTGCCACGCATTTTCATGCATAAATGTTCAGCTTCTACAACCACCATGACGCCTAAAGGATCAAGCGTACGTTGAATGCAGTCCTTAATCTGGGTTGTCATGCGTTCTTGAATCTGCAAGCGACGAGCATATACATCCACAACTCTTGCTATTTTGCTAAGCCCTGTAACGCGTTTTCCATTAGGAATATATGCAATATGTACTTTACCGAAGAAAGGTAATAAATGGTGTTCACATAGTGAGTAGAAGTCAATATCCTTTACGACGACCATATGACGATAGTCATCTTCAAATAATGCAGAGCGCAAGATTGCGTCTGGATCTTCCTTGTATCCCTTGGTCAAATATTGAAAAGCTTCGCCAACTCGTTCCGGAGTGCGTTGTAATCCTTGGCGTGTAACATCTTCTCCCAACCCTGTAATAATCGCAGAAACATGTTCAGCGATACTTTTCGTTATGGTCTTATCTTCCTTGAATACTTGTAAGTTCATTTTTTTATAGTTACTTGATCACGTACAACATAAGTATCTCCCATTAATTCAGGGAACAATTGTACAAAATTAGTTTTAAACTCTTGTGCTTCTACGTAGGTCTCGAAATCGCCAACACGTACTTTCCAGAATGGTGGTACGTAGGAAACATAGATGGGCATATCCAATTTGGATTGCATATCTTTTTCCAAACGCATAGCTTCTTGTTTAGCCAGTTGTTGGTGATTGGATGAGTAAATTTGTACACGGTATCCCGCCATTTCAACTACTTGAGATGATTTGCCGGTAGTTTTCTCGCGCAGCAGTCGTGCTACGGATTCGCTTTGGTACACTTGAACATTTGGCATTTCATCCGTTATCAAGGTGTCCTGTACGACTACGGCTATACTGTCGTCTGCATAACTATACATGCCGAAGGCGAGGCTGACTATAAATAGAATTTTTTTCATGCTATTAATATCTAAATGAACTACCACCAACGAATTCACGCAAGAACGATGTAGGTGGAATTTCTCTTTCGGGAATGGACTCAAAATAACTGAGGAAAGTGAGCATTCTGTGTGCCTCACCATACTCATCACAATATTTGGGAACTTCGGCCAGAATAGGTTCTGCGTGACGTTTTAATACAGCCAACTCAAAGAGTAGGGCTGAGTTGAACATCACATCTGCATTTTCTTGGAATGGATATATCCATTTTTCTTCGCCACGGCGTACACTTGGACAACGGGCTATGGTCTCGCGAGCTGAATAGTTACGGTAACGATAGTCACGCACAATGCGTCTTATTAGACGTAAGTCAGTAGTAGGTATCCAGTTGTGGTTATCCAAGTTGACGGTAGTCATTGGACTGACAAAGATGCGGAAAGTGGCATCTTTTGGTGTGTTGGGGAGTAATAAAGGATTAAGTGCATGTAAGCCTTCCAAAATGACGATGGTATCTTTTTCCAATTTTAGTGTATTACCCTTGTATTCGCGCTTACCTGTTTCAAAATTGTAGGTAGGTATTTTGACTTCTTGTCCGTCTAATAATGATTTAACCTGTTCTTGTAAAAGAGGTAAATCTACCGCTTTGATGTGCTCAAAATCCCAATCTCCGTTTTCGTCTTTAGGTGTATCCTCACGATTAACGAAATAATTATCCAATGACAGAACTACAGGACGAATGCCATTGACCATCAGTTGGATAGTAAGACGTTTAGAGAATGTGGTTTTTCCAGATGAAGAAGGTCCGGATATTAGCACAAAACGTGGCAGGTTCTCTCTTCCAACAATCATATCTGCTATTTGAGCCACTTTCTTTTCGTGCAAAGCTTCACTAAGCTTAATCATCTCAAATGATCGGTTGTTTTTACATGCCTTATTGAATTCTCCTACATTGCTGATGCGCAGCAGTTTATTCCAACCTATAAACTCTTTGAAGATATCAAACATCTTATCTTGTTGCACGAACTCTTCCAGTCTATTTGGATCCTTTCTGCAGGGTATACGCAGCAGCATGTCGTCATAAAGAGGCTCTAATTCAAAGATGTTCAGATAACCTGTTGAAGGCATTAATACGCCGTTGTAATAATCGATATACTCACCAATACGGAAGAATCGGCAGTAAGGATTACCCAAAGTTTCCAAGAGTGAGGATTCGTAGTCTGGACGCTCGTGAAAAAGTTGCATCACCACTTTAGTTTGTTTTTCTTCTACGATGATAGGGCGGTCTTCTGCAATAATTTTTTGCATCCGTTCTTTGATGGCAGCAATCATCTCATGAGAGAGTTGGATTTTGCCGCCTTTATTATCACGCAGCGTGCAGAAGTAGCCTTTGGATATCGGGTGCTCAATTCGTAGAGACCATTCTGGGTAAAGTTCATTGACGGCACATCCCATCACCATGCAAAGTGTACGAACATAAACACGCATACCGTCGGCACAGCTTGCATCGATAAACTCCACATCTTTGGGTTTGTAGACGATATAGCGCAAGTCGTGTACCTTATAGTTGACGCGAGCGGCAATGACTGGGTATTTCAGGTGGATACCGGATTGTCGGTAAAAGTCCATGATTGACGTCCCGCGTTCAACTTGATACGACAATTTGTTGTTTTTGCAATACAAAGCGATAGTCTGTGTCATAATCAATTAATTAAAGTCAATAATATGGTGAATAGAAACGATTCCGATTATTTCTTCTGTATTGGGTTTCTCTGTTACAGCTAACGTAGTAATGTTATACTTGTCCATTATTGCCAAGGCATCGGATAGTAATGCCTCTTTATGAATATGCTTGTAGGATGGTGTCATGACATCTTGTGCAGTAACGTGCAAATCATCATATTTCTGAATAGCACGCCGTAAATCTCCGTCTGTAATGATGCCAACGCATTTTTTATCGTTGTAAACCATAGTCATACCAAGATGTTTCTCCGACATTTCGTGAACGACTTCCTTAAACGGAGTGTCAGTAGAAACTCGCGGCACATCTGTTGTCATTAGGTTCTTAACTCTGCCTAATAATTGACGTCCGAGAGCGCCTCCAGGGTGATATACGGCAAAATTTTCTGCTTTAAAATGATGTTTCTCCATCAGGCACACCATCAAAGCATCGCCCATTAGAGCTGTTGCTGTAGTAGATGTTGTTGGAGCCAATCCTAATGGGCAGGCCTCTTTATCCACATGAATAGACAATACCAAATCAGCTTCTTGTGCCAGACGGGAAGATACGTCCCCGGTCATGGCGATGATGGTACATCCTAGTTTGCGTACCGGCTCTATCACGTTAATAATTTCGCTGGAGGATCCACTATTACTAACCAAGAGCACGACATCTTTACCATTTACTATGCCCAAGTCTCCGTGCACGGCTTCTGCAGCATTGACGAAAACGGCGGGTGTACCGGTAGATGCTAACGAGGAGGCAATCTTATGGCCGATAATACCTGTTTTGCCAATGCCCATAACGACCAATTTGCCCTGACATTTCTGAATCAGATCTATGGCCTTGTCAAAACTTGAATCAATAGAGGTTCCTAATTTATGCAGCTCCTCTATTTCTGCTTCAAATATTTGTTTAGCTCTTTGCGAATACGTCATATTCTTTAGCTTCTTGTAAAATCTGTTTAACTTCGTTTAATCTTAATTGGTTTGCGGCATCAGAGATCGCAATCTCTGGTTTTGGATGTACTTCGACGAATATGCCATCTACTCCGACAGCCAATGCTGCACGCAATAAATACGGGACCATCTCCCGATTACCACCTGTTATACCAGCTTGCGTGCTGGGTTGTTGTACGCTATGGGTCGCATCGAATATAACCGGGCAACCAAATTTGCGCATTTCCACGATTGATGACATGTCGACAACCAATCGTCCGTAGCCGAAAGATGATCCGCGTTCTGTGAGCCAGATGTTTTGGCTATCTCCACGTACAGCTGCAATTTTGTCAATACAACCTTTCATATCCCATGGTGCCATGAACTGACCCTTTTTAACGTTAATGGTACGCCCTGTTTCAGCTGCTGCTTGTAAAAGGTCCGTTTGGCGACTTAGAAAGGCAGGAATTTGCAAAACATCAGCCACTTCGGCGACCGGTTTGCATTGCCATGATTCATGCACATCCGTTAAAATAGGAAGCCGGAACTGTTTCTTCACTTCCTGAAGGATGCGTAATCCTTCTTCCATGCCAACACCGCGTTGACTATTGGAAGTACGGTTGGCCTTGTCGTACGAAGACTTAAAATACAATTCAATCTTCAAGTCTTCGCAAATACGCTTAAGCGTTTCTGCTGTTTGAAAAACCATATCGCGATTTTCAATCGCACAGGGACCTGCTATTAGGAACATGGCTACTCGGTTATACGATTAATTAATCAACACTACGATAAACACGTACCCACTGCACTTTTAGTTTTCCAGCACCGCCTTTTTCTTTAGTCGGTAGCCAAGATTGTGCAAGGAAGAACATCGCTTCTTTTGGTAATTTATTTGGCATCCGCAGTAATTCCATGTTATTTACATACCAAATTAATTCGTCTTTGTTCCAACGGAAGGTATATACATAATACATGGAGCGCAGCATGCCTGTTAAGTCTGCCATTTTTGTTTGGTTACCATTAACAAGCCCCAATTGGTGAATATCACCATTATAATGATATATAGCCACCATAGGGCTACCGCTCTTACCTGTTGACAATCCAAAGAAATGATGTGGTGTACCTTGACTACGTACCTTGGCCATAAACATACCGCTTTCTTGCGAGAAAGCATCTTTAGTATTCATCACGTCGGATGTATAGTCGAATACATGATTGACAAAGCCTTTCGTCTCATCCCAAGCAACGGCTTCTTTACTCTCTTCGTGTGTTTCCAAACTCATACGTCCATCTACAAAGAAGGTATTCTTTCCGTTGTTATATGCCTGGCGCTCTGAAACGCGAGAGTGGCCATCTTTGGCATTAGGATTAGCGTAGCCATAACCGGGCTTCCAGTTTTTGGAAGACGACATGTCATCATTGAATGATGGACGGAAGAGTTCTGCCCAGTCAATTTTCTCACTGCGTTGTGCGAAATAGAACTTGATGTCGTCCGAGTTTTGCAACTCTAAGAAACGTTGTTCGGTCTTATACTCTTCCGAGTGTTGCCAGCGTTTTGCATCTGCCCACAGAGCATGACGTTTTTGGAAGTCTTCAGTATTGATTTCCTTTTCCAGTTCTTCCATTTGACGCAATTCAGGAGAATTGAGCACTTTCTGGTAGTTCTTATAGAAAGCAGAGCGGTAAATCATGTTATACATGCGCAACTCGCTTGATTTAAGACGTTCCTTGATACTCATCATCTTTTGGAAGTCTTCTGAATCACGGAATTTAAGGAAAGACTGGAAAGTGGAATTCTCCAGCGCATACTTGTATCCTTTCATACGCAATGTGGAAGAGATACGTTCAAAAGTGGTCATCTTGCGACCCTCTTCCGTATCTTTGTACTTACGTTCTGAAAGTACGCGCTTTGTCTCTTGGAACTTCGGACTTTCAACAATTTCCTTCAGTTTGAGATATTCAGCCAGTTCCGGCGATTTCTCAATTTGACGCCAGCGATTGACACGCTCTATCATGTCTTGAATAGACTTCTCAAATTGCTCTGTGGAGAGCATTTTTCCGGTTAATCTGGCAGTGAATAGATTCATATGTGTTTATTTTTTAAGATTATTTATGCACGTATATATTTCGTCCAAGGTATTTACGAAAATCGGTTTATAGGCTTCTTGTTGTGGCAGGAAGTTTAATGCACGCATATGTTCAGCTTCAGCTTTAATACCTTCGTAAAAGCCCTTATAATTAAGAACGAAAACAGGTTTATTATGTTCCGATACAGTACCTGATGCAATGACATCGAACATCTCGTCCAGTGTGCCATAACTACCCGGTAAGCAAACAAAGCAATCCGCTATATTCTTCATTTTCTGCTTGCGTCTGCTCATGGTTGGCACTTTGTAAAGCTTATTGCAGTTGTTAGCAAGTCTTCCTGCCTGAATAACACGTTCCGGCACTACACCGATTATGTATCCGCCGGCAGCACGTACTGCATTGCTTATTCGCGTCATAAGTCCGCCTGTAGCGCCACCATAGACCAATGTGTGTCTATGCTGTGCCATCCAAGCACCGAGTGTATCGCCTAATTGCAGATACTCTTCTGGGATGATATCTTTTGCGCTGCAGTAAACGGCTATTTTCATTATGCATCAATATTGGCGTACGTTGCATTCTCTTCTATGAACTCACGACGTGGGGCAACATCATCGCCCATCAGCATTGCGATGGTACGATCTGCCTCGGCAGCATTCTCTATTGTCACTTTCTTTAGTAAGCGACGTGAAGGATCCATAGTCGTTTCCCAGAGTTGTTCATCCGACATTTCACCCAAACCTTTGTAACGTTGTGTCTTGATTTGTTTTTCGTCACCATTACCATATTTTTGGATGAAGTCAAAGCGTTGTTGGTCCGTCCAACAGTACTCTTTGTAGTTTCCTTTGGAGCACATGTACAATGGAGCCATAGCGATATAAAGGTGTCCCTGTTCAATCACTTCTTTCATATGACGGAAGAAGAGCGTCATGATAAGGGTTGCAATATGGGCACCATCAACATCAGCATCGGCCATGATAATTACTTTGTGGTAACGAATCTTACTGAGATTGAGTGCTTTCGGATCGTCTTCTGTACCGAAAGTAATTCCTAACGCGGTAAAGATGTTACGTACTTCTTCAGACTCAAATACTTTATGTTCCATGGCTTTTT
Organism: uncultured Bacteroidales bacterium; assembly: GCA_902771935.1. GTDB lineage: Bacteria > Bacteroidota > Bacteroidia > Bacteroidales > Paludibacteraceae > Colicola. Next base: position 92,758 of record CACXYM010000005.1, read on the forward strand.
CCACATTCAGGATCTTACCGCGCAATGGAAGAATAGCTTGGTGAACGCGGTCACGTCCTGTTTTAGCGGTACCGCCTGCGGAGTCACCCTCAACGAGGAAGAGTTCGCATTCAGACGGGTCTTTTGAAGCACAATCGGCGAGTTTACCTGGTAAGCCGCCACCGCTAAGTGGTGATTTGCGGAGTACGCTTTGGCGGGCATTGCGGGCAGCAATACGTGCTTGTGCAGCAAGGATTACTTTCTCTACAATCTTTTTTGCATCATCGGGGTGCTCTTCAAGATAATAAGTGAGTGCCTCTGCTACAGCGCTAGATACCATTCCTGCCACTTCAGAGTTACCGAGTTTGGTCTTGGTCTGTCCTTCGAACTGCGGTTCTGCCACCTTAACTGAGATAACGGCTGTCAAACCTTCACGGAAATCGTTAGGGTCGATAGTTGCATTACCATCTTTGTCTTTGAGCTTGGCTTTCTCCAGCAGCTTGCTATCCTCTGCATATTTCTTCATGACTCGGGTAAGTGCTGCGCGGAAACCGGCTACGTGAGTACCGCCTTCGATGGTGTTGATGTTATTCACGTAAGAGTGTACATTCTCATTGAAGTCGGTATTGTAAATCATAGCAACCTCAACTGGTGTACCATATTTTTCAGTATTAAGATGAATCACTTCGCTGATGAGGGGAGTACGAGTCTGGTCAATATAACGTACAAACTCACTCAAACCCTTCTCGGAGTAGAAAGACTCACCTTTGAATCCCTTAATATTTGGGAAAGGATGACCTTCAGAGTCCTTAAGGTTTGGGTCAACAGGCACACGCTTATCTTTGAGAATAATACGTACACCGGCATTCAAGTAAGCCAATTCACGCATACGGTTTGCAAGAATATCATATGAATAAACCGTCTCGGTGAAGATTGTTGCGTCCGGCCAGAATTGCACAAATGTACCAGTCTTACGTTGCTCCCAGTTACCAATGGCTTCTGCTTCAGTAATTACATGTACAGGAGCGAGTGGTTTGCCTTTCTCATAGTCTTGGGTGTGGATTTTACCATCACGATAAACTTCCACATGCATTTTTGTCGAAAGGGCATTCACACAACTTACACCTACACCGTGAAGACCACCGGATACTTTGTAACTGTCTTTGTTAAATTTACCACCTGCGTGCAGCACGGTCATAACCACTTCCAAGGCAGAGCGGTGCTCTTTCGGATGCATATCTACTGGAATACCACGACCGTTATCTTGTACGGTAATGGAGTTGTCCTCATTAATGTGCACGGCGATTTCCGAGCAGAAACCAGCCAAAGCCTCGTCAATAGAGTTATCCACCACTTCATACACCAGGTGGTGCAATCCTCTACCGGAGATGTCTCCGATGTACATGGCAGGACGTTTACGCACTGCCTCTAAACCTTCGAGCACTTGAATACTCGAGCCATCATACTTTTCTTTTTCTTCCATTTATATAGTACTTTAAGTATATGCTCCCTTACGCGCAATGCACGCGCATATGCACGCGCACGTTATTCCAGGCCGCAAAGGTACAAATATTATTTTATATGAGCAAATAAATCTTGCATTTTTTTTCATTTTGCAAGATTTTTCGCGCAATTTTGTTATTTTTCTATGAAAAATAGCTTATTCGACCACTTCGCCTTTGAGTGTCGCGGCTGATGCTGAGGTTATCCTGATGTTAACCAGTTCTCCGATATGTCTGCCCTCGCGTGGGAAAATAACAGTTTTGTATTGAGAAGTACGACCGAACATCTCGTCTTTGCTTCGCTTGGAATACCCTTCGACTAATACTTCTCGCGTTTTACCAATTTCGCGTTGGTTGGAAGCGAGTGACAATTCGTTTTGCAGAGCGATTATTTCGTTCAAGCGGCGTACTTTTTCTGCTTCGGATATATTATCGGGTAGGAATCGTGAAGCGAATGTCCCCGGCCTTTCGCTATATTTGAACATGAAGGCAGTGTCAAAGCCTACTTCGCGCATGAGACTAAGAGTCTGTGCGTGGTCTTCAAGCGTCTCATCGTGAAAACCGCAGAAGACATCTGTGCCAATAGCGGCATCGGGTACAATACGTCGTATAGCTGCTATTCTGTCCAGATACCATTCGCGCGTATATTTTCGGTTCATAGACTTGAGAATGGCATTAGAACCGCTTTGTACGGGTAGGTGGATGAACTTGCATATATTGTTGTGTGCAGCTATTACTTCGAGTGTCTTGTCTGACATATCTTTCGGATGAGATGTGGTGAAGCGGATGCGCATATCAGGCACTGTTTTTGCTACAATTGCCAAGAGATGCGGGAAATCAATAGGCTCACTACTTCCATCTGCAGGCTGATAATTATAGGAATTGACATTCTGCCCGAGGAGCGTCACTTCCTTATATCCTTTGGCCTGTAAGTCCTTGACTTCTTGTAGGATAGATTCTACATCGCGGCTTCTTTCTCGACCGCGAGTGTAAGGGACAACGCAGTACGAGCAGAAGTTATTGCATCCTCGCATGATACTCACAAAACCGGAGATTGTTTTGCCTATACGAGCCGGTATAATGTCACGATATGTCTCAGTGGTACTGAGTTCAACGTTGAGGGCTTTGTGCCCTTGCAAGCATTGTGCCAGCAGGTTCGGTATGTCCAAGTACGCATCTGGTCCTGCCACAAAATTAACCCCAAACGCGTCAATCAGTTCCTGCCCCATTCGTTCAGCCATACATCCGATGACACCAATAATAGCTTTGCGTTTTTGTTTGGTCAGCAGTGCTTTTATTTCTTGGAGGCGATGTTGTACGGTCTCTTCGGCCTTTTCGCGAATAGAACAGGTGTTTAAGATGAGTATTTCCGCCTCATCTGGATGATCCGTCATCTCAGCATCCGTTGTCTGCATGATAGCAGCAACAACCTCGCTATCTGCGACGTTCATTTGGCAACCATATGTCTCGATGTAGAACTTCACTTTATGGAAAGGTATTCGTGCATAGCCGCTGCGGCTTTGCGTCCGTCAGACATCGCAAGAATGACCGTTGCGCCACCACGCACGATGTCTCCGCCCGCGAAGATGGTAGGTATATTGGATTGCATAGATCCTTCGCCCACTACAATTGTACCTTTCTTGGAAATCTCGAGTCCTTCTACTGAACGCGGAATAAGTGGGTTGGGGCTAACACCCACAGCAACAATAACCAGATCAACAGGAATGGTAATTGTTTTGCCTTCTACAGGTACGGGGCTTCGACGTCCGCTTTCATCAGGTTCGCCTAATTCCATGACTTGCAGTACTGCTTCTTTGACACGTCCGTTCTCGTCTGCATGATACTCAATCGGGTTATGGAGAGTCATAAACTCAATACCTTCTTCTTTAGCGTGACGCACTTCTTCGATACGTGCGGGCATCTCATCTTCAGAACGGCGGTAAACGATAGTTGCATGCTCAGCGCCTAAGCGTTTGGCTGTACGGACAGCATCCATAGCAGTGTTTCCTCCACCGACAACAATGACGTTTTTGCCGTAAAGCAGTGGTGTGTCGGTTGCTTTATTAGATGCATCCATGAGATTAACGCGTGTGAGGTATTCATTGCATGAGAGTACGCCGTTTAGGTTCTCGCCGGGTATGTTCATGAAACGTGGCAAGCCGGCGCCGGAACCGACGAAGATTGCGGCATAACCTTGCTTTTGTAGGTCTTCAATGGTGATGGTTTTTCCGATAATTGTATCTTTACAGAACTCAACGCCTAATGCGCGCAATCCGTCTATCTCTTTGTCCACTATGCGATTAGGCAGACGGAATTCAGGAATACCATATTTGAGCACACCGCCTATTTCGTGCAAAGCTTCAAAGACGGTCACTTGATAACCATATTTAGCCATATCGCCGGCAAAAGTTAGTCCGGCAGGACCGGAACCTACAACTGCCACTTTTATGGCGGATGCTTGTTGTTTGTTACTTGGCGTTTTGGGAGTCGCATTATCTGCCACGAAACGCTCAAGGTAACCGATAGCGACGGGCTTGGAGTTCATCTTGAGATGTATACATTGTGCCTCGCATTGTTTTTCTTGCGGACAGACACGACCGCAGACAGCAGGCAGCGAACTACTCTGGCTGATTACATCGTAAGCGCCTTGGATATCACCGGCTTCGATATGCTTAATGAAGGACGGAATATCAATATTGACCGGACAACCTTGCACGCAGCCCGGATTCTTGCAGTTAAGACAACGATGGCTCTCTGTAATGGCCTGCTCAAAGGTAAGACCTTGGTTCACTTCTTCATGCAGGCTCTTAACCCGTATCTCAGGTGCCAGTTCAGGCATTTGCACACGAGGAATAGCTACGCGGTCTTTTGGCTTTCCATCAAATGGTTCAACGATTCCATATACTGGCTTCGCAGGGTCAACAAAAATAGTATGTTGTATGTTTTTCTCACCACCGTTTAGGTACTTTTCGTATGCGGCCGTTTCTTCGGCTTTGTAGGAACGGAGCCTAGACATCATTTCGTCCCAATCGACTTGATGTGCATCAAACTCAGGACCATCAACACAAACGAAGCGTGTTTTTCCTCCCACAGACACGCGGCACGCTCCACACATACCTGTTCCGTCCACCATAATGGTATTGAGACTTGCTTCGGTGGGGATGTTGTATTTCGCGGTAGTAAGCGCTACGAATTTCATCATTATTGCGGGTCCGATGGTAACGCATTTATTGACGGTCTCACGTTGTATCACTTGCTCTACACCAAGAGTTACAACCCCTTTTTGTCCCATGGATCCATCGTCTGTCATGACGATAAGTTCATCGGAGTATCTAGCCAATTCTTCCTTCAAAATAATGAGGTCTTTGTTGCGGGCTGCAAGTACCGTGATGACGCGGTTTCCGGCAGCTTTCATCGCCTGAGCAATAGGCAAAGTAGGTGCAGCACCAACGCCACCGCACGCCAGAACAACGGTTCCGTAGTTACGGATATCTGTGGCTTTTCCGAGTGGTCCAACGAGGTCAGCGAGTTCGTCACCTACGTTAAGCGCGCAGAGTTTCGCCGATGACACGCCGATACGTTGTACGACAAGGCTGATAGTGCCTTTTTCAATGTCTGCATCACTGATAGTCAGCGGCATACGCTCGGAGTTTTTGTCCACACGAACGATAACGAAATGTCCGGCTCGGCGGCTTTTCGCAATAAGCGGAGCTTCTACAACCAACTCGGCCACATTGTCCGAGAAGAAACGTTTGCTAATGATTTTATTCATCTGTTTGTTTGTGTTTGCGCAAAAAATCGCGCAAAGGTACTATTTTTTTTGCATATATGCAAATTATTTTTGTGTAATTTGGAAAAATAGTGTATCTTTGCAGCCCAAAATGTGAAAAAAGACTTATATGGCAAATGAATCGGGTAAGGTTTTCGGTATTGGCGAAACCGTATATGACATCATATTCAAGGATAATCAGCCTCAGCGGGCGGTTCCGGGCGGTTCTACTTTTAATGCTTTAGTGTCACTTGGCCGCTTAGGCGTACCATGTAGTATGGTGACGGAAGTTGGGGATGACCGCGTAGCGGACATCATCTATAAGTATTTGAAAGACAATGGGGTAGATACGCAGTATGTCTGCCGTCATAAAGGAACGAAATCGCATCTCTCGTTAGCTTTCTTGGACGAGAAGAATGATGCGGACTACACCTTTTATAAAGATTACGCGCGTGTACGCGTAGAGAGTCCTGAGTTGGGCATCGGGGAATCGGACTTCGTCTTGTTTGGTTCGTACTTCGCCATTAATCCTGCGATTCGACCGTATGTGAAGAAGATGTTACGCCAAGCTTATGAAGCTGGTGCGTATCTGTACTATGATTTGAATTTCCGTTCTTCGCATATCCACGAGATTCCTGAGATTATTGGCAGTATTGAGGAAAATATGCGTATGTCGAGTGTTGTGCGCGGCTCGTTGGATGATTTCATGTGTCTGTACGGAATAGATGATGTGGAAACTATTTATGTTAAGCATATCAAGCCGCATTGTTCGAACTTTATCTGTACGAATGGCAGTAAAGAGATTTACTTGCGCACGTCTTCGATTAAGGCAACATTCCCCGTGGAGCAGATAGAGACGGTCAGCACAATTGGAGCGGGCGATAATTTCAATGCAGGCTTTATCTATGCTTTGCGCCGTATGGCAGGGAGGACACTACAAACCCTGTCCTTGGATGATTGGACAGGGCTTATAGATACCGGTCAGTTATTCGCACAGGATGTGTGCCGTCGGTTTAGTAATTCTATTTCTAATGAGTTGGTTCGCCGTTTAGCGGATTAGAAGTATTTAACTTCTTTACCAACTATGCTTGAGAGCAGGTTGTTAGCCAGACGACTTGCACCGAAACGGAATGACTCGTTATTGAGCCAGTCTTCTCCGAGGATTTCCTTCACGAGCGTGAAGTGTTGTACAGCCTCTTCGGTTGTGCTGACGCCACCTGCAGGTTTATAGCAGATTTTAGCGCCGGTTTTCTCTTTCCATGCCTTAATAGCGTTGCACATGATATAGGTAGCCTCGGGAGTAGCATTAACAGCAATCTTACCGGTTGAAGTTTTGATAAAGTCAGCGCCTGCAGCGATAGAAAGAATAGAAGCTTTCCAGATGTTCTCTGCCGTTTTGAGCATTCCGGTTTCAAGAATCACTTTGAGGTGATGTTGTCCGCAAACTGCTTTGAGTTCTGCGATTTCATCGAAACACTCTTGGAGACGTCCTTCGAGGAATTTACCTACTGAAAGCACAATGTCAATCTCGGTTGCACCAGCCTTAAGAGCCAAAGCCGTTTCAGCTACTTTCACTTCAAGGAAACTCTGTGAAGATGGGAATACGCCGGTTACGCAGGCAATATTGAATTTTGGGTCTTTGAGCGCTTTGCGTACGTACTCCACCATAGCAGGATAAACGCAGATAGCAGCTACGTTAGGCACGCCCGGATAGTTCTTGTCAAGCTCATTTACCGCTTTTGCCATTCCTTCCACCTTCGCGATAGTGTCATCGGCGCTGAGTGTCGTCAGATCAATTTGATGCAAGCACTCTTTCCATACTTCGACATTATTGTTCTCTGCGAAGTGTTTCTTAAGGATTTCATCAACGTTAGCTTTAACTTGCTCGTCGGTAAATGGGCACGGATACTGTGCAAATAGTTCTTGAAATTTGTCCATAGTAGTGATATTTTTAAGGTTAAACTTTTGCTTTTTTAGTTGTGGTTTTGCGTTTGGTCTTTTCTTCTGCATCAGCGAGACGACCGAGAATGGTTTCGTTGCCACGAACATGATCGCCAACTTCAATGAACATTTCGGTATCAAGTGGGAGATACATATCCACGCGCGAACCGAATTTAATAAATCCCATATGATGGTTACGTTGGGATTTATTGCCCGCTTTGGCATACGTAACGATGCGTCGTGCCATCGCGCCGGCTATCTGTCTGACAGCAATTTGCACTTTGGAAGGAGTCTCTATCACAACCAGAGAACGTTCGTTTTCCGTTGATGATTTAGGCAACCATGCGCCTTTGTGACGACCTTTCTGGTGCTGGCTGACCAAGATATTACCCTCAATAGGATACCAATTGGCATGAACGTTGAAAGGCGACATGAAGATTGAAACTTGCAGTTTCTCCTCATGAAAATACTCGTTCTCTTTCGTTGGTTCAATAACAACAACTCGTCCGTCAGCAGGAGCAATGAGGAAGTTCGGGTCATCTACTTCCAGCACGCGAATAGGGTTGCGGAAGAAGTAGGTGACAAACACAAGCAGAGTCGCCGCAATGAACAGTGTTACTGCAAACACCCAATGAGGCCAATAAATGAAGACTGGGATGTTGATTGCAAACAAGATGAGCACTAATCCGATAATGATATTTCTACCCTCTCGGTGAATACGTGGTTTTTTCATGACCAATTAGTATATGGGAATTGAGTTAACATTACAGCGGCATCGTCGATGCCTTGTTGTAGCTTTTTTTCTATCATCATACGGAAGAAAACCGGAATATCGGCTTTGACTGTTAGTTTAACGCGAGTGTCGTTTGGAGCTACTTCTTTGAGTTGAATCCAAAAGTTGGCTGCCATCGGCATGTTATCCAAGCCGAACTTGATGGTATCATTTTCCACCTTGTCCACGATGCGAATGGCAATCTTTTGCGCCAAACCATCCACCTTGAACTTAACCGTATCTTCTGTAATCTCCATTTCCTGCACTTTGTCGGCGGGAATAAGTTCACGCACGCGTTCCAAGTTCTTCAGGTTACTGAGTACTGGGAAAACTTTGTCAACCGGAGCAGGTATGGATTGTATTTTACTTTCGTATTTCTGTTCGGACATTTTATTTCTTCCATTTAGAGGGATTCTTGTGCCAATCATTGAGCATCTGCAAATCCTTTTTGGAGATATATTTCATTTCTGCTGCGGTCTCAATCACGGACGAGAAATTAGTCAGCGGAACCAAAGGCACACCGGCTTTTTTCAGCACTTTATGACCTATTTCCAATTCGTAATCAAGAATAGTCACAACGCCTAAAACATTACACCCATTATTGCGCAACGCCTCAATCACTTTGAGCGAAACATCAGCGATTGCCACTTGATTCTCAATCACTACAACGTTCTGTTTCGGGCGCAAATCACCTTCTATCTGGTTTTCTAAACCGTGATCTTTCGGGGATGGATAGACATACACAAAAGGCAGACTTAGTTGGTGCGCTACGAGTACACCGTGTGCTATGGCGTTCGTCGCAATACCTGCAATAACGTCTGTTTCTGGGAACTGCTCGGCAACGATGCGGGACATTTCCAACTTGAGAAAGTCGCGCTCTTTCGGGTACGACAGACTACGACGGTCATCGCAATAAATAGGAGAGTTCCAGCCGTTGCCCCACTTAAAAGGACTAATCGGCTGCAACTTAATCGCTTTGAGGCCTACAAGACGCTCTGCGACTATTTTTTCAAGCGTTTTCATAACTCAGGATCGGTTTTTATCCATATTAAGCGCACAAAATTACTGCTTTTTTTCGAATTGTGCAAGTTTTTTCTCACTTTTCGAGTCTTTTTTTGTATTTTTCTACCTGTAAGGACGCCTGATGATGCTGGGATTCCAGTTTTTTAATGTCTGACATCACCGTTTGCAAACGCAATGTCTCAATCAAAGCCGCTTTGTCTTTATCCTTAATAATATAGGTGTATTTCCCCTTTCCGGATAGCGTCACTTTGATTTTTGAATCGGCATAGGCAGCTACAAATTTCAGCAGACTAACAGCATCTTCGTCGTTGAGCGTCATAATCTCATGATTGCCCTCGGCATCATACGAATGACACTTTCCGGAAAACATATTCTCTACTTCGTCGGCAGAGAGAAGAATGGTCTCATGCTCCAGTTTCCGTTCGCCAAAATAAAAACTCCGAACCACAGTTTTCATGTTGTCTGTCACATAGGCTTGAAGGTAAATCCGCTGGCCGAGTCCGCTCGATTCCAAATCGCGGCAAATATAATGGCCATGATCTTCATATCGTTCATTCTTCACATACTTAAATCGCGAAAGTAGTGAATCGGCAATTGGCATCTGAAGCTGCAAAAGTGAGTCCGTATAAACCAAAGTTTGTTCTTGCTGAGCCAAATTAATGCTGTCTTGCACTCTTTTTGCGGCACGCAACTCTGCTACGGTCGGTTTGTGTGGCCCGCACGATGCACATGCTACCAAAATTACTCCCAAAATGATGATTTTCTGCATTTTATTGTCCATTTTCGCCTGCAAAGGTACAAAAAAAATAGGAAAATGCAAAAAAAATCGTCAGAAAGTTGCACGAATACAAAATTTTTTATAATTTTGCACGCTGAAAGGTGTGTATATCCCTTTTTAAACAAAAATAAATAACTAATCATGAAGAAAAATTTATTTCTTGTGTCTGTCATTGCAATGGCAATGTTGACATCCTGCGGCACTGTGCCACAACCAGAACAAATCACTGTTAACCCGAGTCCACTCGCAGTAGTTGGTGACAAAGTAAATGCTGACATCACAGGTACTTTCCCTGTAAAGAAATTTGCCAAAAAAGGCATCCTTACTGTTACTCCGGTCCTCAAATTCGATGGAAAAGAAATCGAAGGCGAAACTGTTACTTATGTAGGTGAAAAAGTGAAAGAGAACGGTACCGTTGTTAACTACAAGGCTGGTGGTCAATACACCCAATCTTGCAGTTTCGACTATGATCCTGCTATGGCAAAAAGCGAACTCTATCTCCGCTTTACTGCTAAAAACGGTAAAAAAGAAGTGGAAATTCCTGAAATCAAGATCGCTGATGGTCTTGTAGTTACCGCTAAGCTCGCTACCGCTGAAGACAATGAGTCTGTTGTTACTACCGACAAATTCCAACGCATCATTCAAGACACTCTTGAAGCTGACATTAAGTTCTTGATCCAACAAGCTGAACTCCGTAGCTCGGAGACTGGCAGCAAACAAGTTAAAGACCTCCAAGCTGCTATCAAGGACGCCAACAACGACGAGAAGAAAGCCATCAACAACATCGAAGTTAGCGGTTACGCTAGCCCGGATGGCGGAATGGACCTCAATACCAAACTGGCTGACAACCGTCAAGCTAATGCGCAAAAGTTCCTCCAAAAACAAATGAAGAAGGACAAAGTGGATGCTGAAATCGAAGCTAACACCACAGCTGAAGACTGGGAAGGCTTCCAAAAAGCTATGGAGAACTCCAATATCCAAGACAAACAAGTTGTTCTCAACGTGCTGAAAATGTACAGCGATCCTGAAGAGCGCGAAACTCAAATCAAAAACCTGAGCAACGTATACAAAACTATTGCTGACGATATCCTCCCGCAACTCCGTCGTAGCCGCCTCATCCTCACTCGCGACCTCATTGGCCGTTCTGACGAGGAAATCCTGGCTGAGCTCAAGAGCGATTCTTGCAAACTCAATGTCGAGGAAATGCTCTATGCTGCTACTCTCGTAGAGGGTCAAGACGAGAAACTCGCTATCTACCAAAAGGCTGCTGACACATTCGGTGACTATCGCGCATACAACAATATGGGTATGATCTACTTCGAGCAAGGTAACATCGCTGAAGCACGCCGTGCTTACAACAAAGCTATCGAAATCGAACCGAATGATCCAGACGTACACTACAACGCTGCGCTCGCTGCTATGGCTGACAACGACCTCGCTAAGGCTGAAGAACACCTCGGTAAAGCTGCAGGAACAAAGGGTGACCTCAAAGCTGCTCAAGGTACTTACTACACCATGAAGGGTGACTACAAAGCTGCTAAAGAAGCTTACGGAAGTGCAGCTACCAACAACGCAGCTGTTCAACAAATCCTCAACGAGGACTACGCTGGCGCGCTCCAAACTCTTAACGCTGTTAAAGAGCCGAACGCTACCACCGCTTACCTGAAGGCTGTCGTAGGTGCTCGCACCAATGATCGTGACGCCGTTTATGCTAACCTTCCGGTTGCTATCGAGCGTGACGCTAACATGAAAGCTAAAGCTGCTAACGATATCGAATTCGCTAAGTTCGCTGAGGACGAGCAATTCCTCGCTATCGTTAAATAAGGGAATAAATAAGTCTAACAACTTTAAGACAATATACTTTGTCGGTTTTATTTCCAAAAGTAAATAAACCACGGGAGTGGGACTATCGCCCCATTTACTATGACCCGGAAAAGGAGGCGCGCAAGGATAAACTTGCGCGTCTTCATCGTGGGTCTTTCCGTGAACAGCACGAGAAGAACATGCAAACCCAGAAGTCTAAAAACAACTCTCGACTCATCTTCTGGATTGCACTCCTCGTTCTCGCGCTCGCTCTCTACCTCTTCCTCAGATAACATCCCGCTCCCTACCCGCCAGAATAAGGTGATTAAAGGGTGATTAAAAGGTGATTAAAGGGTGATTAAGCAGTTAAACAGCATACTATAAGCAAATTACGTGGATATAATTCATTTATTACCGGATAGTGTCGCTAACCAGATTGCGGCAGGCGAGGTCATTCAACGCCCCGCCTCATGCCTCAAGGAGTTAGTCGAAAACAGCTTGGATGCGGGGGCCACCAACATTCAGGTTATCGTTCGTGATGCTGGCAGAACAATACTGCAGGTCATCGATAACGGTTCCGGTATGAGTGAAACCGATGCCCGCATGGCCTTTGAACGACACGCTACCAGTAAAATCGCCTCTGCACAAGACCTTTTTGCACTACGTACAATGGGTTTCCGCGGAGAAGCACTCGCTAGTATCTGCGCCGTAGCACAAGTTGAAGTGCAGACACGCAGACAGGAAGATGAGGTCGGAACACTTATCCGCATATCCGGTAGTCATATCGATAGCCAGGAACCATGCCAATGTCCAGTCGGCACGAATATAAAGGTCAAGAACCTCTTTTTCAATGTGCCCGTACGCCGTAAGTTCCTCAAAACAGACCAAACCGAACTGCGCAATCTACTCAACGAGTTCTATCACATCGTGCTCGTTTATCCAAACGTGCAATTCACTTTCGTTAGCAATGATGAGATAGTGCTTGAATTACCTGTCGGCACGGAAAAACAGCGAATCGAAGCGGTCTTTGGCAAAGGCAATAAATCCTATACTTCGCAATTTGTTGATATCGCTACCGACACCGAGATTATCTCTATTCGCGGTTTTATCGGTAAACCGGAGGCTGCCAATAAAAACCCGCAGCAGTATTTCTTCGTTAACGGACGATTCATGCGCCATCCTTATTTCCACAAGGCTATTCTAACTGCCTATGCGGGAATGTTGCCGGGCGAACTCAATCCATCCTACTTCGTCTATTTTGACATAAATCCTGAGTTGATAGATGTCAATATTCATCCGACCAAGACTGAGATTAAGTTCCAAGACGAACAAACAATCTTCCAAATCCTCTTGGCAACTGTGAGAGAGTCTTTAGGTAAGTTCAATATCACACCTTCTCTCGATTTCAATCGTGAAGGTGAAATAGAAATGCCTCCTGTTGCGCAGAAAACCTCAGAAGCAACTTCTTTCCCAACTCCGCATGTCGTTTTCGACCCAAACTACAATCCGTTCTCTCGGGCACCTAAAACCAATGTAAAAGGTTGGGAACAGATGTATCAACAACCGGTTGAAGAATTATCTGCTCAGTTGTTTGATATTCCTCTGTCGGATATTGTGCCTTACCAGTATAAGAACAGATATCTTATCCTGCCATCTACTGCCGGCTTGATGATTATCAATCAACATCGCGCGCACGCGTGCGTTCTTTATAACCAATATATGGCGCAGATGAATCTGGGCAAAGGCGTTTCACAACAACTTCTTTTCCCTGAGGTGATTGACTTAGCACCAGATGAGATGGTCCTCATGACCACTATCATAGATGACATGCGTTTTGTAGGCTTTGAAGTGGAGCAATTTAGTAAGAATGCTTACAGCATAACCGGTATTCCTGCAACGCTTAATGCGCAGGATATACAGTCTGCCTTGCATAATATGTTACACCTCATTCGAGAGACAGGAGCAAATGCCAAAGAAGAATGGCGAAAGCAGATTGCTCTCTCTTTGGCACAAGATACCGCCATTCCGTATGGCAAAAAACTTACTACAGAAGAAGCCCAACATCTTTTGGAACAACTCTTTGATTTGCCGTCTTACCGCCGTACACCTGATGGCAAAACAATAGTCACTATCCTTTCTGACGATGACCTGCAAAAAAGGTTTAATTAACTCTGTTTGTTGCGATTCGTCTGAAAAACGGAACATTTACCATGACGAAGAGGGAAAAATATGAAATGGTGTTACCGCAGATAGAATCTGTGGTGAACGGCGAGAGTGATATGGTGGCTAATATGGCCAATATAGCTGCTATTTTACACGAGACATTTGGTTTTTGGTGGACTGGTTTCTATCGCGTTGAGGGGAAGGAACTGATTCTTGGTCCGTTTCAAGGCCCTGTGGCATGCAATCGAATAGCGTTTGGGCGTGGCGTTTGTGGTACTGCATGGGAAAGAGGGGAGACAATATGTGTACCTAATGTACATGAGTTTACTGGACATATAGCATGTTCAAGTAAATCGAAGAGCGAAATAGTAGTACCTGTTTGGCGTGAGAATCAAGTGATAGCCGTTTTGGATATAGATAGTGCCGAATATGGCACATTTGATGAAATAGATATAAAGTATTTAGAGGACGTAGTTAAAACAATGATATAAAAAAGTGCAGGATTTAAGTCCTGCACTTTTTTGTGAATTTGAACTATCAGTTTTAGCTTATCTCAGATAGTTTTCCCACTTGGTATTACGCATGTCTCCTGATTTGAGGAACTCTTCATGCATAGCGAGTGCGCAACTAAGCACGTGCGGCGTGTGAGCAACCTTTGCCATTGCGAGGTACTCGTTAAGCAATGGGCGATATTGTGGATCCACACAGTTATCAATAATCTCATGCGCACGCTGGATAGGACTCTTACCGCGTAAGTCAGCAATACCATGCTCGGTGATAATAATCTTAACCGAGTGCTCGGAGTGATCAAGGTGACTAACCATTGGTACGAAAGCAGAAATCGCGCCACCCTTAGCTGTGGAAGGCGTGGTGTAGATGGAAATATAGGCGTTGCGTGTGAAGTCACCGGAACCGCCGATACCGTTCATCATCTTCGTACCACAGACATGTGTCGAGTTGATATTACCGAATATATCCGCCTCAAGTGCGGTGTTGATAGTGATGAGTCCGAGACGACGAGCGACCTCAGGGTTATTGGAGATTTCCTGCGGGCGTAGTACAAGTTTGTCACGGAAGAAGTCGATATGGTCCATGATGTGTTGGAGTTTATCGGCTCCTATAGTGAGCGAACAGCCGGAAGCGAACTTGATACGTCCTTCGTCCATCAGTCCTACCACGGAGTCTTGTATAACCTCTGTGTACATCTCGAATGGGGGTATGTGTTTATTCTCGCCGAGTGCACCGAGCACCGCATTCGCGACATTACCTACTCCCGATTGTATAGGCAGGAAAGTGGACGGGATACGTCCGGCTTTCATCTCCGCCTCCAAGAAGGCAGCCACATTAGCACCGATTTTCTCCGTAGTCTCGTCCAGCGGTGTGAACTTACCGACTTCGTTAGGGCGGTTTGTTTTAACGACCGCAACGAGTTTAGAAGCGGGAATAGTAATGCAGTCTGTACCGATACGGTCTGAGACATGATAGACAGGAATCTCGCGTCGTTGCGGCGGGTCTGCGGGTTCGTATATATCATGCATGCCACGCATAGTAGCCGGCATCGCCTCGTTAAGCTCGACAATAACCTTGTCGGCGAGTCTGCAGAAAGTAGGCATGTTTCCTACCCCTGCGGTAGGAATGATTTCGAGGGTGTCTCCTTTTTCAATGATATCGCATGCTTCGATAATAGCGAAGTTAGGCTTCGGCAGGAATCCGTAGCGCAGGTCCTGCGCCAGTTCGGACAAGTGCATATCGAAGTAGTGAGCTCCTTGTGCGTTGAGTTCAGCCCTCAGGTCCTTATTGCCCTGATAGGGTGTACGGAACTCAATAGCATGAGCACGCGCAAGCGCACCATCGCAACTGTCACCGGTAGAAGCACCGGTGTACACACCAATCTTGAAGGGTTTGCCTTCGGCATGAAGTGCTTCCGCCTTATGTGCGATAGCAGTAGGCACGTCTTTAGGTGCACCTGCGGGGGTGAATCCACCCATTCCGCAGATGTCGCCATTATTGACTAATTGAGCTGCCTGTTCGGCAGTCATAAACGGTAATGCCATGATTATTGTGCCTTTCCGTCAGAACCGAGAACGTTGATGATCTTGTGTTTGTAGAGTTCCTCCATGAGGTCACGTGCGGGACCGCAGTATTTACGCGGGTCGAACTCAGCGGGTTTCTCCGCTAATACTTTACGAACAGCGGCAGTGAACGCGAGACGTGAGTCGGAGTCGATGTTGATTTTGCAAACAGCGCTCTTGGCAGCCTTACGGAGTTGCTCCTCAGGAATACCGACTGCATCAGGCAGTTTGCCGCCATATTTGTTAATCATATCCACATACTCTTGTGGAACAGAAGAAGAGCCGTGCAGGACAATTGGGAAGCCCGGTAATTTTTCCATAACAGCGTCAAGTACGTCGAAAGCCAATGGAGGAGGCACGAGGCGTCCTGTTTTCGGGTCACGTGTGCATTGTTCCGGTTTGAACTTATAAGCACCGTGGCTGGTACCGATAGAGATAGCGAACTTCTTCGGGTTTGGTGTAATGGCTCTCTTCAGCGGCCACTTCATCTTCCACACCTGCTAAGACGCCGAGTTCAGCCTCAACGGTTACGTCGAACTGATGCGCATAGTCAACAACTTTCTTGGTGAGTGCGATATTCTCCTCATAAGGAAGAGCCGAACCGTCTATCATAACGGAAGAGAATCCGCTGTCAATACATGATTTGCAGGTTTCGAAGCTGTCACCATGGTCAAGGTGAAGAACAATTTGAGGTTTCTCCCACCCTAACTCTTTGGCGTATGCTACTGCACCTTCAGCTAAGTAGCGGAGGAGTGTACCGTTAGCGTAGTTACGCGCACCTTTGGATACTTGGAGGATAACCGGCGACTTGGTTTCGGCAGCAGCCTTAACGATAGCTTGGAGTTGCTCCATGTTGTTGAAATTGAAAGCCGGGATAGCATAGCCTCCCTTGATAGCCTTAGCAAACATCTCACGAGTGTTTACGAGGCCGAGATCTTTGTAGTTTACCATAGTTAAAAAATTTATGTTGTTTATACAATTTATGTAGTTTATTTGTTTTTCTTAGTAGCAAGCAGGAAGTATGCAATAAGTGCGCAATATGCGCAGATAGCCAGTATCTCCGCGCCTGCGGATGCTGCCCAGTCAGTCAGGTAACACTCTACGCCGCAGAACTTAACGAGTGCAGAGACGACTCCCATCAATGCACCACCGGCGATAAATCCGCTGGCGATAAGCGTACCTTTCTGATTAGCCTCTTCCCCTCTCTTGTTAACGAGCCATGACACGGCTCCACCTACGAGTAGCGGTGTGTTGAGTGAGAGCGGGATGAACATACCTAAAGCGAAAGGCAGTACAGGTACGCTCATGAAATTAAGGATGAGCGCCAAGATAGCACCAGCCAAATAGAGCATCCACGGAGCTCCCTGTCCTGACATGAGCGGTTCGATAACCGCCGCCATAGCATTGGCTTGTGGTGCCACGAGTGCATTATCTCCCACAAAGCCGTAAGTCTTATTGAGGATAATCATTACGCCACCAACAGTTGCGGCCGACACCAAAGTGCCAAGGAACTTCCAGGTTTCTTGCTTAGCCGGAGTTGTTCCTATCCAATATCCGATCTTTAGATCAGTAATGAACCCACCAGCCATAGCCAGAGCGGTACAAACGACACCGCCGATGACCATTGATCCGACCATTCCGCTTGCGCCTTTCATACCGATAGCAACAAAGACGACAGAGGCGATGATAAGCGTCATAAGCGTCATACCGCTGACGGGGTTGCTGCCCACGATAGCAATCGCGTTGGCAGCTACGGTAGTGAAGAGGAAGGAGATAACCGCCACGACGATAAATGCGACTAACGCCTGTACGAAATTATGCAGCACGCCCACCCAGAAGAAGACGAGCGTTACCACTAATGCGACAGCGATAGCGAGCAGAAGGAATTTCATGCTCAAGTCGCGTTCTGTACGGATGGACGCTTTCGCAACCGCCTTACCCTTACCGCCTAACTCTTTGCCCGCCAGTCCGACAGCGGACTTGATAACTCCCCAGGACTTGACGATACCGATAAGCCCCGCCATAGCGATGGCACCAATACCGATAGGGAGGATAACCCACCACGTGAAGAACGAACCGGCACAGATAATAGCCGCGTACTTGAGTCCGATGATATATCCCAAGCCCAAGACAGCCGCGCTGGTATTGATGGAAAAGACAAGTTTGAACTTCGCAGCCAGTACTTCCCCCCACGCCGTCATGCGGGTAGAGAGACTCTCTGACCACAGTCCGAAAGTGGAAACCACGAAGTCGTACAGTCCACCTATCCCTGCAGCCCATAGCAGAGGTTTTGCCTGTGAGCCTCCCTGTTCTCCGGAGACGAGGACCTGAGTAGTAGCAGTCGCTTCGGGGAAGGGATATTCGCCGTGTTTCTCCTGTACAAAGTACTTACGGAACGGAATAAGGAACAAGATACCCAGACACCCTCCGAGCAGGCTGGACATAAAGACCTGCATGAAACTGACCGTAATCTCGGGATACTTAGCCTGCAAGATATAGAGGGCAGGCAAGGTAAAGATAGCACCTGCGACGATAACGCCCGAAGACGCACCAATAGATTGGATGATGACATTCTCGCCCAACGCGTTTTTGCGTCGTAAAGCTGTTGAAAGGCCTACGGCGATGATAGCAATAGGAATAGCCGCTTCAAAAACTTGGCCTACCTTAAGACCCAGGTAAGCTGCTGCAGCAGAAAAGATAACTGCCATTACAATACCTAAAGTGACGCTGTAAGGTGTAACTTCAGGAAACGCTTTATTGCCAGGTAAAATAGGTTCATACTTTTCACCCGGTTTGAGAGGACGAGAAGCATTCTCCGGTAATTTAATATTCTCTTGTGCCATATTATTACGTTTTACTGTTGAGCGTGCAAAAGTACAATATTTTTTTTATTTGTGCAAATAAAAAATGCTTTTTGCTATTTGGATATATCTGCCGATAATTTCATGTGTAATTTCCTATGTGAAGCAAGGAGTACTATAATAGCTGTGATGGCTGCCAACACATCGCTAATGGGAATAGACCACCATACTCCATCCAAAGGTTCTGCAAAAGCCATCGGCAGTAATAATGTCAGTGGAATGAGATAAATAACTTGTCGTGTGAGACTGAGGAAAATAGCACTTCCTGCTTTGCCGATAGAAGTAAAGAGGTTGCCGGTAACCATTTGGAAGCCAATAATAAGCATGGTGCAACAAATGATACGCATCGGTTTGATTGTCTGTGCAATAAGTATAGGATCGTGGGTAAACATCTTTGTTACCACTATCGGACAGAATTCTCCTAATAAGAAAACTATACCCATTACGCCTGTTGCATAAGCGCAAGTGAGGTAGAATGATTTTAGCATTCTGTCATACTGTTTGGCACCGTAATTATATCCTGCAATAGGTTGCATTCCTTGGTTTAGTCCCATAACCATCATAGCAAAGACAAAGGTCAAGCGGTTGATAACGCCATATGATGCGATGGACATATCTCCACCAAATGTCTTCAACTGGTTGTTGATAATGATGACTACGAAACAATGTGCGATATTATATAGGAAAGGCGACATCCCTATAGCCAAGGCACGGCTAGTGATATGACGATTGAGACGCCAAATTCCCCGGTGGAATCGAACTAATTCGTTCTTGTCCATAAATTTGGTAAACTGCCAAATTACTGCAACGGCTTGTGAAATGACGGTTGCTAATGCGGCTCCTCGAACACCCATCTCCATCCCGAAAATGAATAGCGGGTCGAGAATAATATTGACTATGACAGCCACAATGGTAGCCGTCATAGAAAAACGTGGATGTCCGGCAGAACGTAGCAAGGCATTCAAACCAAAATAGATATGGGTGAGGATGTTGCCATACAAGATAATCTCCATATAGTCATGTGCATATGCCAATGTATCCTCGCTAGCACCGAATGCCATCAGAATAGGGTCTAACCAGATAAGTCCTACAGCCATGACAATAGCTGAGAGGATGATGTTCATGACAATGACGTTTCCTAAGACGCGATTAGCTCTATCGTAGTCTTTTTCGCCGAGATAGATAGCCAAGAGTGAAGATGCGCCGACTCCGACGAGACTACCAAACGCGGCGCATATGTCCATAAATGGCTTTGCCACCGTCAACGCTCCTAATGCCAAAGCTCCGCAACCGTGCCCGATATAAATACTGTCAACGATATTATACAGCGATGTCGCCGTCATAGCTATGATGGCGGGCATTGCGTACTTAAAAAGTAGTTTATGTATCGGCGCTGAGCCTAATTCTGTAGTGCTTGACATATTTTATCAAAAAGCTCTGCTGCGGGATGGCCGTCTTGCAACGCAATTGGCATGCCGTTATCTCCTGCTTCACGAACGGATTGCACCAAAGGAATTTGTCCCAATAAAGGTACTCCTATTTCCTCTGCAAGTTTTTTACCTCCGTCCTGTCCGAATATATAATATCTGTTATTCGGCAACTCTGCAGGAGTAAACCATGCCATATTTTCTATAATGCCTAAAACAGGAACGTTGATTTTTTCGTTTCGGAACATATCTACACCTTTCCTTGCATCCACCAAAGCAACGGGCTGCGGCGTTGTAACCACAATGGCTCCTGTGAGATGAAGTTCTGAAACAAGAGTGAGATGTATATCGCTCGTTCCGGGAGGTAAGTCAATGAGAAAATAATCCAGTTCTCCCCAATAGGCATCTTCAATGAGTTGCTTGACCGCATTGGAAGCTAATCCTCCCCTCCACACAACAGCATTAGTGGGGTCTACGAAGAAACCAATACTCAACATTTTAACACCATATTGCTCGATTGGTTCTATCAAATCGCGACCATCTATGGTGACGGAAACAGGTCGGCAATCTTCGGTGTGGAACATCTTCGGCATACTCGGACCGTGAATATCCGCATCCAACAAACCGACTTTATATCCTCGCTTAGCTAATGCAACTGCGAGGTTGGCCGAAACAGTTGATTTGCCGACACCGCCTTTGCCACTATGGATGGCTATAATATGTTTGGCGTTAATGGAAGGTTTGCGTGTTTCGACTTGTGCGTTCTTGTGTACAAACTTTGTATGAATGGTAACTGCGGCATTCTCATCCACATAGGTTTTAATTGCTGTTTCAGAAGCCTTGATGACAGATTTAAGGAATGGATCTGTGTCTTTCTCAAAGATTAGCGAGAACGAAACGGCCAAGCCGCTGATGCGGATATCATCTTCTAACATACCGGATTCAACTAGATCTTTTCCTGTTCCGGGATAGCGCACAAGGCGCAAAGCATCAATTATTTGTTGTGGATACATAATTGCGACCGTATGAACGGTAGTTGTCTTTTTCTATTTCTATATCAGGTTCTTCAAATGTTTCTTTATGTATTAATTGCCAACTGAGGTATTTGATGCTCATTCCTCGGTCAAGCCATTGTTGTTCATAATGCGTGCGGAGTGCTTTCGCATCATTGTATTGTCCTTCAACAGCATATAAATCATCGGTATCGGCAAGAAGAGGATAATTGTTGATGCGTATCATCTCACGTGTATAGGTATAGAGAAATGGGCTATCAGTTTTCAGATGGATAGTACCTCCATCCTGCATGATTTGTTGGTAGCGTGCCATGAAAAAAGTGGAAGTAAGTCTTTTGGTTGCTTTTTTCATCTGCGGATCACAGAAAGTGAGCCATATTTCTTCGATTTCACCGGCGGAGAAGAATGAAATGATGTTCTCTATATTGGTACGAAGAAATGCAACATTTTGGAGGTTCTCTAGCTCGGCTTGTTTGGCTCCGGCCCACATGCGTGCGCCCTTGATATCGATGCCGATAAAGTTCTTTTCGGGATAGCGTTTTGCTAATCCGACTGTATATTCACCTCTTCCGCAGCCAAGTTCCAAGACAATGGGGTTGTCGTTTTTGAAGTAGCGTTCGTGCCAATGACCCGCCATTTGAACTACGGGATTATCGTTATTCAATTCGCAAGCAGCACATTGGAAAACATTGTGGAATGTCTCCATCTCCGCAAACTTTTTAAGTTTATTTTTACTCATCTTATTTGGACTGTCTGATGATTATTCCGACATCACTTACGCCTCGCAACTCTTCATCTCGCATGCCGTGTTGGATGGTAAAGATGTATTGTCCGGTATCAGGGAATTGATAGTTTTGCTCGTAAAGGACGGGCATTTCTATCCATTTATTTCCTCCGTTTCCGAGCCATCTTCCGCGATCGTCAGCAAGAAAGAACTCAATTGTGTCATGCTTGAGGCTATCTGCTCCAAAACCGCAGAATAACCACATGTTTTGGTAAGGATATGTTTCTATGTGACGCACGCAAAGGATGATGTCATAAAGATTGGTTGTGTCGTTTACTGGAATGGAATAGGATAAGATAGAATCTTCCTGCCAACCTGTTAAAGGCACGGACTGAAAGTCTGAATACATCGTTTTTGTGCAAGCACAAAAGAGCAGACTAATCGTTATGGTTATCAGTAGGTTTTTGCCGGTCATAATTTCTATTTCTGTCGTTTCGGTGGTCGTTCCGTCGGTCATTATGATGATTTTTTTTGCGGTCAAACCGGTTCAAATCGCCTTGTCCCACATCGTTCTTGAATCCTAAGTCCGGAGTTTCTTCTTCCATGACGGGTGATCCGATTGTTTCTCCGCGGCGAAGAGCATCTTCGTAAATAGGAACTTCGTAATTGAGACAGCATTTAAGTTTAGCGCATTGTCCTGCGAGTTTCTGTGGATTGGGCGAGATGTGCTGTAGTCGTGCAGCACCGGTTCCGACGGAGGTGAAGTTAGTCATCCACGTGGAGCAGCACAATTCTCGTCCGCAAGGCCCGGTACCTCCGATGCGACCGGCTTCTTGTCTTGCGCCAATCTGTTTCATTTCAATTCGTACGCGAAAAGCTTCTGCATAGAGTTTGATGAGTTGCCTAAAATCAACGCGGCCATCAGCGATATAATAGAAAATGGCTTTGGTTCCATCGCCTTGATATTCGACATCGCCAATCTTCATTTCCAAGCCGAGTGATTTAGCAAGTTGCCGTGCTTTAATCATTGTTTCTTGCTCTTTTGCATGAGCAGTAGCAGCTTTGTCATGGTCTGCTTGTTCAGCAAGACGAAGGACATTTCGTATTTCGTAGCGATTGAGATCAATGTGGTTTTTCTTCATTTGGAGTTTGACAAGTTGTCCAGTAAGCACCACTTCTCCTAAGTCGTAACCAGGATTAGCTTCAACGATGACACTAACGCCTTTCTCCAAAGGAAGGTGATTTATATTTCGGAAGAACACTTTGCGTGTGTTCTTAAATTGGACTTCGACGAGATCGTTTTCTTCGATTTCATCGGGTAAATCCGAAAGCCAATCGGTTACGGGTAGCATGTGTGCGGAATTGCGGCAACAAGCTTTAGATGTAAATTCGCAGGCTTCGTTATTGAGTGTAAATTTTGGTTTCATATATTATTTTTTTAATAGCACAATAAATTGCAGGCAGAGGTC
The DNA here is from genome assembly GCA_902771935.1 of uncultured Bacteroidales bacterium. Taxonomy (GTDB): domain Bacteria; phylum Bacteroidota; class Bacteroidia; order Bacteroidales; family Paludibacteraceae; genus Colicola. The sequence continues at coordinate 116,054 of CACXYM010000005.1, forward strand.
GAAGAATATGATTTTGGCATTACCGTTTTGTCCTATTTGTTTTTCGGCTTTATCGAGTTCAGCCATAATCTGTTCTACATTACTTTCGTTGATATATGGAGAGAAACGTTGTGAGAAGTTACGTTCGTCCGCAGTTTGGTAGTTTAGTTCTGGATGCTGCAGGTTGAAGATGTAGTTTTCCCGCACTTGTTTCTGGGCGTATTGAAGGAAGGCTTTTTGTTTTTCTCTGCCGTTTTTGGCCATCTCCAGACTCCAGTTGCGTATATGTTGCAGAGCAGCCGATTTTTTAGCTGTATCGTTGATGTGTCCGATGGTATAAGCATCGCGCATAAGTTCGATGAAATCGGATAAATATTGCTTATTATCTCTGCTTTCATCAGCTAATTTGAGTGCTGCCAAGTAACTTCCGTTTGCTATGTGTGCCCAATCGGTAGCAGCTTGTTCGTCGTATCCTTTAGCAATAAGGGCTTCTTTTATTTCGTCTTCGCTCAACTGCGGTACACGTACTTGTTGCACACGGCTTAGGATGGTGGAAAGAAGCTGTTCCGGTTGTTCGGAAATCAAGAGGAAGATGGTTTTTTGTGGTGGTTCTTCCAGGATCTTGAGTAGTTTGTTTGCACAGGTGGCATTCATTTTCTGCGGTTGCCAGATAATCATCACTTTGTATCCGTCGCCGAAGGATTTGAGACTTAGTTTGCGGAGAATTTCGGAACTTTCTTTTTCGTATATAAGTCCTTGCTTGGTTTCGACGCCTAAAGCAGTATACCAATCATTAAGATCAAAGTAGTTTTTTGTGAGGATTATTTCGCGGAAAGTATCGATGAAATCGTCACAAACATCAGCTGTGTCGGTTTTGACAATGGGAAAGACGAAGTGCAAATCCGGATGTTGCAGTTTGCTGTATTGTAGACAAGCAGGACATGTTCCGCAAGCATCTTCGGCGGTTCTGTTTGGGCATGCGAGATATTGTGCATACGCAATAGCGAGTTGCAGTTTCCCTACGCCTTCCGGTCCGACGAAGAGTTGTGCGTGCGGGATAAGTCCTTCCGACACAGCTTTACGCAGTTGTTGCTTGGTGCGTTCCTGTCCTATGATGTCACGAAAAAGCATTTTGTACCAAAATTAGCGTGCAAAGGTACGACAAAAATCGGACATATGCAAATATTTTGTCAAAATTTTATGAATTTTGGCGGAACTGCCGTTGGAGCATGGCCCGGATGAACATATCAAGTCGAGTGTAGATGCGTGGTTTTCGTGTTTCCGGATTGATGGGTGCTTCAGGATCACCGGCATTGAGTTGTGCCTGGAAACGTTTTTTCCAGTAAGCCATCCGCTCTGGATTTTGTTTGTCCAAATTGAATTGTGCGATAGCCTGGCGGAAAGCCTCAATAGTTTTTAATTCTCCCGATTTCATCGGCTTTTTTTCGTAGTTGCGCGGATGTTTGAGCAAGTAGGATTCGTTAGCAGCTTCGCCAATGATGTTTCCGTTTTCGTCGCGGAAGATTTTGTGTCTAGAGATAACGGGTCTACGTCCTTTTTGCGAGATACGTCCGGTCATGTAATCAATCGGATCGAGGTATTTAGTTTTTGCCATAGGATTTTGACGCGATATAAGCCCTCACGTCATGGGGGTTTATCTTGTTAATAACCTTTTAATCACCTTATAATAACCCTTTAATGACCTTATAATCACCTTTAGTTAAATCGGGTGCAAAGGTACAGTTTTTTGTGGATGTATGCAAATTTTTTCAAAGAAAAATGCATTTTTTTGCAGAAAAATTTGTGTATGTCGTGAAAAAGCAGTACTTTTGCGGGCTTTTTCTCGTCGAAGGTGGCTTAAGACGATGTCGTTGCCCTGCAACTCATATGGTCTCTTCACCTTCTCTTCTTCGCAGAGATTGCCAATTTCCGCGAGGATTAATGAGGAATAGTAAATTAAATTATTATTAACCGGACAGACAGCTCGTGAAGTTGAAAGTCCTTAAAACCAAAGTTAAATGGCAACAAAAATTCGTTTGGCTCGTCATGGTCACAAAGACTACGCTTACTACCACATTGTAGTAGCAGACAGCCGTTCGCCGCGTGACGGCAAGATTATTGAGCGTATTGGCTCTTACAACCCCAACACCAATCCTGCAACTATCAATCTCAATTTTGAGCGTGCTCTTTATTGGGTAGGTGTAGGAGCGCAACCGACTGACACAGCACGTCATCTTCTTTCGGTAGAGGGTGTTTTGTTGATGAAACACTTGAATGGTGGTGTTGCGAAAGGTGCTTTTACTGCTGAAGAGGCTCAGAAGCGTTTTGATGCTTGGAAGGCTCAACAACAGGCAAAAGATGCTAAGGTTGTGAAGGCTGAGGCTGACAAGAAAGTAGCTGCTGCTAAAGCTGCTCATGCTCAGGAAGTTGAGGCTAATAAGGCTAAGGCTGCTGAAGTATTGAAGAAGCGTCAGGAGGCAAGTGCTGCTCTTGCTGCTGCTGCTCAAGAAGCTGCTAAAGAGGCTGCAGAGGCAGAAGCACCTGCAGAGGAATCAGCAGAAGCTCCTGCAGAAGGTGCAGCTGAAGAAGCTGCCGCAGAGGCTTAATTCGTCACAGTTGGCAAGCCAAAAGCCCCGAAACGCAAGTTAGGGGCTTTTTTGTCGAAAGTTAAAGCAAGCGACATATGTTGAAAGTAACGTTTTTAGTGCCTCCGGTTGTAGATGGCACGCATCCTGCAGAACGCAGTTCAGGTTGTACTCGAGTTGTTTATCCGACTCCGAACATATATGAATTGCAGGTCGCGGCGTGCGTTGAAACGTTATATGAAACGGCTTATGTTGATTGCATCAATAATCCGCAGTCTATAGATGCTTTTCTTGAGGGCGAGCGTCGCGCGCCTGCGGACGTATATATGATTTGGACAGTTAATCTGTCGGTTCAAAACGATATCGAAATAACTCGTCGTTTGCATGCCGTTTTGGCTGATTCATGGGTTTTGCTTTTAGGTCCTGGAGCCAGTTATTTTCATGAGCGTTGCCATGTGGATGAACGTACTATTGTTGTTCATGGAGAGCCGGAAATGACTGTTATGGATTTGTTGGAAAAGCTTGATAATCAGGCAGATTGGTCTGAGATAGATGGCATTTCCTACTTACGCGATGGTCATCATCATCGTAACAAGATGCGTGCTTTGATGAAGGATTTGGACTCCTTGCCATTTCCTGCTCGGCATTTTGTGGCGAATGTGACCTACCGCAATCCGAAACTCAAGTGCACTCCTTACACGACGATGGTTACATCTCGCAACTGTCCGTTCCAATGTATTTATTGTGTGCCGAGTTCGCTCACTTTTGCCCGTGAGATAGAGTACAAGGAATATAATCATCGCAAGCCGCCTATTTCGTATCGTTCGCCGGAGAAAGTTGCCGAAGAAGTGCGTGCGTTGCATGCAGAAGGTTATCGTGCAATAGGTTTTATGGATGATAACTTTATCTGGAACGAAAAACGTACGGCCGCGATATGCGATGTGATGAAAGAGACTGGAATTGTGTGGGGTTGTCAAGCTCGTGCGAATGCGATAACCGAGCCGATTGCGAAGATGCTTGGCGAATCCGGATGTCTGTATGTAGATTTGGGAGTAGAGTCCTTTAATAGCGATATTTTGGCCTATGTTCACAAAGGAATAACTGTGGAGCAGATATATTCTGCGATTGCATTACTGCAGAAATATCATGTTCCTGTTAAGTTGAATCTTTTGATTGGCACCAGTCCGCTTGAGACCAAACAGACGATAAAAGATACGATTCGCAAGGCGAAGAAACTGCGTGTAGATCAACTGATGATTAATATTGTTTCGCCATTTCCAGGCACTCAATTCTATCAATTGGCGATTGAAAATGGCTGGATAAAAGGTGGCGAATATATTCCGACAGATGTGCAACGGGAGTCGATTCTGAATTATCCGCATTTGAGTTCGAAGGAGATGGAACATTTGTTGTTTGTGTCGAACTTGAGTTATTTTCTCTCGCCTCGATTCGTATGGACGCAGATACGTCGTTTCCGTTCGTGGTCGGACTTTACGCACGCTTTACGCACATTAAAAGTTAAACTCTTCGGATGAAAGGAATCAAGGTTTCATATATCATCATCACTTGGAACGGGATAGATTATCTGCGTCAATTGCTTGAATCGATGCGTTTGCAACTGAGTCGCCCGGATGTGGAGGTGATAATAACTGATAACCATTCGACAGACGGAACAATTGCGTTTTTACAAGAGAATTATCCGTCTGTACGATTACTTTGTCTTCCTGAAAACAAAGGTGTGGCTTTTGCTCGCAATACCGCTTTACGCGAAGCGCATGGCAAGTATCTACTGATTTTGGATAATGATATTCAAATAACAGATGAGGCAGTTGTGGCGATGGAGGATTTTATGGATGGGCATGAGGAAGTGGGCATTTGTGGTTGTAAGTTGCTTTATCCTGATGGTTCGGAACAAGTTAGTTGTAAGCCATATCCCGGTTTATGGACGAAAATGCAAAGCATTTGTTCATCGTCTGTGAAGAACGAATATGCGACGGAAATGCGTGGAAAAGAGCCGTTTGAGCCGACGTATATTATCGGAGCCTGTCAAATGATTCGTCGTGAAGTATATCAAAAGCTAGGCGAGTTGGACGAAAAGATATTTTACGGCCCGGAAGATTGCGATTATTGTTTGCGTGCGCGTTCGGCGGGTTGGCGTGTGTTATATATTCCAACGGTTCATATGTACCACCATTGTCAGCGTCGCACCCATGCAAATCCATTCTCGCGTTTGGGCTGGCGGCACGTCAAGGCATTAATGTATTTTTACAGGAAATATAAGCGGATTTTATAATTCGAGATACTGCGTAGATGTCTGAGTCAAGAATAAATACGACTATAGTGCGGAACATCACTTCGTTAGGAGTGCTGCAGATTGCGAATTACCTGATTCCGCTGATTGTCATACCGTTTATTACTCGCATTTTCGGAACAGAAGTGTTTGGTCGCGTGAGTTATGCTCAAAATATTGTGGTGTATTTGACGTTGATTGTGAACTACGGATTTGAGTATTCTGCGACTCGTCAGATTGCGTTGGCGAAGGATGATTTGGATAAGTCCCGTCGTTTATTTTGGTCGGTTGTTACGATGAAAAGTATGCTTTTGGCGGTATCCTTTGTGCTCTTAGGTGTTTTGTCGTTAACGGTTGACCGAATTGCCGCGGATCCGATGCTTTATTGGTGTGCGGCTCTGGTGAATATAGGTGTCGTATTTTTCCCGACGTGGTATCTGCAGGGAATTCAAAACATGACCAGGATGGCGGTTTTCAATCTGACTATCAAGTTGTTAGGTGCTATTCTGATTTTATCCATTATCCGTGATTCAGGTCAGTATCACTTGTATCCGTTGTTTCTGTCTGTTGCAAGTATGCTGGTTGGTATTGTGGCGTTTGTATATGTTGTCAAGCACTATAATATGGGTAGTTGGCAATGGGATAAGTCTGTATTCGCGGAAGTTGCTCGGGCAGGTTTCCCGATATTTTTGAATAATGTGTTTGTAAGTTTGTATACGACAATCAATTTGACGATATTAGGTGGTTTTGCGGATGATGTGCAGATTGGTTATTTCTCAGGAGCTCAGCGCCTTATTATTGCTGCGAATATGTGTGTTGTGATGCCGATCAGTACGGCTGTTTTTCCTGAGATGAGTCGTCGTTTTGCGGAATCATATGCGGAGTGGTGCCAATTCTTTGGCCGGACATTGTTGATTGGCGGTGCGGTGGCATTGTTTGTTTCGGCAGTTGCGTTTGTGCTGGCGCCGTTTATTGTTCGCGTGATGTTGGGTTCGGCTTTTGCAGAGTCAGTTCCTTTATTGCGCATTTTGTCTCCATTGCCGTTCTTGGTGATGACCGCTACGATATTAACGGTTCAAGGGTTGTACGGGCAAGGTTTGCAACGCTTTGCACCATTTGTGGGTATTGTTTTGGCAGTTATTTGTATGAGTTCGAACCTGCTGTTAATACCTCGAGTAGGCGTTAGCGGTGCGGCATGGAGTTGGGTGATTGCTGAAATGGCGGAGTGTTTGATAGTAGGAACGATATTGCTATGTCATAGACGGAAATGTTCTATTTGATTATATTTATCATATTGACGCTGTTGGCTGTTCTGAATATTCAATTCAGGGACAAGTTGACGAATCAGGTTCTGGTTCCGTTTGCGTCGTTGATACTGATTGCAGTTGCGGGTTTGCGCTATGAGACGGGCGGCGATTGGGATTCCTATACGATATTATTTGACATGTTGCCTCGGTGGGATCAGATTATAGCTCATCCTCGGGTATTATTTGCTGAAAATGTGGAAGAAGGTTTCGTGCTTTTGTGCGCAGGAATCAAGGCTTTAGGTGGCAATGTGCAACATCTATTCTTTGTTGTGACGACGATAAATATCACGTTGATAGCGATTGCATCGTATCGTTACACGAAGTATCCGTTGGTGGCACTGATGTGCTATTTTGGCATTTTGTACATGCAGTTGGAAATGATTTATATACGTCAGGCTACGGCTGTTGCACTATGCTTCTTTGCGTTGCAGTATATAGAGGAAAAGAAAGTATGGAAGTATATGACGTTTATCGTTTTGGCGTGTCTTTTCCATCGTGTGGCCGTTCTGATGGTTCCGTTGTATTTTGTGCTCGGCCGCAAGTTCCCGACATGGATGTATTTAGCGGTTATTGGAGTAGGTGCGGCGATGATGCTGATAGGTATTCCTTGGATTAAAACCATATTCCTGACAGTTGCCGGCTGGTTGGGCGAGAACTATGCGCAGAAAGCAGATATGTATGCGGAGGAGTCTCTGTTTGCTGTGAGTCGTAAGTTGAGTATAGGTTTTGTGCTGAATATTTTGATATTGATAATAGTGATGTATTTCCACGACAAGATAGATGCTATGCCGAACGGGACAGTTATGCTGAATATGTTTTTCCTGAGTTTGGTGTTGTATTACTACTGCTATGAGTTAGTCGAAGTCAGCAACCGTACGCGTTTCTTTTTCTTTATTGGTATCATTATTTTGCTACCAATGGTATTGGAGTTGTTCCCGTTGTTTATGCAGCGTTTTGCGGCGTTGGTCGTGATTGCCTTGTACTGTTTCAGTTTCTCCCGTGCCGTCTTTTTGGAGAAGCCATGGGCTGCAGCATATAATCCATATCAAAACTATATCGAATTTAAGATGCATCCTCGTCCGAGTACTGGAAAACAACGTGCGCAACAATCGCATGAGTTCTTTAGAGGAAGCCGTAAGAACTAATGAGCCATATCCTGTTTGTCAATCATACTCGCGAATTGCATGGGGCAGAACAAGTCCTTCTTCAGAGTCTTCAAGCGGCTCGTGAAGCGGGTCATCGTGTGACAGTTTTACTTCCGTCACATGTGCCAGACAGCGGGTTAGATGCAGAAGTAAAAAAGATGGCAGATTCGTTATTGTACTTGCCATATCGTCCTGTTGGTGATAGTTGGCTGCGCACGATGTTGGTGAGGTTGTATAATACGTATGCGTGCCATCGATTGTCCCTATATATTCGGCGCGAAAAAGTGGATGTGGTTTATTCTAACACAATTGTGACGACGGTAGGTGTAATATCTGCGCGCTGTTGTCGGGTAAAACATGTTTGGCACTTGCACGAATTGCCCCATGAGATGTTTGGTTGGAAGAAATCTTTGACCCATATGTATCGTAGGTTGATGGGGTATCGCAGAAATAAGGTAATATGCATTTCCAAGTATCAGCATTCTGCATGGACAGAGGCCTTAGGTATGCGACTTCCGGTTGAGATTATTTATAATCCTATTCGTCGTTTGGAAGTTATTCGAGAGCAGCATGATGGCGTTCGGATTGGGTATTTGGGGGCTTTCGCGCGCCGAAAGAATATTCCGATGTTGGTGGAAGTATTTGATCGGCTTCATGTGCGTTTCAAAGCAACTGAGTTGTGGTTATGTGGTGCGAAAAACCCCGGTGAAATCGAAGAAATGTGTGCATTGAGTTCCCAGTGTGGATCGTCCGTAAAGGTACTGCCGGCTACTGATGATGTTGCATCGTTCTTTGCTCAGATAGATATTTTTGTTTTGCCATCATATGTCGAAACAATGCCGTTAGTAGTGCTGGAGGCTTTGCAAGCGGGTGTTTGTGTATTGCAAACTACCCAGAGTGGCATGTCCGAATTATTATGGCATAAAAAAGACTGTCTTTTCTTTCCGCCGACTCGTGCTGATATATTGGAAGAGCAGTTGCTTTCATGCATGGACAAAGATTACCGAGAAGAGTTGGCTGCGAACGGGCAAAAACGTGTTGCTGAATTACTTTCCTGTTCGTCATATAATAAACAAATACAAGGTGTGCTGTGATAGATATTTTACTATCAACATATAACGGAGAACGATGGCTACGCGAACAATTGGATTCGATACTGGCGCAGAGTTATGGCGGTTGGCGTTTGCTGATTCGTGACGATGGTTCCACCGATGAGACTGTTGCTATTATTGATGAATATGTGCGTTTGTATCCCAGTCGGATTGTACGTTTGGAGGAAAGTCGCAATATGGGATGTGTGCGGTCGTATGAGTATTTGCTCTATACTTCAACTGCAGAGTATATTTGTTTTGCAGATCAAGATGATGTATGGTTGCCGAAAAAACTTGAGAATATGCTGAAACTGTCGATGGAATCGGAGAAAAATGCATCTGTTGACACTCCAATAGTTGTTTGTTCCGATTTGCGTGTGGTTGATTCAGATTTGGAAGTGATTGATGAATCGTTTTGGCATATGGTGCGTTTGCGTCCCGATTTATTACAAACTCCTAAGCAGTTAGGGACATGCAATTATGTGACTGGTTGTGCGATGATGTTTAATCGAGTGGCGAAGGAATTGGCCTTACCTTTTACAGCTAATGCCTATATGCATGATGCAGTTGTGGCTTTGACAACCTTATATCGCGGCGGTCAGATTATTATATCACAGGATAAGGATATTTTGTATCGTCAACATGAAGGCAATGTGATTGGTGCTATCCGTGTGGCAAAAGGCTTGCCGTATATTTGGTCTAAGTTAATCTCGATGCGAAGTGTATGGAAAAGAAATCGTCGCAACTATTTGCAGGCTAAGGATATAATTCATTGTAGTGCGATGTCATTTATGTATAACAGGATAAAATATTTGCTTCGTCGATGATTTCTGTTTGTGTTACGACATATAATGGTGCTGACTATATAGAATCTCAGTTGCGCAGTATTTTGGTTCAGTTGTCTGCGCACGATGAAGTGATAGTTTCCGATGATGGTTCGGCAGATGAAACATTGCGAATTATTCGTGAAATAGGGGATAAAAGAATTCGTGTCTTAGAGCATCCACCTGTTGGTGTAACGCGTAATTTTTATGCTGCTTTGGATGAGGCAAAGGGTGAATATATTTTTCTTGCAGATCAGGATGATGTGTGGTTGGAAAACAAAGTGTCGCGTTGCGTAGAATGTTTGCAGAAATATGATCTGGTGGTAACTGACGCGAAAGTGACCGATGAATCTTTGTGCGTTGTAGAAAAGTCATTGTTTGAGTTGTTGAACAGCAGAGAGGGCTTATGGAAGAACTGGTTTGCCTGCACGTTTTACGGATCAATGATGGCATTCAGACGCAGTGTGTTAGATGCGGCTCACCCTTATCCTTCCTCAACAATGATTGCGCATGATTGGTGGATTGGCATGGTGGCAGAAATGAAAGGCAAAGTATGCTTTTTAAAGGAGCCGTTAGTATTGTACAGGCGTCATACAGGCACGATGACTCAGGTCAATAGGAAGTCTTTTTTAACACGTAGCCCTCGTCCGTTGCATATCAAAATCATCGCGCGCGTGTCTATGCTATATTATATAATAAGGTATCGTCTGAGTCATTAGTTTTTATGTCAAAGAAGCGCATTTTACATATTTCAAAGTTTTACCATCCCTATTATGGCGGGATAGAGGATGTAGTATATACTATTGTCAATGAGTTGAAAGGTGACTATGAACAACGGGTAATCTGTTTTAATCATGAGCGTGGTTTTGTTCGGTCTATGGATAATGGCATTGAGATTATTCGTGTGAATGCGCCCGTCAGTATTGCTTCGCAACCCTGTTCGTTATCATTTCTATGGAAGTTACAACACGAGATCAATAGTTTTCGTCCGGATATTATACATATTCATTTCCCTAATCCATTGGTTGCAGCATATTTGCTGATGGTTAACACGCATGGAGCAAAGATTGTGGTTCATTGGCATGCAGATATTATTGGCAAGAAGGCAATGTATACATTTGTTAAACCGATAGAGCACAAGGTTTTGAAGCGTGCGTATCGTATAGTTGCAACCAGTAAGCAGTATATTGCTAAGTCTGCGCCACTTCAGCCGTTCCTAGACAAAATAGTCATTATTCCTAATACGATTAACGAAAGCAAGTTGCAGTTTTTTAAGGGTGAGGAAAAAAAGATAAATGCGATTCGTGAGAGGTATATCGGGAAGAAAATAGTATTTTTTGTCGGTCGTCACGTCAATTATAAAGGTGTGGATTATTTGATAGCAGCGGCTTCGCAACTTCCGGATGATTGTGTTGTTTTAATTGGGGGCACAGGAGTTGAGACTGAGAACTTGCGTCATTTAGCAAAACCATTGGGAGATAAGGTTCGTTTTCTGGGTCGCTTGCCGAATAATGAGATGAAGTATTATCTGTGCGCTGCTACAGTCTTTGCATTTCCGTCTATTGATCGTCGTGAAGCATTCGGAGTGGCATTAGCTGAGGCTCTGTATTGTGGAACGCCCGCTGTTTCATTTTATATTGATGGTTCAGGAACGACATGGGTTAATCAACATGAAAAGACAGGTCTTATTGTTCAAGACAAAGATGCCGACCATTATGCACAGGCTATTAAGAAATTACTCTCTGATGATGAGTTGTGTAAGCAATATGGCGATAACGCGGCAGAGTGGGTACGTGCTCATTTCTTAAAAAATCAAATAAGTCAATTAACGACTATCTATCAGTAATGCTTAATATTTCGATTGTACTATATAAAACCGATGTGGCAAAGTTGATGCCTATATTGGAGGAGTTATATAGTATCCCGATGTTAAATCGAATATATTTGGTGGATAATTCTCCGAAGTTTTCGGACGAATTAGCCTTGCTGCCACTGCCGGTTGTATATATCTTTAATAATACTAACTTGGGCTTTGGTCGTGCTCATAATATTGCAATTCGTGAGTCAGTCTATGATGAGATTGCCTATCATTTGGTGATTCATCCTGATGTAGAAGTTAAGGCAGAGGATGTTGCTATGTTGGTTAATTTTATGGACCAACATCACGAGGTCGGACAATTGATACCTCGTGTGGTCGATGAGAATGGAGAGTTGCAGTATGTGGCACAGAATCTTCCGACTCCACTGGATATTATTTGGAAGAGGGAAGATGTAAAATATGATTATGATCGGCCAATGAATATGCCGAATCTAAGTGGGTGCTTTATGTTGCTTAGGATGGAGGCTGTTTTGCAAGCGCGCTTGTTTGATGAGCGATATTTTATATGTTTTGATGTTATAGACTTGACACGTACGATACACCGAGAATGGTTGACTCTATATTTGCCAAGCGTAACAATAATACACCATCGCGCAAAGAAATCAAGACGATCTTTGCGCGATTGGTGGGTACATATTGTTGATATGTGCCGCTATTTCAATAAGTGGGGTTGGTTCGTTAACCGAGGTATGATTTGAGGACTTTGTTTCGTTTCCCCTCACCAAGTTTTTTAATAGCCTTTTCTTTAATTTGGCGAACACGTTCGCGAGTTAATCCGAGTTCTTCTCCGATCTCCTCAAGCGTTTTTTCTGGTACGCCAATACCGAAGAACTTGCGCAGAATTTCTGCTTCACGAGGAACGAGTAACGCAAGAGCTCTATCTATTTCGGTTTTGAGCGATTCGTTAATAAGTCCACGGTCAGCATTGGGAGAGTCTTCGTTAATCATCACGTCGATGAGGCTATTGTCTTCACCTTCTACGAATGGCGCATCTACAGAGACGTGACGTCCTGACATCTTGAGAGTATCAGCAATCTTATCTACCGGAATATCAAGCAGTTCGGCTAATTCTTCAGCAGAAGGCTTGCGTTCGTGCTCTTGCTCAAAGCGTTGGAATGCTTTGTTGATCTTATTTAATGAGCCTACTTGGTTCAGCGGTAGACGTACAATACGTGATTGTTCAGCCAGGGCTTGCAAGATTGATTGGCGAATCCACCAAACGGCATATGAGATAAACTTAAAGCCGCGTGTTTCGTCGAATTTCTCCGCAGCTTTGATGAGTCCGAGGTTACCCTCATTGATAAGGTCAGGTAAGCTAAGTCCTTGGTTTTGGTATTGCTTAGCTACAGAAACGACAAAGCGCAGGTTGGACTTGGTGAGCTTTTCAAGCGCTGCACGATCTCCTTGACGGATACGCGCGGCCAACTCTACCTCTTCCTCCACGGTGACGAGACTTTCTCGACCGATTTCCTGCAAATACTTGTCCAATGAAGCCGATTCACGGTTAGTAATCGACTTTGTAATTTTTAGTTGACGCATTTGTTTGTTATGCTTTAAAAACGTGATTCGGGCGGGAGTCGAACCCGCGACCCACAGCTTAGAAGGCTGTTGCTCTATCCAACTGAGCTACCGAACCTCGCGTGAACTATCCTCGTACATGTACCAAAACTGCGTTTTAGTAGGGAGTACTCGGACGTTCCCGCTCTCCCCACAAATTAAAATTTGCGGGGGCCCTATATAAGGCTTTTGCCTCTAAGGGTACACAAAAAAGCGCGCAAAAGTACTGCTTTTTTTTGAAATAACCAAATTTTTATTCAAAAATATGCATTTTTGTGCCTTTTTATGCTTCTTACAGCAGACCGTCGATGATTTTCTCAAGGTCAGGTTTGCGGCAAGCACCTACGTGGCGATTTACTAATTCTCCGTTTTTGAAGAATAGCATTGTCGGGATATTCATAATGCCATATTGCTCGCAAGTGTCGGCATTATCGTCCACATTCAGTTTGCCAATTACGACCTTTCCTTCGTATTGTTTAGCGAGTTCGTCCACGATAGGGAGCATCATTTTGCAAGGGCCGCACCAAGGTGCCCAAAAATCGATTACAACGGGTTGTGCCGAGGCCAACAATTCTTGGATGTTGGAATCCGTTACTTCATACGTCATATTGATTCAATTTTAATTGTTTTTTTCTTAGGTTGGTTGAGCATGGATTCAGTTATCTTGTCTTCAAGATATGTTTGAATTGCACGTTTTATAGGTCTTGCGCCATATTGTTTGATATCGGATTTGTCAAGCATGGCTACTTTCACTCCGTCCGAGACTTGTAGGGTATAACCCTGTGATTTTAAACGTTGACGCAGTTTGTCGAGTTCATTATCTAAAATGATTTGCATGGTTTCGCGTGATAGCGAATCAAATGTGATGACATTGTCAATACGATTGACGAACTCTGGCGGGAAAGTCTTATTAAGTGCTTTGAGCAAGGTCTGCTTTTGTGCCTTTTCGTCTGCGTCTATTGCAGCAAAGCCCACGCCGCTGCCAAAATCTTTGAGTTGGCGTGTTCCTACATTGGACGTAAGGATGATAATCGTATTTTTAAAATCCACGACATGACCTTGCCGGTCAGTTAGACGTCCTTCGTCCAATACTTGGAGCAGGACATTAAATATGTCTGGATGGGCTTTTTCTATTTCGTCAAATAGCACGATTGAGTAAGGTTTGCGTCGGACAGCTTCGGTCAGTTTTCCTCCATCTTCGTGTGCTACATATCCGGGAGGCGCTCCAACAAGAAGCGAAACGGTATGCTTCTCCATATATTCCGACATGTCAAAACGGACAATGGCATCTTTGGAGCCGAACATCTCTTCTGCTAGGCATTGTGCAAGGAACGTTTTGCCTACACCAGTCGGACCAAGAAAGAAAAATGTGCCAATAGGGCGTCTTGGGTCGCGTAGTCCGAGTCGTGAGCGTTGGATGGCCCGTACAACTGTTTGCACGGCTTCATCTTGTCCTATAACGCGTTTTTTGAGCGTATCGGCCATGGTGCGAAGTCTTTCTGTTTCTGCTTTGCGTACGCGCTGGACGGGCACTCCTGACATCATCGCTACCACATTAGCTACATCGTCCTTAGTGACGGTTGGGCGGATGCCTTCCTCGTTTTCCGTAGCTTGTTTCTTGGCACCGGCTTCATCCAATACATCAATGGCTTTATCAGGGAAGGCGCGATCCGTGATATATCGGTCAGCCAGCGTAACGCAAGCATTTAGTGCTTCGTCCAAATATGTTACATGGTGATAATCGGCATAACGTCCGGATAATCTGTGGATAATCTCTAACGTTTCATCGGTATTTGTCGGACGCACCATTATTTTCTGGAAACGCCGCTCCAAAGCTCCATCTTTTTCAATAGAAGTGCGGTATTCATTGGTGGTGGTTGCGCCGATGCATTGTACCTCTCCGCGTGCTAAAGCCGGCTTGAGAATATTGGCAGCATCCAATGACCCTTGTGCATTTCCCGCACCGATGATGGTGTGTATCTCATCAATAAAGAGTATGATTTCTGGATGGGATTGTAACTCTTGGATAACGGATTTCATCCTTTCCTCAAATTGTCCGCGATATGTTGTTCCAGCGACCATAGAGGCTATGTCCAACGTGATGATACGTTTCTCTTTGAGAGTTTCTACCTCGTCGTTCACGATGCGGAGAGCCAGTCCTTCCACAATGGCAGATTTGCCCACACCGGGTTCACCAATAAGAATAGGATTATTCTTTTTGCGACGCGAAAGGATTTGTACAACGCGCTCTATCTCTACTTCGCGACCTACTACCGGGTCCAATCTCCCTTCAGCAGCCTGTGTGGTTAAATCGCGTCCGTATTTGTCAAGCGAAGGTGTGCCATTGGGTGATTTGCGTTCTTTCTTCAGACGCGTTGTGTCTGTTTTTCGCGGTTCGTCTTCCACATCGGAAGATTGGCCTGTTCCTGCTTGCGGCGCTACATGGCGTTTAGGGTAGAGTTCGGCAATGCGATCGTATGTAATGTCCCACGTTGCCTCCAAATAGATGGCAGCATGATTGATACGCTCGTGTAAGATAGCCAAAAGTAAGTGGATAGAACCGGTAGCCTCATCGTTATAACTCTTAGCCTCGTTGTCCGCAATACGGAGTATGCGTTCCACCTGAGTTGAACGCGTAATAGGTTGCACCATATCCGTTGAGCTTTCCTGTAGAACCTCGTCAAGATTGAGTTTAGCATCTTCAGGCGACCAACCAGTACGCAAAAGCAAATCATAAGCCGTTCCTTCTTGCAAACGAATGATGCCGAGCAAGAGGTGCTCGGGTAATACTTCTTTATTGCATAAACGTCCAGCTTCTTCGTGAGCGTAAATGAGTATTTTATTTAATCTAACTGTTAGTGGCATAGGCTTTTATCTATAAAAATACCAGGATAGTCCAGCACGGAACACATCCGGGTTATATGGGTAATTTGGCATAATTTGGCAGTCTGTATTCTTTTTCATAAACAGATGGTTGAAGTGAGTGTAATGGGCAAAGAAATTTAAATGTAAGTAGCGCACAAAGAAGTTTGCATACACATTCAAAATAGGATAATTACCTACCTTAACTTGATCCTGCGAGCAGAATTGTCCTGTGGCGGGATTTAGAATGGGCGAGTAGTACTTGGTGAAATACCGTAGGTCCACACCTATCTGCGCATCCAGTGCCTTAAACCACGTGCCGTGATAGTACAAATTGTGATACAGCGTGATAGTGGGCACGGCAATAATGGACGAAGACGAATGTTGATAAACAACATTGTTCTCCAAGTTCACCCAGGGTGTCGTCAAATCGCAATGCACATTGGCAGCCAGCACCTGAACGTTTCCGTCATATTGATGTGGCAAACCGTCTGATGCGGCGAACCATATGGGGCGCGTAACGTTTTCAAAGTCAATGTTTACGCTGGGCTTAATCCATTTCGTCGGATAGGCTACTTCTCCGCCTACATAGAAGCGCATAGGCTTGCTGAAGTCGTTATTCCAGATGAAGTGGTTGGAAGTGTAGTGCTGCATGTAGTACGACGGCGTTTCGTTTCGGAAGAAAGCGCGTGCTGTGAGTGACATAGTGTCCTTACCAACTGGGATAAATCCTGTTACATTGCCGTTGACTTGGAATTGACCTAATTTATATCCTGCCACACACACATCGCCATTCACGTAATAACGCAGATACTTACCATGTTTCTTGAAAATGGCTCCTCCGACAAAGGTATTGTTTGTCCATTGGTAGTAACCCGTATCCAAACGCTGGAAGATCATCTTGGAGTTTAGTATGGTATCCGTCGTATTATTTAATGCGGGCAAGTCAATCATGTTGATGCCAATCGGATAGTAAAAACGTTGGCATTCGTTTTTTGCATACACTGTTGCACCAAAGCGGAGTAGGGTATTAAACTCTTCTTCAAATGTCACAGCCAACGTATTGCTGATGGTCAGTACATCTGACGAATCGCGTGTTTCTGACCAGTTGCGATAACTATTCACGTAATACGATTGTGGATCCTTCTCGATATAGCGGCGATTCGAATTGTTGATATCCAATGTATGCGCAAAAGTAATAACAGGAATATGCTCAATGCGAATTGTGTCCTGGATTTCTTTTTCACCGAAGTTGTTGGTCACTTCAATCGAATCTACATGTTCACGTTGTTTGGTAATCGAATAGTAGTGATTGATGAAGCCGCTCAAATAGCGATAGGCAGACATGCCTTTCATCCGCACAGGGATATCTTCGGGTTCCAATGTTCCCGTCAGGTCGTTCAAATCGACTATACCCCCATTCTCGAAGTTGCTTATGCGTGCCCACATAAACGCTGCTTGAATGGAGTAGTGGTCGCCGTTATAGGAACCGAATACAGATCCATTAAAGAGCTTGTTTTCTTGGTTCTGGTAGTGTCCTGCAGCGTTGAGATAGTTCATCTGCAGGCCTAAATTGAAACGCTTGGTGATATTACCTGTAAACAAGAAATTAACCTCATTTTCCTCATGGTAAGTGGTAAAACCTTTCTTATATGCCACGTTAGAGAACGGTAAGTTCGTATTGTAGAACCGCACATTCATCGGCGTAATCAGATACGGCGTATATTGTTTGCCGAAGAAGTCTTCTACCAAATCCGTTTTCGTGAAATACAACCGGGATTGAACAGGAGAAATAAGCGAACCGTTCCATACGTTGGATATGCTGTGTACATATACCGGTTCGCGCATAGGCAAATTGAGATAACCCGTGTCAATAGGCACGGTGTCAGCCAAGTACGTAGGTGAAGGCAACTGCCAAGAGCGGATATCCGTCTTGACAGTCCCTTTCTTCGCACAAAGCGGGCCGATGATAATCATCAGCGTACAGACTATTACCCCAATCTTTTTTATCACGCTTTATTTTTTAGCCTTCTTGCACTCTTTGAGTTCTTTCTCAAGGCGAGCAATCTCTTTCTCTTGACCATTAATGGTCTTGAGCAAGGAGTTCAATTCTTCGTTTTCAATTGTGGTCGGATATTGTTCATCAACCAATTGCAGGAAGTCGGACAGTATGTTCATATAGTTAATGAATGCGTCATAAGCCGATTCGTAGTTGGTCGCACCTTGATCAATATGGTTCATGAAGTGCAAATAGTTCAAATCTTGCAGCATGAGCCAGTCGCGTTTCAGACGCTTGTCAGAGCACAGATGTACGCGTTCGGCTACGGCATAGAGTTTGTTAATAGCCTCTTGTTGCAGGTCGTTGCCAGC
Organism: uncultured Bacteroidales bacterium; assembly: GCA_902771935.1. Taxonomy (GTDB): domain Bacteria; phylum Bacteroidota; class Bacteroidia; order Bacteroidales; family Paludibacteraceae; genus Colicola. The sequence continues at coordinate 133,943 of CACXYM010000005.1, forward strand.
GTAGATGCTCAAGTCTTTTGCTTCTCCGGCCCAAGTCATCGGGAATGGTACAGGAATAACGTCTTTTGCAGCCAGTTTTTTTGCAGCTTCGGCGGGAGTAACAAAGCCCAAGCCATTCTCTAATGCATAGTACGGCAATGCCTTCAAGAAGTCGAAGATTCCGGTTTCAGCACGTTGTCTGCTGCCAAATGTCTCTGCTCCAAGCCAAATGTTTACCAACTCTTCATCTTCCGGAAGTGCGGCCAGGTTCTTCGCATATTTCTCTGCATCCATCGGGAAGTTAACCCAATTAGGATCAGAGAAATGGAATGCCAACTCATCGCTCAAAGCTACGTTACGAAGCAGCACTTTTAGCTTGTTGGAGGCTGCAGATTGATACATGAAGTTCGGAGATTTCCAACTCAGTACGTGCTTCGCACCTTCAGCCATAGCTACTTTATAACCCCATTTCTGCAGGTTGTAGGCAATTTCGTCTGAATAGAGTAACTCAGCGTTGCAAACGGTAGTCGGCTTAACCTCAAAAAGACTGCTGATTACTTGCTCTTGTTTCTCAAGTTGATCACGGAACTCATTCTCGTTATACTCTGCTGCCAGCGTATAGGAATACGGAACAGCCAAGAACTCAACGCATTTCGTCTGTGCCAACTCACGCAGTACATCAATCATCTCAGGTGCAAACTGCTCAAATACTTCGAGCATGGAACCGGTGATCGCTAAGGCGCAATGGAATTTACCTTTTGAAAGACGAATCATCTCTTTCAACGTCTGGCACAATGGCATATAAGAGTTTTCAACTAACCAACCGATGCGCTCCTCCGTCTCAGAGTCATCGTAGTAATAGTGATCTTGACCGATATCGAAGAAACGATAGCGTTTCAGACGATAAGGTGCATGCATTTGGATTACAAAACAAATATTTTTCATAACAATAAATTTTAGCGATGGTTAATAACTTTGTCATAGATGGCGCGCACCTTCAAACCGGCGTCGTACCATTTGATATTATTGACTTCCTTCATTCCAAGTTCGTGGAGCGACTTGTACATAGCCGGATACTTCACAATGGCGTAGATGGCATCTGCCATGGCATCGATATCCCAGTAATCGGTCTTAATGGCATGTTGCAAAATCTCTGCGCAACCGGACTGACGAGAAATAATGGATGGACAACCAACTTGCATAGCCTCCAGCGGTGAGATACCGAATGGTTCACTTACGGACGGCATGATATAAACATCCGAATCTGCCAGAATCTCTTGCACTTGTTTGCCGCGCATGAAGCCCGGGAAGTGGAAGCGGTCTGCAATACCGCGTTTGGCAACCAAATCAATCATCTTGTTCATCATATCACCACTTCCTGCCATTACGAAACGAACACCATCGGTCTTGTCCAGCACGCGGGCTGCGGCTTCAACAAAGTACTCCGGACCTTTCTGCATCGTAATACGACCAAGGAAAGTCACCAGTTTGTCCTTACGTTTATGCTTAACGAACTCATTAGGATTAGCAAGCGGCTCAACAGCATTGTGAACAGTCGAAACTTTCGATGGATCCTGACCGTATTTCTCAATGACCGTCTGACGAGTCAGATTACTAACACACATGATATGGTCTGCCATATCCATACCACGACGCTCAATGGCATATACTGTCGGGTTTACATTACCACGGCTGCGGTCAAAGTCGGTTGCATGAACGTGAATAACTAATGGTTTGCCGGAAATCTGTTTTGCAAACACACCGGCCGGATAAGTCAACCAGTCGTGCGAGTGGATGATGTCAAAGTCCAAACTATTGGCTAATACGCTGGCCACTGCCTCGTAGTTGCCGATTTCCTCAACAAGGTTATCCGGATAACGACCCGAGAAATTGATGCAACCAAGGTCATCGGTACCAATACGACGATAGTCATAACGTATACCGTCACGGTAGTGATAATACTCTTCTGGAGTCATGCGACCTTCCAACCGTTGACGCACATATTCATAATCATTGTCTTTCCATACTACAGGAATGGAATTAGCGCCGATAATCTTCAGGAACGATTGGTCTTCATCGCCCCAAGGCTTCGGAATAACAAAAGTAATCTGCAAATCCTTCTGCTCAGACATTCCGCGAGTCAAACCATAACTCGCCGTGCCCAAACCTCCGAGGATATGGGGAGGAAACTCCCAACCAAACATAAGTGCTTTCATACTATTCTTGGTATTTTTTCATGGTATCCATAACTGAGATGACTGCCGCTACACTCGGAGCATAAGACATGCCGCCGTGCCCTTTATATGGAGGGTTGCCATCGTATAATTCGTTGAGTGTGCCTATACATAACTCACTCATCTCTACTTCAAAACCGACCAGCATACGCTGCATAAAACTCAAACCGCTGTGCTTGTAAACTGTCATATAGGCACGGGAGTAAGCTGCTATCGTATTTGGCCATACAGGACCGTTGTGGAAATTCCGGTCACGCTCTAACTGACCTCCGATATATACAGGACGATAATCGCCGCTCTTCGGGGACAAGGTACGCAAACCGCGAGGAGTCAATAACTCGCGTGTGCATATATCCACTACCGCTTTCATTTGCTTCTTGTCCAACGGCGTATAAGGAAGACCTACCGCCCAAATCTGATTCGGACGCACTTCTTTGTTGTGATAGTTATCTACTACATAATCATCCAAATAGAAACCGTTCCAGAAAGTCTTCACAAACGCGTCGCGGCTAATCTCTGCTTGATATTCCATCAAGTCCGCTCCAATCTCCTTACCGGCTTCACGCATCAACTCCGCCGTGAAACGCATCGCGTTGTACCACAGCGCATTAATCTCCACTACATAACCCGTTCGCGGAGTGATTGGCCATCCGTTTTCTGTTGCATTCATCCATGTAGCTGGAACACGAGTGCCATCTACCCAAATCAAGCCGTTCTGATGCACCCATGCACGCGGATGGTGCTGCTTGCGATAATACGAGATAATATCTTCGCACAACTGGGCATATTTCTCCGCGGCTTGCTTCACCGTATATTTGTGTGCGTATTTCTGCAACGCGCGGACGAACCACAACAAAGCATCCGGCTCGTCCATGCCTGTGATACGCGACTGATAGCCGTCGTTTTCCATAAACGCACGCACTTCACCTACTGCCGTCTGGTCGATAATAGCATCCCAATACTCCGGACGATCTATGTCCAGCGTACAACTCGGTGTCGACATGAACTCTTCGCGTGCCGATGCATGAAACCACGGATAACCCGCAAGCAGATAACACTTGTCTCCTTCCCGTTTATAGAACTGCGAAGCCGCATTGCGCAGACATTCAAACATATCCGTTCGAGCATTACGACGTGCCAACTCTTTCTTCCACAATGTCTTCAACCCAGATGTCTTAATTTCGCTTATTCCGGCTGCAAAAATCAAACTCTCGCCTTTCTTCATCGGCACTTCGAAATAACCCGGAACCAGCAAGTCTTCCTTATATTCGTAACCACGTTCTTGCTCCTTCTGATACTCTATATTCTTGTACCACATCGGATTATGAGAATAAGTCACACTCTTCGAGAACTGCATATACAACTGAGGAAACTCTGGATACATGCAGTTAACACGACCATTCTCGCAATCGTTCATATCCGCATTCGCACGACTATTCTCATGTGTCAGCGCGTTCACACTGCGGAACGCCAAGAACGGACGAAAACGCATCGTCACCGGCGCACCGCATTCCACTAACGTGTAACGAATAAGCACGCGAGGCTCGAAACTTACCAACAGACGCTCCTTTGTTAAAACCACACCACCTACACGGTAAGTCGTCTTGGCAATCACTTCGCAGTTAAATTCGCGAATGTACTTGTGACCGTTCGGCGAAAAATGATTCTCACCATACTTGTGCAAGCCAAGATTGAACTCAGCCCCATGCTGAATCACCGTCTCATCCAACGAACTCAGCAGTACATAGTTGTCATCACCCAACTGAGGCAACGGCAACACTAATTGTCCATGATATTTACGAGTGTTACAATCAACCAACGTCGTCGAATTGTACACTCCGGCACGGTTTGTGCGAAGCATCTCTTTCTGCAAAGAACGCTCCAGATTCACCAACAACGCCTTGTCAAAATTTAAGTAACTCATATCATAAAAATAGTTATAGTATGCCTAATTTCATAATAAACGGCTGCAAAAATACAACAAACTTTTCATATACGCAAATAAATCATAAAATATTGTATATTTTTTTTACTTTTCTTGCATATTCGTATTTTTTGTCGTACCTTTGCACCCAAATTTATATTAAATTTGCAAATAGTATGATTATCGACAAAATCGAAAACGCTGACCTCTATTTCGACAGCGTACCAAGACTGGAACAATTTATGCACTTCTTCAACAACAACGACTTCGAAGACTTCGCAGCAGGAAAAATTAAACTCGACGGAGATGACCTCTTCGTGAATATCATCGACCTTAAAGGAAAAGACGAAAAATCCCTGCCGTTCGAGGCACACAAAGACTATATCGACATCCAAATACCACTAACTGCAGACGAACAAATGGGGTGGAAAGCACAGGAAGACTGCCAAAACGTTACGGCAGAATACGACGAAGGTAAAGACGTCGAACTCTACAAAGAGAAGGCAACTACCATGCTCAACGTACCCGTCGGACACTTCGTCATCTTCTTCCCTTCCGATGCACACCAACCCGGTATCGCACCAAAAGGAACGGAGTTCCGTAAACTCATCGTCAAAACACGCGTCGAAAACTAAAAACACACTAATACTATGGCAAAACAACTCAAACTTGTCAAATCCGACCCTTATCTGCAACCTTACGAGAGTGCACTTCAAGGCCGATATGACTACGCAATTAACAAAGAGAAGGAAATAACCGGAGGAAAAACACTCGCTGACTGGGCTACCGGTTACCTCTATTTTGGCCTGCACCACACGGACAAAGGGTGGGTGCTTCGCGAATGGGCACCGAATGCCACCGCCATCTATATCAAAGGTGATATGAACAACTGGCAGAAATCCGAAGACTACCGTCTCCAACCCATCGGAAACGGTGTCTGGGAAGCTATCCTGCCAGAAAAAGCCATGCAGCACGGACAACTCTACAAATTGCTCGTTGAGTGGAACGGAGGTTATGGAGAACGAATCCCAAGCTATGCCCGCCGTGTCGTTCAAGACGATTATACCAAGATCTTCTCAGCACAAGTTTGGGCGCCGGCTGACTATAAATGGAAACATAAAACCATCAAAGGTGGCAAACAAAAAGTGGAACCGCTCTTTATCTACGAGTGCCATATCGGTATGGCGGGAGATGCGGAGAAAGTCTCTACCTATGACGAGTTCAGACAAAACGTGCTGCCACGTATCGCTAATCTCGGATACAACTGCATACAAATCATGGCTATCCAAGAACACCCATACTACGGTTCATTCGGTTACCATGTCTCCAACTTCTTTGCAGCTTCCTCACGCTTTGGAACACCCGAAGAACTCAAAGCTCTTATCGACGATGCACACAGCCGCGGTATCGCAGTCATCATGGATATCGTTCATTCACATGCCGTAAAAAACGAACTCGAAGGACTCGGAAACTTCGATGGCACTCCATACCAATACTTCCACGATGGAGCAAGACGCGAACATCCGGCTTGGGACAGTCTCTGTTTCAACTACGGTAAACCGGAAGTGCTCCACTTCCTCCTCTCTAACTGTAAGTTCTGGATTGACGAATACGGCTTCGACGGATTCCGTTTCGACGGCGTCACATCGATGATGTACCTCAGCCACGGACTCGGAGAAGACTTCAACGGCTATGGCTCATACTTCAACGGCAACGAGGATGGTGACGCTATCATGTACCTCACACTCGCCAATAAACTTATCCACCAAGTCAAGAAGAATGCCATCACTATCGCCGAAGACATGTCCGGTATGCCTGGACTCGCTTGCCCGCAGAAAGATGGAGGTGTCGGTTTCGACTACAGACTCGCAATGGGTATTCCTGACTTCTGGATTAAATATATTAAGGAAGTAAAAGACGAAGACTGGAAAGCTGGACACATCCTATACGAAATGACTAACCGCCGACAAGACGAGAAAACCATCTCTTATGCTGAGTCGCACGACCAGGCGCTTGTCGGAGACAAGACCATCATCTTCCGTCTCGTCGATGCCGATATGTACTGGCACTTCGAACACGGACACTCAACCTATATGGTGGACCGCGGTATAGCACTCCATAAGATGATTCGTCTCATCACTGCTTCTACTGTTAACGGCGGATACCTCACCTTCATGGGCAACGAATTCGGACATCCCGAATGGATCGATTTCCCGCGTGAAGGCAACGGATGGAGTTACAAATACGCATGCCGTCAATGGAGTCTCGTGGACAACCCGAATTATTTCTTCGCTGACCTCAACCGCTTTGATGCCGCTATGGTTGATTTACTGCGTAAAAATCTCCACATGGTTAAGGATGAAAATGGTACACACCTGCCGTGGGTTTATACGCTTTGGGATAACGAAGGTGACCAAGTCGTTGCTTACCGTCGTGACAAACTTGTCTTCGTCTTCAACTGGAACGGACAAAAATCCTTCTCTGACTACGGCATCTTGACAGCCGAAGGTAAGTATCGCGTTGTACTGAACACCGATGCCAAAGAGTTCGCCGGATTTGGACTTTCCGACGATTCCATCGAACATTTTACACAACCTGATCCGTTTTACAAAAAGGACCACAAAGGTTGGCTCAAACTATATTTACCTGCTCGATCCGCTGTCGTTCTCGAACAAGTAAATTAATTACAAACCAGGCTTGTCCGTTAGGCAGTAGTTACCGGCAAACAAGGGTGTTATAACTAACAATGAAACAATTAACAATTTAACTTTTCAAAACAATGCGTGTTATTATTCAACCAAGCTACGAGCTCCTCTCTAAATGGGCAGCTAACTATGTAGCTAAACGTATTAACGAATTTGGACCTAAAGAAAGCCGTCCTTTCGTGCTCGGATTACCCACCGGTAGCAGTCCGCTGGGAATGTACAAAGAACTTATCAAACTCTGCGAAGCAGGAAAAGTAAGTTTCCGCAATGTCGTAACTTTTAACATGGACGAATACGTCGGGATTCCCGAAAACCATCCGGAGAGTTATCACAGCTTCATGAATGTCAACATCCTTAACGGAAACGCGCCTGACCTCGAAGCCGAATGTGCCCGCTACGAAGAAAAAATTAAAAACTATGGCGGTATACATCTCTTCCTCGGTGGAATCGGACCGGACGGACATATTGCATTCAACGAACCGGGCTCATCACTCACCAGCCGCACACGCAAAAAAGAACTGACTACCGATACCATCATCGCTAACTCACGCTTCTTCGATAACGACATCAACCAAGTTCCCAAAACCGCTCTCACCGTCGGAGTGGGAACAGTAATGGATGCCAAAGAAGTGCTTATTATGGTCAACGGACATAATAAGGCACGTGCGCTCCAACATGCTATCGAAGAACCTATTAGCCACATGTGGACCGTCTCGGCGCTACAAATGCACCAACATGGTATCATCGTCTGCGACGAAGCAGCTTGCGACGAACTTAAAGTCGGTACGTTCAACTATTTCAAAGACATAGAAAAAGAGCATCTGAACCCCGACACTCTGCTTTAGACCTTCATCTTTCGACTTTCGACTTTCGACTTTTGACTATTATGCTCCAAATCTATAACACACTATCTCGACAAAAAGAGTATTTTAGACCACTGCACGAGGGACGCGTAGGCATGTATGTCTGCGGTCCCACCGTGTATGGCGATGCACACCTTGGACACGCTCGTCCTGCTATCACTTTTGACTTACTGTTCCGCTATCTGCAATTCCTCGGATACAAAGTACGCTATGTGCGCAACATCACGGATGTTGGACACCTCGAACACGATGCCGACGAAGGAGAAGATAAGATAGCGAAAAAAGCACGACTCGAACAACTCGAGCCGATGGAAGTTGTGCAATACTACACCAACCGATATCATCACGATATGGAAGCACTCAACGTCCTTCCTCCAAGTATCGAGCCGCACGCTTCGGGACATATAATCGAACAAATAGCTTTTGTGCAACGTATTCTCGATCACGGGTATGCCTATATATCCAACGGTAGTGTGTATATGGATGTAGAGAAATACGCCAAAGATTTCCCTTATGGCAAACTTTCCGGACGCAATCTCGAAGATATCGTGACCGATACGCGAGAACTCGATGGACAGGACGAAAAAAAGCACTCCTACGACTTCGCACTTTGGAAAAAAGCCGCGCCTGAACATATCATGCACTGGCCAAGTCCATGGTCGGAAGGCTTCCCGGGATGGCACATGGAATGCTCTACCATGGGAACCAAATACCTCGGCGAAGAATTTGACATCCACGGTGGCGGAATGGACCTTATGTTCCCACACCACGAAGCGGAGATAGCACAATCGTGCGCCGCTCTGGGACATGAGTCCGTCCACTACTGGATGCACAATAACATGATCACCATCGCCGGAAAGAAAATGGGTAAGTCCTACAATAACTTCATCACCCTCCAGCAGTTCTTCAATGGTGACCACCACTTACTCACAAAACCTTTCTCGCCCATGACCATCCGATTCTTCATTCTCATGGCGCACTACCGCTCTACTGTGGACTTCTCCTCGGAAGCACTCGAAGCGGCTGAGAAAGGCTTTGCACGACTCCAAGAGGCATACACCCGCTTGCAGAAAATTCAACCGAGTAACCTTTCGACTTTTGACTTTCAACTTTCGACTTTGCGGCAGCGTTGCGCTGACGCAATGGATGACGACCTCAATAGCCCGATGGTGCTTCAAGCACTCTTCGACTCCGCACGAGTCATCAATACCATCTACGACCAAAAAGCTTCGATTTCATCGGAAGACTTAGACGAACTGCGTAAGGTCTGGAAAGACTACGCAATAGATATCCTCGGCTTACGCTTAGGCGACGAAATGGCAAATGACAAATCACAAATGTCAAATAAAATGTCCGCTTTCAACGGCGCTGTGGATTTATTACTCGACATCCGCTTGGACGCTAAACGCAATAAAGACTGGGCTACAAGCGACAAAATTCGTAACAACCTTACTGAACTTGGATTCCAAATAAAAGACACCAAAGACGGTTACGAGTGGACTTTGTAAAAGCTAAGAAACATATCATCTTTTTCTTTCTCTTTCTCCTTGCTGCGAACTCCTTCGCGTGGGGGGATACTATTCCGTGGTATCCGGGCGAGACCATAGAACCTCTTCCCGCACTTATCGAACAGCAAGAGCAGCCGCAGCAACTACAAAGCATTCCACAGCTAAGA